>NZ_JBIVSD010000023.1:0-126219 GCF_044756065.1 Kitasatospora sp. NPDC092039 | reverse complement strand
TTGGCGCACGAGCGGGCGGCCCGGGGTCTGCCGGGTCTCTCGCTGGCGTGGGGCTTGTGGGAGCAGGAGTCCGGCATGACCGCCGGCCTCGACGAGGGCGACCTCGACCGCATCCGGCGCTCCGGTGTGCTGCCCCTGCCCACGGCGCGCGCCCTCGACCTGCTCGACCTCGCGCTCCGCGCCGGCCGGCCCGTGGTGGCCCCCGTGCGCCTCGACACCCTCGGCCTGCGCGAGCGCTCCGCCGAGCTGGTGCCCTCCGTGCTGCGCCGACTCGTCCGCCGCCCGCGCCGGATCGCCGCCACCGGTGCCGAATCGCTGTCCCTGGCCGGACTGCTGTCCGGCAGCCGGGAGGACGAGCGGGGGCGCCGGCTGCTCGACCAGCTGCGCGATCTGCTGCTGGAACACCCCGAGGTCTCCCACGCGGTCCCGGTCCTGGTACGGGCCGACGGTTCCACCGAAGGAACCGACGGCCGCGCGGACGACACCGACGGCGCTGCGGACGGAGCCGAAGCCGCCGGCGGTCAGGAGTGGACGGCGGCGAGGGCCGAGGCCGGGATCACGGCCTACGTCCTGCCCAGCCCGTCCCCGAAGGTGCTGCGGGAACTCCGCGACCGCCTGCCGGCCCACCTCGCCGCCGTCGAGATCCTCGGCGCCGACGAGCCGCACGCCCGGGAGGAGGTCCTCCGCGGACTCTTCGCCGAACTGCTCGGTCTCACCCACGTGGCAGCCGGCGACAGCTTCTTCGACATGGGCGGGCAGTCCCTCCTCGCCACCCGTCTGATCAGCCGCGTCCGCGGTGTCCTCGGGGCCGAGATCCAGCCCCGCGAGCTGTTCGAGCACCCGAGCCCGGACGCCCTGGCGCTCCGCCTCGGGGACGGGACCGGGGAGCGGCGCACCCGGCTCGCGCGGGTCGCGCGCCCGGACGTGCTGCCGCTGTCGTTCGCGCAGCAACGCCTCTGGTTCCTCAACAAGTTGGAGGGCCCGTCGGCGACGTACAACGTGCCGCTCGCGCTGTGGATGTCCGGGGAACCGGACCCGGCGGCGCTGGCGGCCGCGCTGAACGACGTGGTGGGCCGGCACGAGTCGCTGCGGACCGTGTTCGCGGAGGCGGACGGCGAGCGGAGCCAGCGGGTGCTGGCAGAGTTCCGGGTGCCGCTGGAGACCCGCCGGGTCGAGGCCGGCGAACTGCGGCGGGAGGTGACCGGGGCGGCCCGGTACACCTTCGACCTGGAGACCGAAGTGCCCATCCGGGCCTGGCTGTTCAGCGCCGGGCCGGCCGAGCACGTGCTGCTCGTCGTGCTGCACCACATCGCGGGCGACGGGTGGTCCATGGTGCCGCTGGCCCGTGACCTGGCCGAGGCCTACGCGGCCCGGCTCGACGGTGCGGCGCCGGGCTGGGAGCCGCTGCCGGTTCAGTACGCGGACTACACCCTCTGGCAGCGGGACCTGCTGGGCGAGGCGGACGACCCCGACAGCCTCTTCGGACGCCAAGTGGACTACTGGCGCGAGAAGTTGGCCGACCTCCCGGAAGAGGTGAGCTTCCCCGCCGACCGCGCACGGCCCGCCGTGGCCTCGTACGCCGGGGACGTGACCCCGTTCGCGCTCGACCCGGACCTGCACCGCGCGCTGAGCGAACTGGCCCGCGCCCACGACGCCACCGTCTTCATGGTCCTGCAGGCCGCCCTTGCCGCCCTGCTGACCCGGCTCGGCGCCGGCACCGACATCCCGCTCGGCAGCGGCATCGCCGGCCGGACCGACGAGGCGCTCGACCGGCTGGTGGGCTTCTTCGTCAACATGCTGGTGCTGCGCACGGACACCTCGGGCGACCCGTCGTTCGCCGAACTCGTCGGCCGGGTCCGGGAGACCAGCCTCGCGGCCTACGCCCACCAGGACGTCCCGTTCGAGTCCCTGGTGGAAGAGATCAACCCGCACCGCTCGACCGCCCACCACCCGCTGTTCCAGGTGGCCCTGACCCTGCAGAACAACGAGCAGGCCACGTTCGGCATGCCCGGACTCGACGTCCGCCCGGAGCTCGTCGGCACCGGGACCGCCCGCTTCGACCTCTTCTTCAGCCTGACCGAGAGCCATGGCGCGGACGGCGAGCCCACCGGCATCGACGCCTACGTCGAGTACGCCACGGAGCTCTTCGACGCCGCCACCGTCGACGCCCTGGTCCACCGCTGGACCGAGTTCATGCGCGCCCTGGTCCGCGACCCGGCGGCCCCCATCGGCGAAGCGGACGTCCTCACCCCGCGGGAGCACGCGCGGATCGCCGAGTGGAACACCGGCCGCACCGACGACACCGCCGGGTCGAGCCTGCCGGCGCTCTTCGCGGCCCAGGTCGCCCGCACCCCCGAGGCGACGGCCCTGGTCTGCGGCGACGTCGAACTGACCTACCGGGAGCTGGACGCCCGGGCCAACCGGATCGCCCACTGGCTGCGCGCCCGGGGCATCGGCCCCGAGCAGTACGTGGCCGTCCTCCACGAGCGCTCGCCCGAGCAGATCGCGGCCGTCCTCGGCGTCCTCAAGGCGGGCGCCGCCTACGTCCCCCTCGACCCCGAGCACCTCGCCGAACGGGCCGGCCGCATCCTGGCCGACGCCGCCCCGAAGCTGCTCCTGACCACCCGGGCGCTCGCCGACACCCTCGGCGCACTGCACGACGGCACCGAGACCGTGGCCACCGACGACCCCGGGACGGCCGCCGCCCTGGCCGGCTGCCCCGACCACGACCCGGGACCCGAGGTACCGCTGCACCCCGGCCACCCGGCCTACGTCATCCACACCTCCGGCTCCACCGGCGTGCCCAAGGGCGTCGTCGTCACCCACCAGGGCCTCGGAAGCCTGGCGAGCACCCTGCTGCGGCAGTGCGAGGTCACCCCCGACTCCCGGGTGCTCCAGCTGTCGTCGCCCGGCTTCGACGCGGCCGTGCTCGAACTGACCATGGCCTTCGCTTCCGGCGCCGCCCTCGTCCTGGGCGCCCGGGACCGGCTCGTCGGCGCCGAACTGGCCGACGTGCTGGCCGACCGCCGGATCACCCACGCGCTCATCCCGCCGTCCGTGCTCGGCACCCTGCCGGCCGGCTCCGCCGAGGCGCTCACCGGATTCCGCACCCTGATCGTGGGCGCCGAGGCCTGCGGCCCCGACCTGGTGCGGAGCTGGTCGCCGGGACGCCGCATGGTCAACGCCTACGGCCCGACCGAGTCCACGGTGGTCGCGGCCATCAGCGGGCCGCTCACCGGCCGTGACGTACCGATCGGACGCCCCGTCGACAACACCCGGGTCCGGGTCCTGGACGGACGCCTGCGGCCGGTGCCCCCGGGCGTCCCCGGCGAGCTGTACCTGGCGGGCGCGGGTCTGGCCCGCGGTTACCTCGACCAGCCCGGGCTCACCGCCCAGCGCTTCGTGGCCGATCCGTTCAGCCCGGCCGGCACCCGGATGTACCGCACGGGCGACATCGCGCGCTGGACGGCGGAGGGGCAGCTCGAGTACCTGGGCCGGGCCGACCAGCAGGTCAAGGTCCGCGGCTTCCGGATCGAACCCGGCGAGATCGAGGCCGCCCTGCGCGAGCAGGCCGGCGTCGCCCAGGCCGTGGTGGTGGTCCGCGAGGACCGCGACGGCGACCCGCGGCTCGTCGCGTACATCGTCCCCGAGGGCGAGGCCGCCGAGGACGACCAGGTGGACGAGTGGCGCGAGATCTACGACGACGTCTACGGCGGTGCCAGGGCGGAAGCCGCCGTGCTCGGCCAGGACTTCACCGGCTGGAACAGCTCCTACACCGGCGGGCCGATCCCGCTCGACGAGATGCGCGTCTGGCGCGACGCCGCGGTGACCCGCATCACGGAGCGCCCGCCCCGGCGCGTCCTGGAGATCGGCGTGGGCTCCGGCCTGATCCTCGGCCCGCTCGCCCCCCGGACCGAGGCCTACTGGGCGACCGACTTCTCGGCGCCCGTGATCGACCGCCTCACCGCCCAGTGCGAGGCCGCTGGGATCGCCGACCGGGTACGGCTGCTCTGCCGGCCCGCAGACGTCATGGACGACATCCCGACCGAGTACTTCGACACCGTCGTCCTCAACTCGATCATCCAGTACTTCCCCGACGCCGACTACCTGGCCAGGGTCCTGGACGGCGCGCTCGGCCGGCTCGCCCCCGGCGGGCGCATCGTCGTGGGCGACGTGCGCCACCGCGGCTCGCTGCGCGCCTTCCAGACCGGGATCCACCTCGGCCACGTGGCGGAGGGCACCACCGGCGAGCAGCTCAGGGCGGCCGTGGAACACGCGGTGATCATGGAGAAGGAACTGGTCATCGACCCGGACTTCTTCACCGTCTGGGCGCGGCGCCACCCCGAGGCGGTGGTGGGCGTCGACATCCGGCTCAAGCGAGGCACCCATCACAACGAGCTGACCAGGCACCGCTACGAGGTCGTCCTGCACAAGGCGGACGGGACCGCCCGGGCCGAGTCCCTAGCGGATGTGCCGGAACTCGTCTGGGGCCGCGACCTCACCGGCCTCCGGGACCTGGAGGGCCTGGACGCCCTCACCTCCGGGGCCGGGCCGGTCCGGATCACGGGCCTCCTCAACAGCCGTCTGACCGGCGAGGTCGCGGCGGCGGAGGAACTCGCGCACGAGGCGCCGCCGAGCCGGCTCCGCGCCCTCCTGAGCACGGGACGGGCCGATGGGAGCGCACCCGAGGCCGTCGACCCCGAGGCCCTGCACGCCTGGGGCGAGCGGCACGGCTGCCAGGTCCTGACCACCTGGTCGCCCGGGGCGCCGGACGCCCTCGACGCCGTGCTCGTGCCCGGCGGAGCCGCGGACGCCGTCTACACGGACGTGCACCGGCCGGCGTACGCCCAGGACAAGCCGCTGTCGGCCCTGGTGAACAACCCGCTGAGCTCCCGGACGACCGGGCGCGTCCTGGCGGGGCTGCGGGACGCCCTGCGGCAGCGGCTGCCCGAGTACATGGTGCCGTCCGCGGTCATCGCCCTCGACGCGATGCCGCTCACCTCCAGCGGCAAGCTCGACCGGCGGGCCCTCCCGGCTCCCGACTACGCGTCGCGGTCCGTACGCGAGCCCCGTTCGGCGCGCGAGGTGGCGCTGTGCGGTCTGTTCGCGGAGGTGCTGGGGGTCGACCGGGTCGGGATCGACGACGACTTCTTCGACCTGGGCGGCCACTCGCTGCTGGCGACGCGGCTGGTGAGCCGGGTGCGCTCGGTGCTGGGCGTGGAGTTGCCGCTGCGTGCGGTGTTCGAGTCGCCGACGGTCGCCGGGCTGGCCGAGCGGTCGGGTTCGGGCGGTGCGGTGCGCCCGCAGTTGGTGGCGGGGGTGCGGCCGGAGGTGTTGCCGTTGTCCTTCGCGCAGCAGCGTCTGTGGTTCCTGCACCGGTTGGAGGGTCCGTCGGCGACGTACAACATGCCGTTGGGGTTGCGGTTGTCGGGTGTGCTGGACCGTGGTGCGCTGGCGGCGGCGCTGGACGATGTGGTGGGGCGGCACGAGTCGTTGCGGACGGTGTTCGCGGAGGTGGACGGCGAGCCGTGCCAGCGGGTGCTGAGCGGGGTGTCGGTTCCGCTGGAGACGGTGGAGGTCGAGCCCGACGGGCTGGGCGAGGCGTTGGCCGGGGCGGCCCGGTACGCGTTCGATCTGTCGGTGGAGATTCCGGTGCGGGCGTGGTTGTTCGCCGCGGGTCCGCAGGAGCACGTGCTGCTGGTGGTGCTCCATCACATCGCGGGTGACGGGTGGTCGTTGGTTCCGTTCGCCGCGGGTCTGGCGGAGGCGTACGCGGCCCGGTTGGAGGGTGCGGCGCCGGAGTGGGAGCCGTTGCCGGTGCAGTACGGGGACTACACGCTGTGGCAGCGCGAGGTCCTGGACGACGTCCGCGACGAGCAGATCGCCTACTGGCGCGGTCAGTTGGCGGGCCTCCCCGAGGAGGTCAGCCTGCCCGCCGACCGTCCGAGGCCGGCCGTGGCCTCCTACGCGGGCGACATGACGTCGTTCGAGCTGGGCCCGGAGCTGCACCGTGCCGTCGGTGAGGTGGCGCGTGCCCACGACGCCACGTTGTTCATGGTGTTGCAGGCTTCGTTGGCCGTGCTGCTGTCCCGGCTCGGGGCGGGTGAGGACATCCCGATCGGTTCTCCCGTCGCGGGTCGTTCGGACGAGGCCTTGAACGACCTGGTCGGGTTCTTCGTGAACACGCTGGTGCTGCGCACGGACGTGTCGGGCGACCCGTCGTTCGTGGAGCTGGTGGGCCGGGCGCGGGAGGCAGGCCTGGGCGCGCTGGCGCACCAGGACGTGCCGTTCGAGTACCTGGTGGAGGAGCTCAACCCGCGGCGTTCGGCGGCGCGGCACCCGCTGTTCCAGGTGATGCTGGCGCTGCAGAACACCGAGCGGGCGCGTTTCGAGCTGCCGGGCCTGGAGGTGTCGGCGGAGCCGGTGGGCACGGGCGTGTCCCGGGTCGACCTGACGCTCAGCCTGGCGGAGGAGCCCGAGAGCGGCGGGGTGCGCGGGATCGCGGAGTTCGCGACGGACCTGTTCGACCGGGCCACCGTCGAGCTGTTCCTCGACCGCTGGGTGCGGCTGCTGGAGCAGTTGACCGCGCGGCCCGAGCTGCCGGTCGGCCGGGCCGACATCCTCACCCCCGAGGAGCGGCAGCAGCTCCTGGCGCGCCGGACCGACACTGAGCTGCCGGCGCGCAGCCTGGTCACGGTCTTCCGCGCGCAGGTCGAGCGGGTCCCGGACGCCGTCGCGGTCGTCGCCGACGGCACCCGGCTCACGTACGCCGAACTCGACGAGCGGGCCGACCGCCTCGCCGAGGAGCTGATCGCCCGTGGTGTCGGCGCGGAACGTCTGGTGGCCATCGCCATGCCGCGGTCGATCGGCTTCGTGGTCGCGGTGCTGGCCGTGGTCAAGGCGGGCGGTATGTACCTGTCGCTCGACGCGCGGTACCCGGAGAGCCAGGCCCGCAGGATGTGGGCGGACAACGACGTCAACCTGCTGCTGGCCGACGCGCCGACCCGCGTCCCGGCCTTCGTGCCCGAGGACCAGGTCCTGCTGATCCAGGACGGCGCCGCGCACCTGCCGTCCACGGCCCCGTCCCCGTCCGCCCGGCCCGTCGGCGGCCCCGGGGTGTCCCCCGACCCCGACCAGCTGGCCTGCATCATCTACACGTCCGGATCCAGCGGTACCCCGAAGGGCATCGGGCTCACCCACACCGACATCACCTCCCTGGCCGACGATCCCGCGGTCGGCCGGTACCCCGCGCGGGTGCTGCTCCACTCGCCGACCGCCTGGGACGCCCTGCCGTTCGAGCTGTGGATGCCCCTGCTGCTCGGCGGCCGGGTCGTGATCGCCCCCGATGTGCCGCTCGACGGACCGCATCTGCGGGACATCATCCGCGACCACGGCATCACCTCCCTGTGGATCACCGCGGGACTGTTCAAGGCGATGGCGGAGGACCGGCCCGACTGCTTCGCGTCCGTCCGCCAGGTCTTCACCGGTGGTGAGGTCGTCCCGCAGGACCCGGTGCGACGCGTCATGGCGGCCTGCCCGGACCTCACCGTGGTGAACGGCTACGGACCGGGCGAGACCACCACCTTCGCCACCCTGCACGAGATGCCGCCCGGCCACGACCCGGAGCCGTCCCTGCCGATCGGCCGACCGATCACCAACAAGCAGGTGTACGTCCTCGACGAGCACCTCGGCCTGGTGCCGCCCGGCGTGGTGGGCGAGCTGTACGTCGCCGGCGCCGGTATGGCGCGCGGGTACCTGGGGCAGCCGGGGCTGAGCGCCCAGCGGTTCGTGGCGAACCCGTACGGCGTACCCGGCGAGCGCATGTACCGCACGGGCGACCTGGCCCGCTGGAACCGGGACGGCCTGCTGGAGTTCGCCGGCCGGGCCGACCAGCAGGTCAAGATCCGGGGCTTCCGGATCGAGCCGGGCGGGATCGAGTCGGCGCTGCGGCGGTGTACCGGGGTGACCCACGCCACCGTCCTCGTCCACACCGTCCGGGAAGGCGATGTCCGTCTCGTCGCGTACGTGGTGACCGAGCCCGGCACTGGGTACGACTCGTCCGCGGTCGCCGAGGAACTGCGCGGGCAGCTCCCGGAGTACATGGTTCCCTCCCTGATCACGGCTGTTCCCGCGATACCCCTGACGCCGAACGGGAAGGTGGACCGGGCCGCGTTGCCGGTGCCCGACTTCGGTGCCCTGGTGTCGGAGGGTGGCCGGGGGCCTCGTTCGGCGCGCGAGGTGGCGCTGTGCGGTCTGTTCGCGGAGGTGCTGGGGGTCGACCGGGTCGGGATCGACGACGACTTCTTCGACCTGGGCGGCCACTCGCTGCTGGTGATGCGGTTGATGGGCCGTGTCCGTGAGCGGTTGGGTGCCGAGCTTTCGGTGCGTGCGGTGTTCGAGTCGCCGACGGTGGCGGGGCTGGCCGAGCGGTTGGTTTCCGGTGGTGCGGTGCGCCCGCAGTTGGTGGCGGGGGTGCGGCCGGAGGTGTTGCCGTTGTCCTTCGCGCAGCAGCGTCTGTGGTTCCTGCACCGGTTGGAGGGTCCGTCGGCGACGTACAACATGCCGTTGGGGTTGCGGTTGTCGGGTGTGTTGGACCGTGGTGCGCTGGCGGCGGCGTTGGACGATGTGGTGGGGCGGCACGAGTCGTTGCGGACGGTGTTCGCGGAGGTGGACGGCGAGCCGTGCCAGCGGGTGCTGCCCGAGGCGTCGGCTCCGCTGGAGACGGTGGAGGTCGAGCCCGACGGGCTGGGCGAGGCGATGGCCGGGGCCGCCCGGTACGCGTTCGACCTGTCGGCCGAAGTTCCCGTCCGTTCCTGGCTGTTCAGCACCGGCCCGACCGAGCATGTGCTGCTCGTCGTGTTGCACCACATCGCCGGTGACGGGTGGTCGTTGGTTCCGTTGGCCCGTGATCTGGCGGAGGCGTACGCGGCCCGGTTGGAGGGTGCGGCGCCGGGCTGGGAGCCGTTGCCGGTGCAGTACGGGGACTACACGCTGTGGCAGCGCGAGGTCCTGGACGACGTCCGCGACGAGCAGATCGCCTACTGGCGCGGCCAGTTGGCGGGCCTCCCCGAGGAGGTCAGCCTGCCCGCCGACCGAGTTCGGCCGGCCGTGGCCACCTACGCGGGAGAGACGACCTCGTTCGTCATCGATCCGGAGCTGCATGCTTCGCTGAGCGAGCTCGCGCGGTCGTCGAACGCCACGTTGTTCATGGTGTTGCAGGCTTCGTTGGCCGTGCTGCTGTCCCGACTTGGCGCGGGTGAGGACATCCCGATCGGTTCGCCGGTGGCGGGTCGTTCGGACGAGGCGTTGAACGATCTGGTCGGGTTCTTCGTGAACACGCTGGTGCTGCGGACGGACGTGTCGGGTGATCCGTCGTTCGTGGAGCTGGTGGGCCGGGTGCGGGAGGCAGGGCTCGGTGCGCTGGCGCATCAGGACGTGCCGTTCGAGTACCTGGTGGAGGAGTTGAACCCGCGGCGTTCGGCGGCGCGGCATCCGCTGTTCCAGGTGATGCTGGCGTTGCAGAACACCGAGCGGGCGCGTTTCGAGCTGCCGGGTCTGGAGGTGTCGGCGGAGCCGGTGGGCACGGGTGTCTCCCGGGTCGACCTGACGCTCAGCCTGGCGGAGGAGCCCGAGAGCGGCGGGGTGCGCGGGATCGCGGAGTTCGCGACGGAGCTGTTCGACCAAGCCACTGTCGAGCTGTTCCTCGACCGGTGGGTCCGGTTGCTGAAGGAGCTGACCGCGCGTCCCGAGCTGCCGGTCGGCCGGGCCGACATCCTCACCCCCGAGGAGCGCCGACAGGTCCTGTCGGGCTGGAACGACACCGCCCGTGAGGTGCCGGCGACGACTCTGCCGGAGCTGTTCGCCGCGCAGGCGGCGCGGACGCCCGAGGCGACGGCCCTGGTCGCCGGGGCCACGCGGTTGAGCTACGCGCAGCTCAATGCCCGCGCCAACCGGGTCGCCCACTGGCTCATCGCCCAGGGCGTCCGACCGGGCGACACGGTGGCCGTGGCGCTGCCGAGGTCGGTCGAGCTGGTCACCGTGCTGCTGGCCACGCACAAGGCCGGTGCCGCGTACCTGCCGCTGGACCTGGACTACCCGGCGGAGCGCATCGAATTCATGCGCCGTGACGCGGAGCCCGCGTACCTGGTCGACGACCTCGACCTGATCAGCGGGCTGCTCGACGGGGAGGGCGGCGAAGCCACCGATCCGGCCGTCGCCTCGGACCCCGCCCTTCCCGCGTACGTGATCTACACCTCGGGCTCCACCGGGCGCCCCAAGGGCGTCGTCGTCCCGCAGCGGGCCATCGTCAACCGGCTCCGGTGGATGCAGGACGAGTACGGGTTCGGCCCGGACGACCGGGTCCTCCAGAAGACACCGGCGAGCTTCGACGTCTCCGTGTGGGAGTTCTTCTGGCCGCTCATCACCGGCTCCACGCTCGTGGTCGCGGAGCCCGGAGGCCACAAGGACCCGGCGTACCTGAGCCGGCTGATCCAGGCGGAGGGTGTCACCACCGTCCACTTCGTGCCGTCCATGCTGGAGGCGTTCCTCGCCGACGGGTCCTCCGCGCACTGCACCGGCCTGACCCGGGTGCTGTGCAGTGGCGAGGCGCTACCGGCGGACCTGGCCGCGAGGTTCCACGACGCGCTGCCCCATGTGGAACTGCACAACCTCTACGGGCCGACCGAGGCCGCGGTGGACGTCACCTCCTGGCGCAGCGTCGCCGACTCGGGTGTCGTCCCCATCGGCCGGCCGGTCTGGAACACCCGCCTGTACGTGCTCGACGCGGCGCTCCAGCCGGTGGCTCCCGGCGCTCCCGGCGAGCTGTACATCGCCGGAGTGCAGTTGGCGGACGGCTACCTGCGGCGGCCGGGAGTGACGGCCGAGCGGTTCGTGGCGAACCCGTACGGCGTACCCGGCGAGCGCATGTACCGCACGGGCGACCTCGCCCGCTGGACGGCCGACGGGGTCCTGCAGTTCCTCGGCCGGGCCGACCAGCAGGTCAAGATCCGCGGCTTCCGGATCGAGCCGGCCGAGATCGAGGCGGCTCTCACCGGCCATCCGGCGGTCCGCCAGGCCCTCGTGGTCGCCAGGGAGAACAACCTGGTGGCGTACGCGGTGCCGGGGCAGGACGCCGGGATCGACACCCGGCAGCTCCGGGAACACCTGCGGGCCCTTCTGCCGGAGCACATGATCCCGGCGGCCGTCGTCCCCCTGAACCGGCTTCCCCTGACGCCGAACGGGAAGGTGGACCGGGCCGCGTTGCCGGTGCCCGACTTCGGTGCCCTGGTGTCGGAGGGTGGCCGCGGGCCTCGTTCGGCGCGCGAGGTGGCGCTGTGCGGTCTGTTCGCGGAGGTGCTGGGGGTCGACCGGGTCGGGATCGACGACGACTTCTTCGACCTGGGCGGCCACTCGCTGCTGGCGACGCGGCTGGTGAGCCGGGTGCGCTCGGTGCTGGGCGTGGAGCTGCCGCTGCGTGCGGTGTTCGAGTCGCCGACGGTGGCGGGGCTGGCCGAGCGGTCGGGTTCGGGCGGTGCGGTGCGCCCGCAGTTGGTGGCGGGGGTGCGGCCGGAGGTGTTGCCGTTGTCCTTCGCGCAGCAGCGTCTGTGGTTCCTGCACCGGTTGGAGGGTCCGTCGGCGACGTACAACATGCCGTTGGGGCTGCGGTTGTCGGGTGTGCTGGACCGTGGTGCGCTGGCGGCGGCGTTGGACGATGTGGTGGGGCGGCACGAGTCGTTGCGGACGGTGTTCGCGGAGGTGGACGGCGAGCCGTGCCAGCGGGTGCTGCCCGAGGCGTCGGCTCCGCTGGAGACGGTGGAGGTCGAGCCCGACGGGCTGCGCGAGGCGATGGCCGGGGCCGCCCGGTACGCCTTCGACCTGTCAACCGAAGTTCCCGTCCGTTCCTGGCTGTTCAGCACCGGCCCGACCGAGCATGTGCTGCTCGTCGTGTTGCACCACATCGCCGGTGACGGGTGGTCGTTGGTTCCGTTCGCCGCGGGTCTGGCGGAGGCGTACGCGGCCCGGTTGGAGGGTTCGGCGCCGGAGTGGGAGCCGTTGCCGGTGCAGTACGGGGACTACACGCTGTGGCAGCGCGAGGTCCTGGACGACATCCGTGACGGGCAGATCGCCTACTGGCGCGGCCAGTTGGCGGGCCTCCCCGAGGAGGTCAGCCTGCCCGCCGACCGTCCGAGGCCGGCCGTGGCCTCCTACGCGGGCGACATGACGTCGTTCGAGCTAAGCCCAGACCTGCACCGCGCACTGGGTGACCTCGCGCGGTCGTCGAACGCCACGATGTTCATGGTGTTGCAGGCTTCGTTGGCCGTGCTGCTGTCCCGACTTGGCGCGGGTGAGGACATCCCGATCGGTTCGCCCGTCGCGGGTCGTTCGGACGAGGCCTTGAACGACCTGGTCGGGTTCTTCGTGAACACGCTGGTGCTGCGCACGGACGTGTCGGGCGACCCGTCGTTCGTGGAGCTGGTGGGCCGGGTGCGGGAGGCAGGGCTCGGTGCGCTGGCGCATCAGGACGTGCCGTTCGAGTACCTGGTGGAGGAGTTGAACCCGCGGCGTTCGGCGGCGCGGCATCCGCTGTTCCAGGTGATGCTGGCGTTGCAGAACACCGAGCGGGCGGGATTCGCGCTGCCGGGTCTGGAGGTGGCCGAGGAACCGGTGGACACGGGCGTGTCCCGGGTCGACCTGACGCTCAGCCTCGTCGAGGAGTCCGGTCACGGGGTTCGCGGAGTCGCGGAGTTCGCGACGGATCTCTTCGACCGGGCCACTGTCGAGCTGTTCCTCGACCGCTGGGTCCGGTTGCTGGAGCAGTTGACCGCGCGGCCCGAGCTGCCGGTCGGCCGGGCCGACATCCTCACCCCCGACGAACACCACGAACTGTCGCGGCTGGACTACGTCCTGGACCGGAACCTGCGGCTCGTGCCGCGGGGTGTCGTGGGCGAGCTGTACGCCGGGGGTGCCGAGAGTGACCTGGCCGGCACCGACCCGGAGCGCTGGGTACCGGACCCGTTCGGCACGCCGGACGCGCGGATGTACCGCACGGGCGAGCTGGCCCGCCGCCGGATCGGCGACGGGCACCTGGAACTCGTCGGCCCCGCCGACCCGCAGGCGGCTGCCCTGGAGCTCGAAGCCGTGCTGCGGACGCTGCCCGGCGTCGCCGAGGCCACCGTGGTGGCGGACGGGGAGGCGGCGCGGTCGATCGCCTACGTGGTGCCGCTCGTCATGAACCAGTTCTCCGTGTCGCGTGTGCACGAGGACCTGAAGCACCGGCTGCCGGAACACCGGCTGCCCGCTGTGATCATGCCTGTTCCCGCCCTCCCGCTGACGGCGGACGGTGCGCTCGACCGGGACGCCCTGCCCGACCCCGACCACACGCCGCAGTCGATGCGGGCCTCGCGGTCGCCGCAGGAGGAGATCCTCTGCGGTCTGTTCGCGGAGGTGCTGGGGGTCGACCGGGTCGGGATCGACGACGGGTTCTTCGGCCTGGGCGGTCACTCCTTGATGGCGACGCGGCTGGTGAGCCGGGTGCGCTCGGTGCTGGGCGTGGAGTTGCCGCTGCGTGCGGTGTTCGAGTCGCCGACGGTGGCGGGGCTGGCCGAGCGGTTGGTTTCCGGTGGTGCGGTGCGCCCGCAGTTGGTGGCGGGGGTGCGGCCGGAGGTGTTGCCGTTGTCCTTCGCGCAGCAGCGCCTGTGGTTCCTGCACCGGTTGGAGGGTCCGTCGGCGACGTACAACATGCCGTTGGGGCTGCGGTTGTCGGGTGTGCTGGACCGTGGTGCGCTGGCGGCGGCGCTGGACGATGTGGTGGGGCGGCACGAGTCGTTGCGGACGGTGTTCGCGGAGGTGGACGGCGAGCCGTGCCAGCGGGTGCTGACCGAGGCGTCGGTTCCGCTGGAGACGGTGGAGGTCGAGCCCGACGGGCTGGGCGAGGCGATGGCCGGGGCCGCCCGGTACGCGTTCGATCTGTCGGCGGAGATCCCGGTGCGGGCGTGGTTGTTCGCCGCGGGTCCGCAGGAGCACGTGCTGCTGGTGGTGCTCCATCACATCGCCGGTGACGGGTGGTCGTTGGTTCCGTTCGCCGCGGGTCTGGCGGAGGCGTACGCGGCCCGGTTGGAGGGTGCGGCACCGGAGTGGGAGCCGCTGCCGGTGCAGTACGGGGACTACACGCTGTGGCAGCGCGAGGTCCTGGACGACGTCCGCGACGAGCAGATCGCCTACTGGCGCGGTCAGTTGGCGGCCCTCCCCGAGGAGGTCAGCCTGCCCGCCGACCGTCCGAGGCCGGCCGTGGCCACCTACGCGGGAGAGACGACCTCGTTCGTCATCGATCCGGAGCTGCATGCTTCGCTGAGCGACCTCGCGCGGTCGTCGAACGCCACGATGTTCATGGTGTTGCAGGCTTCGTTGGCCGTGCTGCTGTCCCGGCTCGGGGCGGGTGAGGACATCCCGATCGGTTCGCCCGTCGCGGGTCGTTCGGACGAGGCCTTGAACGACCTGGTCGGGTTCTTCGTGAACACGCTGGTGCTGCGCACGGACGTGTCGGGCGACCCGTCGTTCGTGGAGCTGGTGGGCCGGGTGCGGGAGGCAGGGCTCGGTGCGCTGGCGCACCAGGACGTGCCGTTCGAGTACCTGGTGGAGGAGCTCAACCCGCGGCGTTCGGCGGCGCGGCATCCGCTGTTCCAGGTGATGCTGGCGTTGCAGAACACCGAGCGGGCGGGATTCGCGCTGCCGGGTCTGGAGGTGGCCGAGGAACCGGTGGACACGGGCGTGTCCCGGGTCGACCTGACGCTCAGCCTCGTCGAGGAGTCCGGTCACGGGGTTCGCGGAGTCGCGGAGTTCGCGACGGATCTCTTCGACCGGGCCACTGTCGAGCTGTTCCTCGACCGGTGGGTCCGGTTGCTGAAGGAGCTGACCGCGCGTCCCGAGCTGCCGGTCGGCCGGGCCGACATCCTCACCCCCGAGGAGCGCCGACAGGTCCTGTCGGGCTGGAACGACACCGCCCGTGAGGTGCCGGCGACGACTCTGCCGGAGCTGTTCGCCGCGCAGACGGCGCGGACGCCCGAGGCGACGGCCCTGGTCGCCGGGGCCACGCGGTTGAGCTACGCGCAGCTCAATGCCCGGGCCAACCGGGTCGCCCACTGGCTCATCGCCCAGGGCGTCCGACCGGGCGACACGGTGGCGCTGATGTACGAGCGGTCGGCCGACCTGATTGCGGCGATCCTCGGCGTCCTCAAGACGGGTGCGGCCTACCTGCCGGTCGACCCCGAGTTCCCGAGCGCCCGGGTGACGCACATCCTCACCGAGGCCGCGCCGGCGCTCCTGCTCACCAGCGAGGCCGTCGCCACGGGCGTCGGAGCGGGGGTTCTCGCGGAGCGTCCGTCCTCGGCGACCGTGGTCACCGACGCCCCGGACACCGCGGGCGCCCTGGCCCTGTGCCCGGACACCGACCCGGAGCCGGTCGCCCGTGCCGCGGACCCGGCCTACGTCCTGTACACCTCCGGATCCACGGGCGCGCCCAAGGGCGTGGTGGTGGAGCACGGGGCACTGTCGAACTTCCTCGCCGACATGGCCGAGCGCTTCCCGCTGACCACCGAGGACCGCTGGGTGGGCGTGACCACCGTCGGGTTCGACATCTCCGTGCTGGAGATCTGCCTGCCGCTGACCAAGGGCGCCACGCTCGTGCTCGCCGACCGCGACACGGCCCGCACGCCCGCCGCGCTCGCCGGTCTGCTCCGGGCCACCGGCGCCACCGTCATGCAGGCGACCCCCACGCTGTGGCGCGCGCTCGCCGACGAGCAGCCGCAGTGCCTCGACGGGCTCCGGGTCCTGGTGGGCGGCGAGGCGCTCCCGCCGGACCTCGCGCGGACCCTCGCGGCCCGTGCCGCCGAGGTCGTCAACCTGTACGGACCGACCGAGACCACCATCTGGTCCACGTCGGCCGTGATCGGCTCCGGTGCGACGCCGGAGCGCACGCCCATCGGGACGCCGATCGCCAACACGCGGGTCCACGTCCTCGACGAGCGTCTCGGCCTGGTGCCGCCCGGCGTGGTGGGCGAGCTGTACATCGCCGGCGCCGGCGTGGCGCGAGGGTACCTGGGGCAGCCGGGGCTGAGCGCCCAGCGCTTCGTCGCGGACCCGTACGGCCCGGCCGGTACCCGGATGTACCGCACCGGTGACCTGGTCCGCTGGAACCGGGACGGCCTGCTGGAGTTCGCCGGCCGGGCCGACCAGCAGGTCAAGATCCGGGGCTTCCGGATCGAACCCGGCGAGATCGAGGTCCTGCTCCGGGAACAGCCCGGGGTGGCGCACGCCGTGGTGGTGGTCCGGGAGGACCGCCCGGGGGACCAGCGGCTGGTCGCCTACGTGGTGCCCGACGGGACGGCCGACGCGCCGCACCTCGCCGAGCGCCGCGACCTGCGGGACGCCCTGCGCCTGCGGCTGCCCGAGTACATGGTGCCGTCGGCCGTGCTCACCCTGGCCGGCCTGCCGCTGACCCCGAACGGCAAGCTCGACCGCCGTGCCCTGCCGGCCCCGGACCAGGGCGCCGCCGCCGGACGCGGGCCCGCCACCCCCCAGGAGGCGGTGCTGGCCGAGCTGTTCGCCGACGTCCTCGGGGTGGAGCGGGTCGGAGTGGACGACGGGTTCTTCGACCTGGGCGGCCACTCCCTGCTCGCCACCCGGCTGATCGGCCGGATCCGGGAGGTGCTGGGCGTGGAGCTGCCCCTGCGGGCGCTGTTCGAGACGTCCAGCGCGGCCGGGCTCGCCCGCCGCCTGGAGGCGGACCACGACGGTTCGGCCGACGCCTTCGGTGTCGTCCTGCCGCTGCGGCCTCGTCCCGAGGGTGTGCCGCTGTTCTGCATCCACCCGGGCGGCGGCCTGAGCTGGTCGTACGCCGGACTGCTGCGCCACCTGCCCGCGGAGGTGCCCCTCTACGGCCTCCAGGCCCGCGGACTGTCCGAGCCGGACGACCTCCCGGGCAGTGTCGAGGAGATCGCCGACGACTACGTCGCCGAACTCCTCCGGCTGCGTCCCGAGGGCCCCTTCCCGTTGCTGGGCTGGTCGTTCGGCGGGGTGGTCGCCCACGCCATGGCGGCCCGGCTGCGGGAGCGCGGGTTCGACGTCCCGTTCCTGGTCATCCTCGACGCGCAGCCCGCGCGGCCCAGGACCGCCGAGGAACTCGCCGAGGAGGCGGCGCTCGACACGTCCATGGTGCACCGGACGCTGCTGACGGCGTTCGGGGTGCCCGTCGGCGACGAGGAGCCGATCACCTACGAGCAGTTCACGGAACTGGCCCGTCGCCACGACGCGGCCGTGGCCGACTTCACCGAGGAGCGGATCGCCGACGTCCTCCGGGTCATGGCCAACGACATCCGGATCAGCCCGGCCCACCAGCACACGCCGGTGGCGACGGAGGCCGTCGTGTTCGCGGCCACCCGGAAGGACCCGTCCGGCCTGGTCACCCCGGAGATGTGGGCCCCGTACATCGACGGCCCGCTCGAGCACCGCACGGTCGACTGCGGCCACGCCGACATGGCCGGCCCGCAGGCGCTGCGGGTCATCGGGCCGATCCTCGCGGAGAGGATGCGCCGGCTCTCCTGAGCCGCGTCGGAGCCGTGGATCCGCAGAGCCGCAGAGCTGTGGACCCGCAGGGCCGTGGATCCGTGGATACACGGCCCTGCGGATCCGTGGACACAGAGATTCCGCAGACACAGAGATGAGGACATCGCATGACGAACCCGTTCGACGACCCGGACGCCGCCTACCTCGTGCTCGTCAACGACGAGGGCCAGCACTCCCTGTGGCCGGCCTCCCTCGCGGTGCCCGGGGGCTGGGCGGTCGCCCACGCCGAGGACACCCGCGACACCTGCCTGGAGTACATCGACCGGGAGTGGACCGACATGCGGCCGCTCAGCCTCGCGAGGAGCATGTAGCCATGACCGGAGCCCCACAGATCCAGGACGCGGTCCAGCGCTACTACTCGCTGGTCGACGCCAACCGCTTCGACGAACTGGTGGAACTCTTCACCACCGACGCGACCTACGAACGGCCGGGCTACCAGCCGCTGGTGGGACGGGGCGAGCTGACCGCCTTCTACCGGGGGGAGCGGGTCATCGCCGCCGGTAGGCACACGGTCGACGAGCTGCTGGCGTCCGGGCAGGAGGCCGCGGTGCGCGGCAGTTTCACCGGAACGCTCAAGGGGGGTGACGCGGTGAGCCTGCGGTTCGCCGACTTCTTCCGGACGGACGGCAACGGCCTCTTCGCCCACCGCGTCACGTACTTCTTCGCCCCCTTGGTCTGACGACCCCTTGGCGCGAGTGCCGCTACGGGGTCTCCTCGGCGCGACCGAGGACCAGGTCCACGAAGGCCCGCGCCGTCGAGTTCCCGTAGAACTCGCGGGGTGTCACCTTGGGCAGCCCCCGTTGCCGCAGGTCCGACAGCATGCGGACGACCAGGAGGGAGTTGCCGCCGAGTTCGAAGAAGTTGCCGTCGGGTTCCACGTCGACGCCCAGCAGCCCGGACCACACGGCGAGGATCTCGGCCCCGAGGTCGCCCTTCGCCTCCGGGGCCGCCGCAGCGCCGTCCCGGTCCGTGTCCGTGTCCGGGCGGGGGACCGGGGCCGGGGCCGCGGTCGGCGTCTGGGCGGGGAAGGGCGAGGGGGCCGGGAGCCGGGAGAAGTCCGGCTTGCCGTTGATGGTCAGCGGGATGCCGGGCACCTCGGTGAGGGCGGCCGGGAGCATGTGGCTCGGCAGCAGACGGCGGGCCGTCCGCCACACCTCCTCCATCGAGCCGCCGTCCCGGAGCACCGCGTAGGCGTCGATGCGGGCGCGGGCCGGGTCCCCCGCCTCGCCCTCCCGGAAGACGACCGCCGCGTCGGCGACCCCGGGGTCCGAGACCAGGACCGACTTGATCTCGTCCAGCTCGATCCGGTGGCCCCGCACCTTCACCTGGTTGTCCAGTCGGCCGAGGTGGTCGAGCCGGCCGTCCGGCCTCAGCCGGCCCCGGTCGCCGCTGCGGTAGACGCGCTCCCCGGTCACCGGGTCGTCGACGAAGCGGGCCGCCGTCAGCTCGGGACGGCCGAGGTAGCCGTCGGCCACCCCGGCGCCGCCCACGTAGATCTCACCGGCGGGCCCCGGCGGTAGGACATGGCCGTGCTCGTCCCGGACCGACACCCACCAGCCGGGCAGCGCCCGGCCCACGGACCGGGACCGCTCAAGGACCTGGTGCGGGGTCACCTCCTGCGCGGTGACGTGGACGGTCGTCTCCGTAATGCCGTACATGTTGACCAGCCGGCACTCGGCGGGGGAGTGGCGGGCGAACCAGCGCTCCAGCATCGCCGTGTTCAGCGGTTCGCCGCCGAAGACGACCAGCCGCAGGGCGAGCGGTGCGGTCGGTGCCGACCGGATGTCGGCCTCGATGAGCTGGGAGAACGCGGACGGGGTCTGGCTGAGGACGGTCACCCGCCGCCGGGCCAGCAGCTCGTGGAACTCGTCCGGGTCACGGGCCGCCCAGTGCGGTACGACGACCAGCCTGCCCCCGGTGAGCAGGCAGCCCCAGATCTCCCACACGGAGAAGTCGAAGGCGCTGGAGTGGAAGAACGTCCACACGTCGTCCGGTCCGAGACCGAGGTCCGCGGAGGTCGCGTCGACCAGGGCCAGCACGTTGCGGTGGGGGACCACGACGCCCTTGGGCCGGCCGGTGGATCCCGAGGTGTAGATGACGTAGGCGGCCGTCTCCGCGCCGGGCTCGCCGGTGCCCGTGGGCTCCTGTACGTCCGTGGGCTCCGGTGCGTCCAGGAGCTCCTTGGGGGAGACCACGGTCACCCCCTCGATCCGGGGGAAGCGCGCCGGGTCCCCGATGACGATCGGCACCCCGGCGTCGGTCGCGGTGTAGCGCAGCCGCTCCTCGGGATACCGGATGTCCATCGGGACGTAGGCGCAGCCCGCCTTCAGCACGCCCAGCAGGGTGGCGACGAGCGTGGTGTCCTGTTCCAGGCACACCCCCACCCGTGCGCCGCTCACCCCGAGGGAGCGCAGACCGGTGGCCACCCGCTCCGCCCGGTCGTCCAGCAGGCGGTACGTCAGACTGGTCTCGTCGTCGGTCACCGCGACGGTGTCCGGCCGCCGCCGGGCCAGCTCCGCGATCCGCCCGTCGATGGTGTCCGGCGAGGTCCGCCGGTCCGGCCCGGGCCCGGCGGCCGCGGGACGGAAGCCGCCCAGCCGCGCCACGGCCTCGGCGGCGGCGTGGTCCAGCAGCCCCAGCCGGGCCGTCGGGGTCGTCCCGGGCAGGGTGCGCAGCCGCTCGGCCAGGTGCAGGATGCTCCGTCCGAACCACTCCGCCGTCAGCGGAGCCACCGTGCGCGGATCGTGGTGGAGGCGCGCGGTGCAGGTGCCGTCGGGCTGCCGTTCCAGGTGGAGGAGCAGGGCGAGCCCGGAACCCGGGAGCGGGGTGTAGGACGTCCCGGAGGCGGCGTCGCCGAGGACCACGCCCACGGTCGCGGCCGCCGCGCCGGGCAGCGGAGTGCCGGTGCCGGCCGCGAGGAGGTCCGCGACCGTGCCGTCCGCGTCGACCCGGACGGACCGCACCGCGGGTCCGCCCGCCCGGAAGGCGCGGTCGTACACCGCGATGCGCGCCTCCGGCCCGCCCTGGTAGCGCGCCAGCGTCAGCGCGGCCGCGGCCACCAGCGTCTCCTCGCCGGCCCACGCGGGACGGTCCGGCAGCGGCACGGTGCCGGCGGTGATGTGGTCCGGCGTACGGGGGTCCCCCAGGCCCCAGGGGGCCGTGTTCCGGTCCTGCGCGTCCTGCGCGTCCTGCGTTTCCGGTGCTTCCGGTGCTTCCGGTGCGGCGAGGGCGGGCAGCGGGTGGTCGCCGAGGGGCTCGCTGTCCAGGAGGAGCGCCGCCAGCCGCACGAGCACGCCGTAGGGCACCGAACGCCGCGCCACCAGGACGGCGTCGACGACCCCGTCGGCGTACTCCACGAGCACGGCGCGCAACGGAGGTCCGCAGGGGTGCAACGGCCGCTCGGCCTCCCGGCGGACGCGCGCGTGCCCGGGGCCGCTCGAGGAATCCACCGTGAGCGGCAGGCTCCACAGCCTGGACCCCGCCAGCTCCGGCCGTTCCCTGCTCTCTTGTTCGAGTGACGTCCGGCTCTGTGCCAGGTCCACCGGGTGCCGGGCGCGTACCACCAGGCTGTGGCAGGCAGGAGTGCGTACGGTCATCAGATTCCCTCTCCGAAGGGGTGGGCGGGCACGGTCACCGGGCGCTGAAGCCGCCGTCGACCGTGAGCACGCTGCCAGTCACCTGGCGCGAGTCGTCTCCCGCCAGCCAGAGGGCCGCACCGGCGATGTCCGGGGGCTCGATGAGGGTGTTCATCGGCTGGGCTTGGACGAACACCTCCTCGTGTTCGTCGACGCGGACGTCGAGCGACCGCGCGATCTCGGAGAGCATCCGGCCCTCGACCAGCGGGTCGTCCCGGACGGAGCCGGGGCAGAGCGCGTTCACCCGGACGCGGTACGGCGCGTAGTCCAGCGCCGCGGCCTTGGTCAGGCCGATCAGGCCGTGCTTGGCGGCGACGTAGCCGGCGAAGTGCCGGTAGCCCACGAGGCCGGCCGTCGAGGAGATGTTGATGATGCTTCCGGAGCGCTGCTCGATCATCCCCGGAACCACGGCCTTGGTCATGCGCCAGGCCCCGGACAGGTCGACGTCCAGCATGAGCGACCACTCGTCCTCGGAGATCTCGTGGACCGGGCGGCCGGAGGGCGCGGCGATCCCCGCGCCGTTGACCAGGACGTCCAGCCGGCCGAACCGGTCCAGGCCTTCCGCCACGACCGACGTGACCCTTCGGGGATCGCGTACGTCGCAGTGCGCCGGGAGCACCGTGACACCGTGCCGCGCGCACAGGTCGGCCGTGTGCTTCAACTGGGCGGCCGACCCCATGGGGTAGCCCACGCCGGGGAGGTCGGCGGCGATGTCGACCAGCAGCAGGTCGGCGCCCTCCGCCGCGAAGCGGAGGGCACAGGCGCGGCCGAGCCCGCGCGCCGCCCCCGTGATCACCGCTGTCCTGCCCTTCAACTGCACGGCGACTCTCCTCGGTCGGGGCTGGCCGGGGCGGTGTCGCCGTCACGGAGTTCGCCCGTGACCGTGGTCAGGAGCGCCTCCGGGGAGTCGACGAGATACATGTGACTGCCCGGCAGTTCCCGGTAGGTGAAGGAGACCTCGGTGGTGGTCCGCCACTCCTCGGCCTGTGCCCGGGAGACGAGCCGGTCGTCGGCGCCGCGCAGCGAGGTGACCGGGAGGGGCAGCGGGGCGGTGGAAGCGGGGACGTAGTTCTCGTGCATCGCCACATCGGCGCGCAGCAGGGGCAGGAGCAGCTCCCGCAGATCGGGGTCGTCGAAAGCCGCGTGCCGGTAACCGGCGAACTCGCCGACGCGAGCCAGGAACTCCTCGTCGTCCAGCCCGGTCGCCCGCTGCGCACGCCCGCTGCCGGGGCCGGGGGATCCGCTCACGAAGAGGTGGCGAAGACCGGAGCGTCCGCCTAGTTCGCGGGCCAGCTCGTACGCCAGGACGGCACCCAAGCTGTGGCCGAAGAGCGCGAACGGCGCCTCGCCGCCCACGAGTTCCCGTACGCGCGGGGCGAGCGCGGAGGCGGCCTCCGACGCGTCGGTGAACGGCTCTTCCAGGAACAGCTCCTCGCGGCCGGGAAGTTGCAGGGCTATGACCTTGAGGCCGGGCGGTGCACCGTTCCAGGTGCGGTAGAATCCGGCTCCGCTGCCCGCGAAGGGAAGGCAGACGAGGGGCATTTCGTTCGGGGACACGACTCGTTCACTCCTTGTGTTCCGGTGGTGGGAACGCTGGTCTCGAGAATTCGGGCACGGCACGCCAAAGCCCCGGATCGGCGGGTCGGCCGTCGGTCACCCACTTCAACCGGAGCTTCTTCACTCGCGTCAGGCGCGCTCGGCAGGTGTCATGCCACGTCCGATGCGAACTCGTGCTTCGCGATGCGGACTTCCGGTCTCTCCTTTCCGAGACCGGCGTCACGGGCCAGCATCGCCGCGGAGGCCCGATCGTGCACCTCCAGTTTTGCGAAGATCCGCGAGGCGTAGTTGCGCACGGTTTTTTCCGCCAGAAATATCCGACGGGCGATCTGGTGGTTGCTCAGTCCGCTGGCGATCAGTTCCAGTATTTCGAGTTCCCTGCTGGTCAGGTCGGACAACCCGGTCGTCTCCGGCAGGATCTGCACGGTGGAGAAGTGCAGGCTGAGCCGGGAGGCTATGGTCCGGCTGAAGACGGCACCGCCTTTGGCCACGATCGTGATGGAGTGAAGGAGTTCCTCGGACGACCTTATGTGCGAGAGATACCCGCTGATCCCGACGCGCAGTGCGGTGAAGACCGCGTCGTCGTCGTCGTTCTGCGACACCACCATCATTTTGGGCCTGGTCTTCTGGCGGCGGTATTTCGAGACGACCCGCTGGGCGTTCTCATAGATGGATTTATTCGAGGACGGCTCACCCAGGATGATGACGTGCGGCTGTGATGCGATGTTCTCGAGACATCGCATGCCGTCGAGGCCGCCCACCGCCCGGCCGACGAGTGTGAATTTGTCATCCTGTTCGATGATTGTCTCCAGTCCGGCCAGCGAAACCGGATTGTCGCTGATGATGAACAGGTTGATCCCCATGTGCATTCCCCCGTTTGGCACGTTGTACGGCTCGTTCTTCTTCGGTGCGTCATTCATTCGCAGGAGAAAGGCCGGTTCGGTGCTCAGGTGATTATGGGTAGGCGAATGATCGAAACGCAAGGTTCGACCCTCAAGTGAAAGGAGATCATTCCACTTAGCGGGTCACTATTCGGCCACGGGTTCGGGTTCGGCGCGGGGTGGCGAGAGGGTGCCCGAGGTCCCCCGGAACCGCAGGTGGGGCTGTGGTTGCTAGGCTCCCGGCCCTGTCGCCGGACGCTCTCCCGCCGTTCCGGGTGTCGTGCGGACGCGGTGGACGGTGGCCGAAAAGGGAGGTGACGGCCGTGTCCCGAGGGATGGGTGTGTATTCAGTGACAGGGGGTAATGTCGTTCGGCGTTTGCCCCGATCCATCGGTACCGTCGCCGGCGGGCAACGGCACCTCCTCGGCACCGCACCGCACACGCCGGTCCTGGTCCACGCCCGTACTGGACACGCCTCGAACCGGCCCCTTGCGTTCGGCACACGGGTGATGTTCCTCGTCGGCGCTTGATCACGCTGGACGTGCTGGCCGCGCTCGGGTTCGTGTTCCTCCCGCAGGTGTCGGTGCTGCGTCCGGCCGACGGCGGCGAGGTGAGTACCCCCGCCGGGACCAGGCAGGGACCGCAGCCGTTGGACGCGAATGCGCGGCCGCCGCAACTTGCTGCGGCGGCCGCGCATCCGGGCGCTAGAAGGGGGATCCAAGACGGGACGAAGCCCTGTCGACCGGGGCAGGACGGGCAGCAAGCATCACCTGATCACGGACGCGACCGGCATCCCGCTCGCCGTCACCCTGACTGGCGGCAACCGCAATGACGTCAGCCAGCTGATCCCGCTCCTCCAGGCGGTGCCACCGGTCCGGGGCGAGCGAGGCCGGCTCCGCCGCCTGCGCATCCGCTGGGAGATACGTGACGACATCCACGAAGCCTTCCTGAGCCTGGGATGTGCACTCATCTGCTGGCGTCGCCCATCACGGCTGGCGCGGGACACTCCTGCCCAGTAGCCGTTCCCTGAGGCTCGGGGAGCTGTCCAGGAGTCGGCCGACCTCCATACCCTCGTCCCGGGAGATCACTCTCGGCAGAGGGGCGAAGTCATCAGGCAGGACGTCCAGCAAGCTCATCACGCGGTCTCCCGCACGAAGCGTGATGAGCAGTTCGCACCGCAACTGGCGTGGGATGCCAGGGCGATGGGGCAGGCTGTCCCACAGGGCTGGCCACAGGTAGTGGGGCCCATCGGGCGCTGCACTCGCCTGCACCCATGCCGGGTCCAATCGCTGGTTGAGGCGGAGCCCGGATGCCCGCTCCTCAAGCCCGACCAGCGAGGCCGTATCGAGAACCTTCAACTCCCGAGGCACCGGCTCATCCGAGTTCATCACCCCGCGCTGCCCGACAACACTCCAACACCTGGAACCGGCCCATCGAAGGTCATTTCGTTAGGAGTTCTTAGGCGCCTACATCCTTCTCACCCGGTGCAAGGGCCTTCCAGGCAGGCTGGCGGGTATCTCGCCAGCCTGGCTGGAAGGCACCTGTGGACTCCCGTCCAAACCGGGTCAAGGAATGGCCGCAGGGGAATCGGTGGATCACCGGCGTAGGCCCCGCCACGGGCGTATCGTCAGCGGCTCCTCTGGATGATTCCGCGGCAGCCCCGGCATGGTGCTCATCCGGCGCCCGGGCCGCTAGGCCAGGTCGATGAAGAACTTCTCGTCGTCCCCGCCGTTGGCGTTGATCTGGCAGTTCACCGTTCCACCGGGGCCGGTGGCAGCGGTCACGCCGCTGCCGGTGACCATGCGCAGATAGATGTTCGGGAACGCCGTCGCGGACTCGAAGGAGAACGAGCCGTCAGGCTGCGGACGCAGCCGGAACATCTCGTAGGGGTGCGCGCCGAACTGGCAGTTGACCGCGCCACCGCCCGCCATGGTGTTGGGGACGCCGGCGCCGTCCATCCGCAGGAACACGTTCGGGAAGGCCAGCGATTCGAAGGCGTACGAGCCGTCACTCTGCGGACGTACCCTGAACGACGTCCACTGCCCGGGCCCGTACTGACAGTTGACCTTCCCCGCGCCACTGCCGGCGAAGGCGGTCACGCCGGTCCCGTCCATGCGGAGGTGCACGTTCGGGTAGTGCGTCGAGTGGATCGTGACGGGGGTGTCTCCGAGCTTTTCGAGGTCGGCTGCTGACAGGGGCATGGTGGCCTCTTTTCTTCGGATCGGGTGCAACGCGGACGAGTCGATCCCGGCGCCGCTGGCGGCGGCTTGTCGCGGCGCGGAATTCCTGAGCCTGTGGCGCATGTCGAACCGAAAATTGCGACGCAATACCACAGAGGGACTCTTTGGGCGGACCAGGCGCCCGGCGGACTGCATGAGTCACTCTTCGCGCAAATTCCGGAAATGGCAAGGAAAGCGGCGTTGATCCCGCCGCTCGCGTTTGCCGCCCCCTCTTGCCTTTCCTGCCCCCTCAGGTCCGACCGACTGTAATCCCGCAGATACACGCTGTCTAGGTTCCCTGCTTCGCGGCACCTTTAAGATCATGGAACTGTCCGAATGGCCTGCCTGCCCCGCGGCTCATGTCCAAGGGGCCCGGCCCCCCGGCGGACCAGGTCCGGGCGCGGCACGCCCTTGTCTCCTGCCGGGTCATCGCGATCGGCTCCGGCGTTCACGTTGATCGCCGGGTGGACCGTCACGTTGTAGCTGGTGTGGGGGCGAGGACGGTGGCCTGCGTGGTCTCCCAGCTGTACCGGACGTGCCCGCCGGGTTCTCCGGGTCCAACTCGCCGGCCCCGGCGCGGACGAAGGCTGTGCCGCCGTTCACGCTGACGCCGTAGCCGAGGTCCCAGGTGGTGCCCGGATCCCGGGTCACCTCGACGTGGCCGGCGAACAGTGTTCTGAAGGAGACGCCGCGGCAGGCGGAGAGGCTGTCCGCGGTGTACGTCCCGGTGGCGAAGGCGTCCACGGGGTCCACGAGCACGAGGTCCCCCTGTGGGCCGAAGGCGGAGGCGCCCGGCGGGCGGCTCCGCTGGATCGCCGCCGCCGCGGTGGTGTGCTCAGTAGGGGTCCACAGCCGGTCCGTGGCGGGGTCACGGTGCAGGGTGCTGTTCGCCGCGACGTCGCAGGTCCAAGCGGTCGACCAGGCCCGCGACGCGGCCTCGGGCGCGCCGACGGGCGGGGACGCCGCCGGGCCGGCGCCGGAGAGGCCGCCGTTCGCCAGCCGCCGTCCCCGCCGCCCCTACTTCGCCAGCCTGGTGGCGGCGTTGAGCAGGTACTCAAGTGGGCCGCGGCGGAAGAAGCGGGACCAGACCGCGGCGAAGACGATCGCCACCAGGACGTACGTGAGCACGGGCAGGGCTTCCTGACCGCTCCCGCACTGCCGGGGCCCCGCTCCCGACTCCGCCCGTGCGGTACCGGCCGCACCTGGCCAGGTGCGGCCGGTACCGCACGGGCCGGAAGGCAGCGGTGAGCCGCGGCTGCTTCCGCACACGGCCACCCCGTGCCCGGCGCCGGATCGTGCGGCACCGTCTTCGGCCACCCCGTGCCCGCCGCCGGGCCGCGCGGCACTGGCTTCGGCACCGCGCGGCCGTGTGTACGGCAGGTCGGGTCAGCGGGCCGGGGCCAGCAGTTGGGTGGTGGCCAGCTCGGCGTAGAGCTCGTCCTGCTCGACGAGTTCCGCGTGGGTGCCGACGGCCCGGACCCGGCCTGCGTCCATCACCACGATCCGGTCGGCGCCGGTGACCGTGGACAGGCGGTGGGCCACCACCAGGACGGTGGTCTCCCGGGCCGCCTGCGCCACGATGTCGCGCACCGCGAGCTCGTTGACGGCGTCGAGCTGGGAGGTCGCCTCGTCGAGGAGCAGCAGACGGGGCCTGCGCAGCAGGGCGCGGGCGATGGCGACGCGCTGGCGCTCGCCGCCGGAGAGCTTGGAGCCGCGGTGGCCGACCGGGGTGTCCAGGCCGTCGGGCAGGCGGGCGACCAGAGCGTGGAGCCTGGTGCGGATCAGGGTCTCGCGCAGGTCCTCGTCCGAGGCGTGGGGCGCGGCGAAGAGCAGGTTCTCGCGGAGCGTGCCGGCCAGGACCGGGGCATCCTGCTCGACGTAGCCGATGGAGTCCCGCAGACGGGGCAGCGACCAGTCGCGGACGTCCACGCCGTCCACCAGCACTCGTCCGCCGGTCGCCTCGTGGAAGCGTTCGAGCAGGGCGAAGACCGTGGACTTGCCCGCGCCGGACGGGCCGACGAAGGCGGTCATCCCGCCGGCGGGCACGTCGAACGTCACCTCGTGATGGATCTCCGGCAGGTCCGGGCGGTAGCGGAAGGACACCTGCTCGAAGCGGACCGACGCGGGGCCCGTGCCCGCGCCGTCCTCCGCGTGGGCGGGCAGGGTGAGCCGACGCGGTCCCCGGTCTTCGGTGGCGAGCTGCTGCGCCCGGGTGATCCGGGCGATCGCGGCCGAGCCCTCCTGGTACTGGGTGGCGGCGTCGACCAGCCGGTAGACGGGGTCGGTCAGGTAGAAGACGTAGAGCAGGAAGGCGATCAGCGTGGAGACCGGGATCGCTCCGGAGGCGACCCGGGCCCCGCCGACGGCGAGCACCGCCAGGAACGCCAGCTCGACGGCGAGGACGTCCGCGGACTTCGCGAGTGCCTCCCACTTGGCGCTGCGCACGCCGTGCTGCCAGGCCCGCCGGGCGGCGGCCGTCACCCGGGCGGTCTCCCGTTCCTCGGCGCCGGACGCCTTCACGGTGCGGTAGGCGCCGAAGGCGCGTTCCAGTTCGGTGGAGATCTCGCCGACCGCCTCCTGGGAGCGTTCGGTGGCCTCGGAGATCTTCGGCATCACCAGGGCGACGGCCCCGCCGACCACGGCCAGGACGCCGAGCGTCACCCCGAGCAGCACGGGGTCCAGGACGGCCATCAGGGCGACGGCCGCGATCAGGGTGACCACGCCGGTGGCGCCGGAGACCAGTTCCCGGGTGGTGACGGCGCGCAGCAGGGTGGTGTCCGAGGTGACGCGGGACATCAGGTCGCCCGGTGGGATCCGGTCCGCCTCCGAGATCCGCAGGCGTAGCAGCCGTCCGATCAGGCTGCGCCGGGCGGCCAGCACGACGGACTCGGCGGTGCGCTCCAGCACGTACCCGCCGAGCGCCTCGAACACCGTGCCGAGCAGCACGAGCGCGGTGAGGGACAGCACGATCACGGTGATGGTCTGGCCGGAGGAGAGCCGGTCCACCAGCGCCTTGGTGGCCAGCGGTTGCAGGAGTCCGCCGGCTGCTCCCACCAACGCGCACAGCAGGCCGAGCGCGATCGTCCACCGGTGCGGCCGGACGTAGCCGTACAGCGCCTTGAACGTCGCCCGCGCGGACAGCGGCGGGGTGTCCGTGTTCGTCGGGTCGGCTGCGGTGTTCACGGGATTCCTCTCGGCTGGTGGCGTACCGGTCCAGCGTGACGGTCCGCGGCGCTGCGCCCCATCCGGTGACCGTCCGGATCACCCCCGCCTTTCGGCCGGTACTTCCCCGCCGGGTGGCGCGTGGCCGCACCGGCGCCCCCGTGGGCGCTGGTGCCGGGCGGGCAAGGGATCATGGGGCGGTACGGCAGAGGTCCCGAGGCGGCGCGGAGGATACGTGATCCGGGTAGTGGTGGTGGACGACGAGGCGCTGATCAGGTCGGGATTCGGCATGATCCTCAGCGCGGCGGACGACATCGAGGTGGTGGCGACCTGCGTCGGCGGGCAGGCGGTCGCCACCGTGCGCGAGCACCGGCCGGACGTCGTCCTGCTCGACATCCGGATGCCGGACGTGGACGGGCTCAGCGTGCTGCGGGAACTGGTCGCGCTGCCGTCGCCGCCGGCGGTGGCGATGCTGACCACCTTCGACACGGACGAGTACATCCTGACCGCGCTGAACTCCGGGGCGGCCGGTTTCCTGCTCAAGGACACCGAGCCCGAGCACCTCGCCCCGCAGGTGCGCACCCTCGCGGCCGGCGGCGTCGTCCTGTCGCCCAAGGCCTCGCGGAGCCTGCTGCGCGGCCACCCCGGCAGTACTCCAGCCGTGGTGGACGAGGAGGCCGGGCGGGTCGACCGGCTCAGCGACCGGGAGCGGGAGGTGCTGGTGCTGCTCGCCGAAGGGCTGTCGAACGCCGACATCGGCGTACGCCTCCACCTGGGGACGGGCACGGTGAAGGACCACGTCAGCGCGATCCTCACCAAGCTGCGGGTCGGCGGGCGGGTCCAGGCCGCGCTGCTCGCCCAGCGCGCGGGCCTGCTGGCCGACGGCCCGGACCGCCCGTAGTCCCTGCCCCTGCTCTCAGCCCTGCTGCGCTCCGCTCGGGGGCCGGTCGTCCGTGGTGCGCTCCACGGCCGGAGCCTTCTCCGTACGGCCCCGCGGCCTGCCGCGCAGCGCGCGGGCGATGGCCAGTGACCCGCCGCCGTGCAGCAGGAGGCTGCCGAGGACGACGACGACCATGGCGTCGAGCGCGCTGTCGGCCGCCGGCCCGTCCGGGAGGGCGTTGAAGGCGAGCAGGCCGAACACGATCGAGGTCGTGCCCCGCGGCCCGAGCGCGCCGACCATCAACCGCTCCGCCCGACTGAACCGGGACCCGAGCAAGGACAGCAGGACCGGCACGATCCGCAGCACGGTGAGCGCGGCCACGCACAGCACCAGCACCGGCCAGTCGAGGCCGAGGCTGAACGTGAGCACCACGGCGTTGCCGAAGAAGAACCACATCACCATGGTCATCATGGCGCTGGTGTCCTCCAGCAGATGGAAGTCCGAACCGGCCGGCACCGCGGCGCCGTGGCGCTCCGGGGCCCGCCGCACGTACCGGAAGGCCACGCCGGCCACGAACGAGGCGACGAAACCGTTGCCGTGCACCGCGGTGGTCGAGGTGTAGGCCAGCAGCGGGACGATCAGCACCAGGATCCGCCGGGACTGGTCGGTCATCCACTGCGCCCGCTGCGCGAGGTTCATCAGCCAGGCCAGCAGGGCGCCGAGCAGCGCGCCGATCACCAGCGCCTTGACCGCGAACGGCACGGTCGTGCCCAGCGCGCCCAGCGGCGTGCGCTTCTCGGCCGTCGACCCGGCCAGCACCAGCGCGAACAGGAACAGCGGCGAGACGATGCCGTCGTTGTATCCGCTCTCCACGTTGAGGACGCTGCGCACCCGTGCGGGGATGCGCCGGTCGCGGACCAGGATCTCGGCGGGCGCGAAGTCGGTCGGGATGATGACGCACGCGATCAGCAGCAACGCCGCGACCGGCAGGTCGGGGAGCAGCAGCGCGCCGAGCAGGACCGTCGCGCCGAGACTCAGCGGCAGGGCGACCAGCAGCACCCGGGCGGCCGAGCCCGGGTCCCGGCCGAAAAGCCGCCCGCCCCGCAGTTCGGTGGCGTCCACGAAGAGGAGGACGGCCAGGATGATCTCCGCCACCCGCTGGGCGACCACGGAGTTCATGGCCGAGGCGATCTCGCTGTGTGTGAACAGACCGGTGGCAACGCCCGCGAGCACCAGCACGAGCGGCGCGCGTACGTGCCGGCGTTCAAGCCGCCCGGCGACGAGCGACCAGCCGGCCACCACCGCGGTGATCACGATCAGGACAGGGATCAACAAGGCAAGGTCCGCTTCCGAACGGGAACAGGGATGACACCCCGCCGCTCGCTGGGCGAAGGGGTGTCTGTCGGCCTTCAGTACATGCCGGACACGGCCCGGGCGGGCGCAGGCGCCGTGGTGCGCCGGTTCGTGTCGAGGCCGGCCGTGCCATCCCACCGTGCGGTCCGCCCCCGGTCACTCCGCCGACCGCCGGGAGCCGCCCCGCCGACCGGGCGGATCACCCGCGACGCCGGCGGATGCCCCCTGCCGACCGGCTGAGAACACCCCGCCGGGTGGCCGGAGCTGCAGTCCGGCCTCCGCCGCGCCGTCACCCGAGCATTAGGGTCGGCTCCGACGGAACGGGTCGGAAGCGGTCGCGGACCGACGCCGCCGGGCCGCACCCGGTCCGGCGGCCACCTCGGCCGCCCCGGCGACCCCGGCCTCGGGCCTGGCGGCAAAGAAGGAACAGAGCGAAGGCGAGGCAGTACGGATGAACAGGGAGGGGATGACGGACCACGAGGCCACGGTGACCCGCACGGCGAACGACGGGCTCCGACCGCAAGCGCCCGCGACCGGGCGGGCCCGCACGCTGTGGGCCCGGGTGCCCGCCCCCGTCGTGGACGGCGCCCTGGTCGTGGCCGCGGGCATCGACAGCTGGCTGAACCTCACGGAGGACCCGGCGCCGTTCGACCTGGCGCTGGCCGGGCTCGCCTGCGCCGCGCTGGCACTGCGCCGCAGGTTCCCGCTCGCCGTCCTGCTGCTCACCCTGCCGATCGCCTTCACCCAGGACGACATCGCCCTCGCACCGTTCGTGGCGCTGTTCACCCTCGCCGAACGCTCCCGCAACCGCCGGCTGCTCGCGCTCTGCGCCCTCGGCACCGCGCTCGCCAGCATCGTCCCGTGGTCCCTCGGCGGCCCCTTCGAGGTCAGCCGCACCTTCACCCTCGTCACCTTCGTCTACAGCCTGGCCACCGCGGCCGCCGCCGTGCTGTTCGGGCAACTCCTCCAGACCCGCAGGGACCTGGAGCGGCAGATGGTCGAGACCGAGGAGGCCAGGGAGCACGAGCGGGTCCTGCACGCCCAGACCGTCCTCGCCCGCGAACGCGCCCAACTGGCCCGCGAGATGCACGACGTGGTCTCCCACCAGGTCAGCCTGATCGCCGTACGCGCCGGGGCGCTCCAGATGTCCACCAGGGACGAGGACGCCAAGGACGCCGCCCGCACCATCCGCTCGCTGAGCGTCACCACGCTCGACGAACTGCGCACCATGGTCAGGCTGCTGCGGGCCTCCGGAGGCCGCGACACCGAACTGACCCCCCAGCCCACCCTGGCCGACCTGCACCGGCTCGTGGACTCCAGCGGCATCGAGACCCGCCTGACCGGGGAACTGCCTCCCGACCTCGGCGCCTCCGCCCAGCGGGCCGTGTACCGGACGGTCCAGGAGGCGCTGACCAACGCCCGCAAGCACGCCCCCGGTGCCACCGCGACCGTCGAACTCTGGCAGGACGGGACCGACGTCGGGGTGACCGTCACCAACAGCGCGCCCGCTCGCCCCTCCCTGGCTCTGCCGGGCTCCCAGCAGGGCCTGATCGGTCTGCGCGAACGCGCCGAGATCCTGCACGGCACCCTCGAAGCCGGCCCCGCCCACGGGGGCGGCTACCGGGTCAGCCTGCGCATCCCCCTCGTCGCCAACGGCGACTGAAGGGCAGGCCGCACCTTTGCCCGCGCTGCTCCTGGCCGACGGGACGTAGTGCTCGGCGCGGGGGGCCTTGAGGTGGCGGCCGTTGGGGGTGGGTGAAGGCGCAGCCGGTCTGCCGAACCACCAGGTGGTGCGCGGCCCCGTTGGGGGAGGGTCTGGTCTGCGTACCCGGGTCGTCCTGTGCCGGTTGCCGGCGCGGTGGCGCGGACCGCTCGGTGGTGCTTCGTGGGTGGCAGCCCTGTAGCCGCCGGGGGCGAGTCAGCGGCAGAGGGCTGCGTCCAGGGCGTCCGCCATGTGCTGGGCGCCGATGCCGTCGGGGATGGCGGTGACGGTGATGGCGGCGGCGCGACCGTCGTCGGTGGCCCCGTTGCGGGAGCGGTAGCCCGCGGTGGTCCCGCCGTGGCCCCAGGAGAGGCCGCCGCAGGAGAGCGGCCTGCTCTGCAGGCCCAGCCCGTAGCGGACTCCCGGGCCCAGGAGCTCGGCGGGGACGGTGGTGCGCATCTCGGCGAGCTGCGGTGCGGGCAGGAGACGGCCGCCGAGGAGTGCGGTGTAGAACGCGTTGAGATCGGTGTTGGTGGAGACGACGGCCCCCGCCGCCCAGGCCGCCGAGGAGTCCGTCTCGGTGTAGTCGATCGCAGGCGCGTCCGGCGAGCTGCGGTAGTAGCCGTGCGGGTGGGCCTCGTGGATGCCGGTGTCCCCGGGGGCGGGGAAGTAGGTGTGGCGCAGGCCGATGCGGTCGATGACGCGCTTGGTGACCTCCTCGCCGACGGGCCGTCCGGTGACCTTCTGGATGAGGAGCCCGGCGACGATGTAGTTGGTGTTGCTGTACTCCCAGCCGGTGCCCGCGGGGAAGCGGGCCTTCTGGGCGAGGGCGCCGTCGAGGAGGTCGCGGGGCTCGAAGTAGCGGTACTGGATCGTGGTGAAGTCCGAGAGCGCGGGGGCGTCCATGTATTCGGGCAGGCCGCTGGTGTGCTGGAGCAGCTGACGGACGGTGATGCGGCGTCCGTCGATGCCGTCGCCGCGCAGCAGGCCGGGGAGGTAGGTGTCGACGGACGTGTCGAGGCCGATCTTTCCTTCGGCGACGAGTTGGAGGACGACGACGGCGGTGAAGGTCTTGGTGTTGCTGCCGATCCGTACCTGCCCGTCCACGGGGACCTTGGCTCCGGTGGCGAGGTCGCCGACGCCGGCGGTGTAGGTGCGGGTGCGGTCGTCGCGGCCCTTGACGGAGGCCAGTGCGGCGGGCAGGCCGTCGTCCTTCACCAGCGCGTTCAGGCTCGTCTGGACGCTGTCCGGCCTGCCGCCCGCGGACGCCGCGGTCGGTGTCAGCGCCCCGGCCGCGACGACGCCGGCGGCCACGGCGGTGACGACCGCCACCGCCCGGTGCCGGCCACGGTGGCGTCGGTCGGCCCGGTCGTGCGGTACGTGCTCGTTCACGGAGGAACTCCTTCGTCAGGGGGAGGAATCGGTGGGGAGCGCGGGTTCTGCGCGCAGGTGCGCGCAGAACCCGCTGGTGGCTACCGGTGCGGACGGGAGGGCCGGACCGGGGAGGGTCAGCGGCACAGGGTGGAGTCCACCGTGGACTCCACGTGCTGCTTGGCCGCGTTACTCGGGATCGTGGTCACCGTGATGCTGACGGCGCGGCCGTCGTCGGTGACGCCCCCGGTGCTGTCGTAGCCCGGAATGGTCCCGCCGTGGCCCCAGTACACGCCACCGCATGACAGCGGCTGGCTCATCAGGCCCAGTCCGTAGCGGGTGCCCGGAGCCACCTCGTCGGCGGGGACGGTGGTGCGCATCTCGGCGAGCTGCGCCGCGGGCAGGAGCCGGCCGCCGAGGAGTGCGGTGTAGAACGCGTTGAGATCGGTGTTGGTGGAGACGACGGCGCCCGCCGCCCAACCCCAGGACGGGTCCAGTTCGGTGTAGTCGCGGAGCGAGCCGTCGGCCTCCTGGTGGTAACCCCTGGGATGGGCCTCGCGGATGCTCATGTCTCCCGGGGCGGGGAAGTAGGTGTGGCGCAGGCCGATGCGGTCGACGATGCGCCGGTTGATCTCCTCCCCGAGCGGCCGCCCGGTGACCTTCTGGATGATCAGGCCCGCCATCAGGTAGTTGGTGTTGCTGTACTCCCAGCGCGTGCCCGGGGCGAAGTGGGCCTTCTGGACGAGGGCCAGGTCGAGCAGCTCACGCGGTTCGAAGTACCGCTTCGGGCTGCTGAGGATCGAGTCCTTGTCCACGTATTCGGGCAGGCCGCTGGTGTGCTGGAGCAGCTGACGGACGGTGATGTGGCGCCCGTCGATGCCGTCGCCGCGCAGCAGGCCGGGGAGGTAGGTGTCGACGGGGGAGTCCAGGCCGATCTTTCCTTCGGCGACGAGCTGGAGGACGACGACGGCGGTGAAGGACTTGGTGTTGCTGCCGATCCGTACCTGCCCGTCCACGGGGACCTTGGCTCCGGTGGCGAGGTCGCCGACGCCGGCGGTGTAGGTGCGGGTGCGGCCGTCGCGGCCCTTGACGGAGGCCAGTGCGGCGGGCAGGCCGTCGTCCTTCACCAGCGCGTTCAGGCTCGTCTGGACGCTGTCCGGCCTGCCGCCCGCGGACGCCGCGGTCGGTGTCAGCGCCCCGGCCGCGACGACGCCGGCGGCCACGGCGGTGACGACCGCCACCGCCCGGTGCCGGCCGCCCCGGCGGGCCAGCGGGAAACGACTCTGCGGTGCGTGCTCGTACACGAAAGGACCCCTCCGGTGAATGGCGCCGGGGATTCCCGGCCTCGACCAAGAGGACCATTCGGAGGCTGGGGAGTTCGTCCGCGCCCAGGACGAAACCGCGCCCGGGAGCAGACTCCGGGAGCCGCCCCCGGCCAGGACCGCACTCCTGGCCGTCGTCAGTGCCGATCGCCCGGTTGCTCCTCGCCCGCCCTCGGACCCGGACGCCCGCGTGGATCCGCGCGGCCGTCCGCGCGGCGGTCGTCCGCTGGGAGGGCCGAGACGGTAACTCGTGCTGCCAGCGCGAAGAGACAGGCCTGGCGACGGTCGCGGTGGCGGGCAGGGGCGCCCCGGCGCGGGGGTCCCGGGGGTGGCGGGCCGAGGTTCGAGCTGCGCGTCTCCGGTGGGGCGGCGGAACGGTTCGGGTGGCGGTTCGCGGCGCGGTGGGGGAATTCCGGCCCGAGTGGATCGGGGAAATGCAGCGGCGGTGGGCGGGGCATTTCGACGCTGGGGCCGGTTTTTCTCGGGTGCCGGTGGTCCGGGTGCGAGGGGGTTGCTCCCAGATGGATGTTTGTCCGGCAACAGTGGTGAACGTGGGGCAATGTCATAACGAAATGGACTCGGTGTAATCCGCGTCACACTTTGGGTCCGTTGACGGAGAACGGTCAAACGATCAATAATCCCGCTAAGCAGCTGCCGTAACACTCGTCCGACAGATTTTCACCGAATCCTCCGGGCTTTGGAGGTTTACCGGGTGTGGAGGCCCGGGAGTGGCCTGGGGTCCGCTGGGTAGCGGGATGGGGCGGCCTGCGGGAGGCCTTCCGTGGTGGCCGGCGTCGCCCCCGGCGTGCGGTGGTGGGGTGTGGCCCGCTTTCGTTCCGGGAATTCGCGAGCTCCGCGCGGTGTAGGGGGGCTCGTGCCGGAATCGTGTGGCGGTCTTGTGCGTGTTGGGTTCGGATGTCGTAATGGCCAGGGCCGCGGCCCGCTTTCTCGGTTTCCCTGGCGGCCGTCACCGGCCCGCGTGAGCGTGACCGCGCGGGCCGGGAGGGATTCCCGCTCCGGTAGGAAGAGGCTGGAACATTGATTGTCGACAACGCTCTCGTCCGGTACTACGAAGAGATCCGCGCAGCCCTGCGGGACCTCCTGGGCGATCCGGAAAAGGCCGGTTCCGAAGGTTTCACGCCGGGCGTCGAACTGCCCGAACTCACCGCGGCCATGCAGGAGTACCTCTCGGTCTCCGGCCTCGCCCACGCCGCCATGCCGTCGTACCGGGGGCGGAGCCTCGCGCTGCTCGACCTGACGCGCAACCCGGCCACCATGACGACCAAGACCTTCGCGTCCCTGGTCATCGTCGCCAGGGCCGTGCGCTTCATCCAGGACACCGGACAGCGCGTCACCATCGTCACGCCGTCCTCCGCCAACAAGGCCATCGCCATGCGCGACGCTGTGCTCCGGGCCATCCGGACCGGCCTGGTGGACGCGGACCGGCTCAACGTCGTCACGGTGGTCCCCGAGGGGGCGGTGGGCAAGCTGCGCAGCTCCGAGCTGTTCACCGACCCCGGGCTGCGGGCGCGCAACCCGATCGCGGTGTACGGGGGCGCGGAGCCCGGCACGGTGAAGGCCATCGCCCTCGGGTTCGTCGGCGAACACCGGAACGCGGTCGAGAAGGAGTGCGAGACCAACCTCTGGTACACCCTCCAGCTGGAGAACTACCTGGCCGCGGACGTGGTCAGGGCGCTGGCCGAGGCCGAGCTGTTCCCGTCGGCGCCCGGCGAGGCCCGGTTGCACCTGCACTCGGTCTCCAGCGCCTACGGGCTGCTCGGCCACGCCTACGGCCGCAGCCGGCTCTCCGCCGACGTCCGCTCCCGGACCCTGCCGCCGCACTACTTCCTGGTGCAGCACCTGGGCGCTCCCGACATGGTGCTCAGCCTGTACAACGAGGGCTCCACCGACACCGGGAACCTCCCGGAGTACGGCTACGACGCGGAGACGGGGCTGTTCACCCAGAGCGCGGACCCGCGGTACCCCGCGCGGACCTTCGACCCGCGGGAGACCCTCGACCCGACCTTCTACACCCGCAACCCGCCCACCTCGCCCCGGATGAACGAGCTCATCCGCACCCAGGGCGGCGGCGGCATCGTCGTCTCGCTCGCCGAGTGCCTCGGCCGCTACGGGCAGGTGCGCGCGCTGCTCGGGGAGGCCGGCGTGCGGCTGCCCGCGAACCCCACCGCGCTGCGCGAGTGGTCCCTCGTGATGGCGATGACGGGCCTGCTCAACGCCGTCGACCGGGGGTTGGTGCCGGAGACCGACATCCTGGTGCACGGCTCCGGCAGCTACTCGGCGACGGACTACGGCCACCTCACCGTCCGGGACCTGCACCCGGTGACCACCGCCGAGGACCTGCGGCGCGTGGTGCTGGACGCCACGCCGTCCGCCTGACCGCCTGACCGACCGCCCGTGCCGGGCCCCCGCAGACCCGCCCGCGCCGGGCCCCCTCCCCGCCGACCCGCCCGCCAGCCACCGACGAACCCGCCGAGGTGACAGCCCCGTGGCCCCTGCCGTCCCGCCCCCGCGCGCCACGCCGCAGCAGCGGCTGCGCATGCACACCGGTTACCACTGGCGCAACAGCGGCAACCCGGTCCTGACCACCGCACGGACCGCCTGGGACACCCGGGACGGCGCCACCTTCCCGGCCGTCCACTCGGAGGCCGGGGGGCTGTCGGTGAGCTACGCGGGCCTCGCCGAAGGCCTCGCGTACACCCTGGAGTTCACCGAACTCCGGCGCGACGCCGACGTCCAGGGCGTGCGCCGCCGGAGCGGCCGGCTGACCGGAGCAGCCCTGCGGGACCCCGCGCGGCTGCCCGACGCCGACATCGTCATCGTCGGCACGAGCGCCGCCCGGGCCCGGGCCCTGCCGCGCCGGGCCTCCCTCATCGTGCCGATGCGGGTGCACTTCGTGATCGACTTCGACGCGGACCCGGACACGGTGCGGCAGCGCATCTCCAAGCGGGAGCGCCAGCAGTTCAAGCACGACCTGAAGGACCACGACTGGACCTGGGGGCTCAGCCGGGACCCGGCCTGGTTCGACCACTTCTACGACCGGCTCTACCGCCCCACCATGTTCCAGCGGCACGGGGACCGCGAGCGCACCGAGACCAAGGAGGTCTCGTACGAGTGCCTCTTCCGCGGCGGCCGGATGTTCGTCCTGCGGCAGGACGGCGAACCGATCGGCGGAGCGCTCTGCCACTGGGACCGGGCGTCGCGGACGATGACCCTGCGCCTGCTCGGCGTGGTCGACGGCGCGCGCGAGCACTACGACAGCGGCGCCTTCAAGGCGATCTACCACTTCCTCATCGACTGGTGCGCCCGCCACGGCGTGCGCCGGCTCGACTTCCAGGGCACCGAACCCTTCGTCAGCAAGGGCACCTACCAGTGGAAGCGGCGGTTCGGCACCCGGGTGCTGCCGCCGCCCAACCACTTCGGCTCCAAGCGGCTGTGGCTGCAGGTCCGCGGTGACACCCCGGAGGTGCGGGACTACCTGGTCGCCAATCCCGTCCTGGCCGAGCGGACGGACGGGACCCTGGAAGCGGTCTACTTCCGCGACGCGCGGCGCGCCCCCCGGCTCGACTACTCCGCCAAGTCCCCCGGGGTGGCGGCCGTGCGCGAGGTGGACCTCGACGAGTTCCTCGCCGGAGCGGTGCGCGGGCCCGCCGGAAGGGCCCGCCCGTGACCGCCCCGTGGTACGGCACCGCACCGCCGCCGCTCGACGGCCGGCTCGAACTGCCCGCCGTCCGACGGGAACTGGCCCGGGTGGAGGACGGCGAGTACGCCCGGGTGGTGCCGGTCGCGTCGTCCCTGCGGCCCGTCATGCTGCCGCGCACCTCCTACGACGAGCTGTTCACCGCCACCGCCGACCTGTTGGCGCTGCTGCGCCGGACGCTGCTGGAGAGCGCCCCGACGGCGGCCGGCCGGATCGCCGCGCTCGGCGCCGACGAGGCGATGTACCCCCTGGTCATGGACGGCCCGGTCGAGGAGGACTACGCCACCTGCATCGCCCGTCCCGACGTCATGGTGGGTGCCGACGGCCCCAGGTTCCTGGAGTTCAACATCGGCTCCGGCATCGGCGGGGTGGTGGACACGGCCCTGCACACCGCCGCGTGGGTGGCGGCCTTCGGCGGCCCCGGGCGGACGCCGTTCGACGCGGTCGATCCGCTCGCGGTGCGCGACGAGCTCTTCGTGCGCGCCGTCCGGGACCTCGGCGTCAAGCCCGCGGTCGCGATCGTCGGCACGCTCCGCGACTTCGGCGGCGCCCCCAGCCGCTACTTCGAGATCCAGGAGGAGTCGCTGCGCCGCCGAGGCCTGGTCGCCGAGACCTTCGAGCCGGAGGACCTCCTCGACGGGCTCGGCCTGCCGGGGGAGCCCCGCTACCGGCTCGGGCTGCGCCACTTCACGATCCTCGAATGGCTCGGCCACGGCATCGACCTCGGCCCGGTGCGGACGGCCCTGGACGCCGGCGTGCGGCTGATCGCCAGCCAGACCGCGTACCTGGTCGCCAACAAGAAGGTGCTCGGCTGGGTCTCCGAGGGGCGGCCGTGGATGACCGACCGGGACCGGCGGACCGTCCAGCGCTACCTGCCGTGGACGCGCGTGGTCGGGGACCGGCCCGTCGAGCGGCACGGCCGGACCGTGCCGCTCCCGGACCTCCTCCTGGAGCACCAGGAGGACTTCGTGCTGAAGCCCGCGATCGGGATGAGCGGCCGGCAGGTGCTGGTGGGCCGCTCGTGCGCGCCGCAGGCCTGGCGGGCGGCGGTGGCCGCGGCCGTCGCCGCGCAGGACCACATCGCCCAGGAGTGGGTGGAACCCGCGCCGTACCGGATGGAGTTCGACGGCCCGGGCGGCTCCGGCAGCGACGAGGCCGAGGTGGTCCCGGTCTTCAGCCCCTTCCTGTTCGACGGTCGGCCCGCCGGCTGCATGGTGCGCTACCTCCCGCCCGAGCGGGACGGCGTGGTCAGCATCCACGGCCACGGCGCCCTGTCGAACGTGGCGTTCGCGCTCCGCTGACCCCCGCGACTCTCCCCAGGAGGACGACATGACGACCTACGCGCGGGCCGACTACGGCCCGGTGTCCGTGGCCTACACGGCCGAACTCGACGGCGGCGGCAACACCTTCGGCCGGGCGTACGCGCCGTTCGTCCGGTCCCGGTTCGGCCGGGTCGGCTCGGTCTTCGAGTGGTGCGCCGGCCCCGGGTTCATCGGCTTCTCCCTGCTGGCGGCCGGACTGTGCGACTCGGTCGACCTGGGCGACGTGAACCCCGCCGCCGGGGAGGCGGTCGAGCGGACGATCGTCGAGAACGGTCTGCACGGCCGGGCCCGCTTCCACCTGTCCGACGGCTTCGACGACGTGCCCGCCGACCTGCGCTGGGACCTGATGGTCGGCAACCCGCCGCACGTCAACCAGGCCGCGGCCGCCTCGGACTACCAGCGCTCGCACTCGCCGCTGATCTGGAAGGACACCGACTGGGGCATCCACCGTTCCTTCTACGCCGCGGCGGCCGAGCGGCTGCGGCCCGGGGGCTCGGTCGTCGTCCAGGAGAACCACCGCTTCTCCACCCCGGAGGACTTCACCGGGATGGTCGAGAAGTCCGGCCTGGAGGTGGTCGGAGCCTTCGACTGCGGCGAGGGCCACGAGGACTACTACTTCCTCTGGTCCCGGCTGCCCGGGCCCCGGACGTCCTGAAAGTCCCCGCTCCGAGCACCGGTTTCCACCCCGACCCCCACCAGCCGACCACAGCGCGAGGAGAGCGCCATCATGCTGCGTTCCATGATGAAGTCCAAGATCCACCGGGCGACCGTGACCCAGGCCGACCTCCACTACGTCGGGTCGGTCACCGTGAGCGCCGACCTGATGGAGGCGGCCGACCTGCTCCCCGGCGAGCAGGTCGACATCGTGGACATCGACAACGGTGCCCGGCTCACGACCTACGTCATCGAAGGCCCCCGCGACTCCGGGGTCATCGGCATCAACGGCGCCGCCGCCCGGCTGATCAGCCCCGGGGACCTGGTGATCATCATCGCCTACGGGACGGTCACCGACGACGAGGCCCGGGACCTCAAGCCCCGGGTGGTCTTCGTCGACGGGCACAACCGGCCGGTGAGCGTCGGCGCGGACCCCGCCGACGCGCCCGAGGGCTCCGCGCTGCGGCGCGGCGACCGGGTGTCCCCGTGAGGGGGGCCGCGGGGCGGAGGGGCGGCCGCGCGTGAACCCCGTGATCACGTGGATCTACCAGTCCGAGGACCTCGACCCGGCCGCGGTCGAGGCGTTCGAACAGGGCATCACCCGGCGCTACTCGGCGCTCTCGCGGCCGCGTGGCCTCGACTTCCGGGTGATCAGCGCCACCGAACTGGTGCCGTCCTGCGTGGGCGGCCGACCGGTCCTGCGCCATGGCGACGAGGACCTGCTGGAGCAGCGGCAGTGCTTCGTCGTCGAGGACATGGCCACCGACCCGCAGGGCCTCCAGGCACTGCGGGCGGTCTACCGCACCATCGAGGCGAGCGACTCCGTCCTGCTCAACCGCTCGTTCACCGGCCCGGACTACCTGGAGCGCGACAAGCTCGCGCAGCTCCAGCACGCCGCCGGCCTGGGCATCCGGACGGCGGACACCGTCGCCGTGCCGCCCGGCAGGTACGCCCGGCGGGTGCTCGACGAGGTGCGGCGCGGCCTCGGCGACGGCCCGTACATCGTCAAGCCCCGTGAACTGACCGGCGGTTACGGGGTGCTGCGGGTCGACTCGGAGCAGCAGCTCGGCGCCGTCGTCGACCTCGTGGCCCAGGCCGTCGGCGGGTACCTGGTGCAGCCGCTGATCCCGCACCACGGCGACATGCGCGTCTACCTGGCCGACGGCGAGGTCGTCTCGTCGATGACCCGCCGCCCCCGCCCCGGCGGCTACCTGGCGAGCGTCAGCCAGGGCGGGTCCGTCGACGTGAACCGGGACCACGACCTGGTCGCGGACCAGTGCGTCCGCCTCGCCCGGGAGCTGCGGGCCGAGTGGATCTGCGTGGACTGGCTGATGACGGACTCCGGGCCGGTGCTGAACGAGTGGAGCACCGCGCACGGCGGCTTCACCGTGATGCCCGAGCCGGAGCTCGGCAAGGTCGCCGACGCCTTCTTCGGGTGGATAACCCGCCGCTTCGAGGGGAAGCCGGCGGCCCGCTGAGCCGGTGGCCGCCCGAGTCGACGACCTGTTGAACCCGCGGCGGTTCGGCGGCCGGGCCCGTGCCGCACCCGCTCAATCCGGCGGGTGCGGCACGGGCCGCGGCACGTCGTACGGGCCGCGCTCAGTCCCGGTCGGCCGGGCGGAGCGCCTGGCGCAGCCGCACCGCCCAGACGATCAGGGCCGCGAGCGCGATCGAGACCACGGCCGTGGCCATTCCGGCCTGGATGCCGACGGAGACGGTGATGCTGCTGGCCACCAGCGCGCCGAGCGGGACGCCCAGGCCCGAGGACAGCATCCGGCGGGTGGTGTTGACCCGGCCCTGGAGCTCGGGCGGCGTCACCTCCTGGGAGTACGTCATGGTGTTCACCAGGACGACGAGGTACGCCGTTCCCCACGCGGCCAGCGCCACCAGCGCGACCAGCCAGTCGGAGGTGAGGACGACGACCAGGCCGAGCAGCGCACCGACCGGCAGCACGCCGAGGAGCAGCGGGAAGGCCTCGAAGCGCCGCCGCAGCCGGGGCAGCAGCAGGGAACCGCCGATGCCCCCGGCGCTCCAGGCCATGAAGAGCAGGCCGATCCGCCCGTCGGAGCCGTGGATGCCCAGCGAGCGGTCGGCGAAGACGACCAGCTGGCCGACGATGGCGCCGCCGGAGAACGACTGGAGGGTGCCGACCGCGGTCATGACCCGCAGGGTGGGGTGGCCCGCCAGGAACCGCAGTCCCTGTCCTATCGACTCCTTGAAGCCCGGCCGCTCGGCGGGCGGGGTGGCGGCCCGCGGCGCGACGTTGGTGACCGCCCTGATGAACAGCGCCGACACGGCGAAGCTCAGGGCGTCGAGGGCGAGCGTGCCGGCCGGGCGGAAGAGCGCGATGAGGCCGCCCGCCACGGCGTTGCCGACGATGCGGACGACGGTCTCCGCCCCGTAGATGGCACTGTTGGCCTGGGTCAGGCCGTCCTTCCCGACGATGTCGGGGACGAAGCCGTAGACGCCCGCGTCGAAGAACAGGGCGAGGCTCGCGGACAGGAACGCCACCAGCATGACGTGCCACGCCGTCAGCGCTCCCAGGGCCCAGGCCAGCGGCACGGTGGCGAGGCAGAGGGCGTTGAGCCAGTCGGTGGCGATCATCAGCGCGCGCCGGTCCACGCGGTCCGCGACGGCGCCCGCGATCAGGCCGAAGGCCAGGTAGGGCAGTGTCCCGGCGGCCGCGACCAGGGAGACCAGCAGCGGCGACCCGCTCTCCTGGAAGACCAGGACGGGGAGCGCCACGGTGGTGATGGCGGACCCGAGGCCCGAAACGGCGCGGGACAGCCAGAAGTTGCGGAATCCCTCGATGCGGCGGAGGGGGATCGCCTGCGCGGTTGACATCTCGTGATCGGTTTCCGTTCCTGGGGTGACGGTGGGTGGGGCCGGCGAGCGGTGGTGTGACCGGCGGCGGGCGCCCGGCCGGTCAGGGGGCGGGCGGCGCGGGTGCCGCCGCCGGGGGCGTTCCGTGGCTTCTCGGCGATCCCCCCTTGTCCGTATCAACTCTGACGTAACGTCAGACGCGGTCGCGGTGCCCGGATCGGATCCGAAAACGGCCGACACCCGTCCCCTGGGCGGTGGCCGGGTGGGTGTCGACCGGGGTCGAGGAGGTCTTCGCGGGGCCCGCGAGGGCGGGTCGGGCAGGTCGGGGCCGCCGGGCGTCCGCCGGCGCCGGGGCTTCCGGCATCAGGGCGGGCCGGCGGTGACGTCTCCACAGCGCGGTGTCTCGGGCGGCCGGTCCGGAAATCACGAAACATTCGGCACTGTAGCAGCTCGTTGCGCTCATGACACCCGTGGAACGGCGATCCCGGACCGCCCCGGCGCGGACGCCGAACCGGGCGCCGGCCGCGCGTCGGTGGGCGTTCAGCGGATGGCCCGGCGGTCCCGGTCGGCAGGGCGTCCGGGTGCGTGCCGGACGACTGGGGGAGCGGGTGGCCCCGCTGCTGCCACCCGTTCCCGAGCCAGGTCACCACCACCCCGGGCGGAAACCACGACGCCCCCGGACGACGCCCGGGACTGGGCGGATCGAGGGCCGGCGGCCGGCCCGGTCAGTCCCAGCGGACGGGCAGGGCGTGGACGCCGTAGGTCTGGGTGTCGTAGCGGAACGGCACGTCGCTCTCGGGGACGGCGAGCCGGAGGCGGGGCAGGCGCCGCAGCAGGGTCTCCAGGGCGGCGGCCAGTTCCGCCTCGGCGAGGAGCTCACCGAGGCAGCGGTGGGCGCCGAAGCCGAAGGCGACATGGTGGCGGGCGTCCCGGGTGAGGTCGACGTCCGCGGCCGCGGGGAACGCCGCCTCGTCCCGGTTGGCGGTGCTCAGCATGCAGATGACCCCCTCCCCGGCGCGGATGACGTGCCGGTCGACCGGCACGTCCTCGGTGGCGATGCGGCCGAGACCGTGGTGGAGGATCGTCACGTAGCGCAGTAGCTCGTCGACGGCGGTGGCGGCCAGGGCCGGCTCGGCGCGCAGCCGGACGAGCTGCCCAGGGTTGCGGAGCAGGACGAGGACCGACAGCGCGATCATGTGCGAGGTGGACTCGTGGCCGTTGATGAGCAGCAGCCGGCCGGTGGCGGCGATCTGCTCGGGTGCGACGCCGTCCTGGGCCGACAGCCGGCTGACGATGCCGCCGGGGGCCGCCCGGCCGTCGCGGACGAGTCCGGTGAGGTACCGGTCGAGGTCGTCGCTGGCCTGCCGGGCCTGCGCCGGGTCGGCGTCGTTGTGCATCAGGACGCGACTGCGCCGCTGGAAGTAGTCCCGGTCCTGGTAGGGGATGCCGAGCAGGAGGCAGATGACGCGTGAGGGCAACGGCAGAGCGAACTGCGCCATGAGGTCCGCCGCGGTGCCCTCCCGGGTCATGGCGTCCACCAGCTCCTCCGCGGTGCGGCGGATCTCGGGGTGCAGCGCGTCGACGTTCCTCCGTTTGAAGTCGGGGAGGACCAGGCGGCGCAGCCGGGTGTGGTCGGGGCCGTCCAGGTTGATGAAGCTCCGGTTCCCGTCCGCGACGGCCTTCCGGGCGGGGTTGAGGAAGGGGAATCCGGGGCGGCGGGTGTCGGAGCTGAAGCGGGGGTCCGCCAGGATGGCGCAGACGTCCTCGTGGCGGGTGGCCATCCAGCTCTCGGAGCCGTCCCACAGGCGGACCCGGGTGATCGCGGCGTGTCGGAGCGCCTGCTGGTACGCGGTCGGGGGGCTGAAGGGACAGCTGCGGTCGACGGCGGGTACGGCGATCGGGTCCGTGGTCTTCGCGGTGGTCATGGGAGCTCCTGCGAGTACGGCCCGGCACGGGTGGGCGGGACGAGGGCCCGTCGTGCGGCGGCCCGGAGCGGCGGTCGGTGCCCGGGCGGCCGAGGTGGCGAGGACGGTGGTTCCGACCCGGCCGATCGACGGGAGGCGGTGCCGGCCCGCGGTGCCCGGGGAGTCGTGCGGGCCCTGGCATGCCTCTGGGCGCCATTCGATACCGCGGGCGGAACGGGCCGCAACCGCAGTCGCCGGGGTCGCCGGCGGGCGGGTGCGCGGGTCCCGCTTGTCTGATTGTCTGCTGAAGGGGTTGTCCGCACTCGTACCGACGGGGATGGTTATGGATACCGAGCAGTGGCGAGAGCGCGTGCCGGCCCTGACGGGAGATCTCCGCCGGGACCGTCGCGCCGTGGAGCGGTACGCCGCCGCCGTCGAAGACCACCTCGCCGGCCTGCCCGCACCGCAGGACCGCTCGCCCGAGCACCGCGCGCATGGCCGCCAGGTCCGCCGGGGGTGCGACGGCCTGCGTGCCCGGTTCCTCGCGCTGTACGCCGAGCGGGTGCACTCCGAGCTCGCCGACGGGGCCGGCCCGGCCGGCGAGAGAGGGCACCTGCCGGGGCTGGAGGGCCTGGCCGACGCGGCCGGCGGCGCGTTTCCCGGTCTGCTGCCTGACCGTGACCGGCTCGACGCCGAACAGCGCCTGGCGCTGGCGGACAAGGAGGGTCTGGACATCGCCCTGGGCGTGTTCTTCCAGGCGCTGCTGCGTTCGCGCACCGGCGGGAGCCGCCTGATGGAGCGGTTGCTGCGGCCGACGCCGAGAGCGCGGGACCTGCTGTCCGGCTTCCGGTGCGAGGGCAGGGCCGACCTCGGTGCGGTGTCGGTCGAGCGGCGCGACGGAGCCGGATACGTCACGGTGCACCAGCCGCGGTCGCTGAACGCGGAGAACAACGACTTCGTCGCGGCGATGGAGACCGCCGTGGACCTGCTGCTGCTGGACGACGGGGTGCGGGTGGGCGTCCTACGCGGTGGGCGGATGGTCCATCCGAGGTACGCGGGGCGCCGGGTGTTCAGCTCCGGCATCAACCTCAAGGACCTCTACCACGGGCGGATCTCCTACCTCTCCTTCTTCCTGCGCCGGGAGCTCGGATTCGTGCACAAGCTGATGCGCGGCCTGGTGACGAACGAGGCGGCGTGGCCGGGGGAGGTGGTGACCAAGCCCTGGCTGGCGGTCGTCGACTCCTTCGCCATCGGCGGCGGCGCCCAACTGCTGTTCCTCTTCGACTACGTGCTGGCCGGCGCCGACAGCTACGTCAGCCTTCCGGCCGCCCAGGAGGGCATCGTCCCGGGCGGGGCGAACCTGCGCCTGGGCCGCCGGGTCGACAGCAGGCTGGCCCGGCAACTCCTGCTCGGGGGCCGCCGCATCCGCGCGGGCGAGGACACCGCCAGGACGTTCTTCGACGAGGTGGTGGAACCCGACCGACTCGACGCGGCCGCCGAGCGCGCCCTGGCCCGCCTGGACGACCACGCCGTCCCCGCCAACCGGCACCTGCTCCACCTGGCCGAGGAGCCCCCGCACGCCTTCCAGGACTACATGGCCGAATACGCGCTGCACCAGGCCCTGCGCGTGCACAGCCCCGACGTGGCCGAGCGCCTCGCCCGTTTCATGGAACGCCCCCGGCCGACCCACAGCGCGGTGCCCCGGTGACCGTCCGCGACGCGCCGTGGCTGGTCTTCGCCAACCGCTTCACCGACACGCTCGCCGACGGCCTCCCGCCAGGACTCGCCCGGGAGGCCGTCCGCCAGGCGGTGCGCAAGGTGTGGCTCCTGCGGCGCGGCGACATCCTGGTCACCCCGACGCCGATCTCCCCCGCCCTCAGGGCGTACGCGTGCGACGTGCTGGGCCTGGCACCGTCGGACACCGTCACGCTCGCGGTCCCCGACGCGCAGTCCGTGCCGCTGGCGGACGCCGTCGAACGCGGCGGCCTGAGCGCCGCGCTGAAGGCCGTCGCCGCCCAGCGCCCCGGACTGCGGATGCTCCCGTACGCGCTCGACCGCCCCACCGTGCGGCTCGCCTCCGCGCTCGGCCTGCCGCTCCACCTCTACGGCCCCGCCCCCGTGGACGAGCGGACCGTCGCCGAGGTCTACCGGCTCAACACCAAGATCGGCTTCCGCGAGACCGCCACCGGACTGGGCATCCCGGTGCCCGAGGGCACGGTCTGCGCGGACCGGCGAGAGCTCCACGCCGCGGTCCGCGCCCTGTCGGAACGCGGTGACGTGTTCGTCAAGCCGGCCCGCTCCGGCAACGGGTACGGCATCACCCGGCTGCGCCGGGGCGCGTGGGGCCAGGTGCGGGAGGCACTCGAACAGCACCTGGCCCGACCGGATCTGCCCCCCGGCAGCTGGATCGTCGAGGAGAGCATCGCCCCGGCCCGGGACGTCAGCGTGCAGGCCGAGGTGCACGCCGACGGCACCGCCGTCCTGTTCGACGGGCAGATGCGGATGACGCCCGGCGGCTACGCCTCGCACGGCTACCAGTGCGGCCTCCAGGCCCCGACCGCCGTCCGGAACGAACTCGCCGGCATGGCACGCCGGTTGGGCCGGCACCTGCGGGACAGCGGATACCGCGGCCCGTTCTCCCTGGACGCCCGCCTCACCCCCGACGGGCGGATCTACGGGACGGAGAGCAACGTCCGCCGCACCGGGACCACCACCCCCCACGCCCTCGTCCGACGCCTCACCGCCCGGGAGCCGGGCCCCTCCGGCGGCTTCGCCTGGCTGTACGACACCGGCCGCCCCACCCCGCGGAGCCCGCACGGCCTCGCCGAGGGCGTCGACCGGCTCACCCGCACCGGCCTCGCCCACGACCCGGCCACCGGACACCGCGTCGTCCTGATGAACGACCCCGACGTCAGCGGGGCCTGGTCCTACCTGGCGATCGCCCCGGACACCGCACAGCTCCTGGACGTCGAACAGCGGCTCCGCTCGGCACTCGCCCTGCACTGACCCTGCGCTGGCCCTGCCGATGGTGTGCGAAGGGGCCTGCCGGACGGCGGCGAGGGTCGTCCGGCCCTCGCCCGGTCGCGGCCGCGGGGTGAGGATCGGGGGCATGGAACTCGAACGTGAGGCGGTCGGTGAGCGGCAGTGGCTGGCGCTGCTGGCAGGGCGGCAGGTGGGGCGGCTGGTGTACACGGTCGGCGCGTTGCCCGCCGTGCTCCCGGTCCGTTTCCGTCTCCAGGAGGACGGGGCCCTGCTGTTGCGGGTGCCGGTCACGGTCGGGCTCGGACGGGCTCTGGACGGGGCCGTGGTGGCCTTCGAGGCGGGCGACGTCAACGAGGCGGACGGCGGCGGCTGGAGCGTCACCGTGCTCGGACACGCCAGCGCGACACCGGGAGCGGGCGCCGTACGCCTGCGGGCGGAGCTGGTGACGGGTCGACGGCTGGCACCGGCGGTCCAGGCCGAGGAGTGACGGGCCGGCGGCGGTCCAGGCCGAGGGTTGACCGGGCCGGCGGCGGTCGGCCGTCGGTGTCTTACGGCTGTGTCAGCGGGGCCTTCCACACCAGGTGGGTGCCGTGGTCCTCCGGGGTCCGCAGTTCGAAGGTGCCGCCCGCCCTGTCCGCCCGTTCGGCGAGGTTGTTCAGCCCGCTGCGGCGGCCGTCGGCGGGGATGCCGATGCCGTTGTCGGCCACGGTGAGGACGACGTCCGTGCCGGTGGCCCGTAGGGCGACCTCCACCCGGTCGGCGCGGGAATGGCGCGCGGCGTTGCTCAGGGCCTCGCGGAGCACGGCCGTCACCTGCTCGGCCAATTCGGCGGACACGTCGGTGTCGAGCAGTCCTTCCATGCTGAGCCGGGGTGCGAAGCCGAGCGCCTCCTGCGCTTCGCCGACGACCAGGGCGACCTGGGCGCGCAGGCTGTGGGTGGCGTCCCGGTCGCGGGCCCGCAGGCCGAAGATCGTCGACCTGATGATCTTGATGGTCTCGTCCAGGTCGCCCACCGCGCGCACCACCCGGTCCGCCGCTCCCGGGTGCTCGATGAAGCGGGCGGCGCTCTGCAGGGTCATGCCGGTGGCGAACAGCCGCTGGATCGCGAGGTCGTGCAGATCGCGCGCGATGCGGTCGCGGTCCTCCAGCAGGGCCAGCTGCTCGGCGTCGTCGCGGCGCGCGGCCAGTTCCAGGGCCAGTGCCGCCTGGTCGGCGAAACCGAGCAGCGGCCCGATCTCCTCCGTGGAGAACTCGGGCTGCCCGGAGGGGCGGGCCAGCAGCAGCACCCCCTGGACCTCACCGGTGGCGGCGCCGAGCGGGACCGCGACGGCCGGGCCCATGCCCTCGAAGCGTCGCGGCCCGGCGGTGAACCGGGGGTCCGCGTCGAGGTCGGCACTGGTGGCCGGTGCCCCGCCGGCGTACGCCGCGCCGGACAGGGTGCCCTCGGCCGGGACGGTCAGCCCCCGTCGTGCGGCGGCGTCCGCGCCGAGGGCGAGTTCGACCGTCAGCCGGTCCGACCCGGGCAGCGGTACGGACACGTCGGCGAGTTCGGCGCCGGTGATCTCCCGGGCGCGCCGGGCGATCAGCTCCAGCACCTCTGCGCGGGGGCTGCCGGACAGCAGGCCCCGGGTGATCTCGGCGCTGGCGTGCAGCCAGCGCTGCCGGCGCTGGGACTCCTCGTACAGCCGGGCGTTGTCGATGGCCACGCCCGCGGCCACCGCCAGGGTGGAGATCACCGTCTCGTCGTCGGTGTCGAACTGGGCGCCGCCGCGTTTCTCGGTGAGGTAGAGGTTGCCGAACACCTGCTCGCGCACCCGTACGGGCACGCCGAGGAAGGTGCGCATCACGGGGTGGTTCGCCGGGAAGCCGTGCGAGGCGGCGTGTGCGGAGAGGTCGGCCAGCCGCAGCGGCTCCGGACGGTGGATCAGTTCGCCGAGGATGCCCTTGCCCGTGGGGTACGGGCCGATCGCCGCGATCTCCTCCTGGGACAGCCCGACGGTGTGGAACTGGGACAGCGTCTCCCCGTCCGCTCCGATCACGCCGAGCGCCGCGTACCGGGCGTCGGCCAGGACCGCCGCCGCCTCGACGATCCGCCGCAGCACCTGGGTGAGGTCGAGTTCGCGGCCGACCGAGAGCACCGCCTCCAGGAGGCTGTGGACCCGGTCGCGGGTGCCGCGCACGGCGTCGATGCGGGCCTGGAGCTCGTCCAGCAGCTCGTCCAGGCGCAGCTGCGGCAGTGGTGATGCGGCTTCGTCCGCGCCCACGGGTGACCTCCTCGACGTGTCCGACCCGTCTCAGCAGGGCCCTCGGGTTCACAGTAGCGGCCGGGTGCGGGCGGGGGTCAGGCCGGGGGAGGCGAGGGCGGACGGGGGCGGACGGGGACCGGCGGGGGCAGGTGGGGACCGGCCACCCCGGTGCCCCGGATCGGTCCGGCCGGCCGGCCCGGCCACCGCACCGTTGACACCGCCGCCCCGCAACCAGGCCCGCTGATGGGGCCGTTCGGCCCTTGCGGCACGATCCCGGCGGCGGGAGGGTGATCGGTGCACGTGGACTGCGGGGCCGGTCGGCGCCGGTAGGAGGACCTTGGAAGTGGGCGAGGGGATCACGGCTCAGGCGGACGCGCGGATCCTTTACAGGACGCCGGCCGACGCTCGGGCCCGGATCGCGGCGGCGGTCCAGGGGCCGGACGCGCTTGTCGAGGTGCCGGAGGCGGCCGGGCCGGCCCGCACGACCGTCGAAGGCGCCTCATGAGCGACGAAGCCGCCGGCCGGGGCGGCACCGCCCGCCGGGAGACCCGGCCGCCGGCCGTCCGGCAGACCCAGCCGCCGGCCGTCGCCCGGCAGACCCCGCCGTCGGCCGCCCGGAAGACCCCGCCGTCGGCCGCCGCCCGGCAGATGGTCCCGCTGGAGCGGGCCGAGTGCCTCGATCTGCTGGCCGGCGTCCCGCTCGGCAGGGTCGTCTTCACCGAGAGCGCGCTGCCGGCCATCCGCCCGGTCAACCACATCGTCGCGGACGGCGCGATCATCATCCGCACCCACGACGGCGCGGCCCTGACCACCGTCACCGCGGGCACCGACGCGCCGGGCGTCGTGGTGGCCTACGAAGCCGACGCCATCGACCTCGACACCCGCCTCGGCTGGAGCGTCGTCGTCACCGGCTACGCCCGGCTCGTCACCGAGCCCGACCGGCTGCGCCACTACCGGCAGGTCCTGCGGCCGTGGATGGACGCCCCGATGGACTACACCGTGCGCATCCAGCCCGAACTCGTCACCGGCTTCCGCCTGACCGAGCGTGCCCTCCGGTAGGACGGCACCGCCGGTCTGACCGGGTCGGCCCCGGTGCCGGGCCGCCGGGGCCGGATGAAGCGCCGCCGGCGGGCGGGACGGGCGAGGGTCCGGCGCGAGCGTTGTGCGGTTAGCGTTAACAGTCCGATGTCTTGACGGTGTCTCAGCGTCTGGCCATAGTGATGGTCGGCGCAGCACAGCGGGGGTGCCCTCGCCGCCCTGCGCGCGTTTTCATCGGCCATAAATTGTTAGCGCTAACAATTGGACGCCTTCTTCCTTCCCCCACCCCACGAAGGAGTTCGTTCATGACCACGCGATCGTGGCGGAGCCGCGCCCGGCGGGCGCTGACGGCGGTCGGGACGACCGCGGTGCTCGCCGCCGGTCTGCTCGCCGGCACGGCCACCACCTCGCAGGCCGCCACCCAGGGGCCGTGCGACATCTACGCCGCGGGCAGCACTCCGTGCGTCGCCGCGCACAGCACCACCCGGGCCCTCTACGGGGCGTACGGCGGCCCGCTGTACCAGGTCAGGCGCGCCTCCGACGGCGCCACCAGGGACATCGGCCTGCTGAGCACCGGCGGCTACGCCGACGCCGCCGCGCAGGACTCCTTCTGCGCCGGCACCGGCTGCGTCATCACCGTCATCTACGACCAGTCCGGCAAGGGCAACCACCTCACCCAGGCACCCGGCGGCGGCGCGGCCGGCGGGCCGGACAACCTCGCCAACGCCTTCGAGGCGCCGGTCACCGTCGCCGGCCACCGGGCGTACGGCGTCTACGTCGCCCCCGGGACCGGCTACCGGAACAACAGGACCAACGGCATCGCCACCGGCGACCAGCCCGAGGGCATGTACGCGATCTTCGACGGCACGCACTTCAACGGCGGCTGCTGCTTCGACTACGGCAACGCCGAGACCAACAACCTGGACACCGGCAACGGCCACATGGAGGCCCTCTACTTCGGCGACAACAGGAGCTGGGGCTCGGGCAGCGGCAACGGCCCGTGGGTGATGGCCGACCTGGAGAACGGCCTGTTCTCCGGGGTCAACCGCGGATCCAACGCCAACGACCCCAGCGTCGACCACCGGTTCCTCACCGCCATGCTCAAGGGCGCCCCGAACCGGTGGGCGCTGCGCGGCGGCGACGCCCGGTCGGGCGGCCTGTCCACCTTCTACAGCGGGGTGCGCCCCAACGCCACCGGCTACGACCCGATGCACAAGGAGGGCGCGATCATCCTGGGCATCGGCGGCGACAACAGCAAGTGGGCCCAAGGGACCTTCTACGAAGGGGTCATGACCCAGGGCTACCCCTCGGACGCCACCGAGAACGCCGTCCAGGCCAACATCACCGCCGCCGGCTACGACAGCGGTTCGTCCGGCACCGGCACGCTGACCCCCGGCTCCCGGATCTCCCTGCGGGCCACCACCGCGCCCTGCTGCACCTCCCACTACCTCCGCCACAACGACACCGACTCCAAGGTCGTCATCTCCGGCACCACCTCCTCCAGCCCGGCCGCCGACAAGGCCGGCGCCACCTGGATCGTCCGCGCCGGCCTGGCGAACAGCTCCTGCCTCTCCTTCGAGTCCGCCGACAGGCCCGGTCGGTTCCTGCACCACTACGACTACGAGCTCTACCTGGACTTCGACAACGGCGCGGGCACCTTCGCGCAGGACGCCACCTTCTGCCCCGCCAGGGGCAACAGCGGGGTCGGCACGTCCTTCCAGTCCGCCAACTTCCCGGCGAAGTACCTCCGCCACTACGACTACACGGCCTACATAGCCGGCAACGGAGGCTCCAACCGCTGGGACAGCTCCGCCAGTTGGGCTGCCGACACCAGCTGGCTGGTCGCCCAGCCCTGGGGCTGAGCCACCGGGACAACCGGCGACTCCCCGGGCCGGGCGACCACCGAGGGGAGAACGGCGGGGGCGGGCCGGTCGACCCGCCCCCGCCGGCCGCACCTCGTTCCGACCGGAAGCCCCGCTGGTCACCTGACGATCAGCGGGAGGGGCCCCGGCCGACGCGCGGCTGGGGCCCCTCGCTGTGGTGGGTACCGGTCAGCGCTGGAGGGTGAGGAGGCCGGGCCGCCAGGGGAGCTGGTCGTAGGGGCCGGTCGCGGTGGGGGACTTGCCCTGGTACAGGAGTTGCAGGTGGCAGGGGTCGACGGTCATGGTCTGGTCGGGGTTGTCGCGGACGAGGTCGCCGTGGCTGATGTCGTCGGTCCAGCCGGCGCCGCTGTTGGCCTTGCCGGCGAAGGGGTTCTTCTCGGTGGCGGCCTGCGGGGTCCAGGTGCCGTTCAGGCTGGTGGCGGTGAAGGAGCGGAAGTAGCGCTGCTCGTCGGCGCCGCGGGCCTCGACGATCATCAGGTACTGGTTCTGGCCCTTGACCTTGTAGACCTGGGGGGCCTCGAAGAGGTTCTTCACGGTGTCGGTCATGACGGTGGTGTAGGAGGAGCCGAAGTTGCCGGGGAAGTTCCCGATCGGCATGCTCGCGCGGTAGATGCTGCCGTTGTCACCGGCGAAGAACAGGTACATGTTCCGGTCGTCGGCGATCAGGGTCGGGTCGATCGGGCCGGTGCCGGAGTTGGGGATGCCGCCGGTGAACAGCGGCTGCGGCGCGGACCAGCCGTTGGGGTCGGTCGGGTCGCTGGACGTGCGGTAGACGAACGGCCACGCGCCCCACTGGTACGCCAGCACCCAGACGTTCTTCGGAGCGAAGTAGAACAGGGTGGGTGCCACCGCGTTCTGGTTCATCCCGGTCTGGGGAGCCGAGGCCATGTCCGACCAGTCGGTGAAGGGGGCGAACGCCATCGAACCGTACGACGAGCCCGTGACGTTCGACGCGTACACCAGGTGTTTGCCGTTGTACGTCGTGGTGGTGAAGTCCTTCAGCGCACCCCAGCCGTTCGCCGGCTGCGCCAGCGCACCCGTCGAGGACCAGCGGTACGTCGACGGAAGGGCGCACGTACCGCCCGGCGAGGCCGGCGTCGACGAACCGGACGGCCTGAGGTTCCAGTGCTGGTTGGCGGCGCCCCAGGAGTCCCAGACCTGGACGGGCGTGCCGTTGGCGGTCTGGTTGCCGGGGGTCTCCAGGACGCGGCCGCTGGCGACGTTGGTGAGCGTGTAGGAGCCGTCGCTGTTCCTGGCGGCCTTCCAGCGCTGGTTGGCGCCACCGTGGGAGTCCCAGACCTGGAGCTTCGTCCCGTTGCCCGTCTGGTTGGCCGGCTCGTCCAGGACCCGGCCGCTGGCGACGTTGGTCAGGGTGTAGGAGCCGTCGTTGTTCCTGGTGGCGCGCCACTGCTGGTTGGCCGCGCCGGCGGCGTCCCAGACCTGGAGCGGGGTGCCGTTGCCGTTCTGTCCGGCGGGCTCGTCGAGGACGCGCCCGCCGGCTCCCGCCGCGGCGAGCGTGTAGACGGTCCCGGAGGCGATGCCGTCGGCCGAGGCGCTGCCGCCGGCGTTGCTCAGGGTGGTGAGCACCGCGTTGTGGGCGGGCTTCCTGTTGCCGTTGTCGTCGAACAGCAGGGGGTTCTCACCGGTGCGCCAGGAGTCCCTGTCACGGATGCCCCAGACGGTGGTCCCCGTGCAGCGGGCGACGTCGAGGCAGGCCTGGACGGCGTCGCGGTACGCGGTGGCGGATGCCTGGGCGATGTCGAGTTCGGTGATCTGGACGTCCACGCCGAGGGCGGCGAAGTCGGCCAGCGTGGTCCGGAAGCTCGCGGGCGGGCCGCTCGCGGCGAAGTGGCTCTGGAAGCCGACGCAGTCGATGGGCACGCCGCGGGACTTGAAGTCCTTGACCATGCGGTAGACGCCCTGGGTCTTGGGGTCGGACCAGTTCTCGATGTTGTAGTCGTTGTAGCAGAGCTTGGCCGCGGGGTCGGCGGTGCGGGCGGTGCGGAACGCCTCCTCGATGAAGCCGTCGCCCAGCGCCTTCTGGAACACCGAGTCGCGGTGCTGACCGCTGCCGCCGTCGGCGAACGCCTCGTTGACCACGTCCCAGGCGTAGATCCTGCCCTTGTAGTGGCTCATCTCCTGGGTGATGTGGTCGTTCATCACGCTGCGCAGGGTGGCGGGGTCGGTGGTGGACTTGACCCAGTCGGGCAGTTGGGAGTGCCAGACCAGGGTGTGGCCGCGCATCCGCTGACCGTGGGCGTTGGCGTGGTTGACGATCGAGTCCGCGGCGGCGAAGTCGAAGGTGCCGCGGGAGGGTTCGACGGCGTCCCACTTCATCTCGTTCTCCGGGGTCACCATGGTGAACTCCCGGTCCAGAACGGTGGCGTACGTCGGGTCCCCGAGCCGGCCCGAGGCCACGGCCGTGCCGAAGTAGCGGCCGCCGACGGCCGCCGCGTCGCCGAGCGAGGCCGGCTTGCCGGCATTCTGTGTGCGTGCGGCCTGGGCGACCAGCGGTACGGCGGCCCCTGCGGCGGCGAGCGCCACGGCGGTGGCGATCAGGCGGCGGGTTGCCGGACGGCGGCGATGAGAGCGTTTCTGATCTGGCAACGGCATGTCCTTCTGGCGCAGGGGGGCGTTGGCCTCGCCCCCGGTTACCCGTCAGTTGCCGCCGAGGAGGGGAAGGTTGCCGTGGGAGGGAAGGAATCTCATCGGTGGGCCGGAGGCCTCACGCGCCTGGCCGGTTTTCCGGTGCGCACGGCCCTCCCGCCGGTGGGCGCACTCGTCACACGACGGCGTAGGCCTCGGCCTGGCGGTCGATGAGGTGAGGGGTGATGCGGTCGAGGACCAGCTGCTGGTACGCGGCGCTCTCGCGGTGGGCGGCCAGCGCCTGTTCGTCCTCGTACTCGGCGAAGACGACGAACGCGGACCGGTCGCGCAGGGAGCGGACCGCCCGGAAGGAGAGCACGCCGGGCTCGGCCAGCGCGGCCTCCGTGACGGCGGGGAGCAGGTCGGCGACGCTTTGCTCGGCGCCGCTGTCGGCGAGCCAGTCGCTGATCACGACGAGGGACACGGCGGGTCCTTCCGGGTGGTGCGGGGCGGCCCGGCCAGGTGGCCGGGCCGCCGGGGGGCGAGGGGATCAGGGGACGGTGACGACGATCTTGCCGCGGGTGTGGCCGCCGGCGTTGAGGCGCTGGGCGTCGGCCGCCCGCTCCAGGGGGAACGTCGCCGCGACCTCGACGGTGAGCCGGCCGCTCTCGGCGAGGCCGGTCAGGGCGGTGAGGTCGGCGACGTCGGGGCGGACGAAGACGTACTGGCCGCCGAGGGCGAGGACGGCGCCGTCGGCGACGGAGGCGAGGCGGCCGCCGTCGGCGAGCAGGGCCGGCGAGATCCGGAGGGCTTCGCCGCCGACCAGGTCGAGTACGGCGTCGACGCCGTTCGGGGCCAGCGCGCGGACGCGGTCGGCCAGGCCGTCGCCGTAGGCCACCGGCTCGGCGCCGAGGGTGCGCAGGTAGTCGTGGTTGCGCTCGCCGGCCGTGCCGATCACCCGGGCGCCCAGGGCGACGGCGATCTGGACGGCGAGCGAGCCGACGCCGCCGGCGGCCGCGTGGACCAGCACGGTCTCGCCCGGCTTGAGGTCCAGGGCGCGGGTCAGTGCCTGGTAGGCGGTGAGGCCGGCCAGCGGCAGGCCGGCGGCCTGGGCGAAGTCGAGGTTCGCCGGCTTGCGGGCCAGGGTGCGCACGGGGGCGGCGACGTACTCGGCGAAGGTGCCGCGGCGCACCACGTCCTCGCGGACGTAGCCGATCACCTCGTCGCCCGGAGCGAACTCGGTGACCCCGGGGCCGACCCGCTCCACCACGCCGGCGACGTCCCAGCCGGGGATCACGGGGAAGAAGACGTCCAGCGCGCCGTCGAGGTAACCGGCCTGGATCTTCCAGTCGACCGGGTTGACCGAGGCCGCGGCCACCCGGACCAGAACGGAGTCCGGGCCGAGCTTGGGCTCGGGCACCTCGCCGTACTCCAGGACGTCCGGACCGCCGTAGCCGCGGTAGGTGATGGCCTTCATGGTGGTGCTCCCTGCGACAAGTATTGAGTCACTCGATGGTTCATGTGCTCAAGTAATGTCGACGGTAAGGCTGAATGGTTGAGGGTGTCAAGTAATCGTCCGGCCTCCCCGGCAGTCGTCCGGAAGGGTGACCGGGGGCGGGTACAGGAACAGGGACCGGTGCCCAATGGCGCCGGTCCCTGGTGGGGCGGGGTGGGTCAGTGGCGGTCGGGGGCGTACGGGGGGTGGGCGTCCTTCGGGGTGAAGGCCGTGGTCCAGGGGGTGGTGAACGCACCTGGTGCGGGACGGTGGTCCGCTCCCGCACCAGGACGTTCGACGGACTACCGGTCAGAGGGAGCTGGTTATCACCGTGCCGGTGTGGTTGCCGGGGATGGTGGAGAGGTTGAGGGCTTCGGGGGTGGCCCAGGTGCCGTCGGCGTGACGGGCGGTGAGGAGGACCTTGTTGTCGTTGGTGGTGACGGCGAACTGCGCGTCGGTGTCGACGGGGGCGGAGCTGATGCCGGTGCCGGAGATGCTCCCGACGACGTCGACGAGGGAGGTCATCGGCGACCAGCTGCCGCTGGCGTAGCGCAGGGTGTGGTACTGGCCGTCGCTCGCGACGAGAGCGAGGTTGAGGTCGTTGTTCTGGCGGGCCACGGTGACCGCCGTCACGGGCCCGGTGGCGCCGGCGGCCTCGGCGACCGAACCCCAGAGGGACCAGCTTCCGCCGGCGTTGCGACGGGTGTGGTAGACCTTCCCGCCCGACACGGCGGCGATGTGCAGCTCACCGCCCACGGCTCCGGCGGCGGAGACAGAGGTGATGTCGTTGAGCGGGCCGGTGACCTCGGTGACCACCTTGAACGAGGTCCACTGGCCGTTCGCCGAGCGGACGCTGTGGAACAGGATGCCGTCCGCGACGACCACCACGTGCAGGTCCTCGCCCACCGGGGCGATGGTGACCTGGGTGATGTTGCCGAGGTCGGAGACGGTGGTGTTGACGTCGACGAACTTCTGGCCCCAGCCGCCGTCGAGATTGCGGATGGCGTGGTGCAGGTGCCCGTCACCGCCGAGGGCGACCACATGGGTGGCGGTGTTGATGCCGGCCGAGGAGACCGCGCGCACGCCGCCGATGTTGCCGGCCGCCGCCTGGACGTCCTCGTACGGGGTCCAGGAACCGTCGTAGAGGCGGGACGCGAAGTAGAGGTTGGCGTCGCTGCGCACCAGGGCCTGGGTCTTCCAGCCCACGGCCTTCGCCCGGGTCTGCTGGACCCAGCCGGCGATGTTGTCGGTGCGGGAGTTGTAGGCGCCGGTGCGGGTCTCGGTGGCGGGGACGCCCAGGCAGCCGCCCTGCCAGGAGCGGGAGGCGACGGCGACCAGCTCGGCCCTGCCGTTGACCTCGCGGACCACGGGGGCGCCGGTGTCGCCCTTGCAGACCGCGGCGCCGCCGGTGCCGGTGGTGCCGATGCCGGTGGCGCTCACCGTGTCGAGGGAGAAGGCGCCGGTGTGGAGCTTGAGCGGCACCCACTCGTTCTTCGTCTGCCCGTACCCGGGCACGCGCAGGGTCTGCCCGGCGGTGGGTGCGGTGGTGGAGACGGGGAGCGGGGCTATGCCGTCGACGGGGGTGGCGAGGCGGGCCATGACGAGGTCGCGGTCCTGGCGCGGCACCAGCTCGGCGATCTCGGCGGTCTGGCCGGCGGAGGTGGTGAGATCGGTACGGCCGACGGTGGCGGTGGTCCTCCACTTCGGCGCGCCGGCCGCCAGGGCCTGCGGCTGCGCCGGGTCGTCGGCGAAGCAGGAGGCGGCGGTGAGCACCCAGCTGCGGTCGACCAGTGCGCCGGTGCAGGCGCGCAGGTTGTCGCCGATCACCAGGCGCGCGGTGAAGGCGTAGGAGCCGTCGGCGGCCGCGGCGCCGGAGACGGCGCCGGCCGGGGGCGTGGCGAGGGTGGTCAGGGCGCCGGCGGCGAGGACGGCGGCCAGGGCGCCCGCCCGGAGGTTGCGGGGCGAGGAGGTGCGAGGCATGAGTGGGTCCCCCAGATGAGATGTGGATGCGGGTGGTGGCGGTGGTCAGCCGGTGACGGTGAGTTCGACGAGGCTGGCCGCAGTACCGGTGGAGCCGATGCCGACGGACGTGAAGCCGTTGGTGGGGACGTCGACGGTCTGCGAGGTGCCGCCGCTGGTGAGGCCGGCGCGGACCGAGCGGCCGCCGCTGGTCTGGAGGTAGAAGACGTCGGGCAGCTGCAGGGAGAGGGTTCCCGTCGTGCCGGCGACGGTGAAGCAGATCTGGTTGTCCGGGTTGCCCGGGGCCAGGGTGCCGATCTGGATCTGGGTGGGCTGCTTGCAGTCGGCGAGCAGGATGTGGCCGTCGCCGCGCAGCAGTTTGACCTTGGTGATGGCGGCGGCGCCGGGGTAGGTGAAGTCCTCGATGGCCGGTGGTGCGGCGGAGTTGTCGGCGGGCGGCGGGGTGGTGTCGGCGGAGGCGATCGCGGTCGCGCCGCCGAGGGCGGCGGCGGTCACGGCGGCGGTGGCCAGCCAGCGGCGGGCGGTGGTGCGCAGGGGTTGGTGGGTCACCTGGGGCTCCATTGGTGAGCGGGGAGCAGGGCCTGGGCCGGCGGAGGTCAGCCGGTGACGCGCAGTTCGAGGAGGGTGGCGGGCTTGCCGCTGCCGGAGCCGCTGCCGATGCCGACGGGGACGGCGGTGCCCTTGGCGATGTCGACGCTCTGGGAGACGCCGTCACTGGTGAGCTTGGCGTTGATGGAGTAGTCGTCGGTGCGGATCCGGAAGACATTGGGCACCTCGACGGCGAGGTAGCCGGTGCTGCTGGTGGCGCGGAAGCAGATCCTGTTGCCGCTGCTGTTGGGCAGGTCCCAGCTGAGCACGCTGATCTGGTCGTCGACGGCGCAGTCGGACAGCACGATGTGGCCGTCGCCGCGCAGCAGCTTCACGTTCGGGAACGGGGCCGCGCCCGGGTGCATGAAGTCCTCGACGGCGGGCGGCGCGGCCGAGTTGTCGGCCGGGGTGCCGTCGGCGGAGGCGAGTGCGGTGACGCCGAGCGTGGCGGCCACGACGACTGCTCCGCCGACGATCCAACGGGACAAGCCCTTTGACATACCTAATCCTTTGCGTTCATCTCGCGTTGCCCTGACGGGCAGATTCTCGGAAACGGATGACGGGCCTGAATGGAGACGAACCAGCCACTCGCGACGCGACGTCATTTCCACTGCGGTTGGCCGAAATTAGCCGCCTCGCGGCCATCAAGCCCGTCGGCGGAGTCCGGTTCATCGAACCAGAAGGGCTGGTGGTCGGACAACCGCTTTCGGGGACTGGCCAGGCAGGATGTCACGCTTTCCGTGCCATTGGGTGCTTGCTGGCGATGCCGTTGCATTTGCTTGGCTTCGCTCGCCCTCGGGGGTTTCATTGGATTTGTCGTGACGGGCAACTTTCTGACTTCGTAGACGCTCTGATGTGGCGTCACCTATCGTGGAGCTCCGCTGCGGCCGGGATTCGGCCGACGTCGACAGTGGAGGTTTTCCCGTGCACCCTTCGATATCCCGTTCACGGCGGCAGGGAAGGGGCAGGCCACCACTACTGGGCAGGCTCTCCTTGGGCCTGCTGCCCCTCGCGCTGACGGCCGGCCTGGTGGGGTCGGGCGTTCAGGCCGCCGCGGTCGAACCGACCGGCGGGCCGGTCGCGAGCGCCCGCGAGCGCGCGGTGGAGGCGTGGCTCAACAGTGGACCTCGCGTGCACGCGCTGGCCGAGGCCGCGCTGGCCGGCTCCGACCAGGACGTGCAGCGGTTCGTCGACAACGAGCTCGCCGGGGCCCAGCACGCGGACGACCTGCTCGCCGCCACGCAGATCTCCAGCGTGGGCGGGCCCAAGGTCCGCGAGGCCGCCGACAAGGCCATCGACGGCACGGCTGACGAACTGCGCACGTTCCTCCAGAGCGGCTGGCAGGAGGCCCTCAACGCCGACCGGCGCCTGTGGATCACCCGGATCACCGACCCCGCGATGGGCGCCGGTAGCAGCCTGCAGGCCGCGGGCGACACCGCGCTGCGCAGCAACACCGGTGACGACCTGCAGCGTTTCCTGACCGAGACCCAGTTCACGGCGAAGGACGCCGACGACCGGGTCAAGCTGGTTCAGATCCTCAGCACGGGCGGCGCGAACACCCAAGCCGCGGCGCGTGCGGCGCTGAACGGCACGATCCAGGACGTCCGCGACTTCCTCACGTCCGGCCAGTACATCGCGCAGAACCGTGACATGGAGCGCGCGAGCATCGCCCTGCTGGTGCAGCAGGCGAAGGACGCGGGCGCGCAGGCGGCCCAGGAGACGGCCGCGGCCATCGAGGCCAAGAACAAGGCGGTCTCCGAGGCGCAGAAGGCCATGGAGGCAGCCGCCCGGGCCGCGTACGAGACGCAGCAGGCCGGCAACGACTCGGCCAAGGCCACGGAGGCGGCGAACAAGGCCGCCAGCGCGGCCGAGCGCGCGGGCGCGGCCGCGAAGACGGCGCTGACGGCCGCCCGCGCGGCCAACGCGGGTGCGCGGGCCGCCGCCTACGCGGCGTCGAACGCTGCCGCTGCCGCGGCCGGGGCCCAGCGGGCCGCCGCCGCCGCGCGGACCTCCGCGGCGGCCGCGGCCGGTGACGCGACCAAGGCGCACGAGGCGCGGGTGGCGGCGGATGCCGCCGACGCGGCCGCGAAGCTGGTGGAGGCCGCGAAGGACACGCTCGGCCACGCGGACAAGGCCCTCAGCGACAGCCAGGCCGCGGCGGGTGCCGCGCTGAGCGCCAAGGGCAACGCCGACGCCGCGGCGGGTTCCGCCGAGCAGGCCGGTGCCTACGCGGACAGCGCCGGCGGCCAGTCGGCGAAGGCCAAGCAGGCGGCGGCGGCGACGCGCCGTCAGGCCGCCGAGGCCGGCCGTGCCGCCGCCGCCGCGCAGCAGCTGGCCGGGGAGGCCGCGACGCAGTCGCAGGCGGCCACGGCGCTCCTGAAGTCCGCGGGCGAGCACGCCGCCGCGGCGGCGCTGGCCGCCCGGGACGCCGCCGACCACGCCGGCGAGAGCGCGAACGCCGCGCAGCTGTCAACCGACCACGCGAACGCCGCCTCCGGATTCGCCACGGACGCACAGACCGCGGTCGACAAGGCCAACGCGATCCAGGACCTGGCCCGCCGCACCGAGGCCGAGGACCTGACCAACCGAACCGCGGTGGCCGTGGAGAAGGCCCGCCAGGCCAGGGCCGACGAGGCGGAGAAGCAGGCGCAGACCGACCAGGCCGCCCAGGAGGTCCAGAAGGCCAGGGCCGAGGCCGCCCGACTGGCCCAGCTGGCCAACCAGCCCGGCGCCACCCCGGCGCAGGTCGCCACCGACGGCCGCAAGCTCGCCATGGTCTCCCGCAAGATCTCCGGTTCCTGGGGGAACGTGGCGGCCGTCGACGCCCTGTCCGGTGACGACGCCGCCGTGTTCGCCTACGTGAAGACCGGGCGACGGGAAGCCGAGGAGCGCGACGCCCGCGACAGTGTCGCCGCGATCCACAAGAACTCCGACAGCGAGGCGGTCCGCACCGCGGCCTACACCGCGCTGCAGGGCGGCGACCCCGCCCAGATCGGCGCCTTCCTGACCAGCGGTCAGTACGAGGCCGCCGCGCCGGAGAACCGGCTGACGATCACCCGCATCACCGACAAGGCCGGCCCGGCCGTCAAGGCCGCCGCCGACGAGGCGCTGCGGGTCAACACCCCCGCGGTGCTGCGGGACTTCCTCGGCAAGGGCCTGGCGGACGCGCAGGCCGCCGATGACCGGCTGACCGCCACCCGGCTGGAGGACGCCCCGGCCACCGAGCCCGAGCTGAAGGCCGCGGCGAAGGTCGCCCTCGAAGGCCCCGTCCAGGAGCTGCGCGCCTTCGTGGCCGAGGGCCAGTACACCGCCCAGCAGAAGGACCGGCTCACCGCCGTCCACGTCGCCGACGTCAAGGGCCTGATCGCCCAGGCCACCGCCGCCGCCGCGACCGCCGCCCAGAACGCGGCCACGGCCCAGGCCGCCGCCGCCGTGGCCCGCGCCGCCTCCGAGGAGGCCAAGGGCTACGAAGCCGCCGCCCAGGCGTCGGCCAACACTGCCACCGAGTACGTCGCCAAGGCCCAGGCCGCCGCCGACGCCGCCCAGGCCGACGCGGCCAGGGCCGCGGCGTCCGCGAAGACCGCCAACGCGGCCAAGGCCTCGGCCAACCGCGACGCCGCCAGCGCCGTCCACTCCGCCAACCGGGCCGAACAGTCGGCCCGACAGGCCCGGTCGGCCGCGACCGACGCCAACAACTCCGCGGCCGAGGCCCGGGCCTCCGCGGAGGCCGCAGGCAAGGACGCGACGGCAGCCCAGGCCGCCGCCGACGACGCCCGGGCGAACTACCAGGCCAAGTTCGACGCCGAGCAGAAGGCCGAGGTCATCAGGCTCGAGGCGGAGCGCCAGGACGCCGAGGCGCAGGCACAGGCTTCCAAGGAGAAGCAGGACGCTGTCGCGGGGATCGAGGAGGAGATCAAGAAGGCGAAGGAGGACAACGAGACCTCCAACGCCATCTACCGTCTCGTCTCCGAGACCATCCACCTCACCCTCGACGTCATCGGCGGTGCGGGCGGCGTCATCGCCCCCGGCCTCGCCGACATCGCCGACCTCGTCAACTGCGCCTACTACGCCGTCGAGGGCAAGACCACCGAGGCGGTCACCTCCTGCATCGGCGCGATCCCCTTCATCGGCGACGGCGCCGCCATCGCCAAACTCGCCCAGTGGGCCAAGAAGTTCGGTTCCTGGGGCAAGAAGGCCGTCGAGTTCATCCAGAAGCTCGTCAAGCGAGTCCCGCCGTCCTGCCCGCTGAACAGCTTCCCGGCCGGCACCCGCGTCCTGATGGGCGACGGCTCCACCCGGACGATCGAGGGCGTCAGGATCGGCGACGAGGTCCTCGCCACCGATCCCACCACCGGGCTGGTCGTACCCCGCCGGGTGTCGGACACCATCTACACGCCGGACGACCGGGACTTCACGGACATCTCCCTGGGCGCCGGACAGTCCCTGACCAGTACCGACCACCACCCCTTCTGGTCCGAGAACCGGAAGAACTGGATCGACGCCGCCGATCTCGAGCCCGGCGACGAACTGCGCGACCCGGCGGGACAGCCCCGGCGCATCGAGGGCGTCCGGCACTGGAACACCCTCCAGGGCGCCTACAACCTCACCGTCGACGAACTCCACACGTACTATGTGGTCGCGGGCGACACGCCGGTGCTGGTTCACAACGCCAACGGGCCGCTGTGCCTGAAGGTCCCCGCCGACGAGGTCGACCAGCTCTTCCACCCCGCCACCTACGAATCGGGTCAGAAGCAGTTCCTGGATCATTTCAAGAGGCACGGGGAGCCGCTTGGCATGACTCAGCAGCAGTATCTCGACGCGGCCAAGTCGCTGGCTCAGCGTCTGAAGCAGCCGGGCCCGAAGCCGGATTGGAAGGCCAACCTCAAGGACATCGGATTCGCCGAGAACAAGGAGAAGGGAATAGCCTATGTCAATCCGGCCACGCAAGAGTACCTGCTCATATCGCAGAAGGACGGCAGGATCGTGTCGTACCACCCTCCCCAGCCCGGTAGCTGACGGTCGCGAGGACTCGTGGAACTGAGCTTCGCGGACGCCTACACCCTCTGGCGCGGTCATCCGTTTCCGCCGTACGGCAGCACCCGGGAGTTGGGAGTGCTTCGTGCCGATCTCGGCACGGCCTACGAATACGTCATGGTGGTCCACGCCTACATGAGGACCGGTGAGTTCAGGCCGTCGGGTGCGGATGTCCTGGCGGAGCTCGACGACGCCATCGCCCGGGCCGACGCATTGTGCGCGGAATACTCGGGGGAAGACCTGGAGGTCGCGAGGGAGATGCGCTCGTACGCGGCATTGCTGGCGGTCGTGTACCAGGGTTTCCTCAAGGCAGGTGAATCCGTCTAGGCGGTAGTTCCGTCGAATACAGAACGCCCGGCCGGGGTTTCCCGGCCGGGCGTTCCGCGTGTGCGGCCGGCCGCTACAGGGCGGTGAGGCGCTGGGCGAGGGTGCGGGCGTGGCTGGCGGCGGCGGGGCCGCGGGTGGGGTCGGGGGCCTCGGAGAGGAAGACCAGGGCGAGCATCAGGGCGGCGTCCAGGCGGCAGGCGAGGAGGCAGGGGTCGTCCTCGGCGGGGACGGGGGTGACGGTGGCGTAGCCGGCGCGCAGGGCGGGGAGGTCGAGGTCGTTCTCCGGGTAGCGGGCGTACTCGGCGAGGCGGCCGAACTCCAGGGCGGGGGTGCCGAGGAGGGCGTTGGACCAGTCCAGGAGGGCGGTGGTGCGGCCCTGGTGGCGGCGGATGTTGGAGCTGCGGACGTCGAGGTGGAGCAGGCCGGCCTCGGTGAGGGAGGAGAGGTGCCGGGCGAGCAGGTCGGCGGCCGGGGGCTCGGGCCAGTCGTCGACGAGGCGGGCGAGTTCGGCCCAGCGGCGGCCTATCCGGGTGATGAGGGCGTCGGCGGTGGTGCCGCCCTCGGCGGCGACGGGGCGCAGCCGCGGCGGGGACAAGCGGTGCAGGTGGGCGAGGAGTCGGCCGAGGGCGTGGGAGTCGAGCGGGGAGCCGTCGTCCGGGACGTAGTCGGAGAGCAGGACGTCGGGGGAGTTCGGGTCGTCGGCGAGGACCATCTCCCGGGCCCGGGCGACCGGCAGGCCGTGCTCGGCCAGGTGCCGGGCGACGGCGTACTCCTGGACGAGCAGGGCGCGGGTGTCCACGTGCGGGTCGTTGGCGTTGGAGTCGAAGCGCCGGTGCGCGAGCCGGACGGCGACCGGTCCGCCGTCCCGCCCCTGAGCCCGGAAGACGGTGAACTCCAGGCCCTTGCCGACGAGTTCGAGGCCGCTCAGGCCCCACTGCTCGGCCAGCCGGTCCAGTACGGTGAAACGCTCACTCATGCTGCATCCTCGGGGGTCTTGCGACGGTCGGTCACGCTGCTGTCGGTCATCCTGCCGTCCCGAAGCAGGGTGTAGGCGATCGGCAGGCAGGTCAGCAGGGTGACCACGCCGCCGAGGGCGAAGGCGGCGCGCGGCCCGGCCGAGGCGCTCACCCGGCCGAAGACCAGCGCGCCGAGGGGCATCGTGCCCCAGGCGAACAGCCGGTAGACGCCGGTGGCCCGGCCGAGCATCCGGTCCGGGATGATCGTCTGGCGCAGCGAGACGGCGACGACGTTCCACACCATCAGGGCGAAGCCGGTGACGCAGTAGGCGACGGTGACCACGGCGACCCGGTCGGTGGCGGCCACCGCCAGCCCGGCGATGCCCATCAGGGCCAGGTTGCCGACCAGTGCGGGGACCCGGCCGATCGCCGTGGTCAGCCGGCTCGCGACCGTGCTGCCGACCACGCCGCCGACCGCCCCGGCGGCCAGCAGCGCCCCGTACGCGGCGTCCGGGAGCTCCAGCACGTCGCGCACCAGGATGACGAAGACGGCGATCTGGCCCAGGTAGACGGCGTTGATCACGCCGGCGGAGACGGTCAGGGCGCGCAGCAGGGGGTCGCGCAGGACGAGCACGACGCCCTCGCGGATGTCGGCCAGCAGGCGGGGCCGGTCGGCCGTGGGCTGGCGCTCGGGCTCGGCCTCGGGGCTCCGCACCCCGCGCAGCAGCGCCGCGGAGAGCAGGAAGGAGACCGCGTCGATCAGCAGCGGGACCGCCCGGCCGACCGTGAACAGCACGCCGCCGACCACCTGCCCGAGCAGGTCGCGGCCGACCGTCTGGACCGCGAAGAGCCGGCCGTTCGCCGACTCCAGCCGCTCCTTGGGGACGACGCTCGGCAGCAGGGCGAAGGACGCGCAGTCGAACAGCACCTCGCCGACGCCCAGCAGGAACGCGGCGGTGAGCAGCGGCCAGAAGGTCAGCCAGCCGGCGGCGAGCAGCACGACGGTGAGGATCAGCACCGCGGCGCGCAGCAGGTCGGCGAGGACCATCAGCAGGCGCCGCTCGAAGCGGTCGGCGTACGCCCCGGCGGGCAGGCCGAACAGCAGCCAGGGCACCGTGGTCGCGGCGGTGACCGCGGAGACCTGGAAGGCGTCGTGCAGCACCGCCGTGGACAGCAGCGGCAGTGCGGCGAAGCGCATGCCGTCGCCGACCGCGGAGGAGGCCGCGGCGCCGATGACCCGGTGGTAGCCGGAGTCGGGGCGGACGGTGGTGTCGGTGCTCACCCGCGCGGCTCCGCCGGGTCGGGTCGCTCCGCCGGGCCGGGCTGCCCGGCCGAGAAGACGGCGCAGCGCAGTTCGCTGGTGTACCGGTGGCCGTCCACCTCCAGCCAGCGCTGGTCGGGGGCGGGCAGCATCTCGGAGATCTCCAGGGTGCCCTCGGCCTTGGCGGCCAGCCGGCCCAGCTGGCGCACCAGCAGGGGGGACTCCCAGTCGACGTAGACCGGCTTCGGCTCGCCGGGGACCTTGACGAAGACGTGCCGGGGCAGCCGGTGCTCGGCGCGCAGCCGGCAGGCGGCGACGAACTGGGCGGCGTCGTCGCGCCCCTTCTGCCGGCCGAAGGCGGTGGTGTCGCGCAGCCGGGCGGCGGGGATGCGCCAGGTCTCGCGCTGCAGCACGACGCGGCCGCAGCGGATGCGCGGGATGTGCGCCAGGTCGGGGGCGTCCAGCCCGGCGCCGCCGAAGTGGCGGGGGAAGGCGAACGGGGAGAGCGGGTCCTGCCGGATGCTCGGGCCGCCGGCCGGGGGCGCCATCAGGCGCAGCCGGCCCTCGACGCCGTGGGCGCGCAGCTCCAGCCGGCCGTCGCGCAGCACCAGGTACAGCTGGGAGGGTTGCAGCACCCGGTCGCGGGACTGCGCGGAGCGGCCGTAGACCTCCAGGTCGTGGCAGGGGTAGACGAGTTGGGTGGAGGACTTGTCGGGGTGGCCGCGGGACAGGTTGGCGAGCACCTCGTCGTCGGCGAGCAGCGACTGGTAGCCGCGGTACACCTCGGAGAGCAGTTCGGGGGTGTGCTCCTGGATCAGCGGGCCGAAGCTGGTGTGGGTGATGACCTCCCGCACCGCGTGGCAGTCGCCGATGACGGCGGTGAACCGGCCCTCGGCCAGGTCCTCCCGGCTGCGGGCGGCGAACAGGATGTCCGGGTCGCAGACCGCGGGCGGGCTGCTCGGCTGGGCGGCGAGGACGGCCGCCATCCGATCCCGGTCCACCACGACCTCGGAGCGGTCCGGGTCCGTCGCGGCCTCGCCGAGCAGGGCGGCGCCGATCGCCCGGTCCAGCTCGGCGAGTTCGGCCTCGACGGCGAGGCACTCCCGGGCGATGGCGTCCCGGTCGCGGAAGAACTCGGCGTAGAGCACGTCCAGCGGGATCTCCACCCCGGGGCCGAACCGCTCGGCCACCCACCGGGTGAGGATGACCAGTTCGCGCCGCATCCGCAGGCGGGGCCCGGCCAGCACGGTCTCGTAGACGATGGACAGCTCGTCCGTGATGAAGCGGGCGAGGTCCGGGCCGACGGTCAGGTCGGCCGGCCGGCCCCGGGCCTCCTCGAAGAGGATGCTGCGGTCGGCGTAGTGCAGGCCGCTGTTGCGGTTGGCGGGGCCCCCGGTCAGCTCCTCGAAGCGGGCCTTGGACTCGGCGAGCGCGGCCGCGCGCTCGGGCAGCGGCAGCCGGGCGAAGCGGGCCAGGTCGGCCTCGAAGCCGTCGATCGCGGTGAGCAACGGGGCGGACAACTCGGCGGGGGCGGCGAGCAGTTGCTCGCGCAGGGCGGCCAGTGGCCGGTGGTCGCCGATCGGGATCTCGAACTCGACGACCAGCCAGTCGAGGTCGGCGAGTTCGCCGAGCACCTTGTCGAAGGGGACGGGGCAGCGCAGTTCGTCCTGCCAGGCCCGCCGTAGCTCGCGCAGGGTGCGTTCGCCGTCGCAGTGCTCCCACAGCCAGGCCTCGTACGGTTCCACCCGGCGGCCGCCGAGGTGCTGGAAGTCCCAGTCGGTGTCCAGGCCGTCGCGGGTGGTGAAGGCGTACAGGTCGATCCGGCCGTCGCGCAGGAAGGACAGCGGGCGGCGCCGGGGCCGGGCGTGGTCGAGCAGGCCGGGGACGGCGGCGGCGCTCTGGGCGAGCTTCTCGGCGGCCCAGTGGCTGAACAGCGCCCGCCGTTCCAGCTCCCGTTCGCCGGACCAGGTGATGCCGGGGGCGGTGCCGACCCGGCCGGGGGTGTAGGGGCCGAAGTGCGAGTGGGTCTCGTTCTTGGTGGTGACCCGCTGGAGGTACATGGTGAGCAGGTCGGTCATCTTGCGGGTGCGCCGGCCGGTGCCGCCGTCGTGGGCGTCGAGCCAGGCGGCGAAGGTGGGGTAGGCGGAGTCGTTGGAGAGCAGCAGGACCTGCCGCAGGCGTTCGTCGCCGAAGGCCTCCACCACGGCGGCCCCGGCCCGGTCGAGGCGGTCCTGGTGCCGGGCGGCGAACGCGGTCTGCTCCTCGGCGAACCGCCGGGCGGCGTCCTGGTAGGCGCGCAGGGTGGCGGCCGCCCCGTCGGGTACGGCGGCGGCCGCGGCGGCGAGTTCGGCCTCGGGGACGGGCAGCAGGAAGCCGGCGGGGGAGGACAGCCTCGCCGCGCCGGGCACCGGGTGCCGGCGCAGGGCGGCCTTGAACTCGTCGGCCAGGTCCTTCAGCCGCAGGCCGTGGTCGACCAGGTCGCGGGCCTCCTCGGCGGCGGCGGGGTCGGCCAGCGGCGCGAGCAGTTCCATCGAGAAGCCGGCCTGGCGGAGCACGACGACCGGCGCGAGCTGCCAGGCGACGCGCGCACCGGGCTCGGTACTGGTCTGGGGGTCGTTGACGGTGGTCACAGCCTCACCTGGGGACTCGTGCGGACGGGGGGACGTCGGTCGTGGCGGCGGTGCCGGGGACGGCGGTGGTGCCGGGGACGGCGGTGGTGCCGGGGACGGTGGTGCTGCCGGACGGGACGGCGGTGGGGCCGGTCGTGGCGGGCGGAACGGCGGACCGCACGCCGGCGCTGCCGGACGGCCGCCGGTCGTGCAGGGCGTCCAGGACGGCCAGCGGTTCGGCGGGCAGCGCGGGCAGCAGGCCGGGGCGCGGCGCCCACGGCTTGACCCGCACCCCGTGGTAGTCGGACCCGGCGGTGGCGACCAGGCCGAGCCGCTCGGCCGCCCCGGCGAGCCGGGCGCTGTCGGCCGGGGTGTGCCAGCTGGTCCACACCTCCAGCCCGGCGAGCCCGGCCGCGCGCAGCGGCTCCAGCAGCGCCGCGCACTCCGGGGTGTCCAGCCCGGCGGTGTGCGGGCCGGGGTGGGCTAGGACGGCGACCCCGCCCGCCTGCTCGATCCAGGACAGCACGTCCACCAGGTCGGGGTTGACCGGGTGTTCGACGTGCAGCGGCCGACCGGGCCGGCACCAGTCGGCGATGAACCGGGCGAACCGGTCGTCGCCGTCGGCGTACGGGGCGAACCGGGGGTCGTCCCGCGCCGCCTCCAGCAGCAGGGCCAGGTAGTCGTTGACGTAGGCCACCCGGTCGCCGCCGACGCGGCGTTCGACGTCCGCCCGGTCGAGCGGCACGCCGAGGGCCCGAGCCCGGTCGGTCCAGGTGCGCCACCAAGCCAGTTCGGCGTCGTGGACGCGCCCGATCCGCTGCCGGAACGGTTCGTCGCCGGGGTCGACGAAGTAGGCCAGGCAGTGGGTCTCCTCGCCGCGCCAGGTGGTGGTGATCTCGCAGGCCGGTACCACGGTGAGGCGCCCGCCGGCGGCCCGCTCGAAGGCGGCGACGCCCGCGACGGTGTTGTGGTCCGTCACGGCGGCCACCCGCAGCCCGGCCTCCACGCACCGCCGGGCCAGCTCGGACGGGGCCTCGTCCCCGTCCGAGTACCGGGTGTGCAGGTGCAGGTCGACCGGGGTGGCCAGGGTGGCGGGCGCCCCCCGCATCAGCCGGCTCCGGGCAGGGTGCGCCGCCAGGAGGCGGCCAGCCAGCGCTCGTACTCGGGGCCGGACGGGTCGTCCACGACCAGGCAGAGCGGCTCGATGATCCGCCCGGCGCCGCCGGCCAGGCCGCCGTGCAGCATGGTCAGGTTGTGGCCGAGCAGCAGGTCGCAGTGCTCGCCCGGGGCGAGCACCTCCCAGCGCCGGCGGAACGCCGCCCAGGTCAGGCCGGTGGCCGTCAGCAGCTGGTGGCAGAAGAGCCGGGCCGCCTCGCCCCGGCACTCGCCGCAGGCGCAGCCCTGGGCCAGCAGCACCGCGGCGGGGTAGCGCCGCCGCTCCTCCTTGGTCAGCACCGCCTCGCTGTGGTGGAAGGACAGGCCGTGCCAGAACGGCTCCTCCAGCCCGAGCATGGCGCCCACCGAGGGGTAGGCGCAGCCGTGCTCCGACTGGCGCGCCAGGCCGCGGCTCAGGTTGTCGCCGAGCCAGCGGGCCGCGGTGGCCGCCGGGTCGTCCCCGCGGTCGATGCCGCGCCGCTCCAGCACGTCGTCGATCACGCCGAGCCAGTCGTAGTACGTGGTGACGCTCAGCCCCTCGCCGACCTCGGGCAGGAAGATGCCCTGGTACATCTTGTGCGCGGGGGTGGTGGTGTACCCGGAGTCGCCGTAGGTGCGCCGGGCCGGGTCCCAGTCGGGGGCGTCCTGGAGGCTGGGCGTCAGGTACGAGCAGTGCTGGCCGTCGTGGTGGGGCAGCAGGGTCCGGGTGGTGTAGCCCTCGGGCACGTAGGTCTGCTGCGCCCGGTCGACCTCCAGCCGCATCCGCGCGGGGGCGCCGCGGGCGATCAGCGCGGTGCGCACGCGCTCGACGATGCCGGTGGACAGCCGGCGGCTGTCCTCGATCCCGAGCCGGAGCCGGCCGATCCGGAAGACCGCGTAGCCGACCCGGTGGATGACCTCGACGGCCTCGGCGGCGAGGGCGTCCAGCGCGTGCTCGCGCTCGGCGGGGGCCCCGGTGACCAGCCGGGAACAGTCGAACTGCGCTTCGTGGGGCGTGAATCTCACCGGTGCTCCAGGGGTGCGGAGGTGGGGCCGGGGGCCCAGGGCGCGAGTTCGGCCGGGGCTCCCTCGGTGCGGAACAGGAACTCGAAGAGCAGCCGGGCGGCGATCTGCGCGGTGCCGCCCGACGGGTCGTAGCGGGGCGCGATCTCGGCGATGTCGACGGCGCCGACGGGCAGCGCCCGCAGCTCCTCGTAGACGTCGAGGAGGTCGCCGATGCCGATGCCGCCCATGGTGACGTGCCCGGTGCCGGTCGCCGCGGCGCTGTCGAGCACGTCGATGTCGAGGGAGACGTAGACCGTGTCGCAGCGCGAGCCGAGCTCCTCGATCACCGGGCGCAGGGCCGCGGCGGCGCCGTCCCGGGTGATCTGGGAGCCGGGCACGACGTGGAAGCCGCTGTCGATCAGGCCGCGGAACTGGTCGTACTTGGTCACGTCCCCCACGCCGACGAAGGCGATGTCCTCCGGGCGCATCTGCGGGATCTCGCTGATCCGGCGGGAGTTGGAGCCGTGGTAGAGCGGCCCGTGCAGGGTGCTCCAGTTGCCGAAGTCGAAGTGGTGGTCGATGTTGACGAACCCCACCCGGCCGGCGCCGCGGTCGAGCCGTCCGGCGCGGAAGCCGGCGAAGGTGGGGAAGGTGCACGAGTGGTCGCCGTTGAGGAAGACCAGGTTCGGGGCGTTGCGGCTGAGCCGGCGGCTCTCGGCGGCGACGGCCTGGAAGGTCTTCACCGTGTCCGTCGGGTAGATGTGCAGGTCGCCGGCGTCCGCGACGCGGGGCGCGTGGTAGCGGAAGGTCTGCCCGGTGCGGGTGTCCAGCATCCGCCACTGGCCGAGGCTGGTGAGGTAGCTGGAGAAGACCAGGCTGGCCTGGCGGATCGCCCGCGGCCCCTCCGCGGCGCCGGGGCGGGAGCTGGCGGTGGCGTCGAAGGGCACTCCGGACACCACCCAGCCCCGCTCGCCGACGTCGACCTGGTCGGCGGTGGTGGTGGGGGCGCCGAAGAGGGTGCCGACGCCGGCCCAGCCCGGCAGCGGGTCCTGCTCGAAGTCCTCGGGCTTGACGCTGTTCTGGAGCGCTTCGAAGTCGGGCAGCTCGGTCATGTCAGTTCTCCTGCACGGCGGGTGCGACGGGTGCGGCGACGGGCAACGGGTCGCGGATGATGGCGTGCGCGGCGGCGATCTTCTCCTGGAACAGCTCCCAGCTGTCCTCCGGGGACAGGTGCCGGGGCCGGTAGACGACCGGGGCGTCCTCCCGCCAGTCGGCGAAGTCCCAGTTGAAGATGCGCTCGCGCAGCCGGGGGAAGTCCGGGGTGAGCGGGTACGGGACGAAGTTGTAGAGGTTGAAGAGCCACAGCGCCGATTCGTTCTCCCGCATCCAGCTGACGGTCTGGCCGTGCGCGGCCTCCGTCTCCTCGTCCAGGCCGCCCATCATGTTGAGGACGATCTTCAGCCCGGCGTCGCTGAGTTGACGGATCTTCGAAGTGTAGTCGTCCAGGCCGCGGGAGAGCTTGTTGAGCCGCTTCAGCATCTGCGAGTCGGCGGACTCGAAGCCGAGCTCCACGGCGACGACGCCGAGTTCGAGCATGGCCTCGACGATCCACTCCTTCACCTGCATCACGTGGGTCTGCACGATGAAGCGGTAGCCGGGGCGGTCCCGGAAGACGTCCAGCAGGTTGGCGACGGCCTCGCGGGACTGGCCGAAGGTCTTGTCGCCGATGTAGAAGAGCCGGGTGTCCGGGAACCGGCTGGTCAGCTCGTCCACCTCCTGGGCGAGCGCGTCCTTGGCGACCAGGGTGAGCTGCTTGCTCCAGGCGTCGCCGCAGAACGAGCACTGGTACAGGCAGCCGTGGCTGGCGTTGAGCCGCAGCAGCGGCACCCGGCCCTGGTAGCCGCCGAGGTGGCGGTAGTCCGGCGCCCAGGTGATCCGGTCGGACACCAGGCCGGGCAGCAGGGGCTTCTCCAGGCTGCCGCCGGACCCGGAGGCGAGTTCGACCAGCCGGCGCACGAAGGTCGCGTCGAGCTGGCCGCGGTGCACGGCGTGCACGGCGCCGTCCGGGGCGAGCGGGGCCATGTTCCCGCCGAGGACGACGCGCCGCCCGGCGTGCTCCAGCCGCTTGGCCACCTCCAGCGCGAGGCGGAGGTTCTGGGCGAGCGGGGACATCAGGACCAGGTCACCGGGGGCGGTCGCGTCGAGCAGCGGCTCGGCGCAGTCCTCCGGCTCGGCCGGGGTCCGGGACAGGTCGCGGAAGACGGAGTCCAGGCCCGCGGTGTTCAGCAGGGCGGTCAGGTGGGCGACCCACAGGGGCATCTCCCACAGGCCGTCGGTCGGGATGAAGTACTCGGGCAGCAGGGCCCGGAAGCGCCGGTCGTAGTCGTCGTAGTAGCGCGACAGGTTGGGGTCGGGGTCGTGGCTGGAGGGGAAGGGCAACTGGACGATGCAGCTCTTGGTCATGGCCGTGCCTTCGGTCGGTGAGGGCGTGGGGTCCTCGACGTGGAGCACTCAGTGGTTACGGCGCGAGAAGACCGCACAGCGCAGCTCGCTGGTGTGACGTTCTCCGTCGATGTCGAGCCAGAGGTGCTCCGGGGCGGGGAGCATTTCGCTGAACTCCAGGGGAACGGCCGTCCTCCGGGCGAGCCGGAAGACCTGCCGGACGATGAGGGGCGAGTCCCAGTCGACGTAGACCGGTTTCGGCTCGCCGGGGATCTTCAGGAAGCCGCGGCGCGGCAGGCCGAGTTCGCGGCGCAGCCGGCGGGCGGCGGCGAACTCGGCGGCGTCGCCCTTGGACCGGTGGACGCCGGGGCTCCAGCCGCGCAGGGCCTCGGCGGGGACGCGCCAGCGCTCCCGGTGCAGCACGATCCGGCCGCAGCGGATCCGGGGCACGTGGTCGCGGTCCCGGTCACGGATGCCGACGCCGCCGAAGTGCCGGGGGAAGGCGAACGGGGAGAGCGGGTCCTGGCGGATGCTGGGGCCGCCGGCCAGCGGGGCGAGCAGCTTCAGTCGGCCCTCGACGCCGTTGGCGCGCAGTTCCACCCGGTCGGGGGTGGCCACCAGGTACAGGCCGCCGGGCTGGAGGACGTCGCCGCGGGCCTTCGGGGAGAGCCCGTACACCTCCAGGTCCGGGCAGGGGTAGGTGAGTTGGGCGCCGGTCTTGTCGGGGTGCGAGCGGGAGAGGTCGACCAGCACCTCGTCCTCGTCGAGCAGCCCCTGGTAGCGGGCGTGGATCTCGTCGAGCAGCTCCGGCGCCTCGGCCTGGAGCATCGGGGCGAAGCTGGAGTGGGTGAGCGCCTCGCGCACCGCGTGGCAGTCGCCGACGACGGCGAGGAAGTCGCCGCGGGCGATCGCGGCGGCGTCCGGCGCGGCGAGCATGACGTCCGGGTTGCACAGCGCGGGCGGGGTGTCCGGGTGGCGGGCGAGCAGCTCCTCCAGCCGGGCCCGGTCGACGACGCTCTCGTGCCGGCCGTCCTCGGCGCCGTCCAGCAGCAGGTCGACGACCTCCCGGTCGAGCGCCGCGATCTCCCGGTCCACCTCCTCGCACTCCACGGCGAGCCGCGGCTTGTCGGCGAAGAAGGCGGCGTAGAAGTCCGGCAGCGGTACGGGCGTGCCGAGGCCGAAGCGCCGCGCCGTCCAGCGGTGCAGGACCGCCAGTTCGCGGCGCACACGCAGCCGGGGGACGAGCAGCGTCAGGTCGTAGACCGCGGACAGCTCGCGGCTGATCAGCCCGGCGACGTCCGGGCCCAGGACGACGTCCCGGACCGGGCTGTACGCCTCCTCGTACAGGATGGCGCGGTCCGCGTAGTGGCGGCCCTCGGAGCGGTTGGCGGCGGCGCCGGTGACCTCCTCGAAGGTCGCCTTGAGCTCGCCGAGCAGGGCCGCGCGCTCGGCCGTCGGGCCCTCGGCGAAGCGGCGCAGCCCGTCCTCGAAGCGCCGCACCACGGCGCGGTCGGGGGAGTCGTCGGCGAGGTGGCCGGCCAGTGAGCGCAGCACGTCGGTGGACCCGATCGGGATCTCCCAGCGCCCGATCAGCCAGTCCTGGTCGACGAGTTCGGCCAGCACCCGGTCGAAGCTCCGGTCGGCGGGGCGGTCCGGGCGCCCGGCCCAGGCGGCGCGCAGCTGCGCCACCGTGCGCTCCCCGTCGCAGTGCTCCCAGAGCCAGGAGCGGTCGGCGTCGAAGGTGTCGGACTTCACCGCGACGAAGCGCCAGCCGTCCGGCATGCCGGTGGTGGTCTCGAAGGCGTACAGCCGGACCACGGGGCCCTCGGCGAAGGCGAGCGGCCGCCGGCGGGGGCGCACCGTCTCGAAGGTCTCCGGCCGGGCGCTGAACACCTCGGCCAGCGCCTCGCCGGCCCAGTGGCTGAGCAGGGCGATCCGGCGCAGCGGGCCGGTGGACCAGGTGACGCCGGCGGCGGCGGTGCCCTCCGGCGCCGTCCGGGCGACCGCGAGCGGGCCGAAGTGCGAGTGGGTCTCGTTCTTGGTGGTGACCCGCTGGAGGTACATGGCGAGCAGGTCGGTCATCCGCCGGACGTGCCCGTCCGATCCCTCGCCGCCGGAGGCGATCCAGGCGGTGAACTCCTCGAAGCGGGCGTCGTTGGACAGCAGCAGGACCTGCTGGAGGGAGGGTTCGCGGAACAGGTCCACCACGGTGCGGCGGGCGTGGGCGAGGTCGGCGGCGTGCTCCTGCTCGAAGGCCGTCCAGTGGGCGTCCAGGGCCTGCGCCGCGTCCTGGTAGCGCTTGGCGCAGTCCAGGGCGGCCGGGCCGAGTTCGGCTTCGAGCCGGGTGAGGTCGGCGGGCGGGAAGGGGCGGAGCATGCCGACGCCGGAGGCGAGGTCGCCCCGGGTGCCGGCCCGCTCCGCGCGCAGGGCGGCCTTCAACTGCCGCCCCAGCTCCGCGGCTTCGTCCCGCAGGGCGAGCACGGTGTCGGCGGCCCGGGTGGTCGAGGGGGCGACGACGCGGTCCAGCAGCGAGAGCGGGTAGCCCGCGTGGCGGAGCATCGCGACCGGGGCGAGCGACCAGCCGGTGCCGCCGTCCGGGTCGGCTCCCGGGGCGCGGCCGGCTCCCGGGCCGGGTTCCTCGGGAGTCCGCGTGTCGTCCGGGCGCCGCTTCGTCTCGTTCAAGATCGCCCCCAGCTGTGTGACTTGATCACGACAGTTCGTGACCATAACAACGTGTCGAGGGGGCTTTCAATAACGATGCGGTCACCACGCCGATTTCCGGCCAAGATTGACCGGTGGCCAACCGAAATCCGAGGTGGTGTGGCAGGAGTCGGCGGTTGGGATGGGAGCAATCGTCCTGAACGGCCCGGAACTTGATGTGACATCGGAGGGTGGTGGGCAGCACGGTGCCCAGGAGCCGGCTCCGGCTCCTGGACGGGGTCACGCACCGTACGGCTTCCGCGGCACGGGTCCGCTCACCGCGCGGGCTCGACCGGTGCGGCGGCCTCGGGGTCGAGGAAGTCGCTCCTCTTGCGCAGCGGGGAGGCGAGCACCGGAACGGGGATCAGCAGGGTGCACAGGCAGCAGGCCAGCAGGGCGGTGCGGTTGCCGAACGCCTCGCCGAGCACGCCCGCGAGCAGGGCGCCGACGGGGAAGACGCCCCAGGAGACGAACCGGACGGTGGCCACCACGCGCGGCAGCAGCTCCGGTGCGACGGCCGTCTGGCGGTAGGTGCGGCCGATGATGGCGAAGGTGACGGTGCAGGCGCCCCAGCCCACGTTGCCCAGGAGGAACAGGGACAGGCCCCAGCCCGAGGAGGTGAACGGCATCAGCAGCGCGGAGAGCGGGGCGGCGAACAAGGTGAGGACCGCCGCCCGGGTGGCGCCCAGCCACTTGACCAGGGAGGTCGTGACGGCCGCGCCGAGGACCCCGCCCAGGCCGAGGCCGGCGATCAGGAGGCCCACGACGTAGGAGTCGGCCTCCACCGTGCGGACGAGGAAGACGGCGGTGAGCGCGTCGATCGCCGCGGTGGCGAAGTTGAACCCGGTGCCGACGAAGACGAGCCGGCTGATCACCGGGTGCCGCCGGACGTACTCGATGCCCTCGCGGATCTCGGCCGCCATGTTGCGATCGGCCTTCCTCGCCCCGCCGCCGCGGGGCGAGGGGACGGTCATCAGCAGCGTCGCCGAGACGACGTAGCTGACCACGTCCGCGATCAGGCTGTACGCGGCGCCGAGCGCCTGGACCAGGCTGCCGCCGAGGGCCGGGCCCGCGATCTGGGAGACCGACTCGCTGCCCTGGATCATGCTGTTGCTGGCGATCAGCCGCTCCTTGGCGACCACCGCCGGCAGGTACGTCGAGTAGCCCACCTCGAAGATCACGCTCGCCACGCTGATCACGAAGGCGACGATCACGAGCTGGGCGAGGGTCAGCACGTCGAGGTAGACGGCGGTCGGCACCGACACCAGCGCCGCGGCCCGGAGCAGGTCGGCGCCGACGAGGACGGGGCGCAGCGGGAGCCGGTCCACGATCACCCCGGCCGGCAGCCCGAACAGCAGCCAGGCGCACATGCCCGCCGCCGCCACCACACTCGTCTCGAAGGTGCCGGCGTCCAGTTCGAGGACGGCCACCAGCGGCATCGCGACGGTGGTGACGGCCGTGCCGAAGGCACTGGTGCTGTGCGCGGTCCAGATCCGCCAGAACACCGACCGGTCGGGCGGTGCGGGCTGCGTCGGGGACGTCATGGTGGGCTCCTACTAGACGGCGTGGGTGTCGTACAGTCGGCGTGGGCCGTCAGCGCAGCAGCGCCACTTCCTGATCGCGAGGACCCGGATGCGGGCCGGCTCGCACTCGACCCGCTCGGGGTGGAAGCCCGTCGCGGCGAGGATGCCGAGGAACTCGTCGGCGGTGTCGCCGCTCTCCCAGCGGGGACGGCCCATTTCCAGGTGCAGGGCGCCGTGCGGGATCAGTGTCCGGCAGTAGCCGTTCAGCGTCGTCAGGGCTTCCTTGGGCGCGGAGAACGGCTCCTCCCGGCCGCACCAGATGCCGTTCAGCACTCCGTCCCCGAAGGCCGAGGGGTCGGGTCGCGCCTGGTCCAGGGTGATGACGGGCCGTCGGCCGGTGACCTTGGCGTAGATGGTCTCCATGCCCTCCAGCCGGGCGGTGTCGAGCTCCGGGCGGCCCGGGGTGAACTCGGCCACCCGGATGTGCGGGGTCGGCGGCAGCGTGCCCATGAAGGCCCGCAGGACCGCCTCGTCCACCGGTGTGTCCATGGTTGTTCCTCCCCGTTCGTCGGTGTGGTCAGCGACCGAAGTCCTCGATCAGTTCCTGGAGCGCCTCGCCGCAGCCGCCGCAGCCCGTGCCCGCCAGGCAGCGGGCACCGATGTCGGCCGGCGAGTCCGCTCCCGCCCGGATCGCGGCGACGATCTCCGCCTCGGAGACCACTCGGCACACGCACACGATGCAGTCGGGGTCGGGGTCGTACAGGGCCATGGTCGAGCCCCCTCCGGGCTGCCGGATCAGCCGACGGCGATCCGCTTGCCGTCGATGACGAAGCAGCCGCGCTGCGGCTCGCGGGCGAGCAGGTCGACGTCCGGGAAGAACGTGCGGTGGGCGGTGAAGGAGACCAGGTGCCAGATGTCGGACTCCGGGACGCCCAGGCCGCGGACGTTGGCGATCTGCTGGTCGATCGGCTGGGTGCCGGCCGCGACGACGCCCTCGTGCTGGTACCAGAGGGAGTTCTCGGCCTCGCGGTGGAGGTGCTGGCCGCCCAGGTCCGGGGTGTCGCTGCGGTCCGTCATCAGCATCATGTTCGAGGGACCGGCCAGCTCGACCGCCCGCTTGGCGATCGCGAAGTCGACGTGCTCGCCGTCGAAGTTGAGGCAGGCGGTGATCCGGCCGGCGTGCGCGGCGCGGATGATCGCGGCGGGCACCGGGCCGACCTGCTCGTGCAGGTCCGCGAGGGACCAGGAGGGCAGGTCGTACGAGGCGATGACCGCGTCGCGCTCGGCCTTCGCCCGGGAGGTGCGGAACGCGTGCTTGATCAGCAGCGGCATCTCGTTGAAGAGGTGGTCCGTGATGACCCGGACGCCCCGGCCGGGGAAGTCCGCGGCCTCGGCCGCGCCGATCGCGGTCTCCACGCAGTCGGCACCCAGCTGGGGGTCCTCCCGGGTGAAGTGGCCCAGAGCCGGCCGGACGCCGCGCTCCACCAGGGTGGTGACGATCCATTCGAGGTCCGGGTAGCCCGTCGGCAGCGCCGGCGCGAGGTACGAGCCGGGCGTCAGGGCGTCGGGCGAGACCATGAGGTAGACCAGGCCGAGCGGACCGCAGGACGCGAGCTTCTCCCACTCCGCGCGGGAGGGCGCCCAGACCGAGCTGGCCGGGGTGCCGCCGAAGCTGGCGACCAGCGGGCCCTCCAGGGCGATCGCCCCGATGTGGGGGAGTTCCCCGTCGGCGCGCATCCGGGAGAACTCGCCCATGAACCCGACGAAGCCGTCGAGGCGCTCCTGGCGCAGGTAGAGCGTGGGGATGCAGACGATCCCCTCGGCCCGGGCGGCCTCGTTGAGCTCCTTCAGGTCCATCCGGCTGAAGTCGGAGAAGTCGACGTTGCCCAGGCCGTGGCAGTGGACCTCGACCGGCAGGCTCGGTACGAAGTAGCCGTCGGAGCCGGCGTCGGCGTTCGGCGCGTCGGACACGGACAGCCGGCCGTCGCTCCAGGTCACGGAGAGGGGTCGGGTGCGCTCGGGGGACAGCGAGGTGTTCGCTGTGAGCATGGTGGTCTTCATCTCTTTCCTATCGAGTCCATCTCGCGGTCCACCGCCACGTCCGACCTGGTGCGGGCGTCAGAAGACGACGGAGCCGGTCGTCGCGAGATATTCCAGAATTTCCTTGGTGTCTGCGGTGGCGGTCTCCGCATCGATGCCGTACTCGGCGGCCAGCAGCCGGCCGATGTCGGCGATCGAGTTCCGTCCGTCGATCTGCTTCCAGATGAAGCCGGCCGTCTCGGACAGCTCGAAGGCGTCCTTGCCCACGGCCACGAGGAACTTCCCGCGCAGGTTGCGGACCCGGACGTCGGGCCGGTACGACGGGACCCGGTCGACGGGGAGGTCGAGGTGCTCTGCCATCAGAGGACCACGCTCATCGAGATCCGGCGGCACACGGGCAGGACTTCGTTGACCCACGCCGCCGGGTCGGCCGGGTCGAACGACTGCATCGTCTCCAGCGCCCAGTACTCGTCGAAGGACAGCACCGACTGCTCCACGGCCCGGAAGCGCCTGGCCCGCCACTTGGCGTTCTGGCCGTACTCGGCGTGCGAGGCGAGCAGCGCGTCCACGGCGTACTCCAGGGCGACGCGGGCCGAGAGGACCGCGCTCTCCAGGTCGCCGATCGCCATCTGCCCCACGGCGTCCTCGACGCGGGTGTCGGAGTAGTTCAGGCCGCGCTGCACCAGGACGGAGCCGAAGGCGGAGTCCGCGAGCTCCTGCGCGCGCCGGGTCAGCCAGTCCGCGTTCTCGAGAGCCTGGCCGTGCCTCAGCCACTCCAGCGTGACCGTCTCCTGGCGGTCGAGCTGGACGCCCTCGCCCACGGCGCTCTCGAAGGCCTGGTGCGAGACCTTCGACAGGACGGTGTCGATCTGCTTGTCGGTCAGGTACCGGATGTCGCAGCGGGTGCCGTCGGCGTACGTCTCGATGGCGCGGAACTCGTCCGCGCCGAACGGGATCGGGGCGCCGCCGAGGCTGCCGCTCCACGGTTCCCCGGTGATGACGAACAGGTCGATGTCGCTGCTCGGGTTGCCCCAGCCGCGCACGATTGAGCCCGCCTGGAAGATGCAGAGCGGGGCGTCCGGGAGGAGGCCTTGGGCGCGCAACTCCGGTAGACAGGAGGACGAGTTGTCAGCCATGGCTCTCTTTCTGTGAACGTTGGTGCTCGAGCAGGACGGACGGCGCGTTGTTGACCAGGTGGGCCAGCAGCGCGGGGAGGATCGAGCCGGACAGCGCGACCAGGGCCAGCAGGGAGAGAGCGGCCAGGAGTTCGACGGCCAGGACCCGCGGCGCCTTGCGCCAGTGGCTGTCGCCGACGTGGTGGCGGGCGATGAACGCGGCCGCGCCCAGGAGCGGGACCACGAGGCCGGCCGGCCCGACCGCCGTGACGGCGAACGACCGGTACAGCGCCTCTTCACCGAAGGGCGCCAGGACGCCCGTCGCCACCCTGGTCCGCGCCTGGAGCGGGGTGGACGGGCCGACGAGGAAGGCCAGGTCGCCGGAGACGAGCAGCCGGAAGTTCATCCCGCCGGCCAGCAGCAGGACCGCGGCCACCCCGAGCGCCACGGCGTACCACCACCAGGCCGTGCCCCGGGTGAGCCAGGGCATGCCGGTGGTGGCGGCGACCGCGACGAAGGAGATCGGGACGGCGACGGCGATCGCGTTCTCGCTCCAGTAGGCGACGCCGGTGCGCAGGGTCCGCGGCATTCGCCACGGCAGCAGTCCGGCCAGGGCGTCCAGGGCGACGAGCGCGGCGGCGGCGCGCCAGGCTCCGCCCTGGGACCAGAGCGCCACCGCGAAGGCGACCATCACGGCCGCCGACAGCAGGCGCACGAGCTGCGGCGGCCAGGCCGCGCGGTCGAAGGCGTGGGCCAGGAAACCGGTGTCGGCGGCCGCGGGCGCCGGGGGCGGCGTACTCATCGCAGGGCCGGCTCCCCGGCCCCGGACTCCACGGTGATCAGACCGACGGCCAGGGCCTCCTGGAACAGCTCGGCCACGTCGGCGAGTTCACCGCCGGTCTTGGCCAGAGCCTCGGCCAGGGTGAGGGTGCCGTCGAGGGACTGCAGCAGTGCCAGCCAGGCGGCGTCCTCGGAGGCCGAGATCTCGTACTCGAAGCTTCCGTCGACCACCACGAACCAGGAGTCCGGCTGCGCGGGCACGGTGGCGAGCAGGGCGTTGTCGGCCAGCGCGTAGACCGCCTGGCGGTCGATCTCCGGTTCGCTCACGACCCGGGCGAGGATCTCCGGGGCCTCGCGCTCCCAGTCGCCGATCTTCAGCTCCACCGGGACGGGACGGGCGGCGGCCAGCGCCGGCGCCGCCGGCAGCTGTGCGGTCATCGTCTCCAGCAGGCCGAGGTTGACGAGCCGTAGCAGCAGCTCGATGCTGCCGGTGCTGGGGCTGTGCACCAGCCGGTCGAGGGTGGTGCGCAGCCCGTCGGCGTCGAGGTGGCGGCGCGCGTTGTCGCTGGACAGGGCCTCCTCCAGGAGGGCGGCGCCGTCCTGGGCGAGGATCCGGGTCAGGACGCGGTTGGTGTGCCGGGCGCCTTCGCCGTAGAAGAAGTAGCCCTTGGGGCGGGTGCGGATCTCCTCGGGCAGGATGCCCTTCATCGCCTCGCGGACGATGCGCTTGTCCCACAGCAGCGCCGAGCGGCGGTCGGCGGGGATCCGGGCGACGAGTTCGACGAGGCGGTGGTCGAGGAAGGGGACGCGGGCCTCGACCCCGTTCCCGGCGGCGGTGCGGTCCTCGTGCCAGACGTTGTACTGCTCCAACGTGCGGTACTGCCAGGCGAAGTAGCCGGCGTAGTGGTCGTCCGCGTACCGCGAGGAGGGGTCGATGACCGCGTCGTTGAGCAGCGGGACGCCCTCGTGCTCCCACCAGTGGCCGAGCCTCGGGTTGCGCTCCAGCGCCTGCCGTCGGTGCAGGTCACGGAGGTTGGCCTCGAAGGAGTCCCAGTCGCCGCCCTCGCCGGCGAAGTTCGGGATGTAGCCGCCGTTGATCTCGTCGGCGGCGGCGCCCAGCAGCATGCCCTTGATGTCGGGGAAGTTCTGCCGGGCGAAGCGGTGCATCTCGAACTTGTAGAAGACCTCGGGGCCCACCATCGGGGTCTCCGCCAGCCAGACGAGGTCGCGCCACTCCTGCGGGCCGGGGACGCGGTCGGAGCCGATGAGCACCTGGTGGTTGGTCAGGCCCAGCAGTTCGGCGGTCCGGTGGCCGCCGCGGGCGTCGCCGTTGAGGGCGGTGCCGGGCGTCAGCGCGGTGAAGGTCTGGAGGCCGCCGCCCGGGGCGAGCGCCGCGACGGCGGCGGAGTCGATGCCCCCGCTGAGGAACAGGCCGAGCTCGGTGTCGGCGGTGGCGCAGTCGGCGACGGAAGCGGCGAGCAGGTCGCGGAACTCGGCGACGTAGTCCTCGTCCGTCATGTCGGAGTGGGCGTCGGGGCCGGGCAGTTCCCAGTAGCGGTGCTCGCTGGTGGCGCCGTCCTGGAGGCGGATCTGCAGGATCGTGCCGGGTGCCACGATCCGGATGTCCTCGAACCAGGTGGTGATGCGGCCGTGCACGAACCCGGGCGTGGCGTTCATGTCGTACTCGCTGAGCGCGCGGCTCCAGTCGACCCGGCGCGGGGTGGCGCCGTCCGCGAACAGGGCCTTCATCTCCGAGCCGAAGACGATGCGCTCGTCGTTGCGGTGGTAGTAGAGCGGCTTGATGCCGAAGCGGTCGCGCCCCATCAGCAGGACGCCGCGGGCGCGGTCCCACAGGACGAAGGCGAACATGCCGTTCACCCGGTCGAGGAAGCGCAGACCGTCGCGCTGGTAGAGGTAGAGGAGTACCTCGCAGTCGGAGCCGGTGCTCAGCCGGGTGCCGGCGGGCAGGCCGGCGGCGAGCTCCCGGTGGTTGTAGACCTCGCCATTGGCGATCAGGACGAGATCGCCGTCCGAGCTGACGAGCGGTTGGGCGCCGTCCTCCGGGTTGACCAGGGAGAGCCGGTTGAAGGCCATGCCCACGGGGCCGTCACAGAGCAGTCGCCGGTCGTCGGGTCCGCGGTGGGCGAGTGTGCGGGCGAACGCCTCCAGGAGTCCACCGGCCTCCTCGGGCAGGGCAGTCCCGTCGATCCGGGCTACCCCAGCGATGCCACACATTCTCCACACTCCGTCCGCTGAAAAACAGAAAAAGCGAGCCACTGGGAAATCGACAGGAGGCTCCGAAAGGTGCGCCACGCCCGTTTCCGGGCGTGGCGCACAACGCGTCATCAGACGCCGTTCGACAGGATGGTGCCCGTGCCGACCTTCTTGGCAGACGGCTTGATGTACTTCTTCATGACTTTCACCTCCTCCTTTGGCATGGATTCGGAGGATTCAGTTCCGCGTGGGTGCGTTGACGCAACGCGATGTGTCACAACGGTGAACAAGGCACCGTCGATCCCACCGAAACTCTCATCAGCACACCCGCAGTGCTCGGAATGAGCGGAAGTGCGGCGCTGGTACCCCCGTACCGGGCGGTTCGGAGTCATCTCCGTAACCGCTGCGTTAACTTCCTATCGCGGTTGAGGAGTCGCGGTCAACCCCTGATCGGCCCTGGCTGCTGTTGCTTCTGAGGCTCCGTCGGCTCGTGTGGCCGGCGATCCAGCCGGTTTGTCCGAATTCCCCTGCCGGGGGGCGTGGAGGGGGGTGTGTCCCATTTGCGGGCGAAAACTGCTGGATGCTCTGGTCGAACGCCCCGGGGAGTTTTCTCCTTTACTTGTCGGGCGGGCCTGATCTATGGTCGAGCTCATGCCCGCAAAACGGTCAGTCATTGCCTGCCCGGAGTCGTCGGTAGCGGACGAGTACCAAAGCAAATTCGGTAATTGGGATCAGCGAGCGAGCGTTCGTATAAAACCGATCCGCGTACTCGCGCAGCCGTCGGACGGCCAGGTTTATTTCCCGCCGGAACTGGTCCCCGTGGTATCCCACCCGATTGTGCGCGGTGCCGCACCCGAGACGGTTCGCCGCATACTCGTGGAGCGGCTCTGCCACTACCTGCACTTCACCACGGAGCTGGAGTCCGTCGCCGTGCTCCCGGTCACCGTGGCCCTCAGCCGCGGCCGGGACGACCTCGACCTGGCCGCGGCCATGCGGGAGGACGCGTTCAAGATCTCGACGGACGAGGCCTGGCACGCCCAGTTCTCCCGCGACCTCATGACCCAGGTGGCCGCGGAGGCGGGCATCGCCCTGGAGCTGGCCGAACCCACCTTCATCGGCCGGCTGGAGGAGATCCGCGCGCTCATGCAGCCCGAGCTGCGCGGTACTCAGTCGCTCGCCTTCTGCATCGTCAGCGAGACGCTGATCTCGGCGATCCTCTCCGACCTCCCGCGCGACCGCCGGCTGCCCACCGCGGTCCGCGACCTGGTCCGCGACCACGCCGAGGACGAGGGCAAGCACCACGCGTACTTCCACAGCGTGCTCAAGTACTTCTGGCACTCGCTGAGCGCCCGGCAGCGCCGACTGCTCGGACCCTGGCTGCCCGAGTTGATCACGGTCTTCCTCGAACCGGACTACCCGGCCGTCGCGCGGGCCCTGCTCGCCGCCGGACTCAGCACCGGCGAGGCGGAGACCGTCATGGCCGAGTCGTACCCGGCCGCCCAGGTGCGGGCCTCCATCGCCGAGGCCGGCCGGACGACCACCCGCTACTTCGCCGAGATCGGCGCGCTGGACGACCCGGGGACCCTGGACGCGTTCCACGCGGCCGGCCTGACCGACGGGCTCTCCCTGTGAGCCGACGAACGAACCAGAAGGACACCGCGGTGAAGACAGAAGACCTCGAGACGGCGGCCGCCCCCGGGGTGCTCCTCCACGACATCCCCGCCGACCTGGTGCGGACGGTGACCCGGTCGCCGGCCAAGGCACGGCTGTACGGGGTGGACAACTACTTCCGGGAGAGCAGCCGGCTCTTCGGCGACGACCTCGACGACGTGCTGCGCACCACCCTGTGCGTGCTCAAGCCCGAGGCGGCCGCCGGCCGGCGCTACCGCCCGGCCCTCGACGCCCTGCGCGAGAACGGCTTCCGCCCGGTCGACGCGGTCCGCTTCCGCCACCACCGGCTCACCGTCCGGGAGACCTGGCGCTTCCAGCTGAACTTCGCCAGCCGGGAGCGGATCGACGCGATGGACCTGGTCCTCGGTACGTCCGACTCGGTGATGCTGGTCCTGCGGGACGAGCGCTGGACGCCCGACGACGTCCCGGCCGCCGTCCGGCTGACCGCCCTCAAGGGGCCGTCCGACCCGGCGCAGCGCCGCCCCGAGCACCTGCGCAGCCGACTCGGCGCGGTCAACGGCCTGTTCAACTTCACCCACACCTCGGACGAGCCGATCGACGTGATGCGCGAGATCGCCATCGTGTGCGACGAGGAGCGCCGCCGGCTGCTGCACGCCCGGGTGCGCGGCGGGCACGACGCGGTGCCCGAGGCCCTCGCCGCCTTCGCGGAGCTGGAGGCCGAGACCCCCGCGCACGACCTGGACCTGGACAACAGCTGGCGCCGGCTGGCCGCGACCGACGGGCCGATCGGTGATCTGGCGCGCGACCACGCGGCCGGCCGGGAGGTGCCGGTCGGGCGGATCGCCGCGGCCCTGCGTGCCGGTGCGGACGGCCCGGCCCAGCACTGGGACCTGCTCAGCGTGCTCACGCACACCCTGCGCTTCAACGAACCGGGCATCGGGCGGATCTTTCCCAACGTCCTGCTCGAGTCCTGGCAGCGCACCGCCGCGGTCCGGGCATGAACGGCCTCCCCGACGCGCTCGCCGGGCTGAGCTCCGTCCGTCGGCCCCCGGCGGACTTCGACGCCTTCTGGAAGGACACCCTGGACGCGGCGGCACACCCGCTGGACCCGGTGTTCACCGAGGTCGCCGCTGAGCTGACCGCCGCCACGGTGTACGACGTGTCCTTCGCGGGCTCGCGCGGCCACCGCATCGCGGCCTGGCTGGTCGTGCCCCGGCACGCTCCGGCGGCCGTCGGGTGCGTGGTGCAGTTCCTGGGCTACGGCGAGGGCCGCGGGGCCCCGCTGGACTGGCTGCTGTGGCCGGCGGTCGGCCGGGCCGTGCTGGTGGTCGACACCCGGGGCCAGGGGGGCGCGAACCTGCGCCCGGGTAGCACCCCCGATCCGGTGGGTGCGACGCACCCGCAGGTCCCGGGGTTCGTCACCCGGGGCCTGCTGGACCCGGCCGAGTACTACTACCGGGACGCCTATGTCGACGCCGTGCGCGCGGTGGACACCGCGCTCGCCCACCCGGCGGTGGACCCGGAGCGGATCGTCGTCTCCGGGTGCAGCCAGGGCGGTCTGCTGGCGCTCGCCGCCGCGGCGCTGCACGACCGGGTGGCGGCGGCGCTGGTCGAGTCCCCGTTCCTGTGCGAGGTGACCGACCCGGCGCGGCTGCCGGACCGCCAGCCCTACCGCGAACTGTTGCGGTTCTGCCAGTTCCATCCGCAGCACGCCGCCCGCGCGATGGACACGCTGGCCTACTTCGACGGCGTCGCGCTGGCCGAACGCGCCGCCTGCCCGGCACTGTTCTCCCTCGCGATGCGGGACCAGGTCTGCTCACCGGCCTCCGTCGCCACCACGTACCACCACTACGCCGGACCGAAGCGGATCGGGGTGTGGCCCTTCGCCGGACACGCCGAGCCCAACGGCTACCAGCGCCGGGCGGAGGTGGAGTTCGTCGCCGGGGTCCTCGGCGACCGTCCCGGTGTCCACGCCGTGCCGTCCGGCGCGGCACCGGTTTCCTGAAGAGAGGGAAGCACACGTGCTGTCCGAAGCGTTGCCAGACCACGAGCGGCTCAGCGAAGTCGACCAGGACGTCCTCGACCAGCTCACCTGGTCCTCGGAGAAGGCCCGGATGTACTCCGTGGAGCAGTACCTCCGGGAGAGCTGCTGGACCTTCGGCGGGGACCTGCCGGAGATGCTCGGCGTCACGCTGTGCATGCTCAAGGCCGAGGCCACCGCGGGCCGTCGGCTGCGCTCCGCCGTCCGGGCCCTGGCCGGCGCCGGCTTCGTGCCGGTCGACGTGGTGGTCTTCCGGCACGACCGGCACACCATCCGCGAGGTCTGGCGCCACCACTTCAACATCGCCACCTGGGACCGGGTCGAGGCGATGGACCTGATCCTGCCCAGCATCGACACGGTCTGCCTGGTGCTCAAGGACACCCGGTGGGCGCCCGGCGGGCTGCCGGCCGCGATCCGCCTGAACTCCCTCAAGGGTCCGGCCGACCCGGCCCAGCGCCGCCCCGACCACCTGCGCCACCAACTGGGCGTGGTCAACGGCCTGTTCAACTTCATGCACTGCTCGGACGAGCCGATCGACGTGTTCCGGGAGATCGCCGTGCTGTGCGACGACGACCGTCGCGCCGTGATGCGCGAACGGATCCTCGCCGACCACGACGCCCTCCCCGAGGTGTCGGCCGTCTTCGACGCGCTGGAGAGCCGCCACCCGGCCCACGACTTCGACTACGAGCTCAGCTGGGAGCGCCTGCTCCGGGTCCCGGGCCCGCCGGGCGAGCTGGCCGCCCGCCGGGCCGCCGGCGATTCGGTCGGGCTGGGCGAGGTCCTGGCCGCCACCCACGGCGTCCCGTACGAGCACCCCAACCGCTGGGACCTGCTGACCGTGATCACCCACCTGCTGACCGAGATGAACATCCCGGGGGTGGAGACGAGCGTGCCGAACGTCACCGCGGACTGGGACGGGCCGCGGTGAGCGCGGCGGGCAAGCTGCTCACCGTCAACCTCGGCGTGGAACGCACCGGGCCGTGGACCTCCAACGGGCGCAGCGGCATCGACAAGCAGCCGGTGCCCGGCCCGGTCATGGCCCGGGCCGGCGGGCTCGACGGCGACCTGATCGTCAACACCAAGGCGCACGGCGGCGTCGACAAGGCGGTGTACGCGTTCGCGCGCGAGGACGCCGGCTTCTGGGAGCGGGAGCTCGGCCGGACCGTGGCGCCGGGGAACGTCGGGGAGAACTTCTCCACCGTCGGCGTCGACGTCACCCACGCCGAGATCGGCGAGCGCTGGCGGATCGGCGGCGCCGTCTTCGAGGTGATCCGCCCGCGCAAGCCCTGCCGGGTCTTCGCGGGCTTCTGGGACGTCCCGGACCTGGTCGAGCGGTTCATCGCGCACGGGGCGCCCGGTGCCTACCTGCGGGTCCTGACCGAGGGCGAGGTCTCACCGGGCGATCCGGTCGAGGTGGTCGAGCGGCCCGGCCACGGGGTCACCGTCAACCTGATGCTGCGCGCGATCACCACGGAGCCGGAGCTGCTGCCGCTGATGCTGACGGCGCCGCAGATGCTCCCCAAGATCCAGGACAGGGCGCGCCGCTGGCTCGCCGCTCAGCAGGACCGACACGCGTACGTGGGAAAGGAACAGTGACTGCCGTGACCGCCATCGGTGATCAGCTCATCGACTCCGCCCGGCTGGCCGGGCTCGCCTGGGAGGACCTGCCGGTCCTCCACGACCAGCTCGCCGAGCTGCTGGAGGAACTGAGCACGGAGGAGTGGCTCAACGCGGCCTTCGACCACGTCCTGGCCACGCCCGAGCTGCTGGTGCAGAGCGAGCGGCTGCAGGAACTGGACCGGGTGGTCCTCGTCAACGACGCCGCCAGCGGGGTGCGGGTGCGGCTGCACGTCTTCCGCGCCCGCGAGTTCGACCGCCCGCACAACCACCGCTGGACCTTCGGCAACCGGGTGCTGGCCGGCAGCTACCGCCACTACCTGTACGGCGACTACGACGAGCTGACCACCGACACCAAGATCGGTGAGCCCTTCATGGTCCGGGACGAGACGCCGGGCACCGGCTACGTGATCCGCCACACGCTGGTCCACTCGGTCGCCGCGGTACCCGACACCACCTCGCTGATCGTCCGCGGCCCGGCCGCCAAGGACCGCTTCGTGGTCATGAACAGCGACACCGGCGAGGCCTGGTGGCAGTACGGGCACGCGGTCGAGGACGAGGCGGAGATCGCCAGGCGGCGCCTGGGCGCGGAGAAGGTCCGCGGGATCCGCGACCTGCTGGTGCGCCAGGGCGTCCTCCACTGATCCGGCCACCCGGCCACCCCGACCCGCGGAGCGCACCCATGACCCACGAGATCGAGCGGAAGTTCCTCGTCCACGACTTCGTCCCACCGCCGGCCGCGACCGCGCAGCGGGTCCGGCAGGGCTACGTCGCGATCACCGAGGAGGGCACCGAGGTCCGGATCCGGCGCGCCTCGGGCCGGCAGACGCTGACCGTCAAGAGCGGCACCGGTCTGGTCCGGGTGGAGGTCGAACGGGAGATCGGCGAGGAGGACTTCGACGCCCTGTGGCCCACGACCGCGGGCGCCAGGATCGAGAAGGACCGCTACCGGCTGCCGGACGGCCCGCACACCGTCGTCGTCGACGTCTACCACGGCGCGCTGCACGGACTGTGCACCGCCGAGGTCGAGTTCCCCTCCGTCGAGGCGGCGCAGCGGTACACGCCCCCCGGCTGGGTGGGCGAAGACATCACGGGTGCGGTCGGCTACCTCAACCGGTCGCTGTCGACCCACGGCATTCCCGCGCACGAAGAGAACACGAGGAACGACCACCATGGGAACTGACTTCCCCCACCCCGACGACCTGGCCGCCCTGCGGAGCCTGTCCAGCCTCCAGCCGCTGTACAGCACCGAGCGCTCGCTGGCCGCCATCGCCACGATCGGCGCACAGGAGGCGGCCCGCTTCCTGGAGACCCTGCGGATGCGGACGCTGGTGATGTCGCGGCTCGCCCCGTACGAGGACCGGCCGGGCGTGCGCGGCTGCATGGCCGCGATGCGCCCCAAGGCGGACAGCCTCAAGCGGATGCACAAGGTCCTGGACGCCAACCTGGAGATGCTGGAGCGGATCGCCCGCGACTCGGGCCTCCAGTTCTTCGCGATCAAGGGGCTCGGCGCCCGCGCGACGTACACCGACCCCGGCGTGCGCGACTTCAGCGACCTGGACATCTTCGTCCGGACCCGGGCCGAGGCCAGCGTCCTGGTGCGGGCGCTGCGCCTGGAGCACGGCTACCAGTACCTGAAGGCCGAGCTGCCCTGGATCAAGTACGACCCGACCGAGAACCTCGTGTACGGGCAGTTCCCGCTGGTCGCGCCGGACGGCGCGGACGACCTGCTGAACGTGGACATCCACTTCGGCGACTACTCGGTGCGGCACAGCAGCCGGCTCGGGCTGACCCCGCAGCTGCCCGCCCAGGAGCCCGGCATCCGGGTCCTCGCGCCCGAGGAGAACCTCGCCTGCGTCGTCAACAACGCCGCGGGCGACTACTTCGTGACGGCCAAGGACACCAACGACCTGCTGATGGCGCTCTCGCTGCCGGAGTTCGACGTCCCGCGCTTCGCCGCCCGGCTGCGCCAGTCCGGCCTGGAGGGCTTCCTCGGCTTCATCGTGGCCGAGCTGCGGGCCGGCACCGCCCTGACGGCGGCGCAGGAGGAGCGGCTGCGCACCCTGCCCTCGGTGCGCACCCTGGAGCCGGCGCCGGACCCGCGGGCGCCGCACTGGGAGCGGCGCTGTCTGGGCACCACCGTGCACGCCTTCGGGGAGGGGCGCCGGCGCGGCGGGCTGGTCACCGCGGCGAAGCTGGCGGCCGACGCGTACGACTACTACCGCGGCCGGCTGTCGCTGAGCGTGGTCCGGGCGACCGGGGGGAAGACCGTCCGGCCCTTCGCGCTGAACCCGTGGACCTGCGTCCGGCTGGTACCGGTGGACATCGCCGAGGGCCTGCTCGACGGCGAGCCGGCGGTGCCGAACCCGGCCACCCCCGCCCGGCCCAAGGCGCTCTCGGCGGACCGGGGCATCCAACGGCTCGACACCCCGTACGGGCACTACGTGCGGATCGAGGACGAGACCTTCCTCGCCACCGTGGACTACCGGCTGCCGGGCGAGCTGATCGCCGGTGCCCGCGCGGCGGCCGCGGGCCGGGTCTGATGATCGACCTCGGCGGTCCGCCCCGCCCCTGGCCGGCGGACCTGGTCCGCCGCTTCGGCGCGGCGCACGACCGGGCCCTGGAGCGGGCGGACCGCTGGAGCACCCCGCCCGCGCAGGGCGACCCCGAACTGCTGGAACGGCTGGCCGAGTCGTTCGGCGTCCCGCCGGAACGGACGGTGGTCACCGGCGGGGTGCGCCAGTTCGCCGGAAGCTGGGCGGGCCGCACCCGGACGGCGCTGGTGGAACGGCCGGGCTTCGCCGACATCGGGACCGTGCTCGCCGGGGGCGCCGGAGTCAGCGCCCTGACCTGGGAGGAGCTCCCCGGCGCGGCGCGCGGATGCCCGGAGCCGGCGACGGTCTGGGTGACCAGCCCGCACCGCAACCCCGACGGCCGGTCGCTCGACTCCGCCGAACGCGCGGTCCTGGCGGAACTCGCCGCCGAGGGCCACCAGGTGGTGGTCAACCAGGTCTACCGGTGGTTCGCCCCGCCGGAGGAGCCGCCGGACGGTTGCTGGGGCGTGACGTCGCTGGCGAAGCTGTGCGGCGGCGGCAGCCGGCTCGGCTGGGCGACCTGGCCCGTCGGCACCGCCCCGCCGCCGACGCTGCGCGCCGCCGGGCCCGCCACCACCTGGCAGCGGGCCTGGGCCGGGTTCCTGGAGCCGTCCGCGCTCGACTCGCTGGTCCGGGCGTGCGTCGAACCCACGCTGGAGGCGCGCCGGCTGTTCACCGACCGGCTCGGCGACCTGCTGGGCTGGGAGTTCACCGGGGGCGGCATGTCCCTGCTGCTGTCCTGGCGCGGCGCCACGGAGGAACGGGTGCTGGCCGAGTTCGCCGAGCTGGAGCTCGCGGTCGGGCCCGGGCCGGCCTTCGACGCGCCGCCCGGATCGGTGCGGCTCGCGTTCTCCGGCGTCGACGCGCAGGAGGCGGTGCGGGCCGCCGACCGGGTGGCCCGGCTGGCGGCCCGCGCGGCCGGAGCGCTGGCGCCCGGCGGGTAGACCGGGGCCGTGGCCGGCCGGTTCCGTCGACCGGTCGGCCCGTCGCCGGACGGGTCCGTCGTCGGACGTCGGACCGGTCAGGCAGCGGCGCGGGCGTACGCGGTCAGCCAGTCGAGGTCGCGGTGCCCGGCGCCGTAGCGCTGCCGCTCGTTGACGAGGCGCACGTCGGGCCCGGGGAAGCCGGCCGCCTCCAGCAGACCGCGGACCCGGTCCGCGGTCTGGTAGCGGAAGAAGCGGGCGGCGTCGGCGCTGAACGACTCGACGAACTCCTCCTCGCCCTCCCCCTCCTTGAAGCTGACGAAGAGCGCCCCGCCGGCCCGCAGCACCCGGCGGAACTCGGACAGCGCGGCCGCCACCTGCTCGTCCTTGAGGTGCAGCAGCGTCGCCTGGGACCAGACGCCCGCGAAGGAGGCGTCGGGGAGGTCCAGCGCGCACACGTCCATGTGCCGGAAGTCCAGCGCGGGGTGGAGCTCCCGGGCCCGGGCGAGGAAGGGCTCGCTCAGGTCGATCCCGGTCACCGCCACGCCCCTGGCCGCCAGCAGGGCCGTGTCGCGGCCGAAGGCGCACCCGGCGTCCAGGACCGGCCCGGCCGGATCGGGGAGCATCCGGGTGAAGCGGTCGAGCTCCTCGTCCGGAACCATGCCCCTGGTGGCGGATTCGTACTTGTCGACGCCGTGCTCGTAGGCGGCGATGGTGCGTGAGAGGTAGTCAAGCATGCCTGGGAACCTACCCTCGTGGGGCCCGGAACGGGCCCGAACCGGCCGGAACGGGCCGGAAGGGGCGCCCCCGGCGGGGCGCCCCTTCCGGGCGGGTCAGGACTGTGCGGCGAGCAGCGCGGCCAGTCCGTCCAGCCCCCGGTCGAGGGTGGCCGGGTCGACCTGGCTGACGGAGAGCCGCAGTTGGTGCTCCCCGCCCGCGCCCGGGTAGAAGTGCGACATCGGCGTCCAGATCACCCCGTACTCCGAGGCCGAGCGTTCGAGCAGCGCGTCGTCCACCACGCACGGCACCGTGAGCACCAGGAAGAACCCGCCGCGCGGCTCGTTCCAGGTCACCCCGCCGCCGGGCGGGAAGCGCCGGGCCAGGCCCTCCAGCACCAGCGAGAGGTTGCGCCGGTAGAGCGCGGCGACCTCGGCGTTGGCGGTCCGCAGGCTGTGGCCGTGCTCCAGCAGCGCGCCGCCGATCACGGCCTGGGCGATCGGCGAGGTGTTCACCGTGGTCATGCTCTTGATCATGCCGAGCAGGTCGGCGAACAGCGCGGTGGAGCCCTGTCCGTCGTCCACCAGCTGGTCCGCCACCACGTACCCGACCCGGGCGCCGGGCAGGGCCGTCTTGGCGAAGGAGCCGAGGTGGACCACCCGCCGGTCGGTGTCCAGCGCCTTGAGCGAGGGCAGCCGCTCCTCGCCGGCGAACACGCAGTACGGGTTGTCCTCCAGCAGCAGGATGTCCTCCTCGCCCGCCAGCGCCAGCAGCTCCCGGCGCAGCTCCAGCGGCAGGCTGGCCCCGCTCGGGTTGGCCACGTCCGGCACCAGGTAGAGCGCCCGCGGGCGCAGCCCCTCGGCCCGGGCGGCGGCCAGCCGGCGGCGCAGGTCGGCGAGGTCCACGCCGTCCGGGCCGTCGGCGACCGCCCGTACCGGCAGGTCCGCCAGCAGCGCCGCGCCGGTCAGCCCCACGTAGGTGGGGGAGACGGCCAGCACCACGTCCTCGGGGCCGCGGCGCAGCGCCCGCAGCACCAGGAACATCGCCTCCTGGCAGCCCACCGTCACCACGATCGACTCGGCGGGCACCTCGATGCCCTCGTCGGTGGCGAGGTGGGTGGCGATCAGGTCGTGGATGATCCCCTTGGTCCGCCCGTACTGGAGCACCTGGCGGCGCGCCGCCTCCTCGGTCAGCCCGCGCTCGGTGCGCAGGTGGTCGAGGTAGCGGTCCAGGTGGCGGTGGACGGCGTCCAGCTCGAAGAACTGCTCGGCCGGGCGGCCGGCCGCGAAGGAGACCGCCTCCGGGTAGCGGATGGAGATCTCGTTGAGCAGGTTCATCGAGGTCATCGCCGGGTCGGCGAGGGACGTGTGCAGGCCCGCCAGCAGCAGGTCGTGCGGTGCGGCGATGGTGGTCACGGGGTGCTCCAGGTGGGGCAGGGCAGGGTGGTGGTGCGCAGGTCGGCGGCGGCCCGCAGGTCGGCGCAGCCCGCGAGGCCGAGCGCGTGCCGCAGCTCGGTGGCGAGCAGGTCGAGGACCTCGGTGCAGCCCGCCTCGCCGCCGGCCGCCAGGCCCCAGATCAGCGGGCGCCCGAGCAGTACCCCGGAGGCGCCGAGGGCCAGCGCGGTGAGCACGTCCGAGCCGCCGCGCACCCCGCTGTCCATCAGCACCTGGCAGTCCTCGCCGGCCAGCGCCTCGGCGACGGCCGGCAGGACCGTCAGCGCGGGTACGGCCCGGTCGAGCTGGCGGCCGCCGTGGTTGGAGACCACCACGGCCGCGGCGCCGAGCCCGGCGGCCCGGCGCGCGTCGCCCGGGTCGAGCACGCCCTTGACCACCAGCGGCAGCGCGGTCTGCCCGCGCAGCCACTCGAGGTCGGCCCAGGTGACGCCGGGGGAGAGCAGTTCGGCGGTGTGCGCGGCGACCGCCGAGACGGCGGTGGTGGACTCGTGCGCCCGCCCCGCGGCGCCGCCCTCCAGCAGCGCCGCGCGGACGTCCCCGGGCAGCGCGAAGGCGTTCCTGGCGTCGCGCAGCCGGCGGCCCATGTACGGCACGTCGGCGGTGACCACCAGGGCCTCGCTGCCGGCCTGCTCGGCGGCCTTGACCAGGTCGAGCAGCCGGCCGCGGTCGCGCAGCCAGTACAGCTGGAACCAGAGCGTGGCACCGGTCCCGGCCAGCTCCTCGAAGCCGACGCTGCTGAGCGTCCCGACGGTGAACGGCACGCCCGCGGCGGCGCAGGCGCGGGCCGAGGCCAGCTCGCCCTCGGGGTGGAACAGCCGGTGGTAGGCGACGGGTGCCGCCGCCACCGGCAGGGTCGCCCGGCTGCGCACCAGGGTGGCGGCGGTGTCCCGGGTGCTGACGTCGGTCAGCACCCGGGGCACCAGGCCCACCCGGTCGAAGGCGGTCCGGTTGGCGGCGAGGGTCAGCTCGCGCTCGGCGCCGCCCTCCAGCCACTCCCAGACCTCGGGCGCGAGCACGGCCCGGGCCCGGTCGGCGTACTCCGCGACGGAGAGCGCCGGGCGCCCGTCGGCCGGGTCGGTCGGTGGTTCGTCGCGGACGGACGCGCTCATCCGGCCACTTCGCTGGCGTTGCGCTGGAGCTCCACGGCCTCGTAGAGGGCGCGGATGTTGTTGCTGCCGAAGTTGCGGGCCCGGATGCGCTCGATCACCTCGAAGAAGAAGGTGTTCCGGGGGTGCTGGGAGCGGGTGAAGATCTGGAACAGCTGGCCGTCGTGGTCCTGGTCGACCAGCAGGTTCAGCTCCCGCAGCTGGTCGGTGGAGTGGCGCAGCGGGGTCAGGCGGCCGGGCAGGGCGTCGTAGTAGGTCTGCGGGGTGCGCAGGAACGGCACGCCGCGCTCGGCCATGGTGGAGACGGAGTGCACCGCGTCCTCGGAGGCGAAGGCGACGTGCTGCACCCCGGCGCCGCCGTGGCCGGCCAGGAAGGAGGCGATCTGGCCGCCCGCGTCCGCGGCGAGCGGCTCGATCAGGGTGAGGGTGACGCTGTGGTCGGCGCTCTGCACGACGGCCGAGTCCATGCCGAGGGTGCCGAACTCGACCCGCTCCTCGAAGATCGTCCGGAAGCCGAAGACCTCGCGGTAGCGGTGCTCGGTCGTGCGCAGCTCGCCGAACGGGACCAGGACCGCGAAGTGGTCGACGGAGCGCAGGCCGACCTCGCCCTCGCCGGTCAGCGGGAGCGGGTCCGGCAGGCCGGGGATGCGGCCGGCCGGCGTCCCGGGGCCGCGCTCGACCAGGGTGTGCACCACGTCGCCGAAGGCGTCGACCACCGCGGTGACGCAGCCGTCGGCGGCCAGCGGCGGGCGCAGCGCGGCGGCGCCGCGGTCGGTCAGGGTCCGGAACGCGTCGGCGGCGTCCGGCACCCGCAGGCCGAGGGCGGCCACGCCGTCGCCGTGCCGCTCCAGGTAGTCGGTGGCCGGGTGGCCGGCGGCCAGCGGCTGGGTGACCAGCAGCCGGATCGAGGACTGGCCGAACAGGGCGGACAGGCAGCGCTCGGCGGCCTCGCCGCGCTCGGTCGGCGGGACGAGCAGCTCGAAGCCGTACTCCTCGGTCAGCCGGGTGGTCTCGGCGCCCAGGTCGGCCGTGTAGAACTCGACGTGGTCCAGCTCGACGGGGATCGGGGTGACGGTGGGAGAGGAACGGTCGGTCATCTGAGGAGCTCTCTCGTGAGGAGGAACGGGAGGTGCCGAAGGGCGGTCGGACGTCGGGCGTGCGGGGTGGTGCGGGGTGGTGCGGGCGTGCGGGTGCTGCGGGCCGGCGTCGGTCAGGTGGGCTGGAGGTCCTTGGCGTCCTCCGGCTCGGCCGGGCCGTCGCCCTCGGCCTGCGGCCCGGTCTCCGGGGGCTCCGTCGGGGCCTCCGGCTTGCCGATCAGGTGGGCGGCCGCCAGCAGCGCGCCGACCACCATCACGCCCAGCACCACCCGGAAGTCCAGGGCGGCCACCAGGCCGGAGCCGACGCCGACGGCCAGCGCCTGCGGCGCGGTGAGCGAGAGGTTGACGGCCGCCTGGGCGCGCCCCATCAGCTGCGGCGGGGTGGACGCCTGGGCGGCGGTGGCGAGCCCGACCAGGGCGGCCGGGATGCCCGCGCCCGCGATCACCAGGCCGGCCGACACCACGTACAGCGACGGGGCGAGCAGCAGGACGGTCCCGAGGCCGAACACCGCCGATCCGGCCATGACCGTCCGGCGCGGCCCGAGCCGGCCGATCAGCAGGCCGCCGACCACCGAGCCGGCCAGCGCGCCGACGGCCTCGGTGGTCTCCAGCACGCCGAGGAACTGCGGCGAGCGGTGCAGCCCGTGCTGGGTCAGCGCGAACAGCACCGGCTGGAGCAGGCTCAGGACGAAGCCGGCGGCGGCGGTGGCCACCACCAGCGGCCGCAGCCCGACCGAGGAGCGCAGGTGGACGAAGCCCGCCAGCACCTCGGTGCGCCACCGCAGGCCCGAGGGCTCCGGCTTGACCTCCGCCACCCGCAGGGTGAGGAAGCTCAGCGCCGCCAGCAGCAGCACGGCGAGGTCGGCCACGGCCACCACGTGCCCGCCGAACCAGCCGTAGAGGCCCGAGCCGAGCAGTGGCGCCACCAGGGTGGTGCCGGCCCGGGCGCTCTGGGTCAACCCGGCTGCCGCGCCGAAGTCCTGACGTTCCGTCAGGATGCTGCGCAGCAGCGCGCTCTGGGCCGGCGCCAGGACGGCTCCGGCCAGACCGCAGACCGTGGCGGTGCAGTAGATGATCCAGACGGTGTCCCGGCCGTCGACCAGCAGCAGCGGCAGCAGCGAGACCGCCACCGCCAGATTGACCCCGACCAGCAGCGGCTTGCGGCGGACCCGGTCGGCGAGCAGGCCGCCCAGCGGCAGCAGCAGCAGCGGCGCGGAGAAGCAGAACAGCACCAGACCGGCGGCGGAGTTGCTGCCGGTCAGCACCTTGGCCCAGATGCCGAGGGCGATGGAGAGGGCGCTGTCACCGAGGACGGACAGGGTCTGCCCGGCGAGGTAGCGCCGGAACTCCGGGCGGGCCAACAGCGGGTGCATGGCGGTTCCTTCGCTGCGCCGACGGCGCTTCGGGTGTGCGGGTGCATGCGGTTCGTGCGGTGGTGCGGCAGTGCGGGGATGCGCGGTGGTGCGGTGGTGCGGTGGTGCGGTGGTGCGGGTTCGTGCGGTGGTGCGGTGGTGCGGTGGCCGGGGCGCCCGCGGGCGCCCCGGGTGCCCGGGGTGCGCCCTGACGCACGTGGGGTGCTCAGGGCGCCGGGCGGTCAGCGGGCGACGGGGTGGGCCGGGGCCAGCGGAGCGACGGCGGCGAATCCCTCGATCACCGCGTCGTTGGCGTCCTTCTCGCCGATGGCGACCCGGATGCCCTGGCCGGGGTAGTAGCGGACGGCCACGCCCAGGCGCTCCAGCTCCGCGCGCAGCGGGAGCTGGTCGCCGGGGGCGTCGACCCACAGGAAGTTGGTGACGCTGGGCGCCACCGTCCAGCCGAGCCGCAGCAGTTCGGCCTCGGTGCGGGCCCGCTCCGCCGCGATCTCCTCGATCCGCCGCGTCATCTCGTCCTCGGCGGCGACGGCGGCGAGCAGACCCGCCTCCTGGAGCCTGTTCACCGCGTACGGCACCTGGTGGTCCCGCACCCGCTGCGCCAGGGACTCCTCCGCCAGCGCGTAGCCGATCCGCAGCGCGGCGATGCCGTGCGACTTGGAGAGGGTGCGCAGCACCACCAGGTTCGGCCACTCGGCGATCCGGGCCGGCACGTCCGGGGCCTGCCAGTCCCGGGCGAAGTCGACGTACGCCTCGTCGAGCAGGATCAGCGCGGTGGACGGCACCCGGCGGAAGAACTCCGTCAGTTCGGCCCAGGAGTAGACCGTGCCGGTCGGGTTGTGCGGGTTGCACAGCACGACGATCCGGGTGCGCTCGTCCATCCGCCCGGCCATCGCCGCCAGGTCGTGCCGGGCGTCGGGGCCGAGCGGGACCGGCCGGGCCTCGGCCCGGGCGATCTCGCAGAACAGCGGGTACGCGTCGAAGCAGGGCGCCGAGTGCACCACGTTGTCGCCGGGCTCGACCACCGTGTGGAAGAGGTCCAGCGCCACACCCGCCGAGCCGTGGCCGACCACGACCTGGCCCGCCGGGACGCCCTGCCAGTCGGCGATGATCCCGGCGATCCGCTCCGGACGGAAGTCCGGGTAGCGGTGCAGGTCGGCACCGGCCTTGGCCAGCGCGGCCAGCACCGACGGCAGCGGCGGGTACGGGTGCTCGTTCTGCGCCAGCAGGTATCTGGCGCTCGACGGGGCGGCCATCAGTCGGCCTGGAGGACGTAGAGCCAGGAGTGCGGGGTGGCCAGCGCCTCGACGCGGTCGATCCGCAGGCCGGCGTCGGTGAAGAGCTCCTCGTAGGTGGCCTTGGTGTGCAGCGGGACGCCCATCATCGCGTGCGCCAGCTCGAAGCCCACCGAGAAGACCGGCTGGGCGCCGTCGGAGGTGCCCGGGTCGCGCAGCATGGTGTCGCCCAGGACGAAGGTGCGGGCCTTCGGGAAGGCCTCCCGCATCCGGGTGAAGATCGAGGAGCGGGTGGCCGGGTCGGCCAGCAGGTCGTGCAGCAGGAAGAAGCTCATCACGGTGTCGACCTCGGCCACCTCGGCGGCCTCGGCGTCGTTGTCGATCTGGGTGCCGAGCAGGCCCAGCACGTCCGCGCGGACGGCGGTGACCCGGTCCTGCATGCCGGCCTCGACGATGTCGCGGCGGGCGATGTCGGTGGCCGGGCGGCTGATGTCGATGCCCAGGCCGCGGGTGCCCTCGCGCTGCGAGACCACCCGGCGCACCCGGGCGGAGGTGCCGGAGCCCAGGTCGGCGATGGTGCGGAAGTCGATGCCGTTGAGCACGTCGGTCAGCTGGGCGGCGAACAGCGACTGGTCGCACTGGGCGGAGCCGAGGGCGACCATCGCCTCGTCGCGGAAGACGTCCTTGTCGTACTGGTGGGTGCCGGCGCTCAGGTGGCCGGCGCGGCCGAACACGTCGTGGTAGCCGCCGACGGCCCAGGTGAAGTAGCCGCGCGCGGCGGCGATCTCCAGGCCCGCCTCGGTGGGCAGGTAGGCGTCGCCGTCGGCCTTGAGGTAGCCGTAGTCGGAGGCGGCGCGCAGCACGGCCTCGGTCCGGGCGGTGTCGCCGGCCTGGGCGGTGGCCTCGGCGGCCGAGAGCGGCTCGCCGCGCCCGATCTGCTCCAGCAGGCCGATCCGGTCCAGCGCGAAGATCACGTTGGCGGCGATGAAGCCGTTGTAGGCGTCGGTCGAGGTGAGCGGCGACGGGGTGATGCCACGCCAGGTGTCGGGGATGGCCGCAGTCGTCATGGTGGGTCCGTTTCTCCGTGGGCGGGCCGGGTGCGGTCCGCGTGGTGTGCGCAGGTCGGTCGCCTGCGGTCGGTAGGGGTGCTGAGTCGGTGGGTCGGTGGTGCGGGTGGGTCAGGGAGTCAGGTGTGCGGCGAGCACCGGGCCGATGACGGCGAGCGCCTCGGAGCTCGTCATCGCGCCGTGGGTGCTCGGCACCTCGTGGACGTCGAGCCGGCCGCCCAGGTACGGGAGCCAGCCCTCCGGGTCGGGGGCGTCGGCCGGCCGGTCCTTGGCGGCGGTGAAGAACACCGCGTCGCCGTCGTAGCCGGGCAGCGGGAGCTCGTGGGACAGCTCGGCGTTGGCCTGGAAGACCGAGACCACCCGGGCCACCCCGGCGCCGCTGAGACCGGCGAGCGGACCCTCGTCGCCCTGGACGAGCGCGGCGTAGCCGTCCTCGTCGGCCGGCCAGGCGGTGACCTCCCCGGCCGGGTGGCCGAGCGAGTCGAGGATCACCGCGAGCTGCGCCGGGTCGTCCCGCCACCGCTCGGGCCCCGGCTCGCCGGTGCCCGGGTAGGCGTCCAGCAGGGCCAGCAGCCGGACCTCCTCGCCCTGCCGGCGCAGCAGCGCGGCGATCGCGTGGGCGACGGCCCCGCCGAAGGACCAGCCGAGCAGGGCGTACGGGCCCTCGGGACGGACGGCGCGGATCTGCGCGAGGTAGGTCCGGGCCAGCTCCTCGACCGAGGCCGGGTGCGCGGTCGGGTCGGCCAGGCCGGGGGCCTGGAGGCCGTAGACCGGCTGCTCGGCGTCGGTGTGCCGGAGCAGGCCGGTGTAGACCCAGCTGATGCCGGCGGCCGGGTGGACGCAGAACAGCGGCGGGCGCGAGCCGCGGGTGCGGATCGGCAGCAGGACGGGGAAGGTCTCCGCGGCCGGGCCCTGGGCGAGCCGCTCGGCCAGCCGGGCGACGGTCGGCGCCTCGAACAGGGTGCGGACGCCGACCGCGGAGTCCTCGCCGACCAGTTCGCGCAGGCCCGCGACCAGCCGGCTGGCCAGCAGCGAGTGTCCGCCGAGCTCGAAGAAGTTGTCGTCGACGCCGACCTTCTCCAGCCCGAGCAGGTCGGCGAACAGGCCGCAGAGCAGCTCCTCCTGGGGCGTCGAGGGCGCCCGCCCGGAGCCGAGCCAGGTGGTGTCGGGGGCCGGCAGGGCCTTGCGGTCGACCTTGCCGTTGGCGGTCAGCGGCAGGGCGTCCAGGGCGACGATCGCCGAGGGCACCATGTAGTCCGGCAGGGACGCGCCGACGTGGGCCCGCAGCTCGGCCTGGTCGACCGTCCGCCCGGGCTGGGCGACGGCGTAGCCGACCAGCCGGCGGTCGCCCGGGCGGTCCTCCCGGACCAGCACGAACGCCTGGGCCAGGGAGGGGTGCCGGGCGAGCACCGCCTCGATCTCGCCGGGCTCGATCCGGAAGCCGCGGATCTTGACCTGGTGGTCGGTGCGGCCCAGGTACTCCAGGGTGCCGTCGGCCTGGCGGCGGACCAGGTCGCCGGAGCGGTACATCCGGCTGCCGGGCGCGCCGTACGGGTCGGCGACGAAGCGCTCGGCGCTCTGGCCGGGCCGGTTGAGGTAGCCGCGGGCCAGGCCGGCGCCCGCGATGTACAGCTCGCCCTCGACCCCGGCCGGGACCGGCTGGAGCGCGGCGTCCAGCACGTAGAGCCGGGTGTCCAGCACGGGCCGGCCCATCGGCGGGGCGACCCGGCCGCTGAGCGGGCTGCTCATGCTGGCGCAGACGGTGGACTCGGTCGGGCCGTAGGCGTTGACCATCCGCAGCCGGGCCGACCAGTGCTCGACCAGGTCGGGCGGGCAGGCCTCGCCGGCGACCACCAGGGTGCCGCCCTCCGGCAGCGCGTCCGGGGCCAGGACGGCCAGCGCGGTCGGCGGCAGGGTCAGGTGGGTGACGCCCTGCTCGGCGATCAGCGCGGTCAGCGAGGGGCCGGGCAGCAGGTCGTCGGCGTGGCCGAGGACGGCCCGGGCGCCGGTGAGCAGCGCCATGCCCAGCTCCCAGACGGCCGCGTCGAAGGACGGCGAGGCGAACAGCAGCACCCGGCTGTCCGGGGTGACGGCCAGGCCCCGGCGCTGGCTCTCCACCATGGCGGCGAGGCCGGTGTGGGTGACCACCACGCCCTTGGGGCGGCCGGTGGAGCCCGAGGTGTAGATGACGTACGCGGCCGAGTGCGGGGTGATCGCGACGCCGGTGAGGTCGTGCGCAGAGTGGCCGGAGGCGTCCAGGTCCTCGATCAGCAGCCGCGGGACGGTGCTGTCCGCGAGCAGGTCGTCGACCAGCGCCTTGCTGGTGAGGACCAGCGCGGGCCGGGCGTCGTCCAGCATGTAGGCGATCCGGTCGGCCGGGTAGCGCGGGTCCAGCGGCTGGAAGACCGCGCCGGCCTTGAGCACGGCGAGCTGGGCGACGATCAGCTCGATCGAGCGCTCCAGGGCGATCGCGACGAACCGCTCGGGGGCCGCGCCGTGCTCGGTCAGCAGCCGGGCGAAGCGGTTGGCGCGCTCGTTCAGCTCGCGGTAGGTGACCCGCTCGGTGCCGAAGGAGAGCGCCACGGCGTCCGGGCGGGCGGCGGCCTGCGCCTCGAACAGGGCCGGGAAGGTGCCGAGCGGCAGGCCCTCCAGGGTGTCGTTCCAGCCGGTGAGCAGCTGCTCGCGCTCCTGCGGCGCCAGCACCTCGACCCGGCCCACCCGCTGGTCCGGGTCGGCCAGCACCGCGCGCAGGGCGCGCTCGAAGCGGGCGGCGGTGGCCTCGGCGGTGGCCCGGTCGAACAGGTCGACGGCGTACTCGACGGTCAGACCCAGCCCGGCGGGCGCGCCGGCCGCGTCGAAGCTCTCGCTGAAGGCGAAGGTCAGGTCGAACTTGGCGAGGTCCGAGTCCAGTTGCTCGACCCGGCCGGGCAGGCCGCCGAGGCTGATCCCCTCGGCGTCGCCGCCGGAGGTCAGCATCACCTGGCAGAGCGGGTGGCGGGCGGTGGAGCGCACCGGGTTGAGCAGCTCGACCAGCCGCTCGAAGGGCACGTCCTGGTGCTCGAAGGCGTCCAGGGTGGTGACCCGGACGCGCTCCACCAGCTCCCGGAAGGTCGGGTCGCCGGAGGTGTCGGTGCGCAGCACCAGCGTGTTGACGAAGAAGCCGACCAGGTCCTCCAGCGCCTCGTCGGTGCGCCCGGCCACCACGGTGCCGATCGGCAGGTCGGTGCCCGCGCCGATCCGGCCCAGCGTGGTGGCCAGCGCGGCCTGCATCACCATGAACACGCTGGCCCGGCTCCGCTGCGCCAACTCGACCAGGGAGGCGTGGAGCCCGGCGTCCATCCGGAGCTCGACGGCGGCGCCGCGGCGGCTCGGGGCGGCCGGGCGGTGGCGGTCGAAGGGGAGCGTCAGCTCCTCCGGGAGGTCGGCCAGGGCCCGCTGCCAGTAGGCGAGCTGGTCGGTCAGCAGGGCGCTGGGCCGCTCGTCGGTGCCGAGCAGCTCGTGCTGCCAGAGGGTGTAGTCGGCGTACTGCACCGGCAGCGGCCGCCAGTCGGGGGCGGTGCCGGCGATCCGGGCCCGGTACGCCTCGGCGAGGTCGCGCAGCAGCGGGACCACGGACCAGCCGTCGGTGGCGATGTGGTGCATCAGCACCAGCAGGACGTGCTCGTCGCCCGGCAGCGAGAGCAGGGTGGCGCGCACCGGCAGGTCGCGGGCGAGGTCGAAGACCTGTGAGCCGGCCTCGGCGAGCGCCGCCGCGAGCTCCTCCTCGGTGGCCACCGGCACGGTGTGCAGCGGGAGTCCGGGGTTCTCCAGGAGCAGCTGGTGCGGCTGCCCGTCGGTGGTCGGGTAGACGGTGCGCAGCACCTCGTGGCGGTCGAGCACGTCGGTCAGGGCCGCCTGGAGGGCGGCGGTGTCGATCCGGCCGGTCAGCCGGACCGCGCACGGGGTGTTGTAGAGCGCGCTCGGGCCCTCGAACTGGTCGATGAACCAGAGGCGTCGCTGCGCGGGCGAGAGCGGGACGCGCTCGGGCCGCCGGACCGGCCGCAGCGCCGGACGGGCGGCGCCCGGGGCGGGCAGGGCGGCGGCCAGGGCGGCCACGCTGGGGGCGTCGAACAGTGCCCGGACGGGCAGTTCGGTGCCGAGCGCGGTGCGGATGCGGCTGACCAGCTTGGTGGCGAGCAGCGAGTGGCCGCCCAGGTCGAAGAAGCTGTCGTCGATCCCGATCCGGTCCAACCCGAGGACGTCGGCGAAGAGTTCGCAGAGCGCGCGCTCGGTGTCGGTGCGCGGGGCGCGGCCCTCGGCCGCCCCGGTGTAGTCGGGGGCGGGCAGGGCGCGGCGGTCGACCTTGCCGTTGGCGGTCACCGGGAGGGCGTCGAGGACGACCACCGCGGCGGGCAGCATGTAGCTGGGCAGGCTGTCGGCGACGGCGGCGCGCAGCTCGGCGGGAGTGCCCTCGCCGGTGGCGTAGACCACCAGGCGCTTGTCGCCGGGCTGGTCCTCGCGGACCACGGCGAAGGCCTGGCCGACGGTCGGCAGGGCGGTGAACGCGCCCTCCACCTCGCCGAGTTCGATCCGGAAGCCGCGGATCTTCACCTGGTCGTCGGCCCGGCCGAGGAACTCCAGCAGGCCGTCGGCGGTCCAGCGGACGAGGTCGCCGGTGCGGTACATCCGGCTGCCGGGCTCGCCGAACGGGCAGGCCACGAAGCGCTCGGAGGTCAGGCCGGGGCGTCCGACGTAGCCGCGGGCCAGGCCGGCCCCGGCGATGTACAGCTCGCCGGCCACGCCGGCCGGCACCGGGCGCAGCGCGGTGTCCAGCACGTACGGCCGGGTGTTGGCCAGCGGGCGGCCGATCGGCACCACGGCGGGGACGGGCTCGCCCGGCTCCATGGTGAAGGTGGTCTTGATGGCGGTGGTCTCGGTGGGCGCGTACACCGCGACCACGGAGGTGTCCGGGCAGGCCCGGTGGATCCGGCGGACGGACTCCGGCGGGACGACGTCGCCGCCGGTCCACACCTGCCGCACGTGCCGGAAGGCGGCCGGGTCCTCGTCGGCCATCAGCCGCAGCAGGCCGGACGGGGCCTGGACCAGGGTCACCCGGTGGGTGGTGACGGTCTCGGCGAGGCGGCGGATGTCCAGTTCGCCGGGCTCGGCGAGCACGATCGCCCCGCCGGTGACCAGCGGCGCCCAGATCTCGGTGGTGGAGGCGTCGAAGGCGGTGGGCGAGTGCAGCAGCACCCGCTCGTGGTGGCCGGCCCGGAACTGCGGGTTGCCCAGCAGGTCCACCACGTTGCGGTGGGTGACGGCGACGCCCTTGGGCACCCCGGTCGAGCCCGAGGTGTACATCACGTAGACCAGCTGGCCGGGCAGGACCGGCACGCCGGGGTTGCCCGCCGCCGAGGCCCCGGCGAGCAGCGCGTCGGTGACCTCCAGGGTGGCGAAGCCCTCGGTGGCGAGCACCGGGTGGCCCTGGTGGGCCGGGTCGACGAGCAGCAGGCCGGTACGGGTGTCGGCGAGGATGTGCTGGAGCCGGTCCAGCGGGTAGCGGTCGTCCAGCGGGACGTAGGTGCCGCCCGCCTTGGCGATCGCGAGGACGGCGGTGAGCAGTCCGGCGGAGCGCTCCATCAGCACCGCGACCGGCTGTTCGGTGGCCAGGCCGCGCTCCAGCAGCAGGGCGGCGAGCCGGTTGGCGCGGTCGTTCAGCTCGGCGTAGTCGAGCCGTTCGGTGTCGGAGACCAGGGCGAGGGCGTCGGGGGTGGCGGCGGCCTGGGCCTCGAACAGCCGGGGCAGGCTCTGCTCGGCGACCGGGGCGGCCGGCCCGTTCCAGCCGGTGAGCAGCTGCTCGCGCTCGGCCGGGTCGAGGATCTCGATGCCGCCGATCGGCGCGTCCGGGGTGGCGACGGCGGCGCGCAGCACGCGCACCAGCCGCTCGGCGACGGAGACGGCGGTGGCGTGGTCGAAGAGGTCGGCCGCGTAGTCCACGGCGGCGCGCACGCCCAGGCAGGTGCCGTCGGCCGCGAGCCGCTCGACGAAGTTGAAGTTGAGGTCGAACTGGGCCTGGGCCTCGCCGACCTCGACCGGGGTGCCCACCGCGGCGCCGAAGACGAGGTCCTCGGCCCGCTCCGCGTTCAGGGTGACGACGGTCTGGAAGAGCGGGTGGCGGGCCGGGGTGCGGGTCGGGTTGAGGTGTTCGACCAGGCGCTCGAAGGGGATGTCCTGGTGGTCGTAGGCGTCCAGGTCGGTGCGGCGGACCCGGTCGAGCAGTTCCCGGAAGGTCGGGTCGCCGCTGGTGTCGGTGCGCAGCAGCAGGGTGTTGACGAAGAAGCCGACCAGGTCGTCCAGGGCCTCGTCGGTGCGGCCGGCCACCGGGGTGCCGAGCGGCAGGTCGGTGCCGGCGCCGAGGCGGGTGTAGAGGACGGCGACCGCGGCCTGCAGCGCCATGAACAGGCTGGCGTGCCGGCTGGAGGCCAACTCGGTCAGCCCGGCGTGCAGTTCGGCGTCGAGCTCGAACTCCGCGGCGCCGCCGCGGCGGCTCGGCAGGGCCGGGCGCGGTCGGTCGTAGGGGAGCGCCAGCTCCTCCGGCAGGCCGGACAACTCCTTCTGCCAGTGCGCGAGTTGCAGCGAGACGACACTCTCCGGGTCGTCCTCCTCGCCGAGCAGCTCGCGCTGCCAGAGGGTGTAGTCGGCGTACTGCACCGGCAGCGGCTCCCACTGCGGCTCGGCGCCGGCGGTCCGGGCCCGGTAGGCCTCGGCGAGGTCGCGGAAGAGCGGGGCGACCGACCAGCCGTCGCTGGCGATGTGGTGGGTGAGCAGCAGCAGGACGTGCTCGTCCGGCGTGGGCAGGGAGTACAGCCAGGCCCGGACGGGCAGGTCGGCGGCGAGGTCGAAGACCTGCCCGGCCGCCTCGCGCATCAGCTCGTGCAGCTCGGCCTCGTCGGCCGCCGGCACCCGGTGCAGCGGCGGGCGGCCCTCGGCGAGGATGTGCTGGTGGGGCTGGCCGTCGGTGGTGGGGAAGACGGTGCGCAGCACCTCGTGCCGGTCCACCACGTCCCCGAGCGCGTCCTCGAGGGCGGCGGCGTCGAGCCCGCCGGTCAGCCGGAGGGCGAACGGAGTGTTGTAGAGGGCGCTCGGGCCCTCGAACTGTTCGATGAACCAGAGCCGCTGCTGGGCGAACGACAACGGGATCAAGGTCTGCCTCCGACTGGCGACGTACGGCTGCTGGGGCTGGTGGGGCGGTGGTGTCTGGTGCGGCACGGCGGTCGTGCGGCGGGCGCGGGCCGCCACCGGTGGGCGGCCCGCGTCCCGCCTCCGGTCAGTCCTGGCCGGGGCGGCGCATCCGTCGCAGGGCCGGGCGGGCCTTCTTCGGCGCGGGCGCCTCCTCGCCCCCGGGCAGGACGGCGGCGAGGGCGGCGACCGTGGGCGCGTCGAACAGGGTGCGGATCGGCAGCTCCGCGCCGAGGGTGGTGCGGATGCGGCTGACCAGCCGGGTGGCGAGCAGCGAGTGGCCGCCGAGGTCGAAGAACCGGTCGTCGATGCTGACCGTCGGCACGCCCAGCACCTCGGCGAACAGGGCGCACAGCTCCCGCTCGCGCTCGGTGCGCGGGGCGCGGCCCTCGGCCGCCCCGGCGTACTCGGGGGCGGGCAGGGCCCTGCGGTCGACCTTGCCGTTGGCGGTGACCGGCAGGCTGTCCAGGACGACCACGGCGGCCGGGAGCATGTAGCCGGCCAGGCGGTCCGCGACGAAGGCGCGCAGTTCGCCGTCGGTGGCCTTGCCGGTGGCGTACACCACCAGGCGCTTGTCGCCCGGCTGGTCCTCGCGGACCACCGCGAGTGCCTGGCCGACGCCCTCGTGGGCGGTGAACGCGGCCTCCACCTCGCCGAGTTCGATCCGGAAGCCGCGGATCTTCACCTGGTCGTCGGCCCGGCCGAGGAACTCCAGCACGCCGTCCGCCGTCCAGCGGGCGAGGTCGCCGGTGCGGTACATCCGGCTGCCCGGCCCGTCGAAGGGGCAGGCGACGAAGCGCTCGGCGCTGAGCGCCGGGCGGCCGACGTAGCCGCGGGCCAGGCCGGCCCCGGCGATGTACAGCTCGCCCGCCACCCCGGCCGGCACCGGCTGCAGGCCGGCGTCCAGCACGTACAGCCGGGTGTTGGCCAGCGGGCGCCCGATCGGCACCGTGCTCGGCACCGCCGCGGCGTCGGGCATCGGGTACTGGGTGGCGCACAGGGTGGTCTCGGTGGGCCCGTAGAGCGCCCGCACCGCGATGCCCGGGACGGCCTCCAGCACCCGGCGCACGGCCGGGGCGGAGACCACGTCGCCGCCGGTCAGCACCTCGCGCACACCGGCGAAGATGCCCGGGTCCTCCTCCGCGATGACCCGGAACAGGCCGGCGGTGACGTGCACGTGGGTGAGCGCGTGGACCCGGACCAGCTGCCGGATGGCGGCCGCGTCCAGGTCGCCCTGCGGTGCGACGACCACCTGGCCGCCGGAGAGCAGCGGCACCCAGATCTCGTAGGTCGAGGCGTCGAAGGCGTGCGGCGCGTGGAACAGCACCCGCAGGCCCTCGTCGTGCCGCCAGCACGGGTCGGTGGCGAGCTGCACCACGTCCCGGTGGCTGATCGCGATGCCCTTGGGCTCCCCGGTGGAGCCGGAGGTGAACATCACGTACGCGAGCTGCTCCGGGTGGGGCGCGGCCCGGTGGGCGCGCCGCTCGCGCGGACCGTCGAACCAGCCCGGGGTGAGCGGCAGGACGGGGCAGGGGGCGTCGGCGGCCAGCGGGTGGTCGCGGTGCGCCGGGTCGACCAGGACGAGCGCGGCGGCCGTCTCGGCGGTGATCCGGCGCAGCCGCTCGGCCGGGTGACGGTCGTCCAGCGGGACGTAGGTGCCGCCCGCCTTGGCCACCGCGAGGATCGCCGTCAGCAGGTCGGCGGAGCGGTCCATCAGCAGGACCACCGGCGTCTCGGCGCCGACCCCGGCGCCGGCCAGGTGGGCCGCCAGGTGCTCGGCCCGGGACTCCAGTTCGGCGTAGCTGAGGGTGCCGTCCTCGGCGGCCACGGCCGGCGCGTCGGGGGTGGCGGCGGCCCGCGCCTCGAACAGCTCCGCCAGGGTCGTGTCCGGGAAGGGCGCGGCGGTGTCGTTCCAGCCGGTGAGCAGCTGCTCGCGCTCGGCCGGGTCGAGGACCTCGATGCCGCCGATCGGCGCGTCCGGGGCGGCGACGGCGGCGCGCAGCACCCGCAGCAGCCGCTCGCCGACGGCGGCCGCGGTGGCGTGGTCGAAGAGGTCGGCCGCGTACTCGACCGCCACCGTCAGACCCGCCTGCGGGCCCTGCTCGGTGAAGCGGAAGGACAGGTCGAACTTGGCCACGTCCAGCTCGAAGGGGTGCTCCGCGCAGCCCAGGCCGCCGAAGGAGTCCGGCACCGTGACCCGGCTCTCCAGGGCCACCAGGGTCTGGAAGAGCGGGTGGCGGGCCGGGGTGCGGGTCGGGTTGAGGTGTTCGACCAGGCGCTCGAAGGGGATGTCCTGGTGGTCGTAGGCGTCCAGGTCGGTGCGGCGGACCCGGTCGAGCAGTTCCCGGAAGGTCGGGTCGCCGCTGGTGTCGGTGCGCAGCAGCAGGGTGTTGACGAAGAAGCCGACCAGGTCGTCCAGGGCCTCGTCGGTGCGGCCGGCCACCGGGGTGCCGAGCGGCAGGTCGGTGCCGGCGCCGAGGCGGGTGTAGAGGACGGCGACCGCGGCCTGCAGCGCCATGAACAGGCTGGCGTTCTGCGCTGCCGCCAACTCGCCGAGAGCACTGTGCAGTTCGGCGTCGACGGCGACCTCCACCAGGCCGCCCCGGTGCCCCGGCACGGCCGGGCGCGGACGGTCGTAGGGGAGCGCCAGCTCCTCCGGGGCGTCGGCCAGGGCCTGCTGCCAGTAGGCGAGTTGGCCGTTCAGCAGGGCGCTGGGCTGTTCCTCGGTGCCGAGCAGTTCGCGCTGCCAGAGGGCGTAGTCGGCGTACTGCACCGGCAGCGGCGCGCGGTCCGGCGCGCTGCCGGCGGTCCGGGCCCGGTAGGCCTCGGCGAGGTCGCGGAAGAGCGGGGCGACCGACCAGCCGTCGCTGGCGATGTGGTGCATCAGCACCAGCAGGACGTGCTCGTCGTGCGGCAGCGACAGCAGGGTGGCGCGCACCGGCAGGTCGTGGGCGAGGTCGAAGACCTCCTCGCCGGCCGTGACCAGCGCGGTCCGCAGCTCCGCCTCGTCCGCCACCCGCACCTGGCGCAGGGACAACTCGTCAGCGTCGGTGACCAGTTGGTGCGGGCGGCCGTCGACGGTCGGGAAGACGGTGCGCAGCACCTCGTGCCGGCGCACCACGTCCCGGACCGCCTCCTCCAGGGCGGGGACGTCGACGGCGCCGGTGAGCCGGACCGCGACCGGGGTGTTGTAGAGCGCGCTCGGACCCTCGAACTGCTCGATGAACCAGAGGCGTTGCTGGGCCGAGGAGAGCGGCACGCGCTCCGGCCGCTCGGCCGGCCGCAGGGCCGGACGGGCCGCCGCGGAGTCGGGCAGCGCGGCGGACAGCAGGGCCACCGTCGGGTTGTCGAAGAGGGCGCGGATCGGCAGCTCGGCGCCGAGGCCGGCCCGGATGCGGCTGACCAGCTTGGTGGCGAGCAGCGAGTGGCCGCCGCGGTCGAAGAAGTTGTCGTCGATGCTGATCCGGGTGAGCCCCAGCACCTCGGCGAACAGCCCGCACAGGGCCTGCTCGGTGGCGTTGCGCGGCTCGCGGCCGCCGTCGGCGCCGTTGTAGTCGGGCGCGGGCAGGGCCTTGCGGTCCACCTTGCCGTTGGGGTTCACCGGCAGCTCGTCGAGGACCACGATCGCGGCCGGCAGCATGTAGCCGGGCAGCCGCTCGGTGACGAAGTCGCGCAGTTCCTCGGACCGCACCTCGCCGGTGACGTACGCGACCAGGCGCTTGTCGCCCGGCTGGTCCTGGCGGACCGCCACGCAGACCTGGCCGACCGCCGGGTGGGCGGTGAACGCCGCCTCCACCTCGCCGAGTTCGATCCGGAAGCCGCGCAGCTTCACCTGGTCGTCCGCTCGACCGACGAACTCCAGTTCGCCCGTGGGCGTCCAGCGCACCACGTCGCCGGTGCGGTACATCCGGCTGCCGGGCTCGCCGAACGGGCAGGCGACGAAGCGCTCGGAGGTCAGGCCGGGGCGGCGGACGTAGCCGCGGGCCAGGCCGGAGCCGACGATGTACAGCTCGCCGGCCACGCCGACCGGCACCGGGCGCAGCCCGGCGTCCAGCACGTACAGCCGGTTGTTGGGCAGCGGCCGGCCGATCGGGACGATGTTCGGCACCTCGGCGGCCGAGGTCATCGGGAAGTGCGTGGCGAAGGTGGTCGTCTCGGTCGGCCCGTAGACGTTGATCAGCCGCAGTCCGGGGCAGGTGTCCAGCACCCGCCGCATGGCGACCGGCGAGGCGATGTCGCCGCCCGTCCACACCTCGTGCAGCCCGGCGAAGGTCTCCGGGGCCTCGGCGGCCAGCACGTTGAAGAGGCCGACGCTGATCCAGGCCGAGGTGGTCCGCTCGTGGCCGATCACCGCCGCCAGCTCGGCGATGCCCAGCCGGCCGGCCGGGGCGATCACCAGCTGGCCGCCGGAGAGCAGCGGGGTCCAGATCTCGTAGGTGGAGGCGTCGAAGGCGGAGGGGGCGTGCACCGGGAGCCGCTCGTGGCCGCCGCCGGTGAACTGCCCGCCGAGCGCGAGGTCCACCACGGCGCGGTGGGTGATGGCGATGCCCTTGGGCACGCCGGTCGAGCCGGAGGTGTGCATCACGTACACCAACTGGTCGGCCCGCTGCGGCAGTCCGAGGTTCTCCGGGTGCTCCTCGGCGTGCGGGTTGAGCACCGTCAGTCCGGCCAGCGCGGGGTGGTCGCGGTGCGCGGCGTCGGCCAGCACCAGCTCGGCGCCGGCGTCGGCGAGGACGGTCCGCAGCCGGTCCGTCGGCTGGGCGTCGTCCAGCGGCACGTACAGGCCGCCGGCCTTGAGCACGGCCAGGATCGCCACGATCTGGGCGGCCGAGCGGTCGATCATCAGGGCGACCGGGGTCTCCCGGACGACCCCGGCCTCGACCAGCCGCCGCGCCAGGCCGTTGGCCCGGGCGTTGAGCTGGGCGTAGGTGAGCTCGGCGTCGTCGGCGGTGAGCGCGATCGCGTCCGGGGCGGCGGCGACCCGGGCCTCGAACAGCTCGGGCAGCGAGCCCTCCGGCAGCGGGGTGCTGGTGCCGCTCCACCCGGTGACCAGCTCGGCGCGCTCGGCCTCGGTCAACACCTCGACGGTGCCGACGAGTTCGGCCGGGTCGGCGACGATCCGGTCGAGCAGCGCGAGGAAGCGGTCCAGGAAGGCGCGGGCCTCCTCGGAGTCGAAGGCGTCCGGCTGGTGGTCCAGGCGCAGCTGGAGGCCGTCGCCGGGGGTGAGGGCGAGCACCAGCGGGTAGTGGGCGCTGTCGACGTCCTCGACCAGGGTGACGCGGGTGGCGCCGCTCGGGTCGGCGTCGTCCAGGGCGGACGGGTCCGGGTAGTTGCCGTACACCGTGACGGTGTCGAACAGGCTGCCCATCCCGGCGAGTTGCTGGATCTCGGTGAGGCTGAGGTGCTGGTGGTCCAGCAGGGCGGACTGCTCGTGCTGGAGGCGCAGCAGGAGCTGGCCCCAGCTCTCCGCCGGGTCCAGGCGCACCCGCACCGGGACGGTGTTGATGAGCAGGCCCATCATCCGCTCCACGCCCGGCAGGTCGTGCGGCCGGCCGGAGACGGTGGTGCCGAACAGCACGTCCTCGCGCCCGGTGAGCCGGGCCAGCAGCACGCCCCAGGCCGCCTGGACCAGGGTGTTGAGGGTGACGCCGTAGCGGCGGGCGGTGCGGGACAGCGCCTCGGTGGTCTCCGGGCTGAGCCCGGTGTGCAGGCGCAGCGGCAGCTGCGGGGCGCCGGCGGAGCGGCCGGGGGCGAGCAGGGTGGGCTCGTCGGCGCCGGCCAGGGCCTGGGCCCAGGCGGCGCGGGCGGCCGCGCCGTCGCGCCGGGTGATCCAGCGCAGGTACTCGCGGTACGGGGCCGCCGGGGCCAGCGGCTGCTCGAAGTACAGGCCCCACAGCTCCTCGGCGAACAGCGGGGTGGACCAGCCGTCCAGCAGGATGTGGTGCGCGGAGGCGATCAGTTGGTGGCGCTCGGGGGCGAGCCTGAGCAGGGTGTAGCGCAGCAGCGGCGGGCGGTCGAGGTCGAAGCGCCGGCCGTACTCGGCGGCGGCGATCCGGGCGGCCTCGGCCCGCGGGTCGGCGTGGGCGCTCAGGTCGACGACGGTGAAGGGCAGTTCGACGCCGTCCGGGACGACCTGCACGGGCGGGCCGTCGTGCCGCTGGTGGAACGCGGCCCTGAGGTTCGGCTGGCGGACCAGCAGCGCCTCGGCGGCGGCGCGCAGCCGCTCGGCGTCCACCGGGCCGGTGAGATCGAAGGTCACGACCGAGGTGTAGACGTCCGCGCCGTCGGCGTCGTACGCCGAGTGGAAGGCCATGCCCTGCTGGAGCGGCGAGGTGGGCCAGACGTCCGCCAGGCGGGCGGGGGCGTGGTGGGCGGCGAGCCCGTCCAGCTCGTCCTGGGTGACGGTGACCAGCGGGAAGTCGGAGGGGGTGTGCCCGCCGGCGTCCGGCCGCTCGGCGTGCTCGGCGAGCGCGCCCAGCGCGGCGAACCAGGCCTCGGCGAAGGCGCGCACCCGCTCCTCGGAGAGCAGTCCGGTGGCGTAGGACCACTGGGCGACCAGCAGCGGGCCCTGCGGGGTGTCCACGGTGGTGGCGTCCAGGCCGAGCACCCGGCCGAGCGCGAGGCCGGTCGCGGCGCCCTCGCTCATCGCCTCGGTGCCGGCCAGCACGTCCTCGGCGGTGACGCCCTCGGGCGCGAAGCGGCCCAGGTAGTTGAACTCGATCTGCGGGTCGGCGCAGGTTTCGAGGACGGCGGCGGTGGCCGGGTTGAGGTGGCGCAGCAGGCCGAAGCCGATGCCGTTGTCCGGGACGGCGCGCAGCTGCTCCTTCACCCGGCCGAGGGCCCGGCCGAGCTCGGGGCCGGCCGCGGTGACCTCGGACCAGTCCAGCTCCCCGGGGGCGAGCCGGACGGGGTAGACGGAGGTGAACCAGCCGGCGGTGCGGTGCAGGTCGACGTCGTCGACGATCTCCTCGCGGCCGTGGCCCTCCACGGTGACCAGCACGGCGCCGTCCGGCCCGGTGGTGTCCCGGCCGCGCCAGTGGCCGAGGGCCAGCGCGAGACCGGTCAGCAGCACGTCGTTGACCTGGGCGTGGTAGGCGGTGGTGACCTTGGTGAGCAGCGCCTGGGTGGTCTCGGCGGGCAGCACCAGCCGCAGCAGGCCCTCGGTGGCGTAGGTGTCCTGCGCCGGGTCCAGCGGACGGTCGCCGAGCAGCGGGTCCGGGGTGTCCAACGCGGCCTGCCAGAACGGCAGTTCGGCGGCCCGGCGGTCGGTCTGCGCCTCGGCGGTGAGCCGCTGCGCCCAGCGGCGGAAGGAGGTGGGCACCGGCGCGAGCTCGACGGCGCGGTCCTCGCGGAGCGCGGCGAGCGCGCCGAGCAGGTCCTCCTCGACGATGCGCCAGGTGACGCCGTCCACCACCAGGTGGTGGATCACCAGCAGCAGCTGCGAGGGCTGCTCCGGGCCGGCGTCGAAGCGCACGGCCTGGACCATCCGGCCGTCCTCGGGGGACAGCCGCCCGCGGGCGGCGGCGGTCTCGGCGCGCAGCGCCTCCGCGGTGGCCGGGCCCTCGACCGGGCGCAGCACGCCGTCGGCGGGGACGGTGCCGGGCTCGGGCACGTGCAGCGTCCACGGGCGCTCGGCGAGCGGGGAGGTGCGGGCGCGGAACAGGTCGTGGTGGTCGAGCAGCGCCTGGACGGCGGTGGTCAGGTGCTCCTGCGTGGTGCCGGCGGGCAGGGTGAGCAGGGTGGACTGGTAGAAGCTCTCGACCGCGCCGTGCTGCGCCGCCAGCCAGTGCACGATCGGCGTCGGCGGTACCTCGCCGAGGCCGGCCCCGGCGGGCTCGACGACGACCGGCCCCTCCAGCGGACGGGCGATCTGCGCCAGCGCCTCGACGGTCGGGGCGAGGAACACCTCGCGCGGGGTGAGCTGGAGGCCCGCGTGCCGGGCCCGGGAGACCAGCTGGATGGCCACGATGGAGTCGCCGCCCAGCTCGAAGAAGGAGTCCGTGACGCCGACCCGGGGCAGGCCCAGGACCTCGCCGAACAGCCGGACGAGGGTGTGCTCCAGCTCCCCGGCGGGGGCCCGGCCGTCCTCCTCGCCGGCGCCGAACACCGGCGCGGGCAGGGCGCGCTTGTCCACCTTGCCGTTGGGGGTGAGCGGCAGCCGGTCGAGCACCACGACGGTGGGCACCATGTGGTCGGGCAGCCGCTCGGCGCAGTACGCCCGCAGCTCGGCCGGGTCGGCGGCGCCGACGGTGTAGCCGACCAGCCGGCGCTCGCCGGGGCGGTCCTCGCGGACCAGGACGACGGCCTGGCGCACCTCGGGGTGGGCGGAGAGGGTCTGCTCGATCTCGCCGAGCTCCACCCGGAAGCCGCGGATCTTCACCTGGTCGTCGGCCCGGCCGAGGAAGTCCAGCTGGCCGTCCGGGCGGTAGCTGCCGAGGTCACCGGTGCGGTACATCCGCTCGCCGGGCCCGCCGTACGGGTCGGCCACGAAGCGCTCGGCGGTCAGGCCTGGGCGGTTCAGGTAGCCGCGGGCCAGGTGCGGGCCGGCGAGGTACAGCTCGCCCACGGTGCCCGGCTCGACCGGGCGCAGCAGCTCGTCCAGCACGTGGATGCGCACGTCCTGGCAGGGCCGGCCGATCGGGGGCAGCTCCTCGCCGGTGAGCGGCTCGCTCATGCTGACGATGACGGTGGCCTCGGTGGGCCCGTAGCTGTTGAGCATCAGCCGGCCGCGGCCGCAGCGGGCGGCCAGCTCGCGGGAGACCGCCTCGCCGCCGCCGATCAGGGTGCGCAGCGAGGGCATCGGCAGGTCGGGCAGGGTGGAGATCATCGCGGTGGCGACGTCGGCGTGGGTGACGCCGAACCGGTCGATCAGGGCGGCCAGCGACTCGCCGACCAGCTGGCTCTGGTCGCTCGGCAGCACCAGGGCGGCGCCGGTGGTGAGCGACACCGACAGGTCGGAGACGGAGACGTCGAAGCTGAGCGAGGAGGCCTGGAGCACCCGGCTGCCGGGGCCGACCCCGGTGGCGGCGACCTGGGTGCCGACCATGCTGGGCAGCCCGGTGTGGGTGACGGCCACGCCCTTGGGCACGCCGGTGGAGCCGGAGGTGTAGATGACGTACGCGGTGTTCAGCGCGCTGACCGGCCGGATCCGCTCGGCGGCGGTGAAGGGCGCGGCGTCCCGGGCGGCGAGGTCCGCCAGGTGCTCGGCGGAGTCGATCAGCAGCCGGGGCGCGCCGGTGGCGGGCAGCTGCCCGGCGGCCGCGGCGGTGGTGAGCACCAGGGCGGCACGGGAGTCGGTCAGCATGTGGCGCAGCCGCTCGGCCGGGTAGGCCGGGTCGGCGGGCAGCCAGGCGGCGCCGGTCTTGGCGACGGCGAGGATCGCGGCGATCGCCTCGGGGGACTTCGGCAGGGCCAGCGCGACGACGTCCTCGGTGCCCAGGCCGCGGGCGGCCAGCACCCGGGCCAGCCGGTTGGCGCGGGCGTCGAGTTCGGCGTACGTGAGGGTGGTTCCCTCGGCGTACAGCGCGGGGGCGTCCGGGGTGCGGGCGACCTGGGCGTCGACCAGCTCGGTGAGGGTGGGACGGGTGTCGGCGCCGGCCAGCCGGGTGGCCAGCGCGGCGGGGGTGGGGGCGTCCGACAGGACGGCCGGCGCCAGGCGGACGCCGAACTCGGCGTGCACCCGGGCCAGCAGCCGCTCGGCGGCGGGCTGGTCGCCGCCCAGGTCGAAGAAGCCCGCCGCGGGGTCGACCGACTCCCGGCCGAGCACCTCCGCGAACAGTCGGCACAGCACCTCGGCCGCTTCCGGCCGCTGCTCGGATCTGTGCGTCTGCTGGACCCCGGACATGTGACTCTCTCCCTCGTGCGGCTGGCCCCCGCGGTGACGGGAGCGGCGAGCTGGGTGACCCCGGGGCGGTCGGCCCGACGGTCGGCGGAGCGATGTTGCGGTCGTTGTGCGGTGCTGCGGTGTGCTTCGTGTGACGGCCGCGCGGCGCACCGGTGCGGTGCGGCGGTGCGGAGCGTGGGTACGCGCCGGTGCCGTTTGGTGCACGCGCGTAGACGTCGGACACGGGAACGTGCCGACGGCGGGACGGTGCGGCCGCGCGGCGGCGGGGTGTCGCGGGGGTGTGGTGACGCGGTGTCGGCGGGTTCCGGCGGATCGGTGGGCCGACGACCGGGGGAGCGGCCGGTTGGGCGGCGGCTCCGGTGTGGTGCTGCGCCGGGGGAGCGGCGGGCCGGGCCCGGGTGCCGAGGCGGGGAGGCCGGGTGAGCGGCCGCTCGGCGTGGAGCCCGTACGGGGACCGCGTGGAGTTCAGCGGTCCGTCGGTCGGTGCGCGGTGACCGGGGTCAGTGCTCGGACAGGTGGGCGATCAGGCTCTTCGGGCGCAGGTCCTGCCAGTTCTGCTCGACGTAGTCCAGGCAGTCCTGCCGTCCGGCGGCGCCGAACACCTGCTGCCAGCCTGCGGGCACCGGGCTGAAGGCCGGCCACAGCGAGTGCTGGCCCTCGTCGTTCACCAGGACGAGGTAGCTGGCCTCGGCGTCCTCGAACGGGTTAGCCATCGTCGGTTCCTCTCTGGATCGGAGCGTTGCGAGAAGGGGAGGAGCGGGCTGGTCGGACGGAGCCGCGGCTCACGCACCCCAGCCGGAGTCTTCGCTGGGACCGTGGTGGGTGGTGACGGAGACCGTGGACAGGGACTGCCCGGCGTGGAGTTGGAGGCCCACCACGGCGGCCAGCAGAACAGCGAGTATCCCGAGCATCTTGTGGACGCGTACGGCAAGGCTTGGCATCGCGAATTCCTCTTCCTGAGGAGGGCGGTCTGCCCTCTTCGCTCTGAAACGCATCCTGCCGAAGGCTCAAACGTGCTTGGAAGCTCTGACTGTGATCGTGAACACGCAATGCGGGAACCGGAAGCCCGGGCAGATCGTGTCAAAAGCAGACAGACATGATCCAAATCGCACCTGGCTCTGTCAGATCAGTGGTGGGAACTCTGATAGCGGGGACATCGGAGCGCGGGGGCGGGCACTCCGGCCCGCCGCAGCGAACCCCGGCGCAGTTCCTCCCGGACCGCGGGCCAGTCCTCGACCCACGGCCGGCCCGTCCCGGACGGCGACTCCAGGGCGAGCGTCGCCAGGTAGGCGCGTTTGAGCGCGGCCCGCTCGTCCTGCACCCGGCCCGCGGCCTGCTCGATCCGGCGCAGCCGGGCGTGCAACCGCTCCAGCGCGCCCCCGCCCGTCAACAGCCGCCGCGCCTCCGGGCCGAAGCGGAAGCCGGGCGCCAGCAGCGGCCAGGCCGCCCGCCACACCCGGAACACCTCGCGGTGGCTCGGCCCCCACTCCCGCTCGGCCTGGCCGAGCCGCTCCAGCGCGGCGGCCTCGGTCGGCGCCGTACAGGTCTCCCGCAGCGCCCGCGCCAGCGCGCCCCAGTCCTCGCCGGGCGCGTGCCGCAGCGCCGCGTGCAGCAGATGGGCCACCGAACCGTGCACCACCGTGCGCGGCCACTGCTCGGCCGCCGCCTCGGCCAGCACCGCGCCGGTGCCGCCCACCAGCACCCAGACCTCCCGCACCCCGCGCTCGGCGAGCCCGGCCAGCACCTGCGGCCACTCCTCCCCGTCCGCGGCCGGCCACAGGCCCAGCACCTCGCGCCGGCCCTCGACCGAGATCCCGAGCGCCAGGTGCACCAGCGGCCCGCCCGAGCGGCCGCTGCGCACCGAGTCGACGAAGACCACCGGGTAGACCGGGTCGAGCCGCCGCCCGCGCCGCTCGGCCAGCTCGTCGAGCACCTGGTCGGTGATGGCCGAGACGGTCTCCCGGCTGAGCTCCACGCCGTACACCTCGGCCAGGTGCGCCACCAGCTCGCCCGAGCTGAGGCCGCGCGCGGTCAGCGAGATCACCAGCCGGTCGAGCCCGGGCAGCCGACGGGCCCGGGGCAGCACGGACTTGGGGGTGAAGCTGCCGTCGCGGTCCCGGGGCACCCGCACCTCGACCGGACCGATCTCGGTGAGCAGCCGTCTGGCCCGGGCGCCGTTGCGGCCATTGGTGCCGGTACCGGAACCCGTACCGGAGCCGGAGCCGCGCAGGTGCTCCTGGAGTTCGAGCTCCAGGGCACCCTCGATCAGCTGCTTGGCGAAGGCCTGGAGGATCCCGCCGTCGCCCAGCAGCCGGACCGCGCCGGAGCCGACCTGTGCGGCGGCGGCCTCCGCCAACTGTCGTACCAGGCGCTGGTCCACCAGACCGGCGAGGGCGGCGGGCAGTGCCGCCGGGTCGGAGTCAGCTCGCAACTGGGGGTGCCTTCCGTCTGTAGGCCGTTCCATGCACCGGTCACCCGCTCCCGGCGCCCCGGGCGGGACACCAGGTGCGATGCGCCGGCAATCCCCCGGTCACCGCCGCCGGGTGAGGCCGCGTCCGCGACCGTCACCGTCGGCTCCCCCACTTGCGTGCACGCCCGACTACCGTCAGCCGATGATTTCCGCGCCCATTGGGCGTACACTCACGGCTGTCGGAGCCCGGGGGGCGGCCTCCGAACGGCAGTCGATTCCATCTTGCCGGTTCGGATGCCTGGCGGTAGCCGGTACGGGCATTCGTGAAATCGCAATGCCGAAGCCGGAAGGATGCCCAGATGTGCCCAACCCAGGACAACTGCGCGGAAACGGGAACCCCCCAGCTCTGCGACCGGGGCATCGAGTTCTACCGCATCGCGCTGGCGGAGGGGGAGGCGACCGGTGAGGCGCCCGAATGCCTGCTCGCGATGGGTCTGCTGCGTCCGCTGCCCGGCTCGGGCGAACGGCTGGCCCCCGTCCCGCCCGACATCGCCGCCACCGGTTTAACGCGACCGATCGAACTCGCCGTCCTGGCCCAGCAGGAGCGGCTCGCCGAACTGCACACCTCCTTCACCGCCGCCGAGCACGCCTACCGGGACGTCATGCGCCGGGCACAGTTGCCGATCCGGCTGCTGGCCGGCGAGGAGATCAACCCCGCGCTGGAGAAGGCCGTCGCCGGCTGCACCGAGGAGCTGCTCACCGCCCAGCCCGGCGGCGGCCGCGCCCCCGAGCGACTGGCCGACGCGCTCCCGCGCGACCTCGCCCTGGCCGACCGCGGCGTCCGCCAGCGCACCCTCTACCAGCACACCGTGCGCTCGCACGGCCCGACGCTGGCGTACATCGAGCAGGTCACCGCCAAGGGCGCCCAGGTGCGCACCCTGCACGAGGTCTTCGACCGGGTGATCATCTGCGACCGCTCCACCGCCTTCATCCCGGCCGGCGCCGACCGGGAGGCCGCAGCGATCCTCATCCAGCTCCCGCCGCTGGTCGAGTACCTGCTCAAGATCTTCGAGCTGATGTGGGACCGCGCCGAGCCGGTCACCTACCAGCAGGGCCACCACCGGCCCCGGCTGCTGACCGCCCGCACCCGCCAGAACGTGCTGCGGCTGATGGTCAACGGCTACACCGACGAGGCCATCGCCTCCCGCCTCGGGATGAGCACCCGCACCGTCTCCAGCCACATCCAGAAGGCCAGCGAACTCCTCGGCAGCCGTAGCCGCGGCCACCTCGGCTACATCATCGCCCGCCAGGGCGTCCTCGACGAACCCCTCGACGAGCTCTGAGGGCCGACGCCGCGGACCGGGGAGCCCCGGGGGCCGACGGCACGACGGAGCGGGCCCGGCGGAACCACCGCCGGGCCCGCTCGATGTGGTGCGGAGGAGAGCCCTGGTCAGCCGGCCGGAAGGACCGCCGGCCGGGGGAACGTCATCGGCGGTGCCTCACTTGGTGGTGGCCAGCAGGCCGCGGTTGCGCAGCACCCGGCGCTCGACGGGAGTGAAGACGAGGAGTTCGATGGCGATGCCGACGAAGAGGATGAGGATGATGCCGAGCAGGACGCCGGACATGTCGGAGAACTCGCGCTGGTCCTCCAGGAACCGGCCCAGGCCCCGGCCGAGGTCGGGGGAGGAGGCGACGAGTTCGGCGGCCATCAGGGAGCGCCAGGAGAACGCCCAGCCCTGCTTGAGGCCGGCGAGGTAGCCGGGCAGGGCGGCGGGGATGAGGACGTGGCGGGCGCCGGTGAGGCCGGTGGCGCCGATGGTGCGTCCGGCGCGCAGGAACAGCGGCGGCACCTGGTCGATGCCGGCCACCAGGCCGTTGGCGATGGAGGGGACGGCGCCGAGGAGGATGACGGCGTACATCATCGAGTCGTTGATGCCGAGCCAGATGACGGCGGCGGGCACCCAGGCCACCGAGGGCAGTGACTGCAGGCCCTGCAGGACGGGGCCTATCGCGGTGCGCACGGGCTTGATGCGGGCGACGACGAGGCCGATCGGGGTGCCGATGACGACGGCGAGGAGGAAGCCGGACAGGCCGCGCCAGACGCTGGTCCAGATGATGGAGAGCAGGGTGCCCTGGTACCAGAGGTCCTGCGCGGAGCGCCAGACATCCGCCGGGCTGGGCAGCTTGTAGGAGGACGTGAACTCCAGGCTGTACGCCCCCTGCCACAGCGCGAGCACCACGAGCACGCCGATCAGCGGCGGCAGCGCCTTGGTCCGCAGGGCCTCACCGAACGAACCGCGCTGCGCGGTGACGGCGTCCAGGGCGTCCAGGCCCGCGCCGACGCCGGCGGTGTCGCCGGTGGCGCGCTCAGGACGGTCGGCCCCGTCGGTCCGTCCGGGCCGACCGGTTCGTCCGGCCGGGTCCGTCGGATCCGTCCGGACGAGGACGGGGGTGGTGTCAGTGCTGGCCATGGCGACGGATCTCCCCACGCAGTTCTTCGGTGATCTCGATGGACAGGTCGGCGACGCCGGAGGATTCGATGCGGCGCGGCTGGGGCAGGTCTATGCGCCATTCGCGGGCGACGCGGCCGGGGCGGGAGGAGAGCAGGACGACGCGTTGGGCGAGCCGGACGGCCTCGCGCACGTTGTGGGTGACGAACAGGACGGACAGCCGGCGTTCGGCCCAGATCCGGGTGATCTCGTCGTGGAGGACGTCGCGGGTGATGGCGTCGAGGGCGGCGAACGGTTCGTCCATCAGGAGGACCTCGCTGCCCTGGGCGAGTGCCCGGGCCATAGCGACGCGCTGGCGCATGCCGCCGGACAGCTCGTGCACCCGCTTGCCGTACGCGCCGTTCAGCCGGACGAGTTCGAGGAGGCGCTCGGCCTCGGGGCGGCGCTCGGCGCGGGGCAGGCCGGCGAGTTTGAGGGCGAGTTCGATGTTCTTCCCTGCGGTCAGCCAGGGGAAGAGGGCGTGTTCCTGGAACATCAGGGCGGGGCGGCCGCCGGTCACCTCGATGTCGCCGGCGGTGGGCCGGTCGAGGCCGGCGACCAGGTTGAGCAGGGTGGACTTGCCGCAGCCCGAGGCGCCGAGCAGGGTGACGAACTCGCCGGGGGCGACGTCGAGGGTGATGTCGTCCAGGACGTGGGTCTGGGCTCCGGGGCGGCCGAAGGACTTGTGCACGTGCGAGATCCGGACGGCGGATCCGTTGGTGCGGGCCGCCGTGGCGTCCGGTGCGGTGGTCAGGGCCGGACTCATGCGCGTTCCTCGCTTCGCTCGGCAGGGGCGATCGCCCACGCGCGCCTCTTCATGGTCCGCTCGCTGCGCTCGCTCACTGCGGGCACCTCCTGCGTGAGTGGTCTGTCGATGTCTGCGGGGCCGTGGTCCGGGCCCGCCCGTTCCGGTGGGCATCGACCGGGATCGTCCGGGCGGGGCGGGGCCGGACCGCGGAGTCCGTGGTGGAACCTCCGTGCCCTCGGTGGCACTTGGGGCCGATTGCCGGTGTTGCCGGTGCTACTTGGTGTCGAGCCCGGCGTCCGTGACGGCGGCCTGGCCCTGGGCGGCGAGGACCTTGTTCAGCAGGGTGAGGTCGTAGATGCCGTTGAGGTCGGGCTTCTTGAGGAGCCCGGCGGTGACGGCGTGGTCGGCCTCGGCCTGCAGGGTGTTCGCCAGCGGGTCGTCCAGGAAGTCGATGTCGGCCCAGGCCGGGTCGAGGATCGCGGGCTCCAGCGAGTTGCCGGCTTCCTTCTTGATCGCCTCGTTGGCGTCGGCCTTGGCCTTCTCGGAGTCGGCCTTGATGAAGGCGTTGGTCTTCACCGAGCCGCGCAGCACGGCCTC
>NZ_JBIVSD010000022.1:38509-129555 GCF_044756065.1 Kitasatospora sp. NPDC092039 | reverse complement strand
GGGGAGCGTTGGCAGTCTGAAAATCACCCGTCACGCCCCTCTCCGCACCCACCCCCTGCGCCGCCCCCTTCCGCAGCGCGTCCCTCTCGCTGGGGTGGGGAGGGGGTGGGTGGGTGGGGGAGGTAGGGGATGCCTGCTGGGGGGTGGGGAGGTGGGGGATGCCTGCTGGGGGCGGGGGCTGGGGGGTGTTGGGTGTTGGGTGTTGCGGGCGCGCGGGCTTTCGGCCTGCGTGTCCGCTGGGGTGTTGGGGGGTGGGGGTGTGGAGGTGTGTGTGGGTGGGTCAGGTGCGGGTGGCGGTGCGGCGGGTGAGGAGGAAGCCGCCGATGAGGGCGATGGCGTAGAAGGCGGCGTCGAGGGGGCGTAGGTCGGCGCGCCAGGTGGTGAGGGTTTCGTGGAGGAGGCCGTGGGGGGTGGGGCCTTCGGTGTGGAGGCGGCGGAGGTGTTCGATCAGTTGGCCGAGGAGGAGGGCGCCGGCGGCGAGGAGGGCGCCGAGTGGGGGGAGGAGGCGGCCGGGGCCGCCCAGGCGGCCCAGGGGGAGGGCGACCAGGCCGGCGGGGGCGATGGCCAGCCAGCCGAGGCTGTCGGCGGCGCGCAGGGGGGCGCTGCCGTAGGCGAGGCCGCTGAGGAGCATGGCGAGCAGGGCCAGGGTGACGGCCAGGGCGGTGCGGTGGCGGGGGGCGGGCCGGGGCTCGGGTTCGGTGGGGTCGAAGCCGGTGACCGCGCCGGGCATGCCGGGGGCGACGTAGCCCTCAGGGGCGGCCGGGGGAGGTGCGACCGAGTAGTGCTGGGCGGTGCGCGGCCGGGGCGACGGGCCGTCAGTGCCCGGTATCGGTGCGGTCATGGGCGTCGAATCCCCCCGGAAAGACGATGAGCTGCCGAACGGTAGCAGTGACCCGGACAGATCTTGGCGAGTTTTCGATCACAGATCGGGCACGGAGCGCCGCATCCGTTCAGGTCCGTCCCAGGTTGGGGCGGGGGCCGGGTGGTCGAGGGCCCTCGGGACAGGGGATGATGGAGGCTTGGGCGTTCGGGACCCAGGTCGGGCCGACGCGCCGTCACCACGACCGCCGGCAGCACATGGGGGAACGTTCCGAATGACCCAGGCGCAGGGTTCCACCGGCCGCCTCCTGGCCGGCCGCTACCGCCTGAACGGCGTGCTCGGGCGCGGCGGCATGGGCACGGTCTGGCGCGCCGAGGACGAGATGCTGGGCCGGACCGTCGCGGTCAAGGAACTGCGGATGAACGCCAGCGTCGACGAGGAGGAGAAGCACCGGCTGATCACCCGGACGCTGCGCGAGGCCAAGGCCACCGCGCGGATCCGGCACAACTCGGCGGTGACGGTCTTCGACGTGGTCGACGAGGACGACCGGCCGTGGATCGTGATGGAGCTGGTCGAGTCCCGCTCGCTGGCCGACGTGGTGCGGGAGGACGGGCCGCTGGAGCCCGCCCGGGCGGCGGAGATCGCGCTGGACGTGCTGGGCGTGCTCAGCGCGGCGCACGCGCTGGGGATCCTGCACCGGGACGTCAAGCCGTCCAACGTGCTGATCGGCGAGGACGGCCGGGTGGTGCTCACCGACTTCGGCATCGCCAGCGTGGAGGGCGACGCCTCGGTCACCTCGACCGGGATGCTGGTCGGCGCCCCCTCGTACATCTCGCCGGAGCGGGCCCGCGGGCAGAAGCCCGGGCCGCCGGCCGACCTGTGGTCGCTGGGCGGCACGCTGTACGCCATGGTCGAGGGCCGGCCGCCGTACGACCGGGGCTCGGCGTTGGCCACGCTGACCGCGGTGATGACCGAGGACCTGGTCGCGCCGGTGAACGCCGGGCCGCTGCTGCCGGTGATCGAGGGGCTGCTGGCGAAGGACCCGGCCGAGCGGCTGGACGCCTCGCAGACCCGGTCGATGCTCAAGCGGGTGGTCGCGGAGTCGACCGCCCGGGCCGAGTCGACCACCGAGCACGCGGTGCCGGTGAAGAAGGCGGCCGCGGCGGAGCCGGAGGCCGAGCCGGCGAAGGCGGCGGCGGTGGAGCCGGAGCAGGCCGAGGACGGCCGCAAGCGGGCCGTGGGCGGGCTGCTGGGGACGGTCCGGGTCGGTAGTCGGGCCCAGGGCGGGGAGCCGGCCGGGAAGCCGTCGGGGGAGCCGGAGGCGGAGTCGATCCGGCCGGTCACCAGCGAGTGGACGATGGGCGCGACCCAGGCGGCCGGGGCCGATCCGCGCACCGGCCGGCGGCGGCTGGCCATCGCCACCGTGATCGTGGTGCTGCTGCTGATCGCGGGCGTGGTGGCGGTGGTCCAGGCGGTCGGCGGGGACGGCGGTCCGGGCGGCGGGGCCACCCGGAGCGCGGGTGCCACCGGGCCGGTGACGGCCAGTACGCAGCCGGAGCCGGTGTCGAGCCCGAGTGCGGCGGCGCCGCCGGCGCCGGCGCCCGCCCAGCCGACCGGTGACCCGGCGGCGGTGCCGGACGCGCCGGTGCAGTCCGCCGGTGCGCCCGCGGCTCCCGTGCAGACCCCGGCGCCGGTGCAGACTCCGGCTCCCGTGCAGACCCCGGCGCCGCCCGCGCCGGCCGCCGTGCCGGCCGGCTACCACGAGTACAAGGACCCGAGCGGCTTCTCGGTCCTGCTCCCGGACGGCCTGCAGCCGGCCGGGTCGGACGCCAACCGGCGGATCTTCAAGAACGCGGCCGACGGCAGCCAGCTGCGGATCGAGTGGACCACGTCGCCCGGGGCGAGCGCGGTCGCGGACTGGCAGGAGTCGGAGCCGAACGTCCGCGGTCAGGTCAGCAACTACCAGCGGCTGAACCTGGCGGCGATCACCTACCGGCAGTGGAGCAACGCGGCGGACTGGGAGTGGACCAACGGCACGCCCAGGATGCACTCGCTCAACCGCGGCTTCGTGACCGGGACTCCGGCCAAGTACGGGTACTCGATCTACTGGATCGTCCCGGACGCCGAGTGGGCCGCCCAGGCCCCCGTCCGGGACGTCGTCTTCAACAGTTTCCAGCCGGCGCCCTAACCGATCAGGCGTTGCTTGGCGCGGGTGAACTCGTCTTCGGTGAGGGCGCCGGAGGCGCGCAGGGCGGCCAGCCGTTCGAGCTGGCCGATGAGCTGGTCGCCGGTGGCGGCCTCGGCCGGGGCGGCGGGTACGGCCTTCGGGGCGTTGCGGGCGGTGCGGGCGGCGGTCCGGAGCTGTTCGGCGAAGAAGTCGGCCTTGACCACGTCCTCGAAGCGGTGCGAGCCGGTGAGCGCCACCACCAGGAGCACTTCGCCGTTGAGCTTGGTGCGGGTCACGGTGACGTCGGTGACGGCGGCGAGCGGAACCGGTACCGGAGGCTTCCCGTCCTTCAGGAAGAGCAGCCGATGGGTGGTCAGTACGAGCATGCCCTTGCGGAAGTGGTCGGGGTGGCGCCCGGCGGTCGAGGCGACCGGCTTCTCACCGTCGATGATGGTTCCCTCGACGGTGCGGAGGGCCTCGGCCTGGTTGGCCTTGCCGCTGTTTCCGGACGCCTCGAAGGCGGTGTCGATCAGATCGGTCCAGTCCATGGGATCGAGCCTAAGGGAGCCGCTCAGTAGGCTGCTCGGAGAGCGAGAGGAACTGGCATGCGAGGCGCCCCCGGGCAGTTGCTGGCGGGGCGGTACCGGCTGACGGACCGTCCTGGACCGCTGCGCGCCCACGCGGTGGACGAGCGGACCGGCGAATCGGTGCTGCTGAGCGCCCTGGAGCTGCCGGGGGTGCTGTCGTCGGGTCAGGACCCGGAGGAGGCCGCCGCGGCGCAGGCGGACCGGTTGGTGCGGAGGGTGGCGGCGGTCGGTTCGGCCGCGCCGGTCGCGCACCCGAGGCTGCTGCGCGGGGTCGGCGCGTTCGTCGAGGGCGAGCTGTTGTGGACGGTGGAGGAGCGGCCGGCCGGGCGGACGGTGGCCGAGCTGCTCGCCGAGGGGCCGCTGCCGCCGTACCGGGCGGCCGAGCTGGCGGCGGACCTGGCCGGCGCGCTGCGGGCGCTGCACGCGGCCGGGCTGACCCACGGCGCCCTGACCGCGGAGTCGGTGCTGGTCTGCGAGGACGGTGCGGCGATGCTCGGCGGGCTGCTCGCCGGGGTGGCGGAGGAGGCGCTGGCCGAGGAGCTCGGCGGGCCGGGCGGGCGGCGCCGGTACGAGGTGCGGGCCACCCTGGTCGGGCCGGTGGCGGAGCGCTGGCCCTTGGACGGCGGCCCGGCGGGCGACTGCTGGGCGCTCGGGGTGCTGCTGCAGCGGTTGGTCACCGGCCGTGCGCCGTACCCGGAGCGGGACGTGCCGGAGCTGGTGACGGCCGTACGGGACGGGCGGCGCGAACCCGCGGTGGTGTGCGGGCCGCTCGCGCCGCTGGTGGAGCGGCTGTTGCGGCCCGACCCGGTGCTGCGGCCGACGGCGGAGGCGGTCCGCGGCGAGCTGGCGGCGCTGCTGGCGGGGGCGCCGGAGCCGGTCGACGAGGAGCGGGCGGCGGGGGTCCCGGTGCTGAAGCCGGAGGCGCCGTTGGTGCCGCGCCCGCGCGGCGGGAGGGCCGGGAGGAGTGCCCGGAAGGGCGGGAGCGGCGGGGACTCCGGGGCGGGGAACGGGGCGAAGCCGCCCCGGATACCCCCCGCCCTGTTGGGCCCGCTGTTGGTGGCTGGAGTGTTCGTGCTGCTCGCGCTGGGAATCGCCGCGGTGGTCCTGTTCGCAGGCTGACGGCCCGCCGGGGTTCCGGCCTGCCGGTCCGGGGAGCGGGCGAGATTACCCGGGGAGGCAGGGTGCGCCTAATGTGTGCGTGGGATTTGTTCGAACAGTGGTCTGCACCAGGCCCTCCGTCGCGGTGACGGCAGGCGGAATGTGTGGGGGAGCGGGCGCAGATGGGCGTGCAGGACCGGCCGGAGTCGGCCGAGGCGGAGCGGTTGCTGGCCGGGCGGTACGAGCTCGGCGAGCGGCTCGGCCGCGGCGGCATGGGCACTGTCTGGCGGGCCTGGGACCGGATGCTCGACCGCGAGGTCGCGGTCAAGGAGCTGACCGTCAACCACCTGCCCGAGGAGGACCTCCAGATCCTGCACGCCCGGATGAAGCGCGAGGCCAGCGCGGCCGCGCGGATCAAGCACCCCGGCGTGATCACCGTGCACGACGTGCTGGAGCAGGACGGCCGGCCCTGGATCGTGATGGAGCTGGTCGACGGCCGCTCGCTGGCCGACGTGATCAGCCAGGACGGCACCCTGCAGCCGCGCGCCGCCGCCGAGGTCGGCAGCCAGGTGCTGGCCGCGCTGCACCGCGGCCACCAGCTGGGCGTGCTGCACCGGGACGTGAAGCCGGCCAACGTGCTGCTGGAGCGCGGTACCGGGCGGGTGGTGCTGCTGGACTTCGGCATCGCGAAGTACGAGGGCTCGACCGAGCTGACCCGGCCCGGCGACCTGGTCGGCTCGCCGGACTACCTGGCGCCGGAGCGAGCCCAGGGCGAGCGGCCCGGGCCGGCCTCCGACCTGTGGGGCCTCGGGGCGACGCTGTACGCGGCGGTCGAGGGCCAGTCGCCGTTCCGGCGGGACTCGCCGATCACCACGCTCGCCGCGGTGGTCGACGAGCCGCTGCCGGAGTCGCGGCGGGCCGGGCCGCTGGGGCCGGTGCTGGCCGCGCTGATGGCCAAGGACCCGGCCGAGCGGCCCACCGCGGACGAGGCGGCCCGGATGCTGGCCGAGGTGCAGGCCGGGCACACGATGGGCCTGAAGTCGGTCGCGTCGGTGCGCACGCCCACCCAGTCGGTGCCGGTGGTGGACCGCAGTGAGGGCCGGGCGTCCGCGGCGGAGCCGGTCGAGGGCTCCGAGGAGCCGACCGAGCCGAAAACCGCCGCGCCCGCCGTCCCCGTCGTCCCCGTCGGACCGGACACCGCCGGGGGCGCGCAGGCCGCGGCGATGGCGTACACCGGGCCCGTCGCGCCGGTGCCGCACTCCGTCACGCCCGCGCGCGGTCCGGCCAAGCGCCGCAACCTGCTGAAGATCGTCGGCATCGCGGTGGCCGTCGGCCTGCTGGCCGCCGCCGGCACCTTCCTCGTCACCCGGCACATGGTCGGCGGCGACGGCCCGGTGGACCCGACGCCGACGGCCGCCGAGTCCACCGGCCCCGAGCCCACCAGCGACGCCACCCCGGCGGTGGCGCCGCCCAGCGGCTACCACTGGGTCGACGACCCGGCCGGCTTCCGCTTCCCGCTGCCGAACGGGACCCCGTCCTGGCAGCGGATCAGCGCGGGGGACAACCAGATCTTCTACAGCCCCGACGGCAAGGTGCACTACCTCCAGTTCGCCGTCACCGTCGGCCAGTCGGTCAAGCCGCTGGACCACATGCGGCAGATGGAGGGCAACGTCTCCAAGTCGCTCAAGGACTACAAGCAGCACCGGATGGCCGGCACGGCGGTGAAGGGCCAGGAGGCGGCGGTCTGGGAGTTCAGCTACCTGGCCAAGGAGGGCGGCCGCCGGCGCGCGATCGAGACCGAGTTCATCAGCCAGGACGGCACCAGCTACGCGATCTACTCGTCCAGCCCGGAGAAGGGCAACGAGTGGAACGAGGCCGAGCAGCGCTTCTACGCGGTGCTCAACAACTTCACCCCGACCCGCTGACCGGGGCGGGCGGAGCGCCCGCTTTCGCCCGACTGCGGCAGATTCTTGTTACCGACGGGTACCGGACCGGCCGCCGAGCGCCTAGGCTGCGCCGTATGTCGGACCTCACAGCAGATGCAGTGGCCACCGAACACCCCGGCACCGGCAATCCGGCGGCCCCCGGCGGGGGCCGGACGGTCGCCGCGGCCGTCCCGCCGTCCCTGGTCGCCAGGCTGGCCGCCGGCGTCACCGCCACCGGCGAGCCCGACCTGGTGGAGACCGCCGCCCCGCTGACCGGCGAACGGCTGGCCAGTCTGCCGCAGTCCACCCCGGCCGACGTCGAGGTCGCCTTCCAGCTGGCCCGCCGCGCCCAGGCGGCCTGGGCCGCGCTGCCGGTGCGCCGCCGGGCCTCCGTCCTGCTGCGCTTCCACGACCTGCTGCTCAGGCGGCAGGACGAGGTGCTGGACCTCGTCCAGGCGGAGACCGGCAAGGCCCGGCTGCACGCCTTCGAGGAGGTGCTGGCCGTCGCCATGGCCGCCCGGCACTACGGGCGGGCCGCGCACGCGTACCTCAGGGACAAGCGGCACGGCGGCGCGCTGCCGGTGCTCACCCGCGCCGTCGAGGCCCGCCGCCCCAAGGGCGTGGTCGGCCACATCTCGCCGTGGAACTACCCGCTGGAGCTGTCCGTCGGCGACGCCCTGCCCGCCTTCGTGGCCGGCAACGCGGTGGTCAACAAGCCCGACACCCAGACCGCGCTGACCGCGCTGTGGGCCCGCGAGCTGCTGGTCGAGGCCGGGCTCCCGGCCGACCTGTGGCAGATCGTGATCGGCGACGGCCCGGTGATCGGCCCCGCCGTGGTGGAGCACGCCGACTACGTCTCGTTCACCGGCTCCACCCGCACCGGCCGCGACGTCGCCCAGCGCGCCGCCGCCCGACTGGTCGGCGCCTCGCTCGAACTCGGCGGCAAGAACGCCATGCTGGTGCTCGCCGACGCCGACCTCGACGCGGCCGCCGCGGGCGCCGTACGGGCCTGCTTCTCCTCCGCCGGGCAGCTGTGCATCTCGATCGAGCGGCTGCTGGTGCACCGCTCGGTGGCCGACGAGTTCCTGGAGCGCTTCGCCGCCCGCACCCGGGCGCTGCGCCTCGGCGGCGGTCTCGCGTACGGCGCGGACATGGGCTCGCTGGTCTCCGCCCGCCAGCTGGAGACCACCACCCGGCACGTGGACGAGGCGGTCAAGGCGGGCGCCACCGTGGTGGCCGGCGGGCGCGCCCGGCCGGACCTCGGCCCGTTCTTCTTCGAGCCGACCATCCTCGACGGCGTCACCCCGGACATGGCGGTCTGCGCCGAGGAGACCTTCGGCCCGGTCGTCTCCCTCTACCGCTTCGACACCGACGAGGAGGCGGTGGCCGCCGCCAACTCCACGCCGTACGGCCTGAACTCCAGCGTCTGGACCAGGGACCAGCGGCGCGGCCGGGCGGTCGCGGCCCGGCTGCGCACCGGCACGGTCAACGTCAACGAGGCGTACGCCGCCGCGTACGGCTCGGTCGGCTCGCCGATGGGCGGCATGGGCGACTCCGGGCTCGGCCGCCGGCACGGCGCGGAGGGCATCCTGCGCTTCACCGAGGCGCAGACCATCGCGACCCAGCGGCTGATGCCGATCGCGCCCTCGTTCGGGCTGGACGACAGGCAGTTCGCCGCCGTGATGACCGGCGGGCTGCGGGCGCTCAAGGCGCTGCGCTTCAAGTAGGCCCCGAAGGTCCGTGGCCGCGGACGGAGGCAGGCCCCGGAGGCACGCGGGCCCCGCGCGTCCGCCGGGGCCCGGTGCGCGGTACCCACAGGCAGGTTCACCCGGCGAAGGAGCGGTGGCAGATGGTGCAGTCCGGCGGTGCGGCGGAGTTCGACTACGACGTGGTGGTGGTCGGCTCCGGCTTCGGCGGTTCGGTCGCGGCCCTGCGGCTGACCGAGAAGGGCTACCGGGTCGCCGTCCTGGAGGCCGGGCGGCGCTTCGACCGGGACGAACTGCCCCGGAACTCCTGGGACCTGCCGAACTACCTGTGGGCGCCGCAGCTCGGGCTGTACGGCATCCAGCGCATCCACCTGCTGGCCAACGTGCTGATCCTGGCCGGCGCCGGGGTCGGCGGCGGCTCATTGAACTACGCCAACACCCTGTACGTGCCGCCGAAGGCCTTCTTCGAGGACCGCCAGTGGCGCCACATCACCGACTGGCAGCAGGAGCTGGCGCCGTTCTACGACCAGGCGCAGCGGATGCTCGGGGTCCGGCTCAACCCGACCCTCACCCCCTCCGACGTCCACCTCAAGGCGGCCGCCGAGCGGATGGGCGTCGGTGACACCTTCCACATGGCGCCGGTCGGGGTCTTCTTCGGCGACGGCGGGGACACCGACGGCAGCGCCAAGGCGGCCCCCGGCGGCGAGGTGGCCGACCCGTACTTCGGCGGCGCCGGCCCGGCCCGCAAGGCCTGCGTGGAGTGCGGCGAGTGCATGACCGGCTGCCGGCACGGCGCCAAGAACATGCTCACCGAGAACTACCTCCACCTGGCGGAGCGGGGCGGCGCGGAGATCCACCCGCTGACCACGGTGGCCCGGATCCGCGAGTACGGCGACGGCTACGCGGTGGACGTGCGCCGCACCGACTCCCGGTCGAGGACGGACCGGGTGAAGGCGGGCGCGCGGACGATCACCGCGGCCCGGGTGGTCGTGGCGGCCGGCACCTACGGCACCCAGTCGCTGCTGCACCGGATGCGCGACGGCGGCCACCTGCCCCGGATCTCGCAGCGGCTGGGCGAGCTGACCCGCACCAACTCCGAGGCGCTGGTGGGCGCGCAGACCACCGACCGGCGTTACGGCACCAGGGCGGACTTCACCAAGGGCGTGGCGATCACCTCCTCGATCCACCCGGACGCCAACACCCACATCGAGCCGGTCCGCTACGGCAAGGGCTCCAACGCGATGGGCGCGCTGTCCATCGCCCAGGTCCGGGGCGGCGGGGCGGTCCCGCGCTGGCTGCGCTACCTGGCCAACTCGGCGCTCCACCCGGTGACCTTCGCCCGCTCGATGAACCAGCGCCGCTGGTCCGAGAAGACGATCATCGGCCTGGTGATGCAGTCGCTGGACAACTCGATCACCGTCTCGCTGAGGAAGGGGCCGCTCGGCAGGGCCCGGCTCACCTCCTCCCAGGGCCACGGCGAGCCCAACCCGACCTGGATCCCGGCCGCCGAGAAGGGCGCCCAGGCGCTGGCCGACGAGATCAACGGCTTCCCGGGCAGCACCGTCGGCGAGATCTTCGACATCCCGATGACGGCGCACTTCCTGGGCGGCTGCCCGATCGGCGACGCCCCCGAGACCGGCGTGGTGGACCCGTACCACCGGCTGTACGGCTACCCCGGGATCAGCGTGGTGGACGGCTCGGCCGTCTCCGCCAACCTGGGCGTCAACCCCTCGCTCACCATCACCGCCCAGGCCGAGCGCGCCATGTCGATGTGGCCGAACAAGGGCGAGGCGGACCAGCGCCCGGCCCAGGGCGAGGAGTACCGGCGGGTCGCCGCGGTGGCCCCGGCGCGGCCGGCCGTGCCCGAGGGCGCGTTCGGCGCGCTGCGACTGCCGCTGCTGCCCGTCCCGGAGGTCCCGAAGAAGCGCGGCTGACCCGCTCCGGAGGCCCAACCGGCCTGTCCCCTTTCCCGGTTGACATCCGTTCGGGTCCGATGGGATAAACGGGCTCCCTGGGGCGCCCAGGGACTCGTCGAGCGGGGGGAATGCGGGCCATGGCCGACTGCACGTCGTGCGGGGCGACTTCGGAGGAGGGGGCCTCCACCTGCGGGTCGTGCGGTCGGCCGTTCGCGCCGCCGCCCCCGCCGGCCGCCGCTCCGCCCGTCCCGCCGCCCCCGCCGGGTGCGGCTCCGCCCGTCCCGCCGCCCGGGTACGGGCCGCGGCCGGGGTACGCGCCGGCCGTGGCGCCGCCCGCGCTGGCCAGCTGGGGAGCCGGGCAGCAGTACGACCGGCAGCCCGGGTTCCAGCGCCTGCTGACCGCCGCGGACTGGCGCCCGGCGGCCAGGGCGGCCGTCGCACCGACCCTCGTCCTGCTGGCCGTGGCGCTGGTCGCGGCGATCCCGAGCGACTACCAGTACCAGTACCGGTTCGAGGCCCCCGGCTTCGGCGAGCGCTTCCTCGCGATGCTGTCGATGACCCTGAACGCGCTCGGCGCGCCGTTCCGGATCGGCTTCGAGAGCTCGGCGAGCCGGGGCACGGCCGGCTGGACGGAGTCCGTCCGGGTGCTGCCGATGACCGTCACCGCCCTGTGGTGCCTGGCGCTCTGGCTCGGCCTGCGGGCCGGGCTGCGCCGGCGCAGGGCGGTGGAGGGCCAGCTGACCCGGGGCCGGGCCGCCGCCGAGGCGGTGCGCACCGCGGCCGTCCTCGCGGCGGTGAGCCTGGTGCTCGGCCTGGTCGGCGGTACGGACTGGAATCCGGACGGCCGCCGGGTCAGGGCGGACTACCCCGGCTCCGGCCGGAAGTCGGCGCAGTCGCTGATCACCGCGGACTCCGGCTGGCTGGAGGCGGTCGCCTGGACCGCCGTGGCGGCCGCCCTGCTGGCCTTCCTGGTGTACGGCACCGACGCGCTGCGTTGGGCCGCCTGGCGCAGCCGGGCGGTGCGCGGCTGGGCGGTGGCCGCGCTGACCGCCGGCCAGGCGCTCGCGATCTCGGTGGGGCTGTCCTCGGTGGCGGCCTTCGTGCTGGTCGCGGCGACCAGCGACAGCGGTGCGCTGACCGGGGTCTCGCTGGCCTTCCTGCCCAACCTGGGCCTCGGCCTGCTCGGCTTCGGCTCGGGGGCGAGCCTGCGGTCGCACACCAACCTGTCCGGCGACGGCGAGTCCTCGTGGCGGGACCGCGGCAGCGACACCGAGTTCTCCTTCTTCGACCTGCGGGACGTCAGCGCCGACTGGCGCTGGGCCGGCCTCGCGGCGCTCGTCGCGGCGGGCGTGCTCGGCTGGACGGCGTACCGGCGGCGCCTGGACGCCACCGACCGGTTGCGGCTGGCGGCCCTGTACGCCGGGGCGCTCACCCTGCTGATGACGGTCTCCGGGGCGGTGCTGGTGGAGACCAGCTCCATGACCGGCTGGGCCGACGAGGCCAAGCGGATGGAGTTCTCCCAGGAGTCCTCGGTCGGGCTGGTGTTCCTGACCGTGCTGGTGGCCAACGCGGTCTGGGCGCTGGCCGGCGTGCTGCTGGTGCCGGCGCTGCTGGCGGCCGTCCGCGGCCGGGGCGAGGGCGCGCCGGGCGGCGCCGTGCCGTACGCCGAGTCCCCGTTCGCGCCGGGCGGGGGCGCCGTGCCGTACCCGCCGGAGGTGCCGTACGCGACGCCTTCGTACGGTGTCCCGGCGCAGCAGGGCGGCCCGGTGCCGGGGGCCGGGGTGCCGCCCCAGGCCGCCGGTCCGCAGGACGCGCCGTACGCCGCCGGGAGCGGGGTGAGCGAGGTGCTCGCCTCGCACGAGGCGCCGTCCGCGCCGTCCGCGCCCTCCTCGCCGCCCGCCCCGGCCGACGGGGCGCCGGTGCCGCCGCGCCCGGCCGAGGAGCCGGTCGACCCGAGCGTCTGGCGCGAGCACCCCTGAGCCGGAGCGCTCCTGAGCCGGAGCGCTCCCGAGCCGAGCGGCCCGGACAGGGCAAAGGGCCCCGCGGGGGAACGGGGCCCTTTGTCGTTCAGCACTCGGCGTCAGGGCCGCGCCGGTGCTGGGGTGACGGCGCCGGGGGAGGAGCGCCGTCGTGTCGGTTGGCTTCGGGGTGCGCCGTGCGGCTCCGGCGTGGGTGGCCGGCCGCGCGGGGCGCGCAGGCCCGTGTGCGGTGGGCCGGCGCGCAGGTCTGCGCCGGTCCCGTGCTCACGGAGCGTGAACTGACGACCGCTGCCGCCTCCTTGCGGCGCGGCTGCGGAGAACGCCCTTGGCGGGCCTCCTCGGCGAGCCGTGAGGCGCCGGGAGAACCGCTTACAAGGAGCATCGTGCTGGACGAGGGGCTCGCTCTGCAACCGGTTCGGCGCAGTTCGGCACAGAGCAATTCCTGCCGGGACCGCCATCGATGATCACGGTGCGTAGTGGCTCGGGTGGTGGCGGCGCACGGGGACGCGCGTAGCGGCGCGGTGCGGAAGGGGGGCGTGCGCCCGGGCGCGCACCGGATCGGACCGGGGGTGCGACGGCCGGCCCGGGCGTCCCCGGATTCCGGCCGTCCCACCTCTCGGCCCAGTCGCGGCCGGGGTCGCTGTCCCCTGCTGGCCGGCCGCGGCACCCGCGCACGGTCCCACGGAGCCGCGCGCCCGGCGGGCCGGGCGGCGGCACCACGTGCGCCGGTGGACTGGGTGGAACTCCACGCGTGGTCCTGCTGCCGTACGGCGGTGCCCCCGCGGGGGCGGGCGGCGCGTCTGGCGGACGCGGCGCGGCCGTACGTTCGTCAGAAGCAACGAACCGCGGCCCCGCCCGGTCACGGTTCGTTGGACGGGCAGACGAGTGAAACCGGACAGCCCGGTAGAATCGGTGTCCAGACACCCCACACCGTCCGCGGCCGCAGCCCCCGCCGGGGAAGCGGGCCCGCGCGACACCTCGATACCGCTGCCGGAAGGCCGTCTGTGTCCTCTGCAATTCCCGTCCAGTCCGCGCCGGACAACGACCCCGTCCTGGTGGTCGACTTCGGCGCCCAGTACGCCCAGCTCATCGCCCGTCGGGTGCGTGAGGCGCGGGTCTACAGCGAGATCGTGCCGAGCAGCATGCCGGTCGCCGAGATGCTCGCCAAGAACCCCAAGGCGATCATCCTCTCCGGCGGCCCGTCGTCGGTCTACGAAGAGGGCGCGCCGCAGATCGACCGCGCGATCTTCGAGGCCGGTGTCCCGGTCTTCGGCATGTGCTACGGCTTCCAGCTGATGGCCAAGAGCCTCGGCGGCACCGTCGACAACAACGGCGCCCGCGAGTACGGCCGCACCCCGCTGACCGTCTCCCGCTCCGGCTCCACCCTCTTCGAGGGCGTCCCGGCGCAGCACTCGGTGTGGATGTCGCACGGCGACGCCTGCTCCGCCGCCCCGGAGGGCTTCGAGGTCACCGCCTCCACCGACCTGGTCCCGGTCGCGGCCTTCGAGAACGACGAGGCCCGGCTGTACGGCGTCCAGTACCACCCCGAGGTGCTGCACTCCGACCACGGCCAGCTGATCCTGGAGCACTTCCTCTACCGCGGCGCCGGCATCGCCCCGACCTGGACCACCGGCAGCGTGGTCGACGAGCAGATCGCCCTGATCCGCGAGCAGGTCGGCGACAAGCGCGCGATCTGCGGCCTGTCCGGCGGCGTGGACTCCGCGGTCGCGGCCGCCCTGGTCAACAAGGCCATCGGCGACCGGCTGACCTGCGTCTACGTCGACCACGGCCTGATGCGCAAGGGTGAGACCGAGCAGGTCGAGAAGGACTTCGTGGCCGCCACCGGCGTCCAGCTGAAGGTCGTCGACGCCTCCGAGCGCTTCCTGAACGCGCTGAAGGGGGTCACCGACCCCGAGGAGAAGCGCAAGATCATCGGCCGTGAGTTCATCCGGGTCTTCGAGCAGGCCCAGGCCGAGATCATCGCCGAGGCCGGCGAGCACGGCGAGTCGGTCGACTTCCTGGTCCAGGGCACCCTGTACCCGGACGTGGTGGAGTCCGGCGGCGGCACCGGCACCGCCAACATCAAGTCCCACCACAACGTCGGCGGCCTGCCCGAGGACCTCCAGTTCCAGCTGGTCGAGCCGCTGCGCAAGCTGTTCAAGGACGAGGTCCGGATGGTCGGCCAGGAGCTGGGCCTGCCGGAGGAGATCGTCCAGCGCCAGCCGTTCCCGGGCCCGGGCCTGGGCATCCGGATCGTCGGCGAGGTCACCAAGGAGCGCCTGGACCTGCTTCGCGACGCCGACGCGATCGCCCGCGAGGAGCTGACCGCGGCCGGCCTGGACCGCGAGATCTGGCAGTGCCCGGTCGTGCTGCTCGCCGACGTCCGCAGCGTGGGCGTGCAGGGCGACGGCCGCACCTACGGCCACCCGATCGTGCTGCGCCCGGTCTCGTCCGAGGACGCCATGACCGCCGACTGGTCGCGCCTGCCGTACGACGTGCTGGCGAAGATCTCCACCCGGATCACCAACGAGGTCCGCGACGTGAACCGCGTCGTCGTCGACGTCACCAGCAAGCCGCCGGGCACCATCGAGTGGGAGTGAGCACTCCCGCCGGCCGCCGGGGCGGGATGCCCTGAGGCCGGTGCCTGAACGGCCGCGCCGTCGTTCCCGTACTGGAGGGAGCGACGGCGCGGCCGTTTGCGGTGCGGGTGCCGCTCTCCGGGAGGGACGTCCCACCGAAAGCGGTCGGGAGCGGGCAGAATGCGGACCGGACCTGTCAGGGAGTGGCAGGCGGCGAGGGAAGGTGTGAGGGATGTCGGAGGCCAGCAACTCGGTGCCGGCCGGTGGGGGAGCGGCCGGTCGGGCCGACCGGGTGGCGCGGTGGCGGGCGCTCGCGTCCGGGCACGCGCTGCTGCCACTGCGGCTCTTCCTCGGCGTCACGTTCGTCTACGCCGCCCTCGACAAGCTCTCCGACGCCCACTTCCTGGCCGGGGCGGGCGACCCGGCCTCCTTCGTCTCGCAGACCCAGGCGGCCAAGGCGGGCGGCAGCCCGATCTCCTTCCTGCTCGGCCCCGCCCTCGACCACCCGACCCTGTTCGCCCTCGCCGTCGCCTTCGGCGAGCTGGCGGTCGGCCTCGGCACCCTGCTCGGCCTCTGGGGCCGGGCCGCCGCGCTCGGCGGCGCGCTGCTCAGCCTCAGCCTGTGGCTGACCGTGAGCTGGAGCGTCGCGCCGTACTACCTCGGCAACGACCTGGCCTACCTGATGGCCTGGACCCCGCTGGTGCTGGCCGGCACGCCGTACCTGTCGGTGGACGGCTACCTGGCCCGCCGGGCCGGGCGGGACCGCGCGCGCGGGCTCGGCGAGGACCACGTCAGGCGCCGGGCCCTGGTGGACGGCGGGATCGCGGCCGTCGCGATCGGCGGGGCCGGGCTGCTGGCCGGCTCGCTGACCCGCACGTTCGGCCGGGACCGGTCCGCCGCTCCCGAGCAGTCGGCCGCCCCGGTCTCCGCCGCCCCGGCGCAGGCTCCCACGGTGCCCGCCGCGAGCGTGCCGGTCGGCGGCTCGGCCCAGGTCAAGGACCCGGCCACCGGGGACGCCGTCTACATCGTCCAGCCCAAGGCCGGCCAGTACTGCGCCTTCTCCGCGGTGTGCACCCACTCCGGCTGCGCCGTGGACGCGCCGAAGAACGGCCAGCTGTACTGCCCCTGCCACGGCTCCCGCTTCGACGCCGCGACCGGTGCGGTGGTCAACGGGCCGGCGGTCAAGCCGCTGCCCAGGTACGCCGTCCGCAAGGACGGGGACCAGCTGACCCTGGGCCCCCAGCAGATCTGAGGGCCCGGGGGGCCGTGGCGGGGGCCGTCGGCGGGGTCACTCCTCGCGGTCGGGCCGACCGCGCCGGGCCACCGCCGCGACCGCGCCGGCCAGGCCGCCGACGCCGAGCACGATGAAGGTGACCGGGATGACGATCCGCCCGTTCACCGACTGGTCGTTGAGCGCCGCGACCAGGTAGAGCACCGCGATCACGGTGAACAGCGCGCCCGCGATCAGCGAGAACAGGTCGAGCCGGTGCTTCCTCACTGCTGGACCACCTTGATGTTGCCGAGCCCGATTCCGAGTTCGAGATTGAGGGTGCCCTTGGCCGGCTGCCCGTTGGCAGGGCCGATCAGGTAGGTGTGCCGCCCGGTGCTGTCGCTGCGGTCACCGGGCACGGTGACGTTGCCCAGGCCGACCCGGACCACCAGGTTCACCGTCACGTCGTCCGGCACGGTGACGGTCATGTCGCCGGTGCCGAGGTCGGCCTTGGTGGCCAGGGTGGCCCCGGCCGGGTCGACCGCGGAGAGGTCCAGCCTGATCGTCCCGGCGCCCAGGTTGTACCGGTCGTGCAGGTCCGTCGCCGAGGTGACGGTCCACTCGCGGTCGCCGACCGCGTCGCGCACGGAGTCCGGCGAGTGGCCGACGAAGGCCAGCGCCAGGGTGAGCAGCAGCCCGGTCACCGCCAGCCGGCGGGCCCGGCCGAACTTCGCGCCGACCAGCAGCGTCAGGCCCACCACCAGCAGCGCGGAGGCCAGCACCGTCGCGCCGCGGACGGTGGGGTCGTGGTGGCCGGCGGAGGTGGTCCACACCGCGGTGCCCGCGCCGACCGCCAGCAGGAAGCCGAAGAAGCCGAGCGCCGAGCGCTCCCGGGGGCGCCGGACGGCGGCGGGTTCGGGACGGCGCTCCGCGCGCTCCTTGCGCAGCGGGTCGCCCTCCGGCAGGTCGGTGCGCCGCCACCAGGGCTGGGCCGGGGCGCCGACCGGCGGCACCGGGGTGCCGAACGGCGGGGTGGGGGTGCCGTACGGCGGGGTGGGAGTGCCGTACGGCGGCGTCGGGGTGCCCGGGGCGGCGCTGCCGTACGGGTTGCGCTCGGGGTGGCGCGGGTCCCACAGGTAGCCGCCGGCGCCGGGGGCAGGGCCGTCGGCGGGGGCCTTCCCGGCCGACTCGGCCTGCTCCGGCCGCGGCCAGCGGTAGGCCCCGGTGCCGCCGGTGATCCCGGAGCCGCCGGTGCCCTCGCCGTCGGGGAAGTGGCGGTCGTACGGGCCGCCGTGGCGGCGCTCGCGCCCCCGCCCGCGCCCCCGGCGGCGCTCCGGGTCGTAGCGCACCGCCAGGAAGACCAGGGCGGCGAGCAGCAGCAGCGGGAACATCTGGTCCCCGTCGCCCATCGAGGAGAAGAACACCCCGGTGCCGATCACGGTCAGCAGCACCGCGCCGACCGACTGGCCGTCCACCCGCCCGGTGAGCACCCGCTGGAGCTCGGTGCGCCCGCCGCGGCCCTTGGCGTCGTCGTCGGTCGGGACGATCAGCCAGGCCAGGCCGTACAGGAACAGCCCGAGGCCGCCGGAGAGGCAGAGCACCACCGTGACGATCCGGAAGACCACCGGGTCGATGTCCAGGTGCCGGCCGAGGCCGCCGCAGACGCCGGCCACCACGCGGTGGTGCTCGGCCCGGGTCAGTGGCGGGCGATCCGGTTCCGGCGGGGCGGCGGGCCCGGCCTCCTCGATGCGGGGGTCCTCGGTCATGGACACCATCCTTCCGGCAGGGGACGGCCCGGCCCAACCGGGTCGACCCCTGTCCGTACCCTGACTTGTCCCTGATACGGGATGGGGACACACCCTGATGCGCCCGCGGGCGCCCGCGTGGAACCATCGGTGGCGTGGCAGCCCCCGGTACCGATCCCCGATCCATCGCCCCCGACACCGCGCCGTCGGCCGGCGCCGACCCGAGCACGCCCGACGGCGGGCGGCCGCCCTACCGGCGGCTCTACCGCAGCCCGCAGGGGCGGATGCTGGGCGGCGTCGCGCACGGCCTGGCGGTGCACCTCGGGCTGCCGGTGCGATGGGTGCGGCTGGCCTTCGTCGTGCTGTTCTTCGCCCAGGGGATCGGCGCGCTGCTGTACGCCGCGTTCTGGTTCGTGGTGCCGATCGGCATCGGCGAGCCCTCGCAGCGCGGCGGCGCCCAGTGGGTGTACCTCAACGGGGTGTTCGTCCCGGCGACGCCCGGGCTCCAGGGCGGCCTGCTGAGCAAGGGCGGCGAGAGCGGCGGCTGGGTGGGCCGGATGCGCCGGCTGCTCCAGCACACCCTCCAGGGCGAGCCGGTGGCCGCGCCCGCCGAGGGCGAGGAGGCGACCGGCAAGGGCGGGCAGGGCGGCATCGGCCAGCTCGCCGCCCTGGTGATGACGGTGATCGGCCTGATCGCCCTGCTCAACGTGCTCGGCTGGCAGACCGCCAAGCCGTACACCTGGCCGCTGCTGGCGATCGGCGTCGGCGTGGCGCTGGTCTGGCGGCAGGCCGACGACTCGCGCTGGCAGCGCTGGTTCGGCATCGAGGAGGGCGAGAAGCGGCGCGGCGCCTACACCAGGGTCGGCGCGGGCGTGCTGCTCGCGGTGGCCGGCACCATCGCGCTGCTCGCCATGCAGGGCAGCGGCTCCACGCTCGGCTCGGTGATCGAGGCCTCGCTCGCGGTGCTGGCCGGCGTGCTGGTGCTGCTCGGCCCGTACGGCCTGCGGCTCTGGCAGGACCTCGGGGCCGAGCGCACCGCCCGCATCCGCGCCCAGGAGCGGGCCGAGATCGCCGCCCACATCCACGACTCCGTGCTGCACACCCTGACCCTGATCCAGCGCCGGGCCGAGGACCCCAAGGAGGTGCTGCGGCTGGCCCGCTCGCAGGAGCGCGAGCTGCGGCTGTGGCTGTACCGCCCGGAGGCCGCCGCCGAGGCCGCGCCGGACACCATGGCGGAGACCCTGCGGGCCGCCGTCGCCGAGGTCGAGGACCGGCACGGCGTCCAGGTCGAGCTGGTGATCGTCGGCGACTGCCCGATGGACGAGGGGATCGCGGCGCAGATGCAGGCCGCGAGGGAGGCGACCGTCAACGCGGCCAAGTACGGTGGCGGGGGACCGGTCCAGGTCTACGCCGAGGTCGAGGGGAGGACGGTGTCGGTGTTCGTGCGCGACCACGGCCCCGGCTTCGATCCCGACACGGTGCCCGAGGACCGGATGGGCGTACGGGAGTCGATCATCGGCCGGATGAAGCGCAACGGCGGCACCGCTCGGGTGCGGCCGGCTGCGGGCGGCGGCACCGAGGTCGAGCTGGAGATGGAGAGAACTGATGACTGAGGCAGCTCCGGAGCGTACTGCGCGGGTCGTGCTGGTCGACGACCACCGGATGTTCCGGACGGGGGTCAGGGCCGAGATCGGCCGCACCGAGGTGACCGGCATCGACGTGGTCGGCGAGGCCGACGACGTGGACTCGGCGGTCCGCGTGGTCGCCGAGACCAGGCCGGACGTGGTGCTGCTCGACGTCCACTTGCCGGGCGGCGGCGGCGTCGAGGTGCTGCGCCGCTCGGCCGGGCTGATGGGCGAGCAGGGAGGGGTGAAGTTCCTGGCGCTGTCGGTGTCGGACGCCGCCGAGGACGTCATCGGCGTCATCCGCGGCGGCGCGCGCGGCTACGTCACCAAGACCATCACCGGCACCGACCTGGTGAACGCGGTGTTCCGGATCGCCGACGGCGACGCGGTGTTCTCGCCCCGGCTGGCCGGCTTCGTGCTGGACGCCTTCGCCGCCACCGACACCCCGCCGGTGGACGAGGACCTGGACCGCCTCACCCAGCGCGAGCGCGAGGTGCTGCGCCTGATCGCCCGCGGCTACGCCTACAAGGAGATCGCCAAGCAGCTCTTCATCTCGGTGAAGACCGTCGAGAGCCACGTCTCCGCCGTCCTGCGCAAGCTCCAGCTGAGCAACCGCCACGAGCTGACCCGCTGGGCCACCGCCCGCCGCCTGGTCTGAGCCCGCGCCCGCGGTCCGGGCCCGTCCGCCCCGGGATCTCCCGGGGCGGACGGGCTTGTCGGTGGGTGGCCATAGACTCGATGTGCCATGAGTAGCCTCTTTGACGACCTTCCGCTCCCCGGTTTCGAGGCACCCGCCGCCGGGTCGAAGCAGCCCGCCGCTCCCGCCGACGAGGAGCCCCCGCCGTACGAGGAGGAGGTCCCGTACGACGCGTACGAGGAGGCCATCCCGGACGGGCTGTTCCACACCGACCACGCCGCCGAGGCGGAGCGGGACGCCTGGTACCGCAACGGCGCCGCCCGTACGGTGATCGATCCGGCGCAGCTGCTGGAGGGGATGAACGACCCGCAGCGGGAGGCGGTGCTGCACGCGGGCTCGCCGCTGCTGATCGTGGCCGGCGCCGGCTCCGGCAAGACCCGGGTGCTGACCCACCGGATCGCCTACCTGCTGGGCGCCCGCGGGGTGCAGCCGGGGGAGGTCCTGGCGATCACCTTCACCAACAAGGCGGCCGGCGAGATGCGCGAGCGCGTCGAGGCGCTGGTCGGCCCGCGCGCCCGGGCGATGTGGGTCTCCACCTTCCACAGCGCCTGCGTGCGCATCCTGCGCCGCGAGTCCAAGCAGCTGGGCTTCACCTCCAGCTTCTCGATCTACGACTCGGCCGACTCGCAGCGGCTGATGTCGCTGGTCTGCCGGGACCTCGACCTGGACCCGAAGCAGTTCCCGCCGAAGTCCTTCACGGCGAAGATCAGCAACCTCAAGAACGAGCTGATCGACGAGGAGACCTTCGCCGACCAGGCCGCCAACCCGATGGAGAAGAAGCTCGCCGAGGCGTACGCGCTCTACCAGCGGCGGCTGCGCGAGGCCAACGCGCTGGACTTCGACGACATCATCATGACGACGGTGAACCTGCTGCAGGCCTTCCCCGACGTCGCCGAGCACTACCGGCGCCGGTTCCGGCACATCCTGGTCGACGAGTACCAGGACACCAACCACGCCCAGTACATGCTGGTCCGGGAGCTGAGCGGGGGCTCCGTCGCGGCCGCGCCGAAGCGCACCGCGGACGGGGACTTCGTGAACCCGGCGGCCGGGCGGCTCGCCGAGGTGCCGCCCGCAGAGCTGTGCGTGGTCGGTGACGCGGACCAGTCGATCTACGCCTTCCGCGGCGCGACCATCCGCAACATCCTCCAGTTCGAGGAGGACTACCCGAACGCGACCACGATCCTGCTGGAGCAGAACTACCGCTCCACCCAGACCATCCTGAGCGCCGCCAACGCCGTCATCGAGCGCAACGCCAACCGCCGCGAGAAGAAGCTGTGGACGGCCGGCGAGCACGGCGAGAAGGTCATCGGCTACGTCGCGGACGACGAGCACGGCGAGGCCCAGTTCATCGCCGACGAGATCGACCGGCTCACCGACAAGGGCGAGGCCAAGCCCGGCGACGTCGCGATCTTCTACCGGACCAACGCCCAGTCCCGGGTGTTCGAGGAGGTGTTCATCCGGGTCGGCCTGCCGTACAAGGTGGTCGGCGGGGTGCGCTTCTACGAGCGCAAGGAGGTCCGGGACGTCCTGGCGTACCTGCGGGTGCTCTCCAACCCGGAGGACACCGTGCCGCTGCGCCGGATCCTCAACGTGCCCAAGCGCGGCATCGGCGAGCGGGCCGAGGCGATGATCGACGCGCTGGCCGCGCGGGAGCGGATCTCCTTCGCCCAGGCGCTGGTCCGGGTGGACGAGGCGTACGGGATGGCCGCGCGCTCGGCCAACGCCGTCAAGAAGTTCAACACCCTGATGGCCGGGCTGCGCCAGGTCGTCGAGTCGGGCGCGGGCCCGGCGGCGGTGCTGGAGGCCGTCCTGGAGGAGACCGGCTACCTGGCCGAGCTCCAGGCCTCCACCGACCCGCAGGACGAGACCCGGGTGGAGAACCTCCAGGAGCTGGCCTCCGTCGCCCTGGAGTACGAGCAGGACCCGGGCGAGCGGCCGGACGCCGGGGAGGAGGGCACCCCGCCGGTCGGCTCGCTGGCCGACTTCCTGGAGCGGGTCGCGCTGGTCGCCGACTCGGACCAGATCCCGGACGAGGACGAGGACGGGCAGGGCGTCATCACGATGATGACCCTGCACACCGCCAAGGGCCTGGAGTTCCCGGTGGTCTTCCTGACCGGCATGGAGGACGGGATCTTCCCGCACATGCGGGCGCTCAACCAGGTCAAGGAGCTGGAGGAGGAGCGCCGGCTCGCGTACGTCGGGCTCACCCGGGCCCGCGAGCGGCTGTACCTGACCCGCTCGGTGCTGCGCAGCGCGTGGGGGCAGCCGGCCTACAACCCGGCCTCCCGGTTCCTGGAGGAGATCCCGGAGGCGCTGGTGGAGTGGAAGCGCACCGGGGCGGCGCAGGCGCCGGTCCAGCGCGGCTACTCCTCGGGCTCGTCCTGGGGCAAGTCCTCGTCCGGGGGCGGGAGTTCGCGCTCCTCGTCGTCGGCGTCGCCGAAGGCCGGCTGGGGGCAGTCGGTGCGGCGCGGCGGCCAGGTGGTGGAGCGCGAGGTCGCCTCGCTCGCGGTCGGCGACCGGGTCACCCACGACAGCTTCGGGCTGGGCACGGTGGTGGCGGTCACGGGCGCCGGCGACCGGGCGCAGGCCACCGTCGACTTCGGCACCGAGGGACGCAAGCAGCTGCTGCTGCGCTACGCGCCGGTCGAGAAGCTGTAGGGCCCGGCGGCTCGGCGCGGGGCCGCAGGGCGGCTCAGCGCGGGTCCAGCCCGTGGGAGAGGAACCAGGGCAGCGGGTCGATCGGTCCGCTGCCCTGCGGCCGGATCTCGAAGTGCAGGTGCGGGCCGGTGCTGTTGCCGCTGCTGCCGACGAAGGCGATCACGTCGCCCTGCTTCACCGGGCCCTTGCGGACCTTGTACGCCCGCAGGTGGCAGTACCAGGCCTCGGTGCCGTCGGGCATCCTGAGGATCGTCATGTAGCCGTAGAACGGGTTCCACTGGGTGCGGACGGTGCCGTCGGTCACGGCGTAGACCTCGGAACCGCCGTCCACCGGGAAGTCGATGCCGGTGTGCCGGTTGGCCCAGCGGGTGCCGGCCTCGCCGAACAGTTCGCCGAGGCCGTGCCGGGCGACCGGCATGACCACCTCGGGCCTGACCGGCTCGGGCGCCGGTTCGGCGGTGGGCTGCGTGGTCGGGGCCTCGGTGGGCTGGGCGCCGGCCAGCGGCTGGCGGGCGTCGCCGCGGGAGGCCTGGGCCGGTGCGCCGGCCGCGACCGCCTGAGCGGCGGCCGCCTGTGCGGTCGTGGTGCCCGGGTCGGCCTCCACCGCGGACTGCGGGGCCCGTCCGGCGGCCTGGGCGCGCTGCTGGTCGGCCTCCCCCTGCACGGTGACCGCGGCCGCCGCGGCCACTCCGAGCGCGGCCATCGACGGCAGTGCGACCCGCAGCAGCGCCGTCCGGGTGGCCGCCCTGGCGGCGCCGCGGCGCTGGGCGCGGGACTGTTCGCGGGCGGCGAGGCGCAGCTCCGCGCGGGTCGGACGGGCGGCTGCATCGGGAGCCATCGGGGGCTGCCTCCTCGGTGGGCCTCGGACGTCGTCGGACGAGGGAAAACAGCCGTGACTGTAGCTCCAAGGCCGACGCCCCGGAAAGACCCCCGGATGTCAAGGGGTCGGCCGGGGGGTCTGTGCGGAGGTTGCGGGAAGGACGGGTATACCCGCTGGTAGCAAGGCCTGGAGCTGTGACTTTGCCCTCCTCTTCGGGGACGGCACGGTCAACCGGGCCCGGTGGCGCTAACCTCCCCTCAGGTTGGTTATTGACCGTTAACCGCGCCGGCGGCCCACGAGGCCCGGTCGGATGGTGGACGACGACGTCCAGGAGGCAGTCATGAGTGTGTCGGGGCCGATCCGTGTGGTGGTCGCCAAGCCCGGGCTCGACGGTCACGACCGTGGTGCCAAGGTCATCGCGCGCGCCCTGCGCGACGCCGGTATGGAGGTCATCTACACCGGACTGCACCAGACGCCCGAGCAGGTCGTCGACACCGCGATCCAGGAGGACGCCGACGGCATCGGGCTGTCGATCCTCTCCGGTGCCCACATGACGCTGTGCGCGCGGGTGCTGGAGCTGCTGAAGGAGCGCGACGCGGAGGACATCAAGGTCTTCTGCGGCGGGATCATCCCGGACGAGGACATCGCCGAGCTCAAGGCGCTGGGCGTCGCGGACATCTTCACCCCGGGCACGCCGACCCGGGACGTGGTCGCCTGGGTCGAGTCGAACCTGCGGGCCGGCTGAACCACGGCGCGTCGAGCGGGCCGGCCCTTCCCGGGGCCGGCCCGCTCCGTCGTTCCAGGGGCGTTCCGGGGGCGTGCGGGAGCCGCGGGCTCAGCCCGCCAGCTCCGCGAGCATCGCCGCCCGGAAGCGCAGGGTGCCGGCCAGCCGGGCGAAGGTCTCGGACCAGGCGGAGTCCGGAGCGGCCCCGGCGGCCAGCTCCTCCACCGCGGCGGCCGTCTCCGGGGCGAGCGCGCGCTCCGTCATCCCGAGCACCCCGCTGTGGCTCCACGGGTACGCCCCGGAGGCCGCCGCCCGGGCCAGCGCGGCCACCACGGCGGTGGACAGCGGCGGCGTCCACGGCGTGGCGCAGGCGCCGAGCAGCTGGAAGGCCTCGCCCAGCCCGTGCACCCGGATGAAGGCGGCCGTCCAGACCGCCCGTTCCTCCGGCGGCAGGACGGCCAGCAGCTTGGCCGGGGCGCCGGTGGTGCGCGGCGAGCGGGCCCGCGCACCGCGCTCGGCGACGGGTGCCGGGCCGAGCAGCGCCCGGGCCCAGTCGGCGTCCTGCTGGCGGACGGCGGCCCGCGCCCAGGCCTCCCGCAGGTCGTCGGCCCAGCTGCTGGTGGTCTCGTCGATGCTGTCGCCGACCCGCAGGGCGAGCAGCTGTTCGGGCGTCAGCCCGGTGCTCCGCGGCCACAGCGACAGCGGCGCGGCGGCCACCACCTCGCCGAACCACCAGGCCCGTTCGCCGCGCCCGGTGGGCGACTTGGGCGCGATCCCGTCGCGCTGCATCTGCGCGTCGCACTCGGCGGGCGGGGTGACCAGCAGGTGGGTGCCGGTGTCGGCGAGCCGGACGGCGGCCCGCGCCCGTTCGGCCATCCGGCGGGCCAGCGCCGAGCCGGGCAGGGTGGAGAGCAGCTCGGCGGCGGTGGCCCGGACGTTCTTGCTGCGGTCGCCGAGGGCGGCCTCCAGGAAGGGTTCGTCGGCGGCGGAGAGACCGTCCTGGAGGGCGTCCAGGAAGAGCAGGCGGTCCTCGGCGCGCTCGGTGGACCAGGTGCCGCGCAGCAGCTCCAGGCCGGCCGCCGGGTCGCGGCGGCGCAGCAGCGTGAGGTGGGTGACCCGCTCGGCGAACAGGCCCTCGTGCCAGAGCCGGTCGTCCGTGGGCTGCCGCGGCGGCTCGGCGGTGGCGGTGCGCAGCACGAACCGCCAGTCGGGGTTCCGCTCGGCCAGCCAGCGGCCCAGCGGACCGGCCAACGCCACGGCGTCGGGCCGCAGTTCGCTGCGGGCCCGGGCGGCGTCGAGCAGGCCGGGTACCAGCGCGGCGGGCGGGCGCAGGCCGCGCTCCCGGGCGGTGTCGAGCCACTGCGGCAGCAGCTCGGCCAGGTTGGCCAGGGTGCCGCCGCCGCTGCCGGTCCGGCCCGAGAGCAGGACGGCCAGCCGGCGGGCGGCCGGCTCGGGAAGCTCCGGCCGCGGGTCCTCGGCCGCGGGCGGGCCGGGCGGCTCGGTGGCCGGTACGGGCAGCGCGCCGGCCCGGCGGCGGACGGTGGCCAGCGCGGCCAGCTCCAGCAGGGCGGTGGCCGGATCGCCCTGGTCCACGGCGTCGGCGAACGGCAGGGCGGTGGCCGGGAGCGGGCGGCGGTCGGTGCCGAGCAGGGCGGTGGTGTGCAGCGTCTCCCACGGGTCCTGGGTGATCGTCATGCCGGGTTCTCCTAAGCGTTGGTGAGGCCGACCGGGCGTCGGCCGGCGGCCCAGGCCGTGACCGGGGCGAAGCCCTGGTGGCCGTACTCGCCGAAGGCCGTCAGCGGGCGGCCGGTGGAGACCGCGGCCAGCCGCCACAGCGAGGCCTCCGGGACGGACGAGGTGCGGACCGGCACGGTGTGGTGGCCGTCCGTCAGGAACCAGCCGTCCGGGGCGTGCACCGGGACGACGCCGTCGAGCACGGTCGGGCGGCTCTCCAGCCACGGGTCGTCGGCGACGGCCGTGCCGTAGCCGGCCACCGCCTCGGCGACGGTGAGCCCGGCGGGCGGGTCGGCGGGGCCCGGCTCGGGGGCGCCGTAGCGCTCGCCGAGGGTGGCGCGCAGCGGGTGGGCGCCGGGGTGGTACGCGAGGTCGGCCTCCAGCAGGTGGCCGGTGGGCAGGGCGAGGGCGGGCGCCTGGCCGGTGCGGCCGAAGGAGAGCAGCAGTGCCGGGCGGCCGGTCTTGGCGCCGCGCAGCCAGATCCGGCGGGTGACGAGCCGCTCGTCGGTGGTGTCCCGGCTGCCGAGCACCAGCCAGCGGTCGCGGACGGTGGGGCCGGCCAGCACCTCGGTGGCCTCCAAGGTGTAGCCGACCCGGGTGCGGACGGTGGCGGCCAGCTCGGCCGGCAGCTCGTCCGTCCGGGTGGCGGCGGTGGCGAGCAGGTGCAGCATCGCGTACTCCTCCAGCAGCCGCTCCTGCGGCAGCGCGTCCAGCTCGCGGACCCGGGTGGCCAGGCCGGGGGCCTGCGCGTCGACCATCCGGGCGGCGACCTCCTCCCAGGGCCCGGCGGTGGACTGGTCGGCCAGGCCGTGCCGGACCCGGTCCGCCAGCCGCAGCCGCAGTTCGGCGGCCCCGGCCGCGACCCGGGCGCCGCGCTTCTCCGCCCGGCGCCGGGCCGCCTCCGGGTCGAGCGACTCCTTCGCGCGCTTCTCGGCGCGGTCCCGGCGGGACGTGAGCCACTCGGCCACCCAGTCGGCGGGCTCGCCGGCCGGGACGGCCTGAGGGGTGCCGCTCCACAGCAGGAGGAGCCCGAGCGCGTGCTTGCACGGGAACTTCCGGCTGGGGCAGCTGCACTGGTAGGCGGGCGTGGCGAGCTCGATCGCGGTGCGGTACGGCGTGCGGCCGCTGCCCTTGCACTCGCCCCACAGCACGGTGCCGTCGGTGCCGGTGCCGGACCACGGCGCGGGCGCGGAGAGCTTGCCCGCCGCCTTCTGCGAGGCGGCGTCAGGTGCCAGGGACAGGACGTGTTCGGTGCTCCAGCGTTCCTCCATGCGACCGACCGTAGGCGGCCCCACTGACAGCGGCTGACGGGCCGTCCGGAGCCCCGCCGGGGCGGCGGCGGATGTCAGTGGCTCGGTGCAGGGTGGTTCCCACAGGCCGGGACGCCGACCTGGCTCCCCCCGCGATCACCCTGCCGTCCAGGGCACCCGTGTGCCCGGCGGCCGACCCGAAGGAGCCCCCATGACAGACGTTCTGCGGCAGCACGCCGAGGACGCCTTCGCCGGTGAACTGGCCGCGTTGGCCGCGCAGGACGACCGTCCGCGCCCCGAGCGCTGGAAGCTCTCGCCGTGGGCCGTGGCGACGTACCTGCTCGGCGGCGAACTGCCCGACGGCACCCGGATCACCCCCAAGTACATCGGCCCGCGCCGGGTCGTCGAGGTCGCCGTGACGACCCTGGCGACGGACCGCGCGCTGCTGCTGCTCGGTGTGCCCGGCACCGCGAAGACCTGGGTGTCCGAGCACCTCGCCGCGGCGATCAGCGGCGACTCCACGATGCTGGTGCAGGGCACCGCCGGCACCCCCGAGGAGGCCGTCCGGTACGGCTGGAACTACGCCCAGCTGCTGACCCACGGGCCCAGCCAGGACGCCCTGGTGCCCTCGCCGCTGATGCGGGCGATGGCCGAGGGCAGGATCGCCCGGGTCGAGGAGCTCACCCGAATCCCGGCCGACGTGCAGGACAGCCTGATCACCATCCTGTCCGAGAAGACGCTCCCGATACCGGAGTTGGGCACCGAGACCCAGGCGGTGCGCGGCTTCAACGTGATCGCCACCGCCAACGACCGCGACCGCGGCGTCAACGAGCTGTCCAGCGCGCTGCGCCGCCGCTTCAACACCGTCGTGCTGCCGCTGCCGTCCTCGCTGGACGAGGAGGTCGACATCGTCACCCGCCGGGTCAACCAGCTCGGCCGCTCCCTGGAGCTGCCCGAACTCCCGGGCGGAGCCGAGGAGATCAGGCGGGTGGTCACCGTCTTCCGCGAGCTGCGGGCCGGGATCACGGTGGACGGCCGGACGAAGGTCAAGACCCCGAGCGGCACCCTCTCCACCGCCGAGGCGATCTCGGTGGTGACCAACGGCCTCGCCCTGGCCACCCACTTCGGCGACGGCGTGCTGCGCGCCGGGGACGTGACGGTCGGCATCCTCGGCGCCGTCGTCCGCGACCCGGTGGCGGACCGTGCGGTCTGGCGCGAGTACGTCGAAGGGGTGGTGCGCGAGCGCGACGGCTGGAAGGACTTCTACCGCGCCGCCCGCGAGGTGACGGCATCGTGAGCGGGCGGAGCGTGCGGACCGTCAGGAGGTGCGGGCTGCGCGAAGCGCCCGCCGAACGAAGCGAGGTGGGAGCATGAGCGCCGAGGTCGCCCTCCTCGGCATCCGCCACCACGGCCCCGGCTCGGCCCGGGCGGTGGCCGCCGCGCTGGCGCGGTGGCGGCCGGACGCGGTGCTGATCGAGGGCCCGCCGGAGGCCGACGGCATCGTCCGCCTGGCAGCCGAGAAGGACCTGGTCCCGCCGGTGGCGCTGCTCGCCCACGCGGTGGACGACCCGGCCCGGGCGGCCTTCTGGCCGTACGCCGAGTTCTCCCCGGAGTGGGTGGCGATCCGGCACGCCGTGGAGCACGACCTGCCGGTCCGCTTCATCGACCTGCCCGCCGGGTACGGCTTCGCGCCGGCTCCGGAGGACGCCGCCGCCGAGGGCGCCGGGGAGGACGGCGCCGGGCCGGTCGCCGACCCGCTGGCGCTGCTCGCCGATGCGGCCGGGCACGACGACGCGGAGCGCTGGTGGGAGGACGTGGTCGAGCACCGCGCGCCCGGCGGCGACGCGCTGGCGCCGTTCGCCGCCGTCGCCGAGGCGATGGCCGCGCTGCGCGCCGAGGGCCTCGGCGAGTCCCGCCGGGACCAGCTGCGCGAGGCGTACATGCGCCAGCAGATCCGCGCCGCCCGCCGCGCCGGGCACCAGCGGATCGCCGTGGTCTGCGGGGCCTTCCACGTCCCCGCGCTGGAGACGATGCCCACCGTCGCCCACGACCGGGCGCTGCTCGCCGGGCTGCCGAAGAAGGTGCGCACGGACATCACCTGGGTGCCGTGGACGCACCGCCGGCTCTCCCAGACGACCGGCTACGGCGCGGGCGTGCAGTCGCCCGGCTGGTACCACCACCTGTTCACCACCGACGGGGACCCGGTGCCGCGCTGGCTCACCCGGGCCGCCGAGCTGCTGCGCGCCGAGGACCACCCGGTCTCCTCCGCGCACGTGATCGAGGCGGTCCGGCTCGCCGAGAGCCTGGCCGTGCTGCGCGGCCGCCCGCTCGCCGGGCTGACCGAGACCTTGGACGCCGTGCGCGCGGTGCTCTGCGAGGGCTCCGACGTCGCCCTGGAGCTGGTCCGGGACCGCCTGGTGGTCGGCGACGCGCTCGGCGAGGTCCCGGACGCCGCACCGGCGGTGCCGCTCCAGCGCGACCTGACCCGGCTGCAGCGCTCGCTGCGGCTCAAGCCCGAGGCCGCGCCGAAGGACGTCGACCTCGACCTGCGCAAGGACACCGACGCGGCCCGCTCCCGGCTGCTGCACCGGCTGCGGCTGCTGGGCGTGGACTGGGGCGTGCCCGCGCGCTCCTCGGTGAACTCGACCGGGACGTTCCGGGAGAGCTGGCGGCTCTGCTGGCAGCCCGAGTTCGCGGTGCGGATCGCCGAGGCCGCCCAGTGGGGCACCACGGTCGAGGAGGCGGCGGCCAACAAGGCCGTCGGCACCGCGCGCGCCGCCGAGGAGCTCGCCGAGCTGACCGGCCTGGTGGAGACCTGCCTGCTGGCCGGGCTGTCCGGCGCGCTGCCCGCGGTGATGCGGGTGCTCGCCGACTGCGCGGCCCTGGACACCGACGTCGCCCACCTCGCCGGCGCGCTGCCGGCGCTGGTCCGCGCGCTGCGCTACGGCGACGTGCGCGGCACCGACCACGGCGCGCTCGCCGAGGCCGCCTCGGGCCTGGCCGAGCGGATCTGCGTCGGGCTGCCGCCCGCCTGCGTCGGCCTGGACGCGGACAGCGCGGCGGCGATGCGCGGCCGCCTCGACGAGGTGCACGGCGCGATCGGCCTGCTGGCCGCCGGTCCCGCCACCGAGACCACCACCGCCGACCCCGACCCCGGCACCGCGCCCGACCCCGACGGCCTGGCCGGCCTGGCCGACCGCTGGGCCGCCGCCCTGGGCTCGCTGGCCCGCCGCGAACCGGCCGGCGGACCGGCCACCGGCGCCCCCGGGCTGCTGCGCGGCCGGGCCGTACGGCTGCTGCTGGACGACGGCCGGCTCGACTCCGAGGAGGCGGGACGACGGCTCCGGCTGGTGCTCTCCGTCGCCAGCGCCCCGGCGGACGCGGCCGGTTGGGTCGAGGGCTTCCTGACCGGCGGCGGCGCCCTGCTGCTGCACGACCCGAGGCTGCTCGCCCTGCTGGACGAGTGGCTGACCGGAGTGAGCGGCGAGGTCTTCACCGACGTGCTGCCGCTGCTGCGCCGCACCTTTGCCGGGCTGGAGGCGGGCGTGCGCACCACCATCGGCGGCCGGGTCGCGGCCGGCCCGCTCGGCGAGCCCCCGGCCGCCCGGTCCGAGGCCGGTGAACTGGACCGGGCCCGCGCCGACGCCGCCGTCCCGGTGGTGGCCCTGCTGCTCGGCATCCGGCCGAGGATCCCCCGGCAGGCCGCCGGCCGCGACACCTGACACCCGGCACCCGGCACCCGGCACCCGGCACCGCCGCAGTGACACCCCGCCGCGGCCCGCACCGCACCGAACGCCTGCCCCGCCGCAGGACCCGCTGAAGGAGGAGGACGAGATGGCAGCGCCCACGACCGACGAACGGCTGCGCCGCTGGCGGCTGGTGCTCGGCGGCGAGGCCGACGGCACCGGCTGCACCCTGCGCGGCCGTGACGCCGCGATGGACGGCGCCCTCGCCGCGCTCTACCGCGGCGCCCCCGACGAGGGCGCCCGGCCCGGCCGCGGCGGCCGCCGCAGCGCCGGGCTGGGCGGCTCGGCCCCGCAGGTGGCCCGCTGGCTGGGCGACATCCGCGAGTACTTCCCGTCCACCGTCGTGCAGCTGATGCAGCAGGACGCGATCAGCCGGCTCGGCCTGGACCGGCTGCTGCTGGAGCCGGAGATGCTGGAGGCCGTCGAGCCGGACGTGCACCTGGTCGGCACCCTGCTCTCGCTCAAGCACGCGCTGCCCGAGACCACCCGGGAGACCGCCCGGGCGGTGGTCGGCAAGGTGGTCGCGGACCTGGAGCGCCGGCTCGCCGACCGCACCCGGGCCACCCTCGGCGGCGCCCTCGACCGCAGCGCCAAGGTCAACCGTCCCCGCCACCGCGACATCGACTGGGACCGCACCATCCGGGCCAACCTGAAGAACTACCTGCCCGAGCACGGCACCGTCGTCCCGGAGCGGCTGGTCGGCTACGCCCGCGCCCAGCGCGCGGTGAAGAAGGACGTCATCCTCTGCATCGACCAGTCCGGCTCGATGGCGCCCTCGGTCGTCCACTCGGCGGTGTTCGGCGCGGTGCTCGCCTCGATGCGCACCCTGGACACCCGGCTGGTCGTCTTCGACACCTCGGTGGTCGACCTCACCGAACAGCTCACCGACCCGGTCGACGTCCTGTTCGCCACCCAGCTCGGCGGCGGCACCGACATCAACCGCGCGCTCGCCTACTGCCAGTCGAAGATCACCCGGCCGTCCGAGACCGTCGTGGTGCTGATCAGCGACCTGTACGAGGGCGGCATCCGGGACGGCATGCTCAAGCGGGTCGCCGCGATGAAGGCGGCCGGCGTCCAGTTCATCGCCCTGCTCGCGCTCTCCGACGAGGGGGCCCCGGCGTACGACCACGCGCACGCCGCCGCCCTGGCCTCGCTCGGCGCGCCGGCCTTCGCCTGCACCCCGGACGCGTTCCCGGAGATCATGGCCGCGGCCATCGAGAAGCGCCCGATCCCGGTCCCGCCGCAGGGCGGGTGAGGCGTTCACCCGAACGCGTCAATCCGCTCGATCGGTGGACCGGCCGCCGACCCCGTCCCGCCGGGCATTCTGTGACGGTTCTCACCCATGCCGGGCAGGCCCCGGGCGGAACAGGCCCGTCCCACGGGGATAACCTGCCAGACGGACGTGACGCGCGTGTTGATTGACGTGTGCGCCCGTGGCTGTGTGGGCCGCAAGGCCGTACCTCTGCGTACCCGCACCGCCCCGACGACCCGCAGCGAAGATCCTGCCGTGGCACGCTCGTAGAGACACAATCCGCGACCACGAACAAGGACAAACACGTGGACCTGTTCGAGTACCAGGCGAGGGACCTCTTCGCCAAGCACGGCGTGCCCGTGCTTGACGGCGATGTCATCGAGACCGCCGCAGACGCTGCCGCCATCGCGGAGCGCTTCGGCGGCCGCGCCGTCGTCAAGGCTCAGGTGAAGGTGGGCGGCCGAGGCAAGGCCGGCGGCGTCAAGCTCGCCGCCGACCCGGCGGACGCCGTCGCCAAGGCCGAGCAGATCCTCGGCATGGACATCAAGGGCCACACCGTTCACAAGGTGATGCTGGCCCAGACCGCGGACATCAAGGACGAGTACTACGTCTCGTTCCTGCTGGACCGCACCAACCGCACCTTCCTGGCCATGGCCAGCGTCGAGGGCGGCGTGGAGATCGAGGTCGTCGCCGAGCAGAACCCCGACGCGCTCGCCAAGATCCCGGTCGACGCCAACGAGGGCTGCACCCCGGAGAAGGCCGCCGAGATCGTCGCCGCGGCGAAGTTCCCGGCCGAGGTCGCCGACCAGGTCGCCGAGGTCCTCCAGAAGCTGTGGACCGTCTTCATCAAGGAGGACGCCCTCCTCGTCGAGGTCAACCCGCTGATCAAGTCCGGCGAGGGCAAGATCATCGCGCTCGACGGCAAGGTCTCCCTGGACGAGAACGCCGAGTTCCGCCAGCCGGAGCACGAGGCGCTCGAGGACAAGGCCGCGGCCAACCCGCTCGAGGCGGCCGCCAAGGCCAAGGGCCTGAACTACGTCAAGCTCGACGGCCAGGTCGGCATCATCGGCAACGGCGCGGGCCTCGTCATGAGCACCCTCGACGTGGTCGCCTACGCCGGTGAGAACCACGGCGGCGTCAAGCCCGCCAACTTCCTCGACATCGGTGGCGGCGCCTCCGCCGAGGTGATGGCGAACGGCCTGGAGATCATCCTGGGCGACCCCGACGTCAAGTCGGTCTTCGTCAACGTCTTCGGCGGCATCACCGCGTGCGACGCGGTCGCCAACGGCATCGTGCAGGCCCTGGCGCTCCTCGAGGGCAAGGGCGAGAACGTCACCAAGCCGCTGGTCGTCCGTCTGGACGGCAACAACGCGGAGCTGGGTCGCAAGATCCTCGACGACGCCAACCACCCGCTGGTCCAGCGCGTGGACACCATGGACGGCGCCGCTGACCGCGCCGCCGAGCTGGCCAACAAGTAAGGAAGGGGACTTAACACCATGGCTATCTTCCTTACCAAGGACAGCAAGGTCATCGTCCAGGGCATGACCGGCGCCGAGGGCATGAAGCACACCCGCCGCATGCTCGCCTCGGGCACCCGGATCGTCGGCGGCGTGAACCCGCGCAAGGCCGGCACCACGGTCGACGTCGACGGCACCGAGATCCCGGTCTTCGGCTCCGTCGCCGAGGCCATGAAGGAGACCGGCGCCGACGTCTCCGTCCTCTTCGTGCCGCCGGCCTTCACCAAGGCCGCCGTCGTCGAGGCCATCGACGCCGAGATCCCGCTGGCCGTCGTCATCACCGAGGGCGTCCCGGTGCACGACACCGCCGCCTTCTGGGCGCACGCCGGTGCCAAGGGCAACAAGACCCGCATCATCGGCCCGAACTGCCCCGGCCTGATCAGCCCCGGACAGTCGAACGCCGGCATCATCCCGGCCGACATCACCAAGGCCGGCAAGATCGGCCTGGTCTCGAAGTCCGGCACCCTGACCTACCAGCTCATGTACGAGCTGCGGGACATCGGCTTCACCTCGGCCGTCGGCATCGGTGGCGACCCGGTCATCGGCACCACCCACATCGACGCGCTCAAGGCCTTCCAGGAGGACCCGGAGACCGAGCTCATCGTCATGATCGGTGAGATCGGTGGCGACGCCGAGGAGCGTGCCGCGGACTTCATCAAGGCGAACGTGACCAAGCCGGTCGTCGGCTACGTCGCGGGCTTCACCGCCCCCGAGGGCAAGACCATGGGCCACGCCGGCGCCATCGTCTCCGGCTCCTCGGGCACCGCCCAGGCGAAGAAGGAGGCCCTCGAGGCCGCCGGTGTCAAGGTCGGCAAGACGCCGTCCGAGACCGCCCGCCTGGCCCGCGAGATCATCGCCGCCCAGGGCTGATCCCGCCCCGCGCGTGACGAGCGCCCCCGCCCTTCCCGGGCGGGGGCGCTCGCCGTTGCGGCTCAGGGCCCCGTCGGCCCCGTCGTGCACGGCTGCGGCGACCACAGCCGGCAGACCGCCGGGCCCTGCGGCGGCGGAGCGGCGCCCCGGCCCGCCGACGGCAGCTCCCAGCGCGCGACCGCCTGCGCCCGCGGTGCCACCAGGACGGCCTCCAGACCGGGCGCCGGGCTGCACCAGATGCTGGTGACGCCGCTCGGCGTGCCGCCGGGCACCAGCGGCACGCCCGGCTCCGCACCCGCCCCGTCGGCGGGCAGGCACAGCGCGGGCGCCGGCGGGGCGACCGGCCGGAACAGCTCCGCCGGGCGCACCCCCGCCAGGGTGGCCAGCGTGGCCCCGCCCACCGCGACCGTCAGCAGCGCCGCCGCGCCCGTCCGGCTCGCCGTCCGGAGCCGGTGCCGGGCCCGCAGCGCCGGAACCGGCATCCGGTGCGGCTCCGGGCAGCCGCGCACCGCGGCCCGGTGCATCAGCCCGCTCAGCCCGTCCGCGAAGCCGGGGGCCGCCGGATCCGGCCCGACCAGATCCGGCACCCACCGCGCCAGCGCCGTCCGGGCGGCCCACACCCGCCCCTCGGCCGCCGCCAGGGTGGACTCCACCTCCACCGCGACCGCCGCGGCCGGCAGCCCCAGCCCGTCGTGCAGCACCAGCGCCCGGCGCTGCGGCCGGGACAGCCTCCTGAGGGCCTTCAGCAGCGCCCGGTCCCGGTCGGTCAGCCGGTCGTGGTCCGGCAGCACCGCCTGGGCCTCGTCGGCCGGCCGCACCTTGATCCGCCGGTGCGGCAACCCCCACGCGTGCGAGCGCCGGGGCCCGCCCCGGTGCCACGGGGACAGCGCCAGCTCGCAGGCCCGCACCCGGACCCACCCCTCCGGGCTCCCCGAACCGGCCACCGCCTCCCAGTGCCGCCGGGCCTCCCCGAACGCCCGCCGCACGCAGTGCACCGCCCGGTGGCGGCAGGCGGTCAGCAGGAACATCTGCTGCACCAGCCGGGTGTGCGCGGTCTCGTACAGCTCCTCGAAGTCCATCGCCGGGGCGGCCGGGGGCTCCGTGTCGAGGTCGTCGTCCGCGTCCGCGGGAGCGGCGGCGGCCAGCGCCGCCCACCCGGGGCCGACGGCGGGCTCGGCCGGGGACCGGACGCGGGCCGCGGGGGAGGGGGCGGCGGCGTGCTCCTCCTGCTCCGCCTTCCCGGCCCGGTCGGGCGGCCGCGCTCCGGCCGCTTCCGGCGCGGTCGGGGCCCGGTGCGGCGTGTCGACGTGGCCTGCCCCGGGCGCGGGGTCGGCGGCGCGTCCCTCCCGCTCGGCCTGCCGTGTACGGCCGGGGTCGCCGGATGCGGTCGCGGCGGTCGCCGGCCCTGCGTTCGCGGCTCGGACGTCCCCGCTCCGGACGTCCCCGGCCCGGGCCGGCCCGGCGGCAGGCGGGCCGCCGGGCCGACCGGGGGCCGTCGGAGGTGCCGGTTCGCGGCCCGGGTCGGACGGCCGGCGCAGGCCGTCGGGCGTCGCCGGTGCGGCCGGGCGCGCCGGCCCGGTGGCGGCGCCTGCCGCCCGGGCCTCGGGCGTGCACTCCTCCTGCGCGCGCTCGGGGGCGGCGCCCTTCGGGCCGGGCGACGGCCTCCCGGTTCGGGAGCGGCGCCGCTTGCCGTCCGCTTCCCCGCCCGGCGTGGGTCCTGGCCGCGCGCGGTCGGCTGCCGGGGCCGGTCCCGGGCCGGCTGCCGAGGCCGGTCCCAGATCGGCCGGGTTGCGACCGGCGAAGCTCACCGGTTGCCCGGTCGGGCCTGGGCCCGGGGGGTGCGGCAGTGCGCCGGCCAGCAGGGCGAGGGCTTCCGCCTCGGTGCGGGCGCCGAGCTTGCGCAGGGCGCGCTGGAGGTAGCTGCGGACGGTGGTGGGGGTGACCCCGAGGGCGGCGGCGGTGCGGGGGAGGTCGTGGCCGGCCGCGAGGTGGGCCAGGGTCTGGGCCTCACGGGGGGTCAGTTTCCGCAGCAGCCGACCCGCGTCGGTGTCGGCGCGGGCCGGCTTGCGGTGGCGCTCCGGGGTGGGGGAGTCGGCGGTGGGTGGCGTGGTCATCAGACGCTCCGGGCCGGGGCGCCGGCGGCTTGGGGGCAAGGTCTGAAAATGCGCATAAGCCAATAATCTGGGACACGGCGGCGGTTTGGCGCTTCACGGAGCATGGCGAGTCGCCTTGGCACCATGTGGCCCATGACGCAGCTGATGGGCCGTCCGATCCTGGAGTCACCCGGTGAATTGGGCGTACGCCCCGCGCTGGCCGACCTGTTGGCGGGAGTGCGGACGGCGCTGGTCGGCCTCGCGGTGGTCGGGGCGCCGGTGCTCGGGTGCTGGGTGGTGTCGCCGTACGCGGACGACGGCGCGGCCGCTGTCACCCGGTTGGCGGGAGTGCTCTGGCTGCTCGCGCACGGCGCGCCGGTGCTGCGCGGGCCGGCGGACGCCCCGCTGACCGTCACTCCGCTGCTGCTCGGCGCCCTGGCCGTGGTCCGGCTCCACCGGGCAGCCGCCGGGGTGGCGGCGCGGCGCGGGCTGCGTTCGCGCTGGGGCGGTCCGGTGGCGGTGTGGGCGGGCTACTGTGCGGTGGCCGTCGGGGTGGCGCTGCACTGCGCGGGAGCCGGGCCGTTCCGCAGCCGGGTGCTGCTGGACGTCCTGGTGGTGGCGCTGGTGGCGGGACTGGCGACGGCCGCCGGGGCCCGCTCGGTGACCGCCCTCGACCTGCCGGCCGACTCCCCGCTGGACCGCCTCCCCCCGCGCTGCCGCCCGGCCGACGGCGCGCCGGTGGTACGGGCCGCGGCGCTGGCGGGCGGGGCCGGGCTGGTCGCGGCGGGCGGCCTGCTGGTGGCGTGCTCGGCGGTGCTGGACGCGGTGGCCGGCGGCGGGCGCGGGACGGCGCTGCTGGGCGGCGGTCCCGCCGCGGTGGTGGGACTGCTGCTGCTCGCGCTGGCCGTGCTGCCGAACGCGGTGCTGTGGGGCGCCGCGTACGCGCTGGGTCCGGGCTTCGCGGTGGGCACCGGGACGGTGGTGGCGCCGACCGGTACGGCGCTGGGCCCGGTGCCCGAGTTCCCGCTGTTCGCCCTGCTGCCGGCGGACGGCCCGGGCGGCTGGCGGCTCGCGGTGTCGGCGCTGCCGCTGCTGGCCGGTGTGGTGCCGGCGGTGCTGCTGGGCCGCGCGGCGGCGGGGCGGCGGCCCGCCGTGGCCGGGGCCGGCGAGCGCCCCCGGCCCTGGCCGGCGGCGGCGACGGCGGTGGCCGCGCTGGCGGCGGCGCTGACGGTCGGGGCCGGGGCGGCGGTGCTGGGCTGGCTCTCCGGCGGGGCGCTGGCGGGGGAGCGGCTGGCCTGGGTGGGGCCGGTGCCGTGGACGGGCCCGGTGGCGGCGGGCTGGATCGCGCTGGTCGCCGTTCCGGGCGCGCTGCTGGTCCGGTACCGCACGCTGGGCCCGGCGGACGGCGGGGGCGTGTCCGCCCGGCTCGCGCGGCGGGCCCGCCGGGGTGCGCTGAGGCTGCGCGCCCGTACGTACGCCCTGGTGCTGCGCCTCTCCGCGCCGGGCACGAGGAGCGCCGGCGGCCCCGGCCCCGATGACCGGGACCCGGTCGAGCGCGTGGACCCGGTCGACCGCGTGGACCTGGACGCCTGACCGGACCCGGACGCCTGACCGGACCCGGCCGAGCGGATCCGGAGGTCCGACTACTCGGCGTTCCCGGTGAAGTCCACGTACCACTGCGGCGCGTACCGGTCGCAGTTCTGGGCGCCGACGCTGGTCAGCGAGTCCTGGACGCAGGTGACGTAGTCGCGGTAGTGGTACCCGAGGCCGATCACCGAGGTGGCGACCACGACGGTCATCGCACCGGTGAGGATGCCGGCGAGCGCGGCCGGGGTGAGCGGGTTCGACGCCGGGGCCACCGGCACCGGGCCGCCCGGTCCGGCGACCGCGGCGGCGGCCGGACCGGTCCGCCGGGCGCGCAGCGCGCCGACGCCCCAGACGATGCCGAGCACCCCGACCAGCAGGGCGATCCAGTGGAACCCCGCGAACAGGCAGACCAGGGCGAACGGCCCGGCCAGCGCGGCGTTGCGGGCCTTGCGGTGGGCCGGATCGGCGAGGTCGAGCCGGGGCGGCTGCGGGGCCGGCGGCCGCTGGCCGGGGCGGCCGTCGCCGCCGGGGCCCCACGGCGGCGGCAGCTGGGGGCGCCGGCCGCCCTGCCCGTCGGAGCCGCCTCGGCCGTCCTGGCCGCCCTGCCCGTCCTGGCCGCCCTGCCCGTCGGAGCCGTGGCCCCCGCCGCCCCAGGGGCTGCGCGGCTGCCACGGCTGGTCCGGGGCATCCGCCGGCGGCGGTGTGAAGGGGTTGCGCTCGCCGGTGTCGTCGCCGCTGCTCATGGGTTCAGCCATTCCTTCTCGGTCGGGGCTCGTTCGGAGGTTCTCGCGTCGGAGCGGTCTCCCGCGCCCCCAATGATCCCGCAGCCGTCCGCCGGCCCACCGGCGGCCCGTGCCGCGGGGCCGGTGCGCGACCGCCGGTGGGCCGCCGCGGGCCGGGCGACTGCGGTGCGGCGGGCCGGAGGAGATCCCCGTCTCAACTACGCGCGTAGCGCCGCCGGGAGGGTGCGGAGGCCGTCCGACCAGCCGTTATCGTGGTGACGGTCAGCAGCCCACAGAGGTTCCCCGGGCCCGCGTCGCGGCGGGTTTTCCCGGAGTTCCCCCTCGCTCGACCTGCCGTTCGTAGTGGCCCCACCGCCGGTGGACGTACCAGCGGACGGCGCCCGACCTACGGAGAGACGCGCAGTGGCCGCCGCCCCCGCCCAGCACTTCCCGCCCCGTACGCCCGGACCGGCCCGCCTGGTGGTGCTGGTCTCCGGTTCCGGCACCAACCTGCAGGCGCTGATCGACGCCGCGGCCGATCCGGCGTACGGCGCCGAGATCCTCGCCGTGGGCGCGGACCGGGACGGGATCGTCGGCCTGGAGCGCGCCGGGAAGGCCGGCCTGCCGACCTTCGTCCACCGGGTGAAGGACTTCCCCGACCGGGCCGCCTGGGACCGCGCGCTGACCGCCTCCACCGCCGAGTACCAGCCGGACCTGGTGGTCACGGCCGGTTTCATGAAGATCCTCGGCCCCGAGTTCATCGCCGCCTTCGCCGGGCGGATCGTCAACACCCACCCCGCACTGCTGCCCGCCTTCCCCGGCGCCCACGGCGTCACCGACGCGCTCGCGTACGGGGTGAAGGTCACCGGCTGCACCGTCCACCTGGTCGACGCCGGCGTGGACACCGGGCCGATCATCGCGCAGGGCGTCGTCGAGGTCGTCGACGCCGACCACGCCGATGGCGGCGACGCGCTGCACGAGCGCATCAAGACTGTCGAGCGCAAGCTGCTCGTCGACGTCGTGGGCCGGCTGGCCCGCGAGGGTCACCGCATCGAGGACCGAAAGGTATGGATTCCGGCACATGAGTGAGCGCAGCGAACGAGTCATCGAGGAAGGTGCCTGGCGCGCAGCGCCCGCCGAGCGCAGCGAGGTGGGAGCATGAGTGCCAGCTCCACCACGCCCGTTTCGGAGAACGTTCGTCCGATCCGTCGCGCGCTGATCAGCGTGTACGACAAGACCGGTCTGGAGGAGCTGGCCCAGGGCCTGCACGCCGCCGGGGTCGCCATCGTCTCCACCGGCTCCACCGCCGGCCGGATCGCCGCCGCCGGCGTCCCGGTGACCGAGGTCTCCGAGCTGACCGGTTTCCCGGAGTGCCTGGACGGGCGCGTGAAGACGCTGCACCCCCGCGTGCACGCCGGCGTGCTGGCCGACCTGCGGCTGGAGTCGCACCGCGCGCAGCTGGCCGAGCTGGGCGTCGAGCCCTTCGACCTGGTCGTGGTGAACCTCTACCCGTTCAAGGCCACCGTCGCCTCCGGCGCCACCCCGGACGAGTGCGTCGAGCAGATCGACATCGGCGGCCCGAGCATGGTCCGCGCCGCCGCCAAGAACCACCCCTCGGTGGCCGTGGTGGTCGACCCGGCCCGCTACGGCGACGTGCTGAAGGCGGCCCGGGAGGGCGGCTTCGACCTGGCCACCCGCAAGCGCCTGGCCGGTGCCGCGTTCGCCCACACCGCCGCCTACGACGTGGCCGTCGCCTCCTGGTTCGAGGACGGCTACGCGCCCAGCGACGAGCGGTTCCCCGAGTTCCTCGGCTCGACCTGGGAGCGGCAGAACGTGCTGCGCTACGGCGAGAACCCGCACCAGGGCGCCGCGCTGTACAGCGACGGAACCGGCGGCCTGGCCGGCGCGCGGCAGCTGCACGGCAAGGAGATGTCGTACAACAACTACGTCGACACCGACGCCGCCCGGCGCGCCGCCTACGACCACGCCGAGCCGGCCGTCGCGATCATCAAGCACGCCAACCCGTGCGGCATCGCGACCGGCGCCGACGTCGCCGAGGCGCACCGCAAGGCGCACGAGTGCGACCCGGTCTCCGCGTACGGCGGCGTGATCGCCGTCAACCGCCCGGTCACCGTCGCGCTGGCCGAGCAGATCGCCCCGATCTTCACCGAGGTCGTCGTGGCCCCCGGCTACGAGGAGGGCGCCCTGGAGGTGCTCACCCGCAAGAAGAACCTGCGGGTGCTGCTCGCCCCCGAGGCCCCGGCCAACCGCCGGGAGGTGCGCCCGGTCTCCGGCGGCGTGCTGCTCCAGGACGCCGACCGGGTGCACGCCGAGGGCGACGACCCGGCGAACTGGACCCTCGCCACCGGTGAGGCGCTGTCCGCGGCCGAGCTGGCCGAGCTGGCGTTCGCCTGGCGGGCCTGCCGGGCCGTCAAGTCCAACGCGATCCTGCTGGCCAAGAACGGCGCCTCGGTCGGCGTCGGCATGGGCCAGGTCAACCGGGTGGACTCCTGCAAGCTCGCGGTCGAGCGGGCCGGCGAGCGCGCCAAGGGCGCCTACGCGGCCTCGGACGCCTTCTTCCCGTTCGCGGACGGCCCGGCGATCCTGATCGCGGCCGGCGTCAGGGCGATCGTCCAGCCCGGTGGCTCGATCCGGGACGAGGAGGTCGTCGCGGCGGCCGCCGAGGCCGGCGTGACCATGTACTTCACCGGCGCGCGGCACTTCTTCCACTGATCCCGCCCACGGCGTGACGGCATGACAGAGCGGCCCGGCCCCCTCCGAGGAGGGAGCCGGGCCGCTCTGTCGTGCGGGCCGGTCAGTACCGCGGCCGGTTGAACCAGTTGACGCCGTCCTGGACGCACATGGCGGTGATCCAGATGATGCTGACCGCCAGCCAGAGCAGGGCCATCACCAGGCCGACGGCGGTGCCGCCGGAGATGGCGCCGAGCAGGATCAGCAGGCCGACCAGGCCGCCGAGCGAGCCGTACACGATGGTGGTGACGCGGACGGCGTTGCCGCCCTTGCCGAACTTCGCGCCCAGCGTGATGGAGAGCGCGGCGAACAGGCCGAACACCACGGCGACGACGATCAGGACACCGGCGGCGGCGTCGCCCAGCGCGGTGATCGGGTTGTCGTTGGTCGCGGCCCGGCCGGCGTTGGTGACGTCCTTGGCGGCCGCACCGATGATCATGTAGGCGATCGCGGCGAGCGTCTGCACGCCGCCGACGATGAACAGCAGCACGCGGGCGGTCGTCACCAGGCCCGGCATGGTCGGCGGGGCCACCGGCGCGTACCCGTAGGCCGGGGCCTGCTGCGGGTAGCCGTACGCGGCGGCCGGCGGCGGGGCCTGCTGCGGGTAGCCGTAGCCCGGGGCGGCCGGCGGCTGGCCGTACGGGTTGTTCGGGTCGGGCGGGTAACTCATGTATGCCTCCGGGCGGTTACGGGGACGCGGGGACGGGACACGGACGGTCCGGTGCCGGTCGGTGAGTCGGTTCACCGGCCGAAGGGGACGTCAGCGGAGCGGGGTGACGGCCCGGCGGCGGTGACGGGCGCCGCGGCTCGGCAGCGTGGTGAGCATCAGTGGCGCGAGGCGGCCGACGGGTGCGGCGCGGGGCGGACGGTGCCCGCGCGGTCGGACGGCTCGTTCTGCTGTGGTCGGCTCACTGGCTCTTTCCCCCGGGTACGCCCGCCGCGGGGTCCGTCGGCCCGTCACCGGGCCGGTATCGCGGCGGGAATGCGCGCTTATCGTCATCCGGACGACGGCGCCCTGTCCAGCCGGTTCCGCGCGCCGCGTCAAGACTGTGGCGCAACCGCAACGTGCGGCGGACCTTCGTGTCCGTCCGTTCACCCGGCGGTCCACCCGTTCGTCCACCCGCCCGTCGGCTCGCCCGGGGCCGCCGGAGCCGTCGGACGCCCTCGGTACGGAGTCTCCCCGCGATCCGGGAGAATGGGGTCATGACTGCCCAGATTCTCGATGGCAAGGCCACCGCCGCCGCGATCAAGTCCGAACTCGCCGCCCGCGTGGCGGCCCTCAAGGCGAAGGGCGTCACGCCCGGCCTCGGCACCGTCCTGGTCGGCGACGACCCGGGCAGCCGCTGGTACGTGAACGGGAAGCACAAGGACTGCGCCGAGGTCGGCATCGCCTCGATCCAGCGCGAGCTGCCCGCCACCGCCACCCAGGAGGACGTCGAGAACGTCGTCCGCGAGCTCAACGCCGACCCGTCCTGCACCGGCTACATCGTCCAGCTGCCGCTGCCCAAGGGCCTGGACCAGAACCCGGTCCTGGAGCTGATGGACCCGGACAAGGACGCCGACGGCCTGCACCCGACCTCGCTCGGCCGGCTCGCCCTGGGCATCGAGGGCCCGCTGCCGTGCACCCCGCTCGGCATCGTCGAGCTGCTGCGCCGCCACGACGTCGAGATCGACGGCGCCGAGGTGGTCGTGGTCGGCCGCGGCATCACCGTCGGCCGCTCGATCGGCCTGCTGCTGACCCGCCGCAGCGAGAACGCCACCGTCACCCTGTGTCACACCGGCACCCGGGACCTCGGCGCCCACCTGCGCAAGGCCGACATCATCGTGGCCGCCGCCGGCGTGCCGCACCTGGTCAAGCCGGAGGACGTCAAGCCGGGCGCGGCGGTGCTGGACGTGGGCGTCAGCCGCAGCGAGGGCAAGATCGTCGGCGACGTGCACCCGGGCGTGGCCGAGGTGGCCGGCTGGATCTCCCCGAACCCCGGCGGCGTGGGCCCGATGACCCGCGCGATGCTGCTCAACAACATCGTCGAGGCGGCCGAGCGCCGCGCCGGCATCTGACACCCCAGGGACGGCGAGCATGACTGAACCGCGACCGGCACGGACCCGCCGCAGGCCGGTCAGGACCACCGGCACCCTGCCCCCCGAGGGCTCGGCCGCGGCCCTCGGGCGCGCTCACGCCCTGCCGGTGCGGCAGTGGCCGATCACGCTGGTCCTGCTGGTCGTCGGCGCCGGCCTCGCGGTCACCTGGTTCGCCGACTTCAAGGACGGTTTCAAGTACGGGCTGCTGATCCTCGGCGGCGGCGTGCTGCTCGGCGCGGTGCTGCGGCTGGTGCTGCCCGAGGTCGGGATGCTGGCGGTGCGCAGCCGCTTCACGGACGTGATCGTGCTGAGCTTCCTGGGCATCTCGATCGTGCTGCTGACCCTGGTGGCGCAGCCGAACCCGTGGGTGCAGATCCCGCTGCTCGACAACATCGGCCAGCTGATGGGCCGGCCCAGGCACTGACCCGACGTCCGAGGCGGCCCCCGCCCGGCCCATGGAAACCCAGGGCCGGGGCGGGGGCCGCCTTTCTTCTGTGACGCATCAGCCACGCCGGGACACCCGGCGTACGCTTCCCTTTGCGATAACCTGACGCCGGTCTCTCGACGTCGAGAGAGATCATCCTGGCTCCAGTGCCGGTGTGCCTGGGGCGCCTGGCGATTTGCTGGAGAAGGTAGAAATGACCCGCACCCCCGTCAACGTCACCATCACCGGAGCGGCCGGCCAGATCGGCTACGCGCTGCTCTTCCGCATCGCCTCGGGCCACCTGCTCGGTGCCGACGTGCCGGTGAACCTGCGCCTCCTGGAGATCCCGCAGGGCCTGAAGGCCGCCGAGGGCACCGCCATGGAGCTCGTCGACTGCGCCTTCCCGCTGCTGCGCGACATCACGATCACCGACAACCCGAACGAGGCCTTCGACGGCGCCAACGTCGCGCTGCTGGTCGGCGCCCGTCCGCGCACCGCGGGCATGGAGCGCGGCGACCTGCTCCAGGCCAACGGCGGCATCTTCGGCCCGCAGGGCAAGGCCATCAACGACCACGCCGCGGACGACATCAAGGTCCTGGTCGTCGGCAACCCGGCCAACACCAACGCCCTGATCGCCCAGCGCAACGCCCCGGACGTCCCGGCCGAGCGCTTCACCGCGATGACCCGCCTGGACCACAACCGCGCCGTCGGCCAGCTGTCCGCCAAGACCGGCGCCCTGGTCTCCGACATCAAGCGCGTCACCATCTGGGGCAACCACTCCGCCACCCAGTACCCGGACATCTTCCAGGCCGAGATCGCCGGCAAGCCGGCCTTCGAGGCCGTCGGCGCCGACCAGGCCTGGCTGGAGAACGACTTCATCCCGACCGTCGCCAAGCGCGGCGCCGCCATCATCGAGGCCCGTGGCGCCTCCTCGGCCGCCTCGGCCGCCAACGCCGCCATCGACCACGTCCACACCTGGGTCAACGGCACCGCCGAGGGCGACTGGACCTCCATGGGCGTCGTCTCCGACGGCTCGTACGGCGTTCCGGCGGGCCTGATCTCGTCCTTCCCGGTCACCACCAAGGACGGCAAGTTCGAGATCGTCCAGGGCCTGGAGATCTCCGACTTCTCGCGCGCCCGCATCGACGCCTCGGTCAAGGAGCTGACCGAGGAGCGCGACGCGGTCCAGGAGCTGGGCCTCATCTGAGCCCGCCCCGCACGGCTCCACCGGCGGCCCGCCGCTTCCCTCCCGGAAGCGGCGGGCCGCCGCCGCGTCCGGCCTCCGGGCCCGCCGCCGTGTCCGGCGCCGGCGGGTACCGGCCGCCCTACACTGGCCCGCTGTGAACGAAACACTCGGGGACGCCGCGCTCGTCCTCGTCTTCATCCTGCTGGGCGGGCTGTTCAACGTCGCCGAGATCTCGCTGATCTCGCTGCGCGAGGGCCAGATCCGGGCGCTGGAGGGGCGCGGCACCCGGCGCGCGGCGCGGGCCGCGCACCTGGCCGCCGACCCCAACCGCTTCCTGGCCGCCGTCCAGGTCGGGGTGACCTGCATGGGCTTCCTGTCCGCCGCCTTCGGCGCGGACACCCTGTCCGGCAAGGTCGCCCCGCTGTTCGTCCGGGCCGGGCTCTCCGAGGGCGTGTCCGACGCGGTGGCGCTGGTCGGCCTCACCCTGGTGATCAGTTACGCCTCGCTGGTGCTGGGCGAGCTGACCCCCAAGCGGATCGGCCTGCAGCGCGCCGAGTCGATCTCGGTCGTCGCCGCCCCGGTGGTGGACGTGATGTCGGTGGTGCTGCGGCCGGCGATCTGGCTGCTCGGCCACTCCACCGACCTGATGGTCCGGCTGCTCGGCGGCGACCCGACGGCGGGCCGCGGCTCGATGAGCTCCGAGGAGCTGCGCGGCCTGGTCGCCACCAACACCGAACTCGGAAGCGACGAACGGGCGTTGATCGCCGACGTGTTCGCCGCCGGGGAGCGCCAGCTGCGCGAGGTGATGGTCCCGCGCACCGAGGTGACCTTCCTGGACGCCGAGCGCCCGCTGGCCGCCGTCCGGCACCAGGCCGACACCTCGCCGCACTCGCGCTACCCGGTGGTCGAGGGCAGCGCCGACGCGGTGGTCGGTTTCGTCCACGTCCGCGACCTGTACGGCGCGCGCGGCGAGCAGGCCGCCAAGGTCCGCGACCTGGCCCGCCCGGTCAAGCTGCTGCCCGGCACCAAGCGGGTGCTGGAGGCGATGGGCGAGATGCGCCGCGAGGGCCACCACCTGGCCATCGTGGTGGACGAGTACGGCGGCACCGCCGGGATCGTCACCCTGGAGGACCTGGTCGAGGAGGTGATCGGCGAGATCCGGGACGAGTACGACCGCCCGGAGGCCGCCCCCACCCGTCGGCTGGCCGGTGGCGGCATGGAGCTGGACGGTCTCCTCAACCTCGGCGACTTCACCGAGGAGACCGGCGTCACCCTGCCGGAGGGCCCGTACGAGACGGTGGCGGGCTGCCTGGTCGCCGCCCTCGGCCGGCTGCCCCGGGACGGCGACCAGGTGCGGGTCCCGGTCGAGGGCGGCGGCGGGGTGCTGCTGACGGTGGCCAAGGTCGAGGGCCGGCGGATCGCCCGGGTGGGGGTGAGTGCGGTCACACTGGCCGACCCCGCGGGGGCGGAGGTTTCCTGAGCGAGCGGTGGAACTGGAACAATGGCCCGCATGGTCAACGCAGCGGTCACTGGTCCGGTCAAGGACCGTCCCCGGGTGCTCTCCGGCATCCAGCCCACCTCCGGCTCGTTCCACCTCGGCAACTACCTGGGCGCGGTGCGCCAGTGGGTCGACCTCCAGGAGGCCAACGACGCCTTCTACATGGTCGTCGACCTGCACGCCATCACGGTGCCGCAGGACCCGGCGACGCTGCGCCAGAACACCAGGGTCTCCGCCGCCCAGCTGCTCGGCGCCGGCCTGGACCCGGACGACTGCACGCTGTTCGTCCAGTCGCACGTGCCCGAGCACGCGCAGCTCGCCTGGGTGATGAACTGCCTCACCGGTTTCGGCGAGGCCTCCCGGATGACGCAGTTCAAGGACAAGTCCGCCCGGTACGGTGCCGAGGGCACCACCGTCGGCCTGTTCACCTACCCGATCCTGCAGATCGCGGACATCCTGCTCTACCAGGCGGACGCCGTCCCGGTCGGCGAGGACCAGCGCCAGCACGTGGAGATCACCCGCGACATCGCCGAGCGCTTCAACACCCGCTACAGCCCGACCTTCACCGTCCCGAAGCCGTACATCCTCAAGGAGACGGCGAAGATCCAGGACCTCCAGGACCCGGGCGTGAAGATGAGCAAGTCGGCCTCCTCGCCCAAGGGCCTGGTGAGCCTGCTGGACGAGCCGAAGGCCAGCGCCAAGAAGTTCAAGAGCGCCGTCACCGACACCGGCACCGTCGTCTCCTACGACGAGCAGGAGAAGGCCGGCGTCTCCAACCTGCTGCGCATCCACTCCGCGCTCAGCGGCCAGACGATCGACCAGCTGGTCGCGCACTTCGAGGGCCGGATGTACGGCGCCCTGAAGACCGAGCTGGCCGAGCTGTTCACCGAGTGGGTGACGCCGTTCCAGGAGCGCACCCGGATGTTCCTGGACGACCCGGCCGAGCTGGACCGGGTGCTGGCGATCGGCGCCGACAAGGCCCGTGCGGTGGCGTCGGTGACGCTGGAGACGGTGTACGACCGGATCGGCTTCCTCCCGGCCGCCAAGCGGTGACTCCGCTCACGCGCCTGCCCGGTGGTGGCGACCTCCCCGAGGTCGTCACCATCGGCGTGTCCGTGAGCGTCCCGGATCCGTACGGCGCGGCGATCCAGGACGCCCGGGCCGGGCACGGCGATCCGCTGGCCCGGTCGATACCCACGCACGTCACCCTGCTGCCGCCGACCGAGGTGCCCGCGGAGCTGCTGCCGAAGATCGAGGAGCACCTGGCGGCGGTGGCGGCCGCGCACCGGCCGTTCCGGATGCTGCTGCGCGGCGGCGGGACCTTCCGCCCGGTCTCCCCGGTGGTGTACGTCCGGGTCGAGGAGGGCGCGCAGGAGTGCCGGCTGCTGGAGGCGGACATCCGCTCCGGCCCGCTGGCCCGCGAGCTGGCCTTCCCGTACCACCCGCACGTGACGGTCGCCCACGGCCTGTCCGACGACGTGCTGGACCAGGCGTACGAGCAGGCGCGCGGCTTCCGGGCGGACTTCCCGGTGCCGGGCTTCGGCCTCTCCCGCTTCGACGCGGACGAGGTCTGGCGCCCCTGGCGGAGCTACCCGTTCGGGTGACCCGGCGAGCGTGACCCGGCGGCGGTGTCCCGGCAACGGTGACCCGGCGCCGGTGTCCCGCCCCGGCGCGGGCTCGGCCCGCTCCGACCGGCCCCCACACGGCGCCCGCAGACGCGCGGGCGCCCGGCACCGAGGGTGCCGGGCGCCTTCCGGATCGCGCGCGGGGGCTATTCCTTGCGGAGCATCGCGTCGACCACCCGGGCCGAGGCCTTGCCGTCGTCCAGGTCGCAGTACGCCTCGCGGAACGCGGCCGCCCGGTCCGCGTACTCCTCGGTGACCTCGTCCAGCCGGCCGAGCACCGAGACGAGCTCCTCGGAGGTGGCCGGCATCGGGCCGGGCGCCTCCGCCTCGAAGTTCAGGCTGAAGCCGCGCAGGTTGTCCCGGTAGTGCTCCAGGTCGTAGGTGAAGAACACGATCGGCTTGCCGGTCGCCGCGAAGTCGAACACGCTCGCCGAGTAGTCCGTCACCAGGACGTCGGCGATCAGCAGCAGCTCCGCCATGTCGGGGTAGCTGCCGACGTCCCAGACGTAGCCGTTGCCGGCGCCCGGGATCTGGCCGCACATCAGGTGGTGCCGGCGCACCAGCAGCACCTGGTCGTCGCCGAGCGCGGCCCTGGCCGCCGCCAGGTCGATCCGCAGGTCGATCTGGTAGCCGCCCTGCGGCCGGCGCCGGTCCTCGCGCCAGGTCGGCGCGTAGAGCACGACCTTCTTGCCCTCGGGCAGGCCGAGCCGCTCCCGGACCTGCTCGGCGGTCTTCTCCCGGTCGGCCGCGAACAGCAGGTCGTTCCGCGGCGAACCGCTCTCCAGGATCTCGCCCTTGAAGTCGAAGGCGCGCCGCAGCACCGGGGCCGACCAGCGGTTGCCGGCCACCAGCAGGCTCCAGTTCGGGACCTCCCGGGCCAGGCTCTTGAGGTACTTGGAGTCGGTGAACCAGACCTTCTCGAAGTCGAGGCCGATCTGCTTCAGCGGGGTGCCGTGCCAGGTCTGGAGGACCACCTGGTCGGGGCGGCGGACGAAGAAGTCGGGCAGATGGGTGCTGGCCACGACGTACTTGGCGGTGGCCAGCGCCTCGTACCACTCCGGGCTGCGGTAGCGGAGCGCGGTCACGCTCTGCGGCAGCTCGGCCTGCATGTCGTCGTTGCCCCACAGGTGCTCCAGTGGCAGGCCGCGGCGGACCAGCTCCTCGTGGACCGCCCGCGGCGAGCCGGAGTACGTGCCGTACTTGCCGGTGTGGTACACCACCGTGTCGCGCACCGGCAGCCGGCGGGCGGCCGGGTAGTCCACGCTCTGCAGCTGGCGCTGGCGGAAGCCGGCCCGCTCCTCGGGCAGCAGCACCGAGTCCGACTCCAGCGACAGCCCGTCGTGGTTGCGCCGCTCCAGCAGTATCCGCTTGCCGCGGGACTCCACCACGACCGGCAGGACGTCGAAGCAGTCCGGGGTCACCAGCGCGGCGGCGTCCGGCAGTTCCGGCACCGGCACCCCGACCGGCCGGAAGACGACGTTCCAGGTGCCCCGGGAGAGCGGCACCCGGCCGGCGAAGGAGGCCGTCGGGACGGCGGGCAGCGCGGTGCGGAACCGGCCGTCCGAGATCTCCACCGGGTAGGCGTGCTCCTCCTCGCGCCACTTGTGACGGACCACCAGCTCCCAGCGGTGCGCGCCGGGCAGCGGGAACGAGCCGCTGAGCAGGAAGCCGTCGGCGCCGCGCGAGGACACCTCGTCCACCATCGGCTGGAGCACCTGGTCGGTGAACTGGAGGCGCCCCTCGGGGGACGGCTTGGAGTAGAGCGCCCGGCGCTCGGCGACCGGGGCCTGCGGGTTCAGCGCCAGGTGCAGCCGCTCCGGCGCGTTGCGGTCGTCCCAGGCCAGCGGGACGGTGCTGCCGTCGGCCAGCAGCAGCGCGCCGTCCCAGTGGTCGCGGCTGCGCTCGGCGGCCAGCGGGTCCAGCTCGGCCCAGGCCTCGCGGACGGCGGTCAGCTCGGCGACCGGGAAGGCCGCGGTGAACGGCTGGAGCGAGCCGACCGGGGTGCCCAGCTCCAGCGGGAAGCTCACGTGGCGGTCCGACTCGGTGTGGGTGAGCCGCAGCCGCGCCCCGGCGAAGCTCGGGCCGGAGCGGGCCGCACCCGAGACCTCCAGCCGGTCGCCGTGCGCGGCCAGGCCGGTCACCCGGGCCTTGACCGTCTCCACCCGGAGGTAGACGAAGTTGTCCCGGACCCACGGCACGATCCGCACGTCCGGCTCGACCCAGTGCGACGGGAGGAACTGGGCGCTGTCGCTCCACCCGGCCGAGATCCGGCCCTTGTAGACCCCGCCCTTGCCCGCGCCGGCCACCAGGACGCGCCAGTTGCCGTCCTTCCACTGGCCGCGGTGCCGGAGCTTCCTCGGGTCGACGGCGACGGTGAAGCCGGACCAGTCGCAGCTGTACAGGTCGTGGTGGCAGCTGGCGGTGGCCTCGGGGCTGTACGTCGTCCGCATCGGCACCGCGATGACCCGGCGGCCCTTGGTCTCGCGCAGCACCAGGGTGCGGACCATGTCGTGCTTGCCGGCCGCGCCCAGCTGCTCCGGGTACGCGTGCCCGGTCAACCGGAGCCTGCCGCCCTCCCAGGAGCTGTCGTACAGCCGGCTGCGGATGACCAGCGAGTTGTCCAGCTTGAGCACCCCGGCCGGGACGCTCCTGCGCCCGCCGCGCAGGAACGGGTAGTCGGCGTACGGGCGCAGCAGACCGCGGGCCTGGACGCCGCCGCCGCTCTCGCGCTCGTACGTGATCTGCTCGACCAGCTCGTCCATCCGGCCCGACAGGGTCAGGTGGTACTTCAGCCGCAGCGGCGCGCGCAGCCGGGAGACCCGCTCGGCGCCGATCGCCCGGAGCAGCCGGCCGACGTGCAGGAGGTAGGCGTCCCGGTAGTCCTTGTCGCCCTCCACGAGGGAGGAGAAGAACATCGGGATCTCCTCGACGAGGGTGTTCTCGTCGTAGGAGCGCAGGTACTCGGCGAAGCGCGGCTCGGTCTGCTTCATCAGCCAGGCGCGGACCAGCTCGACCGAGGCGACCCGGTCGATCAGGCCCTTGGGGTTGGTGCGCATCTGGGTGATCGACATCTCGCCGACCTCGCGCTCGCGCCAGTGGTAGATCGGCTCGGAGAGCACGTCCACGCTCTTGGCCAGGTAGTGGTGCGGCACGCTGACCGGGGCGTCCTCGTACAGGATGCCCTCGGGGTAGAGCAGGGCGGCCGCGTCGAAGAACGAGCGGCGGTACACCTTGTTCCACGCGGTGCGGTCGGTGACCAGCGCCGGGATCTCGGTGATGTGGGTCTTGAGCCTGGTCTCCTTGAACGGCTTCAGGTGGCCGCCGGACTGGTAGTAGCCCACGGCGCGGAAGCGCAGCACGTTGCCGGTGCAGAAGTCCGAGCCGGTCTCGTCCAGCGTGTTGATCATCAGCTCGTACGCACTCGGCGGCATCGAGTCGTCGCTGTCCACGAAGCACAGGAACTCGGAGTCCGGGTCGATGTGCCGGATGCCGGTGTTGCGGGCCGCGCCGAGACCCTTGTTCACCTGCCGGACCAGCCGGAACCGGGAGTCCCCGGCCGCGTAGGCCTCGGCGAGCGCCGCGCTGCCGTCCTTCGAACCGTCGTCGACCATGACGCACTCGAAGTCCGTGAAGGTCTGGGCGGCGATCGAGTCGAGGCATTCGACGAGGTAGCGCTCGACGTTGTAGATCGGGACGACGATGGAGAGGCGGGGAGCCATCGGCTACGCAGGCCTTTCTCTGGAGGAGCGTGGCAGCCCGTACGGGGCCTGGCCGCACTTGTGATCGGTGCGTACGTGCGCCCCGATCCTACCTCCGGGGACCTCGCCCGCCCGGGGGCCACTACGCTGGGGCCGTGTCCCGTTTCAGCGTGATCGTCCCCGTGTACCAGGTCCAGGACTACCTCGCCGAGTGCCTCGAATCGGTGCTCTGCCAGGACGGCCCGGACTTCGAGCTGATCGCGGTGGACGACCGCTCCCCGGACCGCTGCGGCGCGATGCTGGACGAGGCCGCCGCCGCCGACGCCCGGATCCGGGTGCTGCACCTGCCGGAGAACGTCGGCCTCGGCCGGGCCCGCAACGCCGGCCTGGAGGTCGCCACCGGGGACTACGTGATCTTCCTCGACAGCGACGACACGCTGACGCCCGGATTGCTGAAGGCCGTCGACGAGCGGCTCACCGCCACGGGTGAACCGGACGTCCTGGTCTACGACTACGCCCGCACCTACGCCGACGGCCGGATCACCCGGGCCGCCTCCGCGCACGTCTTCGGCGCCGCCTCCCCGGACGTCTTCGACCTCGACGCCCGCCCCGACCTGCTCGACCTGCTGCAGGTCGTCTGGAACAAGGCCTACCGCCGCGGGTTCGTCACCGAGCAGCGGCTGGCCTTCCCGGCCGGCTACTACGAGGACACCCCCTGGACGTACCCGGCGCTGCTCGCCGCCGCCCGGATCACCCTGCTCGACCAGGTCGGCGTGCACTACCGCCAGCGCCAGGAGGGCGGCAACATCCTGGCCACCGCCAGCCGCAAGCACTTCGACGTGTTCGCCCAGTACGACCTGGTCTTCGCCTTCCTCGACGGCCGCCCCGACCTGGACCGCTGGCGCCCGGTCGTCTACGGCCGGATGCTGCACCACCTCAACACCGTGGTCTCCAAGCCCGGCCGGGTCCCGCCCGGCGACCGCCGCGAGTACTTCCGCCGGGCCGCCGGGCACTGCGCCCGGCTGCGGCCGGCCGGCTACCGGCCGCCGGCCGGGGTGGACGGCGTGCGCACCGAGCTGCTCAGCCACGGCCGCTACGGCGCCTACCAGGCCGTCCGGGCCCTCGCCAAGGCCCGCCGGCTCGTCAAGCGGTAGCCTGCCCGTCCCGCCGCGCTCCCGGGCCGCGGCGGCCGACGGACCGGCTCCTGGGCCCGCCTGACGCCCATTCGGGGGACAGGCCGGTATAACCGGTGGGTGGACTTCCTGACCCGACTTCCGGTCGTCGGCCCCTTCGTGGCCCGGGTGCTGCGCAGCCGCCCGTACCGGGTGTACGAGTACCTCTCCGCCGCCCGGGGCAACCGGCTGGCCGGCGCCGTCACCTTCTTCGGCTTCCTCGCCCTCTTCCCGCTGCTCACGGTGGGCCTGGCGATCGCCGCCGCGGCGCTGAGCGACAGCCGGGTGCACGAGCTGCAGGAGCACATCTCCGACCAGCTGCCGGGGATCTCGGACGCGCTCGACCTGCCCGCCCTGGTGGCCAACGCGGGCACCGTCGGACTGGTCGGCGGGGCGCTGCTGCTGGTCTCCGGCCTCGGCTGGGTGGACACCATGCGCACCTCGATCCGCGACCTGTGGCAGCTGCCCCAGGAGGACGGCAACCCGGTGCTGCGCAAGGCCTGGGACGTGGTGGTGCTGGCCGGCCTCGGCCTGGTGTCGCTGTTCTCGCTGGGCGTCTCCGCCGTCGGGACCACGCTGGCCGGCCGGATCGCCGGCGCGGCCGGCCTGGGCAGCGGCTACCTGCTGACGGCGGTGGGCGTGCTGATCGCCATAGCGTGCGACATGCTGCTCTTCGCCTACCTGCTGGCGCCCTTCCCGGGGATCACCGAGCAGCGCCGCCGGGACCTCGTGCAGGGCGCGCTGATCGGCTCGGTCGGCTTCGAACTGCTGAAGCTCCTGCTCGCCTCCTACCTGAGTTCGGTCGCCGGACGGAGCCTGTATGGGGCGTTCGCCACCCCGGTGGCACTGCTGCTGTGGATCAACTTCGTCTCCCGGCTGCTGATGTACTGCGTGGCCTGGACCGCGACGGCCGACCCGGTGGCCGCCCGGGAACGGACCAGGGCGCACGGCCGGACGCTGCTGGAGGCGGCCGACAAGGCGGAGGCGGCGGCCGGGCGGGTGGAGACGACGGGGGAGAAGGGCGGGGCCCGGCCCTCGGACTGAGGCCGGACCCCGCCGACGACCGGTGGGTCAGCCGGCGGAGCGGCGCCGCCGCAGCACCACGGCGCCGTACCCGGCCGCGGCCCCGGCCAGCACCACGGCCGACGCCACGGCCGACCAGCCGCCGGGCCCGAGCCCGCCGCCGTCGGCGGCCGCGGCGGGCGCCGAGGCGGCCGCGGGGGCCGGCGCGGCGGTGGCCGAGGGGTGCGGCGGCGGCGCGGGCGGGCCGCCGGTGCCGCCGGCCTGGCCGGTCGGCTCGGCACCGCCGGGCGGGAGCTCGTCGACCAGCCTGCCGACCGGCTGGACCTTGCCGGCCGCGGCGAAGCCCCAGTCCAGCAGGGCGGCCGTCTCGTCGTACACCTTCTGGTAGTTGGCCGGGTGCATCACCGTCACCAGCAGGGTGCGGCCGTCGCGCTCGGCGGCGCCGACGAAGGTCGAGCCGGCGTTGGTGGTGGTGCCGTTCTTCACGCCGATCAGCCCCGGGTACCTGCCCAGCAGCCGGTCGGTGTTGGCGATCCCGAAGCTGCCGCGCTGGCCGGTGTTCCGGTCGACGGCGCCCGGGAACATCGCGTCCCGGGTGGCGCAGTACGTCCGGAAGTCCGCGTTGCGCAGGCCGGCCCGGGCGAACAGCGAGAGGTCGTAGGCCGAGGAGACCTGGCCGTCCATGTCGTAGCCGTCCGGGGAGACCACCCTGGTGTCCCTCGCCTGGAGCGCGTCGGCGCGCGCCTGCATCTCGTCGACGGTCCGCTGGACGCCGCCGTTCATGTGCGCCAGGACGTGCACCGCGTCGTTGCCGGAGCTCAGGAACACCCCGCGCCACAGGTCCTCGACCCGGTAGTCCAGGTTCTCCTTGATGCCGACCAGGCTGCTGCCGGGGCCGATCCCCTGGATCTCCTCGTCGGCCACCCGGTGCACCGCGTCGCGGTCGAACTTGGGCAGCACGGTGTCCGCGAAGAGGATCTTCAGGGTGCTCGCCGGGGGCAGCCGCAGGTGCGGGTTGCTGGCCGCCAGCACCTCTCCCGACGCCGCGTCGGAGACTATCCAGGACTGGCCGGTGAGGTCGGTGGGCAGTGGCGGGGCACCCGCCATCGGGGCGACCTGCACCCCGGGGAGCCCGAGCCGCTCGCCGCCGATCGCGACCGACGGGGGCGGCTGCTGCGGGGCCGCGCCCGCCGGGGCGGCGAGCAGTACCGGTAGGGCCGCGGTGAGCGCGCCGCACAGGCGCGCGAGCGTGTGACGGGGTGTGGGCACCAGCCGACCGTACCCACTCCCGGCTCCGCGCGCCCTCCCCCCGTGGCCCGTCCACTCCGCAGGAGGGGCCCGCCCTACGCCGATCGGAGGCCGCGCATACTGGGGACGCACACCGTCTTCACACGCCGAGGAACCCCCATGAAGCTCAGCCGCCGCACCTCCTGGTTCCTGACCGCCTTCGGGGTCTGGTCGGTCATCATCTGGACGACCTTCGTCAAGAACCTCTGGAAGGACTCCGGCGGCCAGGCCTTCACCGGCGGCGACCACTCCCGGCCCACCGCCTTCTTCTGGGTCCACCTCCTCCTCGCCGTCACCTCCTTCGCGCTCGGCATCGCCGTCGGCGCCGTCGGCGTCCGCGGCCTGCGCGCCACCCGCCGCACCCCGGCCGCCGACTGACCCGGCGGGCGGGAAGGCGAAGGCCCCCGGCCCGATCGGTGGATCGGGCCGGGGGCCTTCGGGCCGTCAGACGGGGATCAGAAGCGGCGGGTGACCAGCGCCCGCTTCACTTCCTGGATCGCCTTGGTGACCTCGATGCCGCGCGGGCAGGCCTCGGAGCAGTTGAAGGTGGTGCGGCAGCGCCACACGCCCTCACGGTCGTTGAGGATCTCCAGGCGCTGCTCGGCGCCCTCGTCGCGCGAGTCGAAGATGAAGCGGTGCGCGTTGACGATGGCGGCCGGGCCGAAGTACTGGCCGTCGTTCCAGAACACCGGGCAGGACGACGTGCACGCGGCGCACAGGATGCACTTGGTGGTGTCGTCGAAGCGCTCGCGGTCCTCGGCGGACTGCAGGCGCTCGCGGGTCGGCTCGTTCCCCTTGGTGATGAGGAACGGCATGACGTCCTTGTACGCCTGGAAGAACGGGTCCATGTCCACGACCAGGTCCTTGAGGACCGTCAGGCCCTTGATGGCCTCGATCGTGATCGGCTTCTCCGGGTTGACGTCCTTGATCAGGGTCTTGCACGCCAGCCGGTTGCGGCCGTTGATCCGCATGGCGTCGGAGCCGCAGATGCCGTGCGCGCAGGAACGGCGGTAGGTGAGGGTGCCGTCCTGCTCCCACTTGATCTTGTTGAGCGCGTCCAGGACGCGCTCCTTCGGGTCCATCTCCAGCTGGTAGTCGACCCACACCGGGTCCGGGTGCTCCTCCGGGTTGAACCGGCGGATCCGGAAGGTGACGGTGATCAGCTGGACGGCACCCGCCTCGGCCGCGTCCAGAGCGGCCGAGTGCTTCTCCACGGTCGGAGTGCTCATCAGTACTTACGCTCCATCGGCTGGTAGCGGGTCGTGACGACCGGCTTGTAGTCGAGGCGGATGGAGGTGGTGCCGTCCTCGGCAACCTCCTGGTACGCCATGGTGTGCTGCATGAACTTCACGTCGTCACGCGTCGGGAAGTCCTCGCGGTAGTGGCCGCCGCGGGACTCCTCGCGGGCGAGCGCGGAGACCGCCAGCACCTCGGCCAGGTCGAGCAGGTTGCCCAGCTCGACGGCCTCCAGCAGGTCCGTGTTGTACCGGAAGCCCTTGTCCTGGATCGCCACGTTCTTGTAGCGCTCCTTCAGCGCGGCGATGTCCTCGACCGCCTGCTTCAGGGTGGCGCCGGTGCGGTACACCATCGCGTTGGCGTCCATGGTCTCCTGCAGCTCCTTGCGGATCTGCGCCACGGACTCGGTGCCGGTGGACTCGCGCAGGCCGTCGACCAGGGCCTGGACCTTCTCGGCCGGGTTCTCGGGCAGCTCGACGAAGTCGTTCGCGTTGGCGTAGTCGGCGGCGGCGATGCCCGCGCGACGGCCGAACACGTTGATGTCCAGCAGCGAGTTGGTGCCCAGGCGGTTGGCGCCGTGCACGGACACGCAGGCGACCTCGCCGGCCGCGTACAGGCCCGGGACCACGTCGGTGTTGTTGCGCAGGACCTCACCCTCGACGTTGGTCGGGATGCCGCCCATGGCGTAGTGCGCGGTGGGCTGGATCGGGATCGGGTCCGTGTAGGGCTCGATGCCGAGGTAGGTGCGCGCGAACTCGGTGATGTCCGGCAGCTTGGCGTCCAGCTGCTCCGGCGGCAGGTGGGTCAGGTCCAGGTAGACGTGGTCGCCGTCCGGACCGCAGCCGCGACCCTCGCGGATCTCGGTGTAGATCGCGCGGGAGCAGACGTCACGGGACGCGAGGTCCTTCATGACGGGGGCGTAGCGCTCCATGAAGCGCTCGCCGTCCTTGTTGCGCAGGATGCCGCCCTCGCCGCGGGCGCCCTCGGTGAGCAGGATGCCCATGCGCCAGATGCCCGTCGGGTGGAACTGGAAGAACTCCATGTCCTCCAGCGGCAGGCCGCGGCGGTAGACCAGGGCCTGGCCGTCACCGGTGAGGGTGTGGGCGTTGGAGGAGACCTTGAAGAACTTGCCGGTGCCGCCGGAGGCGAACACGACCGACTTGGCCTGGAAGACGTGGATCTCGCCGGTGGCCAGCTCGTACGCGACGACGCCGGACGTCTTGCCCTCGTTGATCAGCAGGTCGAGGACGTAGAACTCGTTGAAGAACTCGACGCCGTGCTTGACGCAGTTCTGGAACAGCGTCTGGAGGATCATGTGGCCGGTGCGGTCGGCCGCGTAGCACGAGCGGCGGACCGGGGCCTCGCCGTGGTTGCGGGAGTGGCCGCCGAAGCGGCGCTGGTCGATCCGGCCCTGCTCGGTGCGGGAGAAGGGCAGACCCATCTTCTCCAGGTCGAGGACGGCGTCGATGGCCTCCTTGCACATGATCTCGGCGGCGTCCTGGTCGACCAGGTAGTCACCACCCTTGACCGTGTCGAAGGTGTGCCACTCCCAGTTGTCCTCCTCGACGTTGGCCAGGGCGGCGCACATGCCGCCCTGGGCCGCGCCGGTGTGGGACCGGGTCGGGTAGAGCTTGGTCAGGACGGCGGTGCGGCTGCGCTGCGTCGACTCGATGGCCGCGCGCATGCCGGCGCCGCCGGCGCCGACGATGACGGTGTCGTACTGGTGAATCTGCATGGGGGGTTAACTCGCCTCTGGCCTCTGCCGGTGGTCGATGGTGCTCGCGGCTCAGATGTTGGGGTCGAAGGTGAAGATCACCAGGGTGCCCAGCAGCACGGTGAAGACCGTGGCGGTACCCATGAGCCCCTTGAGCCAGAGCCGGGTCGAGTCCTTCTCGGCGTAGTCGTTGATGACCTGACGCATGCCGTTGGCGCCGTGCAGCATGGCGAGCCAGAGCATCAGCAGGTCCCAGCCCTGCCAGAACGGCGAGGCCCAGCGGCCGGCCACGAAGGCGAAACCGATCTTGGAGACGCCGCCGTCGAGCACCAGCATGATCAGCAGGTGGCCGAGGATCAGCACGACCAGGACGATGCCGGACAGGCGCATGAAGAGCCAGGCCAGCATCTCGAAGTTGGTGCGGGTGCGACGCGGGGTCTTCTTGGTCCGCTTGCGCGGAGGCTCGATGACGAACGCGTCGGCCGGGTTGCCGGTGCCCAGTCCCTTGCCGGTGTGCGCCTGCTTCGAGGGGACGACGATGGCGTCGGAGATTTCCGTGGACATGTCTCGGCTCACTTCCCGAACCAGGAGATCAGCGTGTGCTGGAGGATCCCGTAGAAGGAACCGGCCATCATGACGACCCAGACGCCGACGACGGTCCAGAGCATCTGCTTCTGGTACTTCGGGCCCTTGGACCAGAAGTCCACCGCGACGACGCGCAGGCCGTTGAGGGCGTGGAACAGGATGGCGGCCACCAGGCCGTACTCCATCAGGTTCACGAGCGGAGTCTTGTACGTCTGGATGACGGTGTCGTAGGACTCCGGCGACACTCGCACGAGGGCGGTGTCCAGGACGTGGGCGAACAGGAAGAAGAAGATGAGGACGCCGGTGACTCGATGAGCCACCCAGCTCCACATGCCTTCCCGGCCGCGGTACAGCGTTCCAGCCGGCACGGAAAAACCCTCCGGAAGCGATTGGGGGCTCGGCCGGCTTCGGTGTCGGTCAGCCCGGCCGGGTACGGTCCACCGGCCGCCAGCATCCTATCGACGCCTTCTCTGGAACCGCCTCCGGGGGCCCCAGGTGTGATCAATCAGGCACTTCTGGCCTAGCGGGGCGGGAACCGAACCGATTGTCGCCACGGTGGGTGAGGGCGCGCTCACGCCTCGCACCGGAGGGTGCGGGGTGCGGCGGTCGCGGACTCGGGCCGGTGCGGCTCCGGCGGGCCCCGGATTCACCCGTCCGAGCGGATTCAGAGGTGGAGTCACTCGAACGGGTGAAGCCGGGGTGCGGATGCGGCTCAGTGCGCCGCGGCCTCTGTGGGGGTGGCGACCAGGTGCTCCAGTCGGGTGAGGGCGATCCGGCGGAGTTCGTCGGCCGCGATCAGCCGCTCCTCGTCCGGGTCGTTGGCGAGCCGGGTGCGGATGGAGGAGAGCACGGTGTCGAGCATCTCCTCCGGGGCGACCCGCTCCAGGCAGACCACGAAGACGTGCCCGAACCGGGCCTCGTACGCGGCGTGCGCCGCCCGCAGCGCGGTGTGGGCGGCCTGGCTGCCGGGAGCCCGCATGCCGAGCAGCGGCTGCGGCATCCAGCTCTCGTCCGCCAGCGCCTCGGCGAGGTCGGCCGGGCGGAGGTCGTAGGAGGCCTCGCTGGCGGCGGCCAGCAGGGACTCGATGTCGGGGTAGGGCCGGTGCGCGGTGAGGCGCAGGGCCCAGCGGTGGCTGCCGCAGCAGGCCAGCAGGGCCTCCTCGGCAGCGCCGGCGTCCGCTTCGTTGAAGCGGTGCAACCCGAGGAGGGTCGGCTCTGTTCTGACGTCGAGCCGCTGTGACGGGATGTCGCTGGCCAGCGGGTCCTCCTCGTGAGGGCGGGAAGGTGCCGGTGAAGGGGGGTGGTGAGCGGGTGGAAGAGGGGCTGCCGAGGGGCGCGCGGGCGCCGGTCGGGCTGCGCCTCAAAGGTAGTTGAGCCGTCATCAGTTGGGGAGGGCGCGCGCCGAATTCATCCGGACGAGCTATCAAGTTGTGACGTTGACACCTGCACGTCAGCGCCCTCCCCGCGGTCGTCGCCCGCCCCTCGGGACGGCCCCCGGCTCAGCCGCGGTGGACCTTGTGGTTGGCGGCCTGCGCCCGGGGGCGGACCACCAGCAGGTCGATGTTCACGTGCGGGGGCCGGGTGACCGCCCACGCCACGGTGTCCGCGACGTCCTCCGAGGTGAGCGGCTCGGCCACGCCCGCGTAGACCGCGGCGGCCTTCTCCTCGTCGCCGCGGAAGCGGGTGACCGCGAAGCCCTCGGACTTCACCATGCCGGGCGCGATCTCGATCACCCGGATCGGCTCCCCGCACAGCTCCAGCCGCAGCGTGGCGGCGATGGTGTGCGCGGCGTGCTTGGCGGCGACGTACCCGCCGCCGCCCTCGTAGGCGGCCAGCGCGGCGGTCGAGGAGAGCACCAGGACCGTGCCGTCGCCGGTGGCCCGCAGGGCCGGCAGCAGGGCCTGGGTCACGTGCAGCACGCCGAGCACGTTCACCTCGTACATGGCCCGCCAGTCGGCCGGGTCGCCGTGCTCGACGGTCTCGGCGCCGATCGCGCCGCCGGCGTTGTTCACCAGGACGTCCACCCGGCCCACCGCGGCCGCGAAGGCGTCCACCGCGGCCCGGTCGGTGACGTCCAGGGTGACCGCCCGGGCGGAGCCGCCCCCGTCGGCGATCTCCTTGGCCAGCGCCTCGACGCGGTCGGTCCGGCGGGCGGTCAGCACCACGTCGAAACCCTCGGCGGCCAGCCGGCGGGCGGTCGCCGCGCCGATCCCGCTGCTGGCACCGGTGACCACGGCCACCTTCTGCTCGGTCATTGCCACTCCCTGGGGCTCATCGGTCGTTCACCCGATCATCTCAACCGCGTCGCCGCCCCGGCGGGCCGGTCAGGCCCTACATTGCGAGACACCGCGAGGACCCCGCTCCCAGTTGCAGGAGGCACCCATGGCAGCCGAGCCGCGCCGCGCCGAGTCGGGCTTCGGGATCGAGCCGCTGTACGGGCCCGAGTCCCTGGCGGGCTGGGACGCCGGCGCCCGGCTGGGACGGCCGGGGGAGTACCCGTACACCCGGGGCGTCTACCCGACGATGTACACCGGCCGCCCCTGGACGATGCGCCAGTACGCGGGCTTCGGCACCGCCGCCGAGTCCAACGCCCGATACCGGCAGCTGATCGCCGGCGGCGGCACCGGCCTCTCGGTCGCCTTCGACCTGCCCACCCAGATGGGCTACGACTCGGACGCGCCGCTCGCCGCCGGGGAGGTCGGCAGGGTGGGCGTCGCCGTGGACAGCGTCGACGACATGGCGGAGCTGTTCGACGGCATCCCGCTCGGCGACGTGTCCACCTCGATGACCATCAACGCGCCCGCCGCCCTGCTCCTGCTCCTCTACCGGCTGGTCGCCGAGGCCCAGGGGGTGGCGCCGGCGGCGCTCACCGGCACGGTCCAGAACGACGTGCTGAAGGAGTACATCGCCCGCGGCACCTACATCTTCCCGCCGCAGCCCTCGCTGCGGCTGGTCGCCGACGTCTTCCGGTACTGCCGGGCCGAGATCCCGCGCTGGAACACCATCTCCATCTCCGGTTACCACATGGCCGAGGCCGGCGCCGACCCCGCGCAGGAGGTCGCCTTCACCCTGGCCAACGGCATCGCCTACGTCCGTACCGCGCTCGCCGCCGGGATGGCCGTGGACGACTTCGCGCCCCGGCTCTCGTTCTTCTTCGTGGCCCGCACGACCCTGCTGGAGGAAGTGGCCAAGTTCCGTGCTGCGCGCAGGATCTGGGCCAGGGTCATGCGGGACGGATTCGGCGCCCGGGACCCGCGCTCGCAGATGCTGCGCTTCCACACCCAGACCGCGGGAGTGCAGCTCACCGCCCAGCAGCCCGAGGTCAACCTGGCCCGGGTCACCGTCCAGGCGCTCGCCGCGGTGCTCGGCGGCACCCAGTCGCTGCACACCAACGGATTCGACGAGGCGATCGCGCTGCCCACCGAGAAGGCCGCCCGGCTCGCCCTGCGCACCCAGCAGGTGCTCGCGTACGAGACCGACGTGACCGCCACCGTGGACCCGTTCGCCGGCTCCTACGCCGTGGAGTCGCTCACCGACGAGCTGGAGGACGCCGCGCGGGCGCTGATGGACCGGGTCGAGGAGCAGGGCGGCGCGGTGGCCGCGATCGAGCGCGGGTTCCAGAAGGGCGAGATCGAGCGCACCGCCTACCGGTTCCAGCAGGAGACCGACTCCGGGGAGCGGGTCGTGGTCGGCGTCAACCGCTTCCGGTCGGACACGGAGGAGCCGTACCAGCCGCTGCGGGTGGACCCGGCGATCGAGCGGCGGCAGGCGCGGCGGCTGGCCCGGCTGCGGGCCGGGCGCTCGGCCGGCGCCGTCACCCGGACGCTGGACGCGCTGCGCCGCACCGCCGAGGGGACGGGGAACGTGCTGTACCCGATGAAGGAGGCGCTGGCCGCCCGGGCCACCGTCGGCGAGGTGTGCGACGCGCTGCGCGGGGTGTGGGGGACGTACGCCCCGGTGGAGCGCTTCTGACCTCGCGCTGAACGGCCGTCAACCCGCCGGTGCCGTACCGGCGGTGGCGGCCGTGACCGCCGGCCGGAGGGATCGTTGCACAGGGCACGCAACCCGGGGAAGGCGGCTGAAACAAGATGTCATACCCACGTGTCCGGCCGGTATGCACCCATCCGGAGACTAATTTTCCGGAAGTCGGGCCAAATCCCCCCAACAGGCCTACGATTGGCGAGATGAACCGTCCTGAGCCCGCTCAGTCGGGCGCCACCACTCTCGCCGTCGCACGTCCCGCCGCCGATCTGCGCGACCGGGTACGGGCGCTGGAGCCCGAGCTGATCGCCTTCCGCCGTGATCTGCACCGGCACCCGGAGCTGGGCCGCCAGGAGTTCCGAACCACCGGGCTGCTGCGCGACCGGCTGGTGGCGGCCGGCCTCGAACCCCGGGTGCTGCCCGGCGGCACCGGCATGCTCGTCGACATCGTCCCGCCCGGCACCGCCCCGGGCACGGAGTTCCTGGCCTTCCGCGCCGACATCGACGCGCTGCCGATCGACGACGCCAAGACCGACGTGCCGTACCGCTCCTCCGTCCCCGGCCGGGCCCACGCCTGCGGCCACGACGTGCACACCTCGGTGGTGCTCGGCACCGGCCTGGTGCTGGCCGAGGCCGCCCGCACCGGCGAACTGCGCCGCCCCGTCCGGCTGGTGTTCCAGCCCGCCGAGGAGGTCATGCCGGGCGGCGCGCTGGACGTGATCAAGGCCGGCGGGATGACGGGCGTCGGGCGGATCTTCGCGGTGCACTGCGACCCGAAGGTGGAGGTCGGCCGGATCGCCCTGCGGGTCGGGGCGATCACCTCGGCCTGCGACCGCCTGGTGCTCCACCTGGACGGCCCCGGCGGGCACACCGCCCGTCCGCACCTGACCACCGATCTGGTCACCGCCGTCGCCCGGACGGCCGCCGACCTTCCGGGCGCACTGGCCCGCCGGATGGACCCGCGCTGGGGCGTCAGCCTGGTCTGGGGGCGGATCGCCTCCGGCTCCGCGGCCAACGTCATCCCGCAGCACGCCGAGCTGGAGGGCACCGTCCGCTGCCTGGAGCTGGACGGCTGGCGCGAGGCGCCGGACCTGCTGCACGAGCTGATCGCCAAGCTGGCCGAGACCCACCGGGCCAAGTGGACGCTGGACTACCACCGCGGGGTGCCGCCGGTGGTCAACGAGGCGGTCTCGGTCGCCCGGTTGGACGAGGTGATGAACGACCGTTTCGGCCGGGACGGCGCAGTGGTCGTGGAGGGCACCGAACAGAGCCTGGGCGGCGAGGACTTCTCCTGGTACCTGGAGCACGCCCCGGGCGCCCTGGCCCGGCTGGGCGTCCGCGCCCCCGGCGACGCCACCGTCCGCGACCTGCACCAGGGCCGCTTCGACGTGGACGAACGGTCGATCGGCATCGGCGTGGAGCTGTTCTCGGCGCTGGCCCTGGAGGCGGACGGCAGCTGACGGCGCGGCGACGGCCGGCGACGGACCCGGGGCGGTGCGGCCGACACGGGCGGAACGCGCGGATCCGGGGGTTCCGGAACCGTTCCGTAGACTGGCCGGACCGACCTCGGACCACCGTCCGCGCAGGGGACAGAGCCTCGGGGCGAGCATCAGACCACGGTTTGATAACAACCCGAATGCTCCGGCACCCCGTAACACAACCGTGTTCTACGCGCGTTACGGTGGCGTCCGACCACGCCAAACGGTTGCGTGTAGAAGGAGATATCCCCTTGCGCCGTTCAATGAAGCTCGCCGCGGTTGTGCTCTCGGGTTCCCTGGGCATGGCCTCGCTCGCCGCTTGCGGCGCAAAGAGCACCGACACCTCCTCCTCTTCCGGCTCGGGCGACGGCTCGATCAAGGTCGGCATGGCCTACGACATCGGCGGCCGCGGCGACCAGTCGTTCAACGACTCCGCCGCCCGCGGCCTCGACAAGGCCAAGTCCGAGCTGGGCGTCTCCGTGACCGAGGCCGAGGCCAAGCAGGGCGAGGCCGAGGCCGACAAGGAGACCCGCCTCAAGAACCTGATCGACGGTGGCTACAAGACCATCGTCGCGGTCGGCTTCGTCTACCAGCAGGCGGTCAACAAGGTCGCCAAGGACAACCCGGGCGTCAAGTTCGCGATCATCGACTCGAACGACAAGGACCAGCCGGCCAACGTCACCTCGCTGCTCTTCGCCGAGCAGGAGGGCTCGTACCTGGCCGGCGTCGCCGCCGCGAACAAGTCGAAGGCCAAGCACGTCGGCTTCATCGGCGGCGTGCAGTCCGAGCTGATCAAGAAGTTCGAGGCCGGCTACACCGCGGGTGTGAAGTCCGTCGACCCGAACATCACGGTCGAGACCACCTACCTGACCACCCCGCCGGACTTCACCGGCTTCGCCTCGCCCGACAAGGGCAAGGAGGCCGCCCAGGGCCAGCTCGACAAGGGCGCGGACGTCATCTACACCGCCGCCGGTTCCTCCGGCAACGGTGCCATCGAGGCCGTCGCCAACAAGTCGGGCGCGCTGGCCATCGGCGTCGACTCCGACCAGGCCAGCCAGCCGGCCCTGGCGAAGTACAAGAACAGCATCCTGACCTCGATGGTCAAGAACGTCGACACCGCGGTGTTCTCGTACATCCAGTCGGTCAAGCAGGGCCAGAGCCCGACCGGCGTCAAGCTGTTCGACCTGAAGGCCGAGGGTGTCTCGCTCGCCACCACCGGCGGCAAGATCGACGACATCCAGGACAAGCTGAAGGCCGCCGCCGACGCGATCAAGTCCGGCGCCACCACCATCCCGACCGCGCCGGTCAAGTAAGCACCGCGCGTCCCGGACGCCGCGGCGCCTGCCGCCTGCCCGGCAGCGCGACGCGTCCACACAGTTCACGGGAGGGGCCCGGCAGGGTGCGCTCAACGCGTACCCCCGGGCCCCGTTCCGTCTCCCACGTTCCCCCTTGGCCCTCCGAGCGCAACGTCGCGCCTCCAGACCACCAGGAGATCGCCATCACCGCATCCGACCCCGTCCCCCTGCGCGAGGACGGCACCCCCAGCGCGGGGACGGCGACACTGGCCGTCGAACTGCGCGGCATCACCAAGCGCTTCCCCGGTGTCGTGGCCAACCACGACATCAACCTCACCGTCCGCACCGGCACCGTGCACGCCCTGATGGGTGAGAACGGCGCCGGCAAGTCGACGCTGATGAAGATCCTCTACGGCATGCAGAAGCCGGACGAGGGCACCATCGCGATCAACGGCGAGCTGTGCGAGTTCAACACCCCCGGCGACGCCATCTCCCGCGGCATCGGCATGGTGCACCAGCACTTCATGCTCGCCGACAACCTCACGGTGTGGGAGAACGTCGTCCTCGGCGGCGAGAAGATCCACGGCATCGGCGCCAGGGCCAAGGCGAAGATCAAGGAGATCTCCGACCAGTACGGCCTGGGCGTGCGCCCGGACGCCCTGGTCGAGGACCTCGGCGTCGCCGACCGCCAGCGCGTCGAGATCCTCAAGGTGCTGTACCGCGGCGCCAAGATCCTGATCCTCGACGAGCCCACGGCCGTGCTCGTGCCGCAGGAGGTCGACGCGCTGTTCGACAACCTGCGCGAGCTCAAGTCCGAGGGCGTCACCGTCATCTTCATCTCGCACAAGCTGCACGAGGTGCTCGCGGTGGCCGACGCGATCAGCGTCATCCGGCGCGGCACCACGGTCGGCGACGCCGACCCGAAGGCCGTCACCGCCCGCCAGCTCGCCGAGCTGATGGTCGGCGCCGAGCTGCCCTCCCCGGAGAGCCGCGAGTCGACCGTCACCGACGCCGTGATGCTCGACGTCGACGGCCTGCGGATCGCCAAGACCGACGCCGAGGGCGTCGAGCGCGTCGTCCTGGACGACGTCTCGCTGCGCATCCACAAGGGCGAGATCCTCGGCATCGCCGGTGTCGAGGGCAACGGCCAGGCCGAGCTGGTCGAGGCCGTGATGGGCATGCTGCCGCTGAACGCCGGCACCGTCACCCTGGACGGCAAGGACCTCTCCGGCGTCCAGACCCGGGCCCGCCGCGAGGCCGGCATCGGCTACATCCCCGAGGACCGCCACCGGCACGGCCTGCTGCTGGAGGCTCCGCTCTGGGAGAACCGCATGCTCGGGCACGTCACCGAGGCGCCCAACTCCAAGGGCGTGCTGCTCGACCCGGCCGCTGCCCGGGTGGACACCCAGCGGATCGTCGAGGAGTACGACGTCCGCACCCCCGGCATCGAGGTCACCGCGGCCTCGCTCTCCGGCGGCAACCAGCAGAAGCTGATCATCGGCCGCGAGATGAGCCACCAGCCCAAGCTGCTGATCGCCGCCCACCCCACCCGCGGTGTGGACGTCGGCGCGCAGGCGCAGATCTGGGAGCACATCCGGGTCGCCCAGCGGGCCGGCCTGGCCGTCCTGCTGATCTCCGCGGACCTGGACGAACTGATCGGCCTGTCCGACACCATCCGGGTGATCTACCGCGGCCGCCTGGTCGCCGACGCCGACCCGGCCACCGTCACCGCCGAGGACCTCGGCACCGCGATGACCGGTGCCGCCAGCGGCCACCTGGAGTCCGAGCCGGAGGCCGTCGCCGAGGCGCAGGCCGTCGCCGCCGAGGGCACCGAGGCCGAGGGCCAGCACTCGCACACCGACACCGCCGACGACCCGCAGGCGGGGGAGTAACCCATGACCAGTCCCAACCCCGCCGCCGCGAAGCCCGGCCTGGCGCAGCGGTTCAGCGGCGAGCGGATCGTGCTCGCGCTGGCGGCGCCGGTGCTCGCGATCGTGCTCTCCGTCGCCATCTGCTCGGTGCTGCTGGCGACCTCGGGCAAGAACCCGTTCGACGCGTGGAACGTGATGATCACGTACGCCACCAAGTCGGACGGCCAGGTGAACATCATCAACCGGACCACCACGTACTACCTGGCCGCCGCGGCCGCGGCGTTCGGGTTCCGGATGAATCTGTTCAACATCGGCGTCGAGGGCCAGTACAAGGTCGCGGCGCTGTTCGCGGCCTTCGTCGGCAGCCGGCTCGACCTGCCGGCCTTCATCCAGATCCCGCTGCTGCTGATCACCGCCATGCTGGTCGGTGGCCTGTACGCGAGCATCGCCGGTCTGCTGAAGGTCTACCGCGGCGTCAGCGAGGTCATCTCGACCATCATGCTGAACGCGATCGCCACCGCGATCGTCGGCGTGCTGCTCGTCCCGGGCATCTTCGCGCCCAAGGTGAGCGGCACCAGCAACTCGATCCAGACCGAGAAGATCTCGGAGTCCAGCCACTTCTTCTCGATCGAGACGGACGGCGGAAAGCTCTGGGGCTTCCTGGTCGTCGCCGTCCTGGTCGGCGTGGTCTTCCAGTTCGTGCTGACCCGCACCCGCTTCGGCTTCGACCTGCGGGCCACCGGCCGCTCGGAGTCCGCCGCGACCGCGTCCGGCGTGAACGTCAAGAAGATGGTCGTCATCTCGATGATCGTCTCCGGTGCGATCGCCGGTCTGATCGGTCTGCCCGAACTGCTGCAGAACTCGTACTACTTCGGCCAGACCTTCCAGCAGAACCTGGGCTTCCTGGGCATCTCGATCGCCCTGCTCGGCCGGAACAGCCCGATCGGCATCGCCTTCGCGGCGCTGCTGTTCGCCTTCCTGGACGCCTCCGGCTCGGTGCTCCCGCTGCCCCTGAACGGCGAGTTCCCGTTCGAGATCGTCGACGTCATGAAGGGCACCATCGTCATCTGCGTCGTCGTCGCGTACGAGCTGGTGCGCCGCTACGGCCTGAAGCGCCAGCAGCAGAAGGTCGGCGCCCAGCTCGCCGCCCAGCTCGCGGCCACTGAGAAGAAGGAGGTGGCGTCGTGAGCGAGCGTAGCGAGCGAGCCATCAGGCACCGCGTGTGGTGCGAAGCACGCGCCGAGCGAAGCGAGGTGTCGGCATGAGCACCGCCACCGCTGCTCGTCCGAAGGCGCCGGGCGCGCCCGCGAAGAAGCGCAAGCTGTCCTGGCCGGTCGTCCTGCTCCTGATCGCGGGCGCCCTGGTCCTGTTCTCCGCCGTGGGCCTGGCCACCGGCAACCACTCGCTGACCTCCTCCGGGCAGGTCACCGCCGCGCTGGGCGCGGCCGTGCCGATCGGCATGGCCGGTCTCGGCGGCCTCTGGTCCGAGCGGGCCGGTGTGGTCAACATCGGTCTCGAAGGCATGATGGTCGCCGGCACCTTCTGCGGCGCCTGGGCGGGCTACCTGGTCAACCCGTGGGTCGGCCTGCTGGCCGGCATGGCCGGCGGCGCGCTCGGCGGCCTGCTGCACGCGGTCGTCACCGTCACCTTCGGCGTCGACCACATCGTCTCCGGCGTCGGTATCAACCTGCTGATCCCCGGCATCTGCGCGTACGTCAACCGGATCTACTACAAGGACTACGTCTCGGCCGGCGCCGGCCAGAACCAGTCCCCGCCGGCGGACCCGCTGCCGTACATCACCATCCCGGGCCTGTCCTCCGGGCTGAAGGACATCGAGAGCCACCACTGGTTCTTCGTCTCGGACCTCGCCGGGGTGCTCGGCGGCATGGTCACCAAGCTCTCGGTGGTCGTGGTGCTCGCCGCCGTGCTGATCGTGGTCAGCTACTTCGCGCTCTGGCGCACGGTGTTCGGCCTGCGGCTGCGCTCCTGCGGTGAGAACCCCACCGCCGCCGAGTCGCTGGGCGTCAACGTCTACAAGTACAAGTACCTCGCGGTCGTCGCCTCCGGCGCGTTCGCGGGCCTCGGCGGTGCCTACCTCTCGCTGGTCGCCGCGCACTTCTACAAGGACGGCCAGACGGCCGGCCGCGGCTTCATCGGCCTCGCCGCGATGATCTTCGGCAACTGGATGCCCGGCGGCCTCGCCATGGGCGCCGGCCTGTTCGGCTTCACCGACAGCCTCCAGCTGCGCGACCCGGAGTCGGTGCACGTGCTGATCCTGATCGTCGGCATCGCGATGGTCCTGCTGGCGCTCTGGCACCTGTACCGCCGCAAGTACGTCTCGACGGCGGTCACCACCGCGGCGGCCGCGGGCCTGATCTGCTGGTACGCGTTCACCGAGCAGGTGCAGCGCCCGCTGATCGTCGCCACGCCGTACCTGATCACCCTGGTGGTGCTCTCGCTGGCCTCGCAACGGCTGCGGATGCCGAAGGCGGACGGCCAGATCTACCGCAAGGGCCAGGGCAAGTGACGGCCCCGGCCGCCGGCCCGGTCGACTGGGAGCTGCTGCGGACGGCGGCGCGCGAGGCGATGGGCCACGCGTACGCGCCGTACAGCAGGTTCCCGGTCGGCGCGGCCGCGCTGGTGGACGACGGCCGGGTGGTCACCGGCTGCAACGTCGAGAACGCCTCGTACGGGCTGGGGCTGTGCGCCGAGTGCGGGCTGGTGTCCGCGCTGCACTCCTCCGGCGGCGGCCGGCTGGTCGCCTTCACCTGCGTGGACGGCGCCGGCGACCTGCTGATGCCGTGCGGGCGCTGCCGCCAGCTGCTGTACGAGCACGGCGGGCCGGAGCTGCTGATCGAACTGGCCTCGGGCGTGAAGCCGATGAGCGAGGTCCTGCCCGACGCGTTCGGGCCGGAGCGGCTCTAGCATCCTTTTCTGTTACGCGCGTAGAGTGTCGCGAGTGGGCCGGAACCAGGTCATCTCGCGGCACTCTTCGCTTTTGACGCTTTTTGAAACCCCTCTTGGAGCACGCATGGACGTCATCTCCGTCATCAGGACCAAGCGCGACCGCGGAGAGCTGAGCGACGCTCAGATCGACTGGGTCATCGACGCCTACACCCGCGGCGAGGTCGCCGACGAGCAGATGTCCGCCCTGGCGATGGCGATCCTGCTGAACGGGATGGGGCCGCGCGAGATCAGCCGCTGGACCGACGCCATGATCCGCTCCGGCGTCCGGATGGACTTCTCCTCGCTGCCGCTGCCCACCAGCGACAAGCACTCCACCGGCGGCGTCGGCGACAAGATCACCCTGCCGCTCGCCCCGCTGGTCGCCGCCTGCGGCGCCGCCGTCCCGCAGCTGTCCGGCCGCGGCCTCGGCCACACCGGCGGCACCCTGGACAAGCTGGAGTCCATCCCCGGCTGGCGCGCCCTGCTCTCCAACGAGGAGATGATGGACGTGCTGCGCGACGCCGGCGCGGTCATCTGCGCCGCGGGCGACGGCCTCGCGCCGGCCGACAAGAAGCTGTACGCGCTGCGCGACGTCACCGGCACCGTCGAGGCCATCCCGCTGATCGCCTCCTCGATCATGTCCAAGAAGATCGCCGAGGGCACCGGCGCGCTCGTCCTGGACGTCAAGGTCGGCTCCGGCGCGTTCATGAAGAACCTGGACGACGCCCGCGAGCTCGCCCGCACCATGGTCGGCCTGGGCACCACCGCCGGGGTCAACACCGTCGCCCTGCTCACCGACATGTCCACCCCGCTCGGCCTCACCGCGGGCAACGCGCTGGAGGTCCGGGAGTCCCTGGAGGTGCTCGCGGGCGGCGGCCCGGCCGACGTCGTGGAGCTGACCCTGGCGCTCGCCCGCGAGATGCTCGCCGCGGCCGGCGTGCACGGCAAGGACCCGGCGGACGCGCTGCGGGACGGCTCCGCGATGGACCACTGGCGCCGCATGATCGCCGCCCAGGGCGGCGACGTCGACGCCCCGCTCCCGGTCGCCCGCGAGCAGCACGTCATCCCGGCGCCCGCCTCCGGCGTGCTCACCGCGCTGGACGCCTACGCCGTCGGCGTCTGCGCCTGGCGCCTGGGCGCCGGCCGCGCCCGCAAGGAGGACCCGGTCCAGGCCGGCGCCGGCGTCGAGATGCACGCCAAGCCCGGCGACACGGTGGTGGCCGGCCAGCCCCTGCTGACCCTGCACACCGACACCCCGGAGCGCTTCGACTACGCGGTCGAGGCCCTGGCCGGCGGCATCGAGGTCGCCCCGGCGGGCACCGCCTTCACCCCGAACCCGATCGTGCTGGACCGCATCGCCTGACGGTCCCGAGGTCTGCTCACGTACGCCGGATCAGGCGTACGTGAGCAGACCGCTGGTGTCGAGAGTCCAGGGACCGACGGCGACCCGGTCGCCGAACACGAACTTCTCCCGGGCCTCGTAACCGGGTTCCGAGTGCACGATTCCGGTGCCCGTGCGGGGATCGACGAGCAGGTAGAACGGGATCCCCATCGCCGAGTAGTCGCGGACCTTGTCGTGGTAGTCGTTCTCGGGGTTGGACTTCGAGACGACCTCCACGACGAGCAGCACCTCGTGCGGCAGGACCGCCCGCTGCTCGCCCTCCAGGGTCGCCTCGGGGAACACCATCAGGTCGGGGTTGCGCAGTCGGCCGAGCCCCGCGTCCTGGAGATCCGCACCGTGGTACGCGATGTGGCCCGGGTGGGTGGCCGACAACTGGGCGTCGAGCTGTCGGGAGAGGCGCAGCACCGCGAGTTCGTGGCGCTTCACGGGCGACGTCATCATGACGATCTGGCCGTCGGCGATCTCGATCTTCCCTATCCCCGGCACCTTCGGCAGCTGATCCGCGATTTCGAGCAGCCGGGCGTACACAGCAGGATCGATGCTCATGTTCCGGAGTTTATCGGCGGTGGCTGTCAAGCGTCCGCGACCGTCCGCCGGGCCGCGTGGGCCTGGCGGGTGGCGTAGAGGGTGACGGCGGCGGCGAGGGCCATGGCGGCGAGGCCGACGGTGGCGGCGCCGGGCCAGCCGGTGGCGTGGTAGGCGTCGGCGCCGAGGGTGCCGCCCAGGCTGTTGCCCAGGTAGTAGGCGATCAGGTAGAGGGCGGAGGCCTGGGCGCGGCCCTCGGTGGCGGTGCGGCCCACCGAGGAGGAGGCGGTGGCGTGGCCGGCGAAGAAGCCGGCGGTGATCAGGACCAGGCCGAGCAGGGCGCAGACCAGGGACTGGGCGAGGGAGAGCAGCAGGCCGGCCGCGGTCACGCCGATGGAGACGTAGAGGGCGCCGCGCCGGCCGAGGCGGCCGGAGAGCCGGCCGGCCGCGGCGGAGGTGCCGGTGCCGACCAGGTAGACCACGAAGATCGAGGCGGCGACCGACTCCGGCAGGTGGAACGGCGCGCCGATCAGCCGGTAGCCGACGGTGTTGTAGACCGCGCCGAACACCGCCATGAACAGCATCCCGAGCAGGTACAGCCGCACCAGCAGCGGGTTGCGCAGGTGCCGCCCGACGGTCCGGGCGAGCGCGCGGGCGTCCACCGGGGCCGGGGTGAAGTGCCGGGCGGCGGGGATCAGCAGCCGGAAGGCGAGGGTGGCGAGCAGCGCGAGGACGGCGGAGGCGGCGAGGCCCCAGCGCCAGCCGAGCCCGGCGGCGGTCCAGCCGGAGAGCAGCCGGCCGCCCATCCCGCCGATGCTGTTGCCGGCCACGTACAGGCCCATCGCGGAGGGCAGCGCGCTGGGGTGGACCTCCTCGGCGAGGTAGGCCATGGCGGTGGCCGGGAGCCCGGCGAGGGCGGCGCCCTGGAGGGCCCGCAGGGCGACGAGGGCGGTGAGGTCCGGTGCGAAGGGCAGCGCGAGGGCGAGCACGGAGGCGGCGAGGGTGGAGGCGGTCATCACCGCGGTTCGGCCGTACCGGTCGGAGAGCGCGCTGGCCGGGAGCAGCCCGAGGGCGAGGCCGAGGGTGGCGGCGGAGGCCGTCCAGCTGGCCTGGCCGGGAGTGAGGTCGAGGTCGGCCGAGAGGACCGGCAGCAGGCCCTGGGTGGAGTAGAGCAGGACGAAGGTCGCGACCCCGGCGGCGAACAGGGCGAGGTTGGCGCGGCGGAAGGCGCGCCCGCCGGGGCGGTGGCGGTCGTCTCCGGGGGCGGCGGCGGAGGGGGCGGTGGCGGGGGCATCCGGGGCGGGCACGGATGCCCTGGTACTGGCGGGCTGCATGTCCTCGACCGTAGGACCGGCGTGCTTGATGCGTCCAATGCATGAAGCATGGATGATCGATGCACTGGCGTATGAGTCGAGGTGGTGGCGGGATGTCCGGTCCGGAACCGGTGGACGGCGGCGATCAGCGGTACCGGGAGGCCGAGTTGGGGCCGGAGGAGCCGGCCGTGCTGCTGGCGCCCAGGCTGGCGCAGTTCGCCGCGGTGGCCCGGTTGGAGCACGTGACCCGGGCGGCCGCGCTGCTCGGGGTGCCGCAGCCGACGCTGTCGCGCGCGGTGGCCCGGCTGGAGGAGGAGCTGGGGGTGGACCTGCTGGCCCGTCAGGGCCGTACGGTGCGGCTGACCAGGGCGGGCCGGCTGCTGCTGGCCTCGGTGGAGCGGGCGCTGGCCGAGGTCGAGCGCGGTGCGGCGGCGGCCCGGGCGGAGGCGGACCCGGCGGGGGGCCTGGTGGCCTTCGGGTTCCTGCACACGATGGGGCCGGACGCGGTGCCGGCGCTGCTGCGCGGCTTCCGCGCGGAGCACCCGCGGGTGCGCTTCCAGCTGGTGCAGGACTACGGCGCGGCGATGCTGGAGCGGCTGCGGGCCGGGGAGTTGGACCTCTGCCTGGTCGCGCCGCTGCCGGACGACCAGGCGTTCGCCGCCCGCCCGCTGGACGAGCAGCGGCTGCACCTGGTCGTCCCGGCGGACCACCGGCTGGCCGGGCGGCGGCGGATCCGGCTGGCGGAGGTGGCCGAGGAGCCGTTCGTCGGGCTGGAGCAGGGGTACGGCCTGCGGGTGATCACGGACGGCTTCTGCGCGCAGGCCGGGTTCGTCCCGCGGCTGGCGTTCGAGGGGGAGGAGGCGGAGACGCTGCGCGGACTGGTGGCGGCCGGGCTGGGGGTGGCGCTGCTGCCGCCGGCCCTGGTGGCGCGGCCGGGGGTGGTGGAGCTGGAGGTGACGGCGCCGCGCACCCGGCGGGCGGTCGGGCTGGCCTGGGCGGCGGGGCGGCCGCTGACGCCGCCGGCGCGGGCGTTCCGGGACTTCGTGCTGTCCCGGCGCGGGCGGCTGCTGCACCACGACTGAGGCCCTCGCCGGGGCCGGCCGGCGCTTTGGCGGATCGTATGGACCGGGCGGTGGAATTCCGGGACGGGTTTGGACCATCCGGCGGTGCGCGCGGTGGTCGGTCTACGCGCGTAGGGGCTATATTTCCGCAATGGAACAGCAGATCCCCGTCACCACCGCGGGCACCGGCCCGCGCATCCCCACCCCCGACCAGATCCGCCGCGCGCCGAAGGTCCTCCTGCACGACCACCTGGACGGCGGGCTGCGCCCGGAGACCGTGGTCGAGCTGGCCGCCGCCTGCGGCTACCAGGGCCTGCCCACCACCGACCCCAAGGAGCTCGGCGAGTGGTTCCGCGAGGCCGCCGACTCCGGCTCGCTGGTCCGCTACCTGGAGACCTTCGCGCACACCTGCGCCGTGATGCAGACCCGTGAGGCGCTGGTCAAGGTCGCCGCGGACTGCGCCGAGGACCTGGCCGCCGACGGCGTCGTGTACGCCGAGGTCCGCTACGCCCCCGAGCAGCACCTGGAGGCCGGACTGAGCCTGGACGAGGTCGTCGAGGCCGTTCAGGAGGGCTTCCGCCTCGGCGAGGCCAACGCCCGCGAGGCCGGCCACCGGATCCGCGTCGGCACCCTGCTGACCGCGATGCGGCACGCCGCCCGCTCCACCGAGATCGCCGAACTGGCCAACCGCTACCGGGACCGCGGCGTGGTCGGCTTCGACATCGCCGGTGCCGAGGCCGGCTACCCGCCCACCCGCCACCAGGCCGCCTTCGACTACCTCAAGGGCGAGAACAACCACTTCACCATCCACGCGGGCGAGGCCTTCGGCCTGCCGTCGATCTGGGAGGCCCTGCAGTGCTGCGGCGCCGACCGGCTCGGCCACGGCGTGCGGATCGTCGACGACATCACGGTGGGCGAGGACGGCACGGTCGAGCTCGGCCGGCTGGCCGCGTACGTGCGCGACAAGCGCGTCCCGCTGGAGATGTGCCCGACCTCCAACATCCAGACCGGCGCCGCCGCCTCGTACGCCGAGCACCCGATCGGGCTGCTCAGCCGGCTGAAGTTCCGGGTCACCGTGAACACCGACAACCGGCTGATGAGCGGCACCAGCATGAGCCGGGAGTTCGGCCACGTGGTGGACGCCTTCGGCTACACCCTGGGCGACCTGGAGTGGTTCACGGTGAACGCCATGAAGTCCGCGTTCCTGCCCTTCGACGAGCGGCTGGCGATGATCAACGACGTGATCAAGCCGGGCTACGCCGAGCTGAAGGCGGAGTGGCTGTTCAGCGTGGGTGCCGGCGGCAACTGAGCCGCCGGGGCGGTGCGCCCGCTCCGCCCGTCGGATGAACACCGCTCTCCTGGACGGGAGTTGGTGTTCATCCGACTACTCACTCGGGTGAGTGAACGCCCTTTGGTCGCCGCGCGACCTGCTCACTACGGTGTGCCCGTCATTGCCGACACGTCGCGGCGGGCGGTCGCACGTCCGCCGGTCCCGTGCGTGAACCCGGCCACCGACGAGGACCCAAAGGGGACCAACCATGAAGCAGGCTCTCAAGGCCGCCGGCACCGCGGCGCTCGGCATCGCCATCGCGGCGGTCGGCGCCGGTACCGCGTCCGCGGCTGACGGCCAGGCGGCCGGCGGCCTCGGGCTGCCCACCGGCGTGTTGACGAACCCGGCGGTGACCGGTGCGGTCACCGACACCGCCGGCAAGCTGCCCGCCACCGGCAAGGTGACCGACACCCTGGGCACCCTCGCCCCGAGCGTCGGCAAGGCCGTCCCCGCCGGTGACACCCCGCTGGCCGGTGTCACCCAGCAGCGCGCCGCCGTCCCGTCCATCCCCGGACTGGACAAGACCCCGATCGGCGGGCTGACCGGCCTGCTCCCGGGCCTGGGCGGCTGAGCCGGAGCCCACGGCACGGCGACGGGCCGCCCACTCCCGGAGACCCCGGGAGTGGGCGGCCCGTCGCCGTGTGCGCGGGGCCGCCGGGCTCACGGTTCCTGGGGGAGCAGCAGCCAGAGGGCCAGGTAGAGGAGGAACTGGGGGCCGGGCAGCAGGCAGGAGAGCAGGAAGATCAGCCGGACGGTCCACGGGGTCAGGCCGAAGCGTTCGGCGATCCCGGCGCAGACGCCGGCGATCACGCGGTTGTGGCGGGGACGGGCGAGGCGCGCGCTCATGAGTTCTCCGTACGGTGGCGGCCCGGTCCGGCCGGTCCGGCGGGCTGCTTCCATACTCCGCCGCCACCCGCCCCCCAGTCCTCCGTCCGGCAGGTGATTCCGGGCCCCGAAGGGTCACCGGGGAGTCGTAGCCGAATGTCGGGGTCCTCCTCAGGGTGACCCTGAGGACCGGGGGCCGGACGTCCGGCCGGGCCCGTCCGGACGTCCGGAGGCGGCTCGGTAGGATGCTGCCGATCGCGGTCGGCCGGGGGGCGGACGGAAGAGCCCGACTTCGTCGTGGAAACGACCTCTCGTGCAAGCGATTTCACGTCCTGATGGGTTCTGTCCCGAATTCTCTCGTGGGGTTGAATTGCACATTCGGCATCGCAGATTCCTGACCGCGACCGCCGCCGTCACGCTGGCCTCCGGCCTGGCCGCCGCCGGGGCCCTGGCCGTCCTCGCCGCGCCGGAGGCCGTCGCGGCGGCCCCGGGCTCCCAGTCCCGCCCCTCGCCGGTCACGATCACCTTCAGCGGCCTTCCCGGCACCGTCCGGGCCGGTGGCGCGCCGGTGGAGTTCACCGCGACGCTCCGGAACACCGCCGACCACCGGCTGGACGTCCCCTCCTCGGCCTTCGTGGTCGCCGACACCGGCGCCGGCGTCGGGCAGGGCCACTTCCGGCTGGAGTACCGGCCGCCCGGCGGCACCCAGTGGCTGGACGCCAGGGTGAACGCGGGGGGCGTCGGCGCCTTCTGGACGCTCGACCAGCCCGCCGTGCTGTCGCTGCCGGCCGGCGCCGAGGCCGGCTACCGGCTGCGGCTCACCGTCACCGCCGACGCCCCGGCCGGGCGGGTGGCGCCGGGCTTCAACTCCGTGGTCTCGGACCCGGCCCTGCCGCCGGAGCAGCGCGCCGCCGAGGCGGGCAGCGGCTACCCGGATCTGCTCATCGCCCCGGCGGCGGCGCCGAGCACTCCGCCGAGCGCCACGCCGGCCGCCCCGGCGGCCACCGCCCGGGTCGGGTTCGACGGTGTGCCGACCGCGTTCACGGTGGGCGGGGAGGCGAAGCCGTTCCGGCTGGTCCTCACCAACCGGAGCGGCCGGGACCTGCGGGTGGTGCCCGCGGTGGTGTTCCAGGGGGTGGACGAACTCCCCCCGCAGACCGTCGTGTTGGAGTTCCGCACCGCCGACGGCCAGTGGCGGGAGGCCACCCCGGGCGGCAGCCCGGAGCACCCGGCCTGGCTGTACTTCGGGCTGCGCACCGGGGACCGGAACGCCGACGTCGTCGCGCTGGCGAAGGGCGAGAGCCGCACCGTCGACCTCCGGCTGGCCTTCACCAAGGACGCGCCGATCCTGTTCGAGTCCCTGGTCGCCGTCGCGGGCACCCTGCCGGAGCCGGGCGAGAGCGCGGCCGAGGCGGACGGCCCGGCGGCCGACTTCATCACCGTGCCCGCGACGCGTGCCACCGCGGTGCCCGCTCGCGCCGTCCCGGACCCCGACCCCGCCCCGGAGGCGGCGGTGCCGTCCACCGCCCCGGTCGGCCCCGCGGCGGCCTCCTCGGGGGTGCCGAGTCCGGCGGTGGGCGGCGTGCGGACGGCCGCCGTCGCGGCCCCGGCCGCCGACCCCGGGCTGCCCTCCACCGGTGGCGGCACGGCGGCGGAGCCGATGGCGATCACCGGTGCGGCCGCGATCGCCCTCGGCGTCGGCACCCTGGTGGTGGCGCGGCGCCGCGACCGCGTGCGGCGCGGCGCCGGGAACTGACCCCGGAGGACGGCGAGGCCCGCCCGTCCCCGCCGGGTGGCGGGGACGGGCGGGCCTCGGTCGGTTCGGTGACGGCCGTACGGCGGTGCGGCGCGGTCAGCCGACCGGGTGCTGCGGCGGCTGCGGCTGCGCGTACGGGTTGTCCGCGACCGGCTGCGGCGGCGGACCCGGCTGGTACGGCGCGGCGCCCTGCGGCGGGGCCGGCGGCGCGACCGGCGGGACGGGGGCACCGGCCGGCGGCGGGACGGGAGCGCCCGGCTGCGGGGCGTACGGCGCCTGCGGGGCGTTGGGGTTGAACGGTGCCTGCGGGGCCTGGGCGGCGTTGGGGTTGAACGGCGCCTGCGGGGCGTTGGGGTTGAACGGCGCCTGCGGGTTGAACGCGGCGGCCGCCTGGGCGGCCTGCTGCTGCTTGGCGTTGCCGCGCTCGACCAGCGCCTTCACCGAGGCGACGATCATCAGGACCGGCAGGATGAACACCTTGAGGAAGATGGTGTACGTGCCGCCCTCGAAGACGAACGCCAGGTAGTAGGCGTACCCCAGGAACGCGAGGCCGATGACGACGTTGAGGATGCGCAGGCCGACCTTCATCCCACCGGCCACGGCCCCGAGGACCACCATGATGACGCCGCTGACCGCCAGTGCGACGACGTACCAGGAGAAGAGCGGTTCGGCGTTGAAGTCGAGATTGTTCAAGGAGTTTTCCTGGGATGGGGAAGACGAAAACGGCGGGCACCGTTCGGGGACGAGAGCGCACAGTACTGGAGGCGGCCGACATCCGTCTCCGTCTTTGCGTCACGGTGTCATTGCGCTGTGCCGCAGCGGAAGTCGACGAGGTGGGAAATGACGGAGTTTGAGGTGCTGCGGGTCTTTTGCGGGCCCGACGGGAGCCAGGGGAACGCGCTCGGTGTGGTGCGCGACGGCGCCGCCGTGCCGGAGCGCGCGGACCGGCAGCGGATCGCACGCGGACTCGGCTTCAGCGAGACGGTGTTCGTCGACGATCCGGAGCGCGGCGAGATCGACATCTACGCCCCGTCGGTGCGCCTGCCGTTCGCCGGCCACCCGTGCGTGGGCGCCGCCTGGCTGCTCGGGGTGGACCGGCTGGTCACGGCCGCCGGAGAGGTGGCGGTGCGGCGCGAGGACGGGCTGACCCGGATCGCGGCCCGGCCGGAGTGGGCCCCGGGGCGCACGCTGCGGCAGTACGGTTCGGCGGCCGAGGTGGAGGCGCTGGAGGTGCCGCCGCCGGGGGAGTGGGTCTACGCCTGGGCCTGGCAGGACGAGGCGGCCGGCACCGTACGGGCCCGGGCCTTCCCCGGGCGGGGCGACGGGATCGACGAGGACGAGGCCACCGGCGCGGCCGCGCTGCTGCTGGCCGCGAGCCTCGGCCGGGCGCTGACCGTCACCCAGGGGCGGGGGTCGCGGCTGCTGGCCGGTCCGCGCCCGGGCGGGCTGGTCGAGGTCGGCGGCCGGGTGGTCCGCGACCGGGAGCCTCAGCCGGTCGGCGGCGTCGGCTCGGCGTAGGCGCGCCGCCGGGCGGCGGGTGCGACGGCCGTGACGGAGGCGACGGCCGCGACGGCGGCGATGGAGCCGACGGCCGGGACGGAGCCGGCGGCGGTCACCGGCGGCACGGAGCGCACCGCCCGCCGGGGCGCCCGGGGCCGCCGGTCCCGCAGCAGGAGCCGCAGGCCGGGGACGAACGCGAGGTGGGCGACGGCCACGCCGGCGACGGCGAACAGGATGTGGTCCACGTTGAGGACGTGCCCGGGCGCCCAGGAGGAGAGGAACTCCAGCGCGGTCGCCAGCAGCGCGGAGACGCCGGTGGTGCGCAGGAAGGACGGCAGCCAGGGGGCCCGGAGCCGGCCGCCGGCCAGCGGCAGCAGGACGCCGAGCGGGGCCAGCAGCAGGAGCTCGCCGAGCACCTGCCAGCCGCTGGAGGAGCGGAGCGAGGCGAGCGGCGTCAGGTTGGCGTCGTACACCCAGGCCACCGGCAGCGGTCTCAGGACCAGCCAGAGCACCAGCGCCAGGTGGCCGGTGAGACCCGCCAGCCCGGCCAACCGCAGGGGACGGTGGACGGCCGCCGCCGGGCTGCTCTCGGTCCCCGCGCCGGAACGCTCGTCGCGTGTCCTGGTGCCATCTCGCTGCACGGGGGGAAGGACGTGGGCCGACGCCACGTCGGTTCCACGCCGGGCGTGAACATTCCAGGACGCGCCCCCGCCGCCCCTCCCGCCCCCTTCCCCGCGGCCTACTTGCAGGGCGAGGCCGTCGGCACCGCGCCGAACACGTTGTCCGGCGGCGGACTGCCCGGCGCCACCGGGGTGGGCGACGGGCTCGGGCTCGTGGCCGCCTTGCCGCCGCGGGCCGGCGTCGTGGTCGGGGCCGGTCCCGGCGGGGTGGCCAGGGCCGGCGGTATGTGCGGGGTGGTCGGGCAGGCCGTCCGGCTGGCGGGCGCGCCGGCGTCGACCGGTACGGCGGTCGGCCGGATGCCGCAGCCGGAGGCCAGCGCGAGCAGCAGCAGCACGCCCGCGCCGCGGCGCAGGACGGTGCGGGGGGCGGCGGTGTCGGTGCGGGGGGTCACGTGGCGTCCTTGTCCTCGGCGGCGTCGCCGGCGGGGCCGCCCTCGGCCTCGCCCGCGGACGGCGGAGGCGGCGGGGCCAGCGGCAGGGTCAGGGTGAACACCGCGCCGACCTCCCCGTTCGCCGCCGTGATCGTCCCCCCGTGTATCTGCGCGTTGGCCATCGCGATCGACAGGCCGAGACCGCTGCCCTCCGAGCGCGCCCGCCCCCGGTCCGCCTTGTAGAACCGGTCGAAGACGTGCGGCAGCACGTCCTCCGGGATGCCGGGCCCGCTGTCGGAGACCTCGACCACGACCGACTCCCCGTCCCGGCGGACCCGGACCCGCACCGGCGAGCCGCCGTGCTTCAGCGCGTTGCCGATCAGGTTGGCGAAGACCACGTCGAGCCGGCGCGGGTCGACCACCGCCAGGATGCCGCGCGGGGCGTCCAGTTCGACCGCGTCGTACCAGGCCCGCCCGTCGATGCAGGACATGATCAGGTCGGCGACGTCCACCTCGTCGGCGACCAGCTTGGCGGTGCCGGCGTCGAAGCGGGTCACCTCCATCAGGTTCTCCACCAGGTCGGACAGCCGCCGGGTCTCGCTGACCACGAGCCGGACGGCCGGCTCGATCATCGGGTCCAGCGACTCGGCCTCGTCCTCCAGGATGTCGGTCACGGCGGTCATCGCGGTCAGCGGGGTGCGCAGCTCGTGCGACATGTCGGCGACGAACCGCCGGCTCTGCGCCTCGCGCGCACTCAGCTCCTCGACCTGCTCGTGCAGCGACTCCGCGGCCCGGTTGAACGTCCTCGCCAGGTCGGCGAGTTCGTCCGAGCCCTCGACCTCCAGCCGGGTGTCCAGGCGCCCCTCGCCGAGCCGCCGGGCGGCGTCACCGAGCCGCTTGACCGGCCGCAGCACGGTCGCCGAGGCGGCCTGGGCGAGCAGCGCCGAGCCGATCAGCGCGAGCAGCGTGGCGATGGCCAGCGACCAGCCCAGTGTGTTGAGGTCGGCCCGCTCGTTCTCCAGCGACTTGAACATGTACGCCGTCGGGCCGCTCGGCACCACCTTGGTGCCGCCGATCACGAACGGCCGGCCCCCCAGGTTCTGCCGCTGCCAGTACAGGTGGTACGGGAACGGGTTGTTCTCGGTGACCTCGCGCGGCCTGGCGACGGTGGCCTGCAGGGCGGTCGGGACGTCGGCGAGCGTGAAGTTCGCCGGGTCGGAGGAGGCCGTGCACTCCGGGTGCGCCGGGTCGACCACCACCACGTCGTAGGTCAGGCCGGAGCTGGCCACGGTGGACGCCAGCGAGGCCAGCTCCTGGCAGCTCGCGTTCAGCGGCAGCTCGGAGACGTTGCGGGTGAGCGACACCCGGAAGTCGTTCAGCGCGGTGTCCTGGGCGCGCTTGAGCACCGCGTCGCGGTTCAGCCAGTACGCGATGCCGGAGGCCGAGACGGCGGCGAGCAGCGCGACGGCCGCGAACACCGCGATCAGCCGCACCCGCAGGGAGCGCAGCCGACGCCACCGGCCCGTCGAGAACCGCCGGGCAGTCGTCTGATGGTCAGTCACAAGAGCCTGTCGTGATACGGGAGTTCAAGGGGGGCGGGTGGAGGCTGGTCGGGAGGCGTTCGGATCAGGCCGGCGGGTCCAGCCGGTAGCCCACCCCCCGGACGGTGCGGATCAGCGTCGGCGCGGACGGCACGTCCTCGACCTTGGCCCGCAGCCGCTGCACGCAGGCGTCCACCAGCCGGGAGTCGCCGAGGTAGTCGTGCTCCCAGACCAGCCGCAGCAACTGCTGGCGGGAGAGCGCCTGGCCGGGGCGGCGGCTGAGCTCCAGCAGCAGCCGCAGCTCGGTCGGGGTGAGCTGGAGGTCCTGTCCGTCCTTCGTGACGGTCATCGCCGCGCGGTCGATCACCACGCTGCCGTAGGCCGAGGAGTCCGAGCTCTCCCGCTCGCCGCGCCGCAGCACCGCGCGGATCCGGGCGTCCAGCACGCGGGGCTGGACCGGCTTCACCACGTAGTCGTCGGCTCCGGACTCCAGACCCACCACCACGTCGATGTCGTCGGAGCGGGCGGTCAGCAGGATGATCGGCAGCTGGTCGGTGCGGCGGATCCGGCGGCAGACCTCGAAGCCGTCGATTCCGGGCAGCATCACGTCCAGCACGATCAGGTCGGGTCGCTGCTCCTTGAAGAGCCTCAGACCGTCCTCGCCGGAGGCGGCGGTGGCCACGCGGTGGCCCTGGCGGGTGAGAGCGAGTTCGAGGCCGGTCCGGATGGCGTCGTCGTCCTCGATCAGTAGGAGGAAAGGCACGGCCCCATTTTGGCCCACCCGCAGCCCCGAATCACCCCCCGGACCGATCACCGGCCCCCCGGGAACCGGAACGGGCGCCCCCGGCGTCCGCTACGGAGGGAGGCGGACCGGGACGTTCGGCCCGCTCCTGTGACACCCCTGTGACAGTCGGCGGACAGCGCCATCACAACCGGCGGGCAGGATTTTCCATGTCGCCGCAGGACAGCGGGCCGCAAGGCCGGCTGGAGGGCGGCTACCGGAACCGCTCGTACCGACCCAGGGGGCGCACGATGAACGCCATGCTTCAGACCCGGACCAACCCGGCTGTCCGCACCGCGCGTTCGTCAGCCGCGTCCCACCGGACCCGGTACGAGGTCAGGACCGACGAGAACTCCGGTGCCGTGACCGTGCGGGGGTGCGCGCACAGCACCGGTGGAAACCCTGTCGCCCGTCGGGTGAGCGGCGGCGGCAGGACGGGGGAGCTGTACGGGATCGGCCGTCTGGGGAGTTCGGTCGACTCCGCCAACACCCTCACGCTGCGGGGGATCCTCCCCGTCCGCGTCGAGGGCAAGGACGCCCCGGGGGGCAACCGGGGGACCGGGGGGAACGGTCTGCGGACGGTCGGTTCGGGGGAGCCGACCGGTCGCGAGGCCGCCGGTGCGACGCTGCTGCGGTTGAACCCCGCGGCGGCGCGCACCACCGAGGCGGGACAGGGAGGCGCGCAGGGGGAGCACTCGGCCGTCGCGGAGGACCACATCACGGAGTTCACCGCGTACGTGCGCGAGCGCCGCGCCTCCCTGTACGCCACGGCCTACCACCTGACCGGTGACCGCTACGAGGCCGAGGACCTGCTGCAGAGCGCGCTCTTCAGCACGTACCGGGCCTGGGGCCGGATCACCGACAAGGCCGCGGTCGGCGGGTACCTCCGCCGCACCATGACCAACCTGCACATCTCCGCCTGGCGGCGCCGCAAGGTCAACGAGTACCCGACCGAGGAGCTGCCGGAGACGGCCGGCGACACCGACGCGATGGGCGGCACCGAGCTGCGCACCGTGCTCTGGCAGGCGCTGGCGAAGCTGCCGGAGAACCAGCGCACCATGCTGGTGCTGCGGTACTACGAGGGCAAGACCGACCCGGAGATCGCCGACGTGCTGGGGATCAGCGTCGGTACGGTCAAGAGCAGCATCTGGCGCGCCCTGCGCCGGCTGCGCGAGGACGAGCACCTGAACAAGTCCGGCGACACCGTCCGGGCGTTCGGCGAGCTGGTCGCGTAACAGAGGACTCCCGTCGGGGGACGGGAAGCGGACGGTCACGGTCCGGGGGCAGCGGCTCGGGGGAGCACGCCCGTGGGGGAGCCGAGGACCGTTCGGGGAAGGCGACGGCCCGGTGCGGGGGAGACGCACCGGGCCTTCGTCGTGCCGTGGGCCGGGCGCGGACGCGGTTTCGGAAGCGGTTCCGGACGCGGGCCCCGACGGTCGGCTCAGACGGCGGAGAGCTCGGTGGCCAGGGCCGCGGCGCGGATCCGCCGCTCGGCCTCCGGGCCGGCGCACGCGTACGAGCCGAGCGCGACCTGCCGGCCGACGATGGACCGCTCGGCCCGCATCAGCCGCAGGCCCCGGCGCAGCAGCACCGGCAGCGACTTGCGGCCCTCCCGGACGTCCCGGCGCAGCCGGCGCCAGGCCGTGGTGAGCGCGCCGTTGCGCAGGCACAGGGCGTCGCCGAGCAGGCCCTGTCCGGCGCACTCGGCGGTGATCTCGGCGGCGAAGATGCCCTCCGCGATGAACGCGCCCGCCCCGTCCAGCTCCAGGCCGCGGGTGCCGACCCGGCCGTTGTCCGGGATCGAGTACACCGGGACGTCCGCGCGGCCGTGCTCGTGCAGGGCGCGGATCGCGGCGACGGCCTGGTCGCGGTGCCAGGCCAGCGGGGAGTCCCAGTCGACGGCGCCGTCCGGCAGCCGCGGCAGGGTCGGGTCGTCCCCGTCCTTGTAGAAGTCGTCGAGCTGGAGCACCGGCAGGCCGCTGCGCTCGGCGAGCGAGGACTTCCCCGACCCGGAGGGCCCGGAGAGCAGGATCACCCGGGCGTGCGCGGCCGGTGCGGGGTTCATGGGGGAGTCACTCACGGGACACCAGTCTGACGCATCCCGGCCGGTTGCCGAAACCGGTCGGCACGGGTCTTCTGCCGTCAGGCGGTCCGCTGCGACCGCGGGTCGGCGAGGGCGACGTGCACCATCGGCAGGTAGCGGCTGTCCACCTGGAGGTAGACCAGTTCCCCGGCGCCGGGCGGCAGGTAGCCGGTGGCGGCCCAGTCCTGGCTGTGCCAGGTGTCGGGCTCGGGCTCGTGGAAGGTGCCCCCGGCGGGCAGGTCGAGGCGTCCGTCGTCGCGGGAGACCAGGGCCACGCTGTCGGCGCCGGGCGTGATGTGGAGGCTGCCGTTGGTGTACCCGGTCCGCCGCTCGGGCCGGGCCGAGCAGGGCACCCGGACCGGGCGGCCGGCGGCCAGCCGCCGCGTGGTGCGGGCCACGTGCCACCTGCGGTAGAAGCCGTCCGCGAACAGTGCCATCAGCTCGCCGATGAACTCGCCCATCCGTCCCCCTTGATCGTTTCCGTCTCCGGTGATTCTGGTCCGGCCGGCGGGGCGTGCGGGAGCGTCGAAAGTCGGCGGTGGGCAGTGACGAAAGTCGACGGAACGCCGGCGGCGGGGGCCGGAACGGGCGACGGACCCGCGCCAGGGGGGGGAGAGGCGCGGGTCCGTCCAATGACCGTCCGGGCCCTGGGGGGTGAGGGCACTGGGGACGGCCAGTCTGTGGAGTTGTTCGCTCGGAGCGACGGAGGTCAGATCCCCATCGGGTGCCAGACCGTCTTCGTCTCCAGGAACGAGAGTAGCCGGTCCGTACCGGGCGCATTGGTCCAGTCCTGGGCGAACGGGTCCAGCACCGGACGGACCACCCTCTTCAGGGTATCCGCGGCGGCCGCCTCCAGCGCCTGCGGCGCGCCGGGGCCGTCGGAGGCGATCGCCCCGGTGAGGTCCAGCGCGTTGACGTCCTGGTGCGAGGCCAGGGTGGGGGCGATGTCCGCGGTCCGGCCCGAGATGATGTTGACCACGCCGCCCGGGACGTCCGAGGTGGCCAGCACCTCGCCCAGCGACAGCGCGGGCAGCGGGGCGTCCGCGGCGGCCGCGACCACGACCGTGTTGCCGGTGGCGATCGCCGGGGCGATCACCGAGACCAGGCCGAGCAGCGAGTGCCCGTAGCCGGCCTGCGGGGCGACGATCCCGACCACGCCGGTCGGCTCCGGGGTGGAGAGGTTGAAGAACGGCCCGGCGACCGGGTTGGCGCCGCCCGCGATCTGGGCGACCTTGTCGGTCCAGCCCGCGTACCAGACCCAGCGGTCGATCGCGGCGTCCACCAGCGCGGCGGCCTTCTTCGGGCCGACGCCCTCGGAGACGGACACCTCGGCGGCGAACTGCTCGCGGCGGCCCTGGAGCATCTCGGCCACCCGGTACAGCACCTGGCCGCGGTTGTACGCGGTGGTGCCGGCCCAGCCCTTGACCGCCTTGCGGGCGGCCAGGACGGCGTCGCGGGTGTCCTTGCGGGTGCCCAGCGGGGCGTTGGCGAGCCACTCGCCCTTCGAGTCGGTCACCTCGTACACCCGTCCGCTCTCGGAGCGCGGGAACTTCCCGCCGACGTACAGCTTGTAGGTCTTGAGGACGTCAAGACGCGTTGCGACATCAGACATCGAGATAGGCCTCCAGACCGTGGCGGCCACCCTCGCGGCCGTAGCCCGACTCCTTGTAGCCGCCGAACGGCGAGGTCGGGTCGAACTTGTTGAAGGTGTTGGCCCAGACCACGCCGGCCCTGAGCTGGTTCGCCATCCAGAGGATGCGCGAGCCCTTCTCCGTCCAGATGCCGGCGGAGAGGCCGTACGGGGTGTTGTTGGCCTTCTCGACCGCCTCGGCGGGGGTGCGGAACGTCAGCACCGACAGGACCGGGCCGAAGATCTCCTCCTGGGCGATCCGGTGGGCCTGGCTCACGCCGGTGAACAGGGTCGGCTTGAACCAGAAGCCGGTGCCCGGGAGTTCGCAGGCCGGCGACCAGCGCTCGGCGCCCTCGGCCTCGCCGGCGTCGGTCAGCGCGGTGATCCGGGCCAGCTGCTCGGCCGAGTTGATGGCGCCGATGTCGGTGTTCTTGTCCAGCGGGTCGCCGACCCGCAGGGTGGCCATCCGGCGCTTCAGGGCGTCCAGCAGCTCGTCCTGGACCGACTCCTGGACCAGCAGGCGCGAGCCCGCGCAGCAGACGTGGCCCTGGTTGAAGAAGATGCCGTTGACGATGCCCTCGACCGCCTGGTCGATCGGCGCGTCGTCGAAGACGATGTTCGCGGCCTTGCCGCCCAGCTCCAGCGAGAGCTTCTTGCGGGTGCCGGCCAGCTGCTTGGCGATCGCCCGGCCGACCGGGGTGGAGCCGGTGAAGGCGACCTTGTTGACGTCCGGGTGGGAGGTCAGCGCGGCGCCGGTGCGGCCGTCACCGGTGACGATGTTGACGACGCCCTTCGGCAGACCGGCCTGGCGGCAGATCTCGGCGAAGCGCAGCGCGGTCAGCGGGGTGGTCTCGGCCGGCTTCAGGACGACCGTGTTGCCGGTCGCCAGCGCGGGCGCGATCTTCCACGCCAGCATCAGCAGCGGGAAGTTCCACGGGATGACCTGGCCGGCCACGCCCAGCGGCTTCGGGTTCGGGCCGAAGCCGGCGAAGTCCAGCTTGTCCGCCCAGCCCGCGTAGTAGAAGAAGTGCGCGGCGACCAGCGGCAGGTCGACGTCGCGGGTCTCGCGGATCGGCTTGCCGTTGTCGATCGACTCCAGCACGGCCAGCTCGCGGCTGCGCTCCTGGATGATCCGGGCGATCCGGAACAGGTACTTGGCGCGCTCGCTGCCCGGCAGCGCCGACCAGTCGGCGAAGGCCTTGCGGGCGGCGGCGACCGCGCGGTCCACGTCCTGCTCGGTGCCCTGGGCGAACTCGGCGAGCACCTGCTCGGTGGCCGGGTTGACCGTCTTCAGGGCCTCGTTGCCGGAGGAGTCGACGAACTCGCCGCCGATGAAGTGGCCGTAGGAGGTGGCGATGTCACCCGCGGCGGCCGGGGACTCCGGGGCCGGGGCGTAGGCGAAGAGGCCGCCGGCGGGCTCGGCCACGGGCTCCTCGGTGTTCTTCTTCTTGGCCATGGTGATCAGTCCACCGTCACGTAGTCGGGGCCGGAGTAGCGGCCGGTGGCCAGCTTCTGGCGCTGCATCAGCAGGTCGTTGAGCAGGCTGGAGGCGCCGAAGCGGAACCAGTGCGGGGTCAGCCAGTCGTCGCCGAGGGTCTCGTTGACCATCACCAGGTACTTCATGGCGTCCTTGGTGGTGCGGATCCCGCCGGCGGGCTTGACGCCGACCTGGACGTCGGTGGCCGCGCGGAAGTCGCGGACCGCCTCCAGCATCAGCAGGGTGACCGGCGGGGTCGCGTTGACGGCGACCTTGCCGGTGGAGGTCTTGATGAAGTCGGCGCCGGCCAGCATCGCCAGCCAGGAGACCCGGCGGACGTTGTCGTAGGTCTGGAGCTCGCCGGTCTCGAAGATCACCTTGAGGTGGGCGGAGCTGCCGTCGGGGCGCTTGCACGCCTGCTTGACGGCGACGATCTCGTTGAAGACGTCGAGGTAGCGGCCGGAGAGGAAGGCGCCCCGGTCGATCACCATGTCGATCTCGTCGGCGCCCGCGGCCACCGCGTCGGCGGTGTCGGCGAGCTTGACCGGCAGGGCGGCGCGGCCGGCCGGGAAGGCGGTGGCGACCGAGGCGACCTGGATGTCGGTGCCCTTCAGGGCGTCCTTGGCGGTGGCGACCATGTCCGGGTAGACGCAGATGGCGGCGACGCGGGGGGTGGTCGGGTCGGTCGGGTCGGGGGTCCTGCCCTTGGCGCACAGCGCGCGCACCTTGCCGACCGTGTCCGCGCCCTCCAGCGTGGTCAGGTCGATCATCGAGATCGCCAGGTCGATGGCGTACGCCTTCGCCGTGGTCTTGATCGAGCGGGTACCGAGAGCGGCGGCGCGCGCCTCCAGGCCGACCTGGTCGACGCCGGGCAGGCCGTGCAGGAAGCGGCGGAGCGAGGCCTCGGACGCCGCAACGTCCTGAAGGCCGCTGCCCGCAACGCCGAGGGCATTGGCTGCAACAGTGGACATAGTCACCAGACCAGCATATCTACGCGCGTAGCCGACCGCTAGACCGCCGACCCATCGTGGCCGGACCGAGACCTCCGCAGGTGGGGGGCATGGGGCAGAATCGACGCCATGACCGATTCCGACGGCAAGCCCGACCAGGGCCCCGCCGCCCCCGACGGGGAGCCCGAGTACGCCGACCGGGTGTACCGCTCTGTCCCCGGTGTGATCTCCGGAGTGCTGCTGCTGGTCGTCGCGGCCTGGCTGGTCGGCGACGCGGTGGCCAGCGGCACCGGGAAGACCCCGTACGTCTCGCTCGCGGCGGTGCCGGTGTTCGCCTTCCCGGTGATCGCGTACACCCTGCGCCCGGCCGTGCGGGCCGGCCGCGACCGGCTGGTGGTGCGCAACCCGTGGCGGACCGTCGTCGCGCCGTGGGCCTCGGTGGACGCGCTGCGCGCCGGGTACTCGGTCGAACTGCTCGCGGGCGGGAAGAAGTACCAGGTCTGGGCGGTGCCGGTGTCGCTGCGCCAGCGCAAGCGGGCCACCCGGGCGCAGAGCCCCAGCGCCGCCGAGCACGCCTCCCGGACCGGCCTGGGCATGGGACTGGCCAAGCGCACCAACCCGGTCGTCCAGGGCTCGCCCGACCCCACCCGGGCCTGGTCCGACCAGGTCACCGCCGTCCTCCAGGAGATGGCCGAACGCAACGCCGCCCGCCCCGCCGCGGCCGGCCCGGTCCGGGTCCGCTGGTGCTGGTGGGTCATCGCGCCCACCATGCTCGGCCTGATCGCCCTGGTCACCGTCATCGCGGTCTGACACCGCACCCGCGGGGAGGGGGGCCCCCGGGGGGGGCCCCGGGGGCCCCGGGGGGGGGGGGGGGGGGGGCGGGGGGGGGGGCGGGGCCGGGGGGGGGGGGGGGGGGGGGGGGGGCGGCCGGGGTGGTGGGCGCCG
>NZ_JBIVSD010000022.1:0-38499 GCF_044756065.1 Kitasatospora sp. NPDC092039 | reverse complement strand
TGCCGGGGCGTCCCGCCCGGGGCCCCGCCCCCGGGGGCCCCCCCCCCCCCCCGCGCGGGGGGCCCCGCGGGGCGCCCCGGGGGGCCCCCTCCGCGCGTTCCGGGCGTCAGGCGGTGATGCCTGCGGCCAGGGCGAGGTCCTGCTTGACGGTCGCGAGGAGGGCGGCGGCGCGCTCGCGGGCGGGGCCGAGGTCGGCCGCGGAGGCGACCGGGAGGACGACCTCCAGGTAGCACTTGAGCTTGGGCTCGGTGCCGGAGGGGCGCACCACGATGCGGGCGGAGCGGACGCCCTCGCCGGCCAGGTAGTAGCGCAGGCCGTCGGTGGGCGGCAGGTCGGCGGAGCCGGCCGACAGGTCGTCGGCGCGGGTCACCTGGAGGCCGGCCAGGACGGTCGGCGGCCGCTCGCGCAGCCGGCGCATGGCGTCGGCGATCAGCGTGAGGTCCTGGACCCGTACGGAGAGCTGGTCGGTGGCGTGCAGGCCGTGCTCCAGCGCCAGGTCGTCCAGCAGGTCCGACAGGGTGCGGCCGGACTTCTTGAGGGTGGCTGCGAGCTCGGCGACCAGCAGGGCGGCGGTGATGCCGTCCTTGTCCCGGACGCCCTGCGGGTCGACGCAGTAGCCGAGCGCCTCCTCGTAGCCGTAGCGCAGGCCCTCGGCGCGGGAGATCCACTTGAAGCCGGTCAGCGTCTCGGCGTAGCCCAGGCCCGCCGCCTCGGCGATCCGGCCGAGCAGGGTGGCGGAGACGATGGTGGTGGCGAAGGTGCCCTCGGCCTTCTTCGCGACCAGGGCCGAGCCGAGCAGCGCGCCGACCTCGTCGCCGCGCAGCATCCGCCAGCCGGCGCCGCCGCCGCTGCCGGCCGCGTTGCCGTTGGCGGGGACGGCCACCGCGCAGCGGTCGGCGTCCGGGTCGTTGGCGATCACGATGTCCGGGCCGACGGAGGCGGCGGTGCGGAAGGCGAGGTCCATCGCCCCCGGCTCCTCCGGGTTGGGGAAGGCCACGGTCGGGAAGTCCGGGTCGGGCTCGGCCTGCTCGGCGACCACGGTGGGCGCGGGGAAGCCGGCCCGGCGGAAGGCGGCGACCAGGGTGTCGCGGCCGACGCCGTGCATCGGGGTGTAGACCACCTCCAGGTCGCGCGGGCCGTGCTCGTCGACGATGGAGACGGCCCGGGCCAGGTACGCCTCGACGACGTCCTCGCCGAGCACCTCCCAGCCCTCCTCGGCGCGCGGGACCTCGTCCAGCGAGCCGATCGCGTCGATCTCGGCGGCGATCCCGGCGTCGGCCGGCGGGACGATCTGCGAGCCGTCGCCGAGGTAGACCTTGTAGCCGTTGTCCTGCGGCGGGTTGTGGCTGGCGGTGACGGTGACGCCGGCGGCCGCGCCCAGGTGGCGGACGGCGAAGGCGAGCACCGGGGTCGGCAGCGGGCGCGGCAGCAGCGCGGCGCGCAGGCCGGCGCCGACCACCACGGCGGCGGTGTCGCGGGCGAAGTCGTACGACTTGTGGCGGGCGTCGTAGCCGATGACGACCAGGTCGCCCAGGCCCTGCTGCCGGACGTACGAGACCAGGCCGGCCGCGGCCCGGATCACCACGGCGCGGTTCATCCGCATCGGGCCGGCGCCGAGTTCGCCGCGCAGGCCGGCGGTGCCGAACTGGAGGCGGTCGGAGAAGCGCTCGGCGAGCTCCGCCCAGGCGAGCTTGCTGTCGGTCTCGGCCTCCGGGCCCTCGGCCCGGGCCAGCAGGGCGGCGAGCTCCTCGCGGGTCCGCGGGTCGGGGTCCTCGGCCAGCCAGGTCCGGGCCCGGGCGAGGAGGTCGGTGGTGGGTGCCTGCGTCATGCCAGCTCCATCGGGAAGTGCGTCGGTGTGTCGGCCGGAGGTTCCGCCGTGGGTCGGGAGGGTTCCGCTGTGACCGGAGGGTTCCGCACGGAAGGGGGTCGCGCACGCGGACGGGGCCCACGGGATGGTGTGATCAGCGGATCACACCGCCCGTGGGCCCCGTCAGTCATGATTCTGCGCCCCGCGGGCGTCAGATCCGCTCAAGGACCTTCGCCAGCAGCTCGCCCATGCGCTCGGCGGAGGCCTTGCCGGCCTCCAGCACCTCTTCGTGGTTGAGCGGCTCGCCGGTCATGCCGGCGGCCAGGTTGGTGACCAGCGAGATGCCGAGCACCTCGGAGCCGGCCTCGCGGGCGGCGATGGCCTCCAGGGTGGTGGACATGCCGACCAGCTCGCCGCCGATCACCCGGGCCATGTTGACCTCGGCCGGGGTCTCGTAGTGCGGGCCGCGGAACTGGACGTAGACGGCCTCGTCCAGGGTCGGGTCGACCTCGTGGCACAGGGCGCGCAGGCGCTTGGAGTACAGGTCGGTGAGGTCGACGAAGTTGGCGCCGACGATCGGGGAGTCCCCGGTCAGGTTGATGTGGTCGCTGATCAGCACCGGCTGGCCCGGGGTCCAGCCCTGGCGCAGGCCGCCGCAGCCGTTGGTCAGCACGACGATGCCGCAGCCGGCCGCGGCGGCGGTGCGCACGCCGTGGACGACGGTGGCCACGCCGTGGCCCTCGTAGTAGTGGTTGCGGCCGAGGAAGATCAGGGCGCGCTTGTCGCCGATCTTCACCGAACGGATCTTGCCGGCGTGGCCGGCGACGGCGGGGGCGGGGAAGCCCGGGAGGTCGGTGACCGGGAACTCGGCCACGGTCTCGCCCAGGGCGTCGGCGGCCGGCACCCAGCCGGAGCCCATCACCAGGGCGACGTCGTGCCGCTCGGCACCGGTCAGCTCGCGCAGGCGCTCGGCGGCGGCCTGGGCGGCGGCGTAGGGGTCGGCGGAGACGACCGACTGAGGAGAAGCGTTCACGGGTCAGAGGATAGACGGGTTTCGGCTACGCGCGTAGAAATTCGCTCCCGGCGTGCCGGATCGTTACCCGGATGACCCGAAGGCACAGCTCGGCGGCGTTCTCCGGGCACCCGGCTCGTCGGTTCCCACACCCGGCGGGAAGCGTCGGACACGCCTCAGCAGGGGCGGCGGCGCAGGTCCATCACGTAGTCGTGCGGGGCGCCGGCGCTCTCCGCGGCGTCGGCGACCAGCCCGAGGTAGCGGGCCGCGGGCAGGCCGCCCTCGTAGTCGTTCAGCACGTACGTCCAGACCGGGATGTCGCCGTCCAGGGTCTGCGCGCGCAGCTTGATCTTGCGGTAGATGCCGAGCTGAACGCCCTCCCAGCGGTCCAGGCCCTCCTCGTCCATCGGCGCGACGTCGTACAGCGAGACGAAGACCTGGTCCTTCTCGTCCTCGACCACGGTCGCCAGCGAGCCCTCCCAACCGAGCTGCTCGCCACCGAAGGTGAGCCGCCAGCCGGCTAGCCACCCCGTGCCGCGCAGCGGGGAGTGCGGGGCTCGGCGGGTCATCTGCCGGGCATCGAGGTTGGTGGCATACGCGGCGTAAAGGGGCATGGGGGCCAGCGTAGCCCGGGCGGCGGGCGGGCCGCGGCGACTGGACGAAGGTACGGAGCCCGGACCCCGGCGTGGCGGCGCTCCCGGCGTGCGGGACAATGGGGAGCGTGACTCGGATCGTGATCATCGGTGGCGGACCCGGCGGCTACGAGGCGGCCCTGGTCGCCGCACAGCTCGGCGCGGAGGTGACCGTCGTCGACCGCGACGGTCTGGGCGGATCGGCGGTGCTCACGGACTGCGTTCCGTCGAAGACCCTGATCGCGACTGCGGAGGTGATGACCACCTTCGACAGCTCGTACGAGGAACTGGGCATCCTGGTCGCGGACGACACCCCGCCGATCGAGCAGGCGGCCCGGGTGATCGGCGTGGACCTGGGGAAGGTCAACCGCCGGGTGAAGCGCCTGGCCATCGCGCAGTCCCACGACATCACCCAGTCCGTCACCCGGGCCGGCGTCACCGTGCTGCGCGGCCGCGGCCGGCTCGGCACCGGCGGGCAGGCCGTGGACGGCTCCCGCGAGGTCCTGGTGGACGCGCCCGACGGCACCGTGCAGTCGCTGCGCGCCGACGCCGTGCTGATCGCCACCGGCGCCCACCCGCGCGAGCTGCCGGACGCCCAGCCGGACGGCGAGCGGATCCTCACCTGGACCCAGGTGTACGACCTGGAGGAGCTGCCCCGCGAGCTGATCGTGGTCGGCTCCGGCGTGACCGGCGCCGAGTTCGCCGGCGCCTACCAGGCGCTCGGCTCCAAGGTCACCCTGGTGTCCAGCCGCGACCGGGTGCTGCCGGGCGAGGACCCGGACGCCGCCGAGGTGCTGGAGGACGTCTTCCGCCGCCGCGGCATGAACGTGATGGGCCGCTCGCGCGCCGAGAGCGTCAAGCGGATCGGCGACCGGGTCGAGGTCATGCTGGCCGACGGCCGGGTGATCGAGGGCAGCCACTGTCTGATGGCGGTCGGCTCGATCCCCAACACCTCCGAGATGGGCCTGGAGGAGGCCGGGGTCAAGCTCAACGACTGGGGCCAGATCCAGGTCGACCGGGTCTCCCGCACCACCGCCCCCGGCGTCTACGCGGCGGGCGACTGCACCGGCGTCTTCATGCTCGCCTCGGTGGCGGCCATGCAGGGCAGGATCGCGATGTACCACGCGCTCGGCGACGCGGTGCAGCCGCTGAACCTCAAGACCGTGGCCTCCAACGTCTTCACCGACCCGGAGATCGCCACCGTCGGCTACACGGCGGCCGACGTGGAGTGCGGCAAGATGGACGCCGTCGTGGTCAAGCTCCCGCTGCGCGGCAACCCGCGGGCGAAGATGCAGGGCATCCGGGACGGCTTCGTGAAGCTGTTCTGCCGCCCGGGCACCGGCATCGTGGTGGGCGGCGTGGTCGTCGCCCCGCGGGCCAGCGAGCTGATCCACCCGATCTCGCTCGCGGTGGACGCCAATCTGACAGTCGAACAGGTGGCCAGCGCCTTCACCGTCTACCCGTCCGTCTCCGGCTCGACCGCCGAGGCCGCCCGGCAGCTGCACATCCGCAAGCGGGCCGACGGCGAATCCTGAGCGTCCGGCGCACAGTTGAGGGCGGCTGCCGATCGGCGGCCGCCCTTCGCGCGGGCATGCCCGTCACCCGGACGGCGGGCGCAGTACCGGGCCCTCGACGGCGCGTATTGTACGGTCACGCGCCGCTCGTGCGTGAGCAATTCCCGCTACTAGCTGCAAACGCCTGAAAGCAGACGGTCACGCAGGTTACCGTCGGTTCTGTGTTTGCAGCAGAACGTCGCCAGTTGATCCTCGAAATGGTGCGCGCCAACGGAGCCGTCTCGCTCCGGGAGTTGGCCCGCGTCGTCCAGACCTCCGAAGTGACCGTGCGTCGTGACGTGCGGGCGCTGGAGGCAGAAGGGCTCCTCGACCGCCGGCACGGCGGCGCGGTGCTCCCCGGCGGCTTCAGCCGCGAACCCGGATACCCGCAGAAGACCCACCTCTCCGCGGCGGAGAAGAGCGCCATCGCGGACCTCGCCGCCGGCCTGGTGGAGGAGGGCGACGCGGTGGTGGTCGGCGCCGGCACCACCACCCAGGAGCTGGCCCGCCGGCTGGCCCGGGTGCCCGGGCTGACGGTGGTCACCAACTCCTTGCTGGTCGCCCAGGCCCTGGCGCACGCCAACCGGGTCGAGGTGGTGATGACCGGCGGCACCCTGCGCGGCTCCAACTACGCGTTGGTGGGCAGCGGCGCGGAGCAGTCGCTGCAGGGGCTGAGGGTCAACAAGGCCTTCATCTCCGGCAGCGGGCTGACGGCCGAGCGTGGGCTGTCGACGGCGAACATGCTGTCCGCGAGCGTGGACCGGGCCATGGTGCTGGCGGCCGCCGAGGTGATCGTCCTCGCCGACCACACCAAGCTCGGCGCGGCCGGCATGTTCCAGACCGTCGCCACCGAGACCATCACCCGGCTGGTCACCGACGAGCAGGCCACCGCGGACGACGGCACCGCCCGCGAGTTGGACGCGCTCGCCGACTGCGGGGTGCAGGTCGACCTGGCCCCGCTGGGCGCGGGCCCGAGCGGTGACGCCCCGGTGCACGGCACCGGCAGCGGCCCGGTGCACCAGACCCAGCCCGGCCCGATGGCCCGCCGCGGCGGCCCGCCCCCGGGCGGCGCCCCGCTGCCCGGTCAGCGCCGCCCCGGCGCGCACGGCGGGCCGGTCGGCCCGGGCGGCATGCCGGCCCGGCTGGCCGAGCTGGGCCTGCCGCGCGGGCGCTGAGCCCGTACCGGCCTCGGAAACGGGACCGGTCCGCACACCCAGGAGGGCGTACGGACCGGTCCGAGGACGGGGACGGTGTCAGTCCTTGATCTCGCAGAGCGCTGCGCCGCTGCTGACGCTCGCGCCCACCTCGGCCTTGAGGCCGGAGACGGTGCCCGACTTGTGGGCGTTCAGCGGCTGCTCCATCTTCATCGCCTCCAGGACCACGATCAGCTCGCCCTCGGCGACGACCTGGCCCTCCTCCACGGCGACCTTGACGATGGTGCCCTGCATCGGCGAGGCCAGGGTGTCGCCGCTGACGGCCGAGCCGGCCTTCTTGGCGCCCACCCGGCGCTTGGCCTTGGCGGCACCCGCCGCACCGGCCGCCGGGGCCGCCGCGACGCCCAGCGAGGACGGCAGCGAGACCTCGATCCGCTTGCCGCCGACCTCGACCACCACGGTCTCCCGGGTCTCGGCCTCCTCGCCGTCACCGGCCGCGCCGGCGAACGGCGGGATGGTGTTGTCGAACTCGGTCTCGATCCACCGGGTGAAGACCTTGAACGGCCCCTCGCCGCCGTGCACCTCGGGCGCGAACGCCGGGTCGGTGACGACCGCCCGGTGGAACGGGATGGCGGTGGCCATGCCCTCCACCTTGAACTCGGCCAGCGCGCGGCGGGCCCGCTCCAGGGCCTGCTTGCGGTCGCGGCCGGAGACGATCAGCTTGGCCAGCAGCGAGTCCCAGGCCGGGCCGATGACCGAGCCGGTCTCCACGCCGGAGTCCAGGCGCACGCCCGGGCCGGACGGCGGGGCGAACAGCGACACGGTGCCGGGCGCGGGCAGGAAGTTGCGGCCCGGGTCCTCGCCGTTGATGCGGAACTCGAAGGAGTGGCCGCGCACCTCGGGGTCGCCGTAGCCGAGCTCCTCGCCGTCGGCGATCCGGAACATCTCGCGGACCAGGTCGAGGCCGGTGACCTCCTCGGTGACCGGGTGCTCCACCTGGAGGCGGGTGTTGACCTCCAGGAAGGAGATCGTGCCGTCCAGCGCGACCAGGAACTCGCAGGTCCCGGCGCCCTCGTAGCCGGCCTCCTTCAGGATGGCCTTGGACGCCCGGTACAGCTCGGCGTTCTGCTCCTCGGTCAGGAACGGCGCGGGCGCTTCCTCGACGAGCTTCTGGTGGCGGCGCTGGAGCGAACAGTCACGGGTGGAGACGACCACCACGTTGCCGTGCTTGTCGGCCAGGCACTGGGTCTCCACGTGCCGCGGGTTGTCCAGGTAGCGCTCGACGAAGCACTCGCCGCGGCCGAAGGCGGCGACGGCCTCGCGCACCGCGGAGTCGTACAGCTCCGGGATCTCCTCCAGGGTGCGGGCGACCTTGAGGCCGCGGCCGCCGCCGCCGAAGGCCGCCTTGATGGCGACCGGGAGGCCGTGCTCCCGGGCGAACGTGACGACCTCGTCGGCACCCGAGACCGGGTCCGGGGTGCCGGCCACCAGCGGGGCACCGGCCCGCTGGGCGACGTGCCGGGCGGTGACCTTGTCACCGAGGTCGCGGATGGCCTGCGGCGGCGGGCCGATCCAGATCAGACCCGCGTCGAGCACGGCCTGGGCGAAGTCGGCGTTCTCCGACAGGAACCCGTAACCGGGGTGGACGGCGTCCGCGCCGGAGTCGGCGGCCGCCTTCAGGACCTTGGCGATGTCCAGGTAGCTGGTAGCGGGGGTGTCACCGCCCAGCGCGTAAGCCTCGTCGGCCGCGCGGACGTGCAGCGCATCCCGGTCCGGCTCGGCGTAGACGGCGACGCTGGCGATACCGGCGTCCGAGCAGGCCCGGGCGACGCGGACGGCGATTTCCCCGCGGTTGGCGATGAGCACCTTGCGCACTGTGGCTCCCTTCTTGAACCTCGATGAGTTTATGGATTCCCGGGCAGTACCGGCGAGTAGCCCCGGGTTGTGAACTATCCCACACGCTCGGTGATGGCTTTCCCGGGCCCCTGGACGGGCTCCCGCACGACACCGCAGGTCGGCGCGGGTCCGCCCGGACCGGCGGGGGCCACAGCGGGTGACCGGCCGGCGGCGTGGCGGGAGGTGGCATCGGCCACAGTCTCGCGCGGCCCGCTCAAGCGGCGGCTGAGCGGGCCTCGGGCCGCCGCAGCGCCTCGGCCGTCACGTCGGCCGCCACCTCGACCATGTCCGGCCCGTACGCCTCCGGGTTGACCACCCGCAGGACGAGCGCGAAGGTGCCGTCCTGGCCGTACTTCCGGGCGAGCTCGCGGTGCCGGGCGACCAGGAAGCGCACCCCGGCCTGGTTGGCGATGCCGGTCTGGCCCGCGACCAGGAACACCGGGCGGCCGCCGTCCGGGGTGGCGATCCGGGCGAGCAGGGCGTGCGTCCGGTCGGGACCGGCGGCGAAGTCGCGCTCGCCCACCACGATCACGTTGCTGCCCGGCCCCGGGCCCGAGGTGACCAGCACGCCCGGCAGCCCCCAGGCCAGGTGGGCGGCCGTCCGCTCGTTGCTGACCGGCCCGCCCAGGCACAGCTCGGTCTTGGCGCCCAGGCCGCGGTGCGCGGCGTCGTGGGCGACCAGCTCGGGCCGCGCCCCGCACTCCTCGACCAGCCCGGCCAGCCACATCAGGGCGTAGGCGTCGCGCCGGGTCACGGTGTGGGCGTGCGAGCCCGTCCCGATGCTGCGCGGCACCACGACCAGGCACTCGCTGCCGTTCGGCAGTCCGAGGAAGGACCGCACCCGCTCGACCCTGCGGCGGCGCCGCAGCGCCTGCGCCAGCCAGCCGAGGCAGGCGCTGATCGCGCTGGCCACCAGGCCCAGCACCACGTTGAGCACGCTGTCGGTCATCTGCCGCGTCCCCTCCCCGTCCGGACGCCGGTCAGCTTAGGGGCACCACCGCCGGGTGCGGCAGGTCAGTCGGTCCACAGATCGGTGATGCGCAGGTCCAGGTCGGCGAGCAGCCGGCGCAGCAGCGGCAGGGAGAGGCCGATGACGTTGCCCGGGTCGCCGTCGATGCCGTCGACGAACGGCGCCGAGCGGCCGTCCAGGGTGAACGCCCCGGCCACGTGCAGCGGTTCGCCGGAGGCCACGTACGCGGCGATCTCCGCGTCGTCCGGGGTGCCGAAGCGGACGGTGGTGGAGGCGGTGGCCGAGGACTGCCGGCCGGTCGCGGTGTCGATCACGCAGTGGCCGGTGCGCAGCACGCCGGCCCGTCCGCGCATCGACCGCCAGCGGGCCAGTGCCTCGGCGGCGTCGGCGGGCTTGCCGAGGGCCCGGCCGTCCAGTTCCAGGACGGAGTCGCAGCCGATCACCAGCTCGCCGTCGGAGAGTCCGGCGGCGACGGCCTCCGCCTTGGCCTCGGCCAGGACGAGGGCGAGTTCGGCGGGGGTGGCGGCGGTGATCGCGTCCTCGTCGACGCCGCTGACCACCACGCGGGGGTCGAGCCCCGCCTGGCGCAGCAGCCCGAGGCGGGCGGGGGAGGCGGAGGCGAGGACGAGGGGGCGCTGGTCGGTCATGCCCACCAGCGTAGGGGGTGCCCGTGTCCGCCGTTCGGGTGAACGGCTCAGGTGAAGGAGCGGGAGAGCATCATCAGCACGGCGCCGACCAGCACCAGGGCGGCGAGCACCTTGCCGGCCCGCTGCATCCGCTCCTGCATCCGACGGGCCTCGGGCGAGGGCTCGTCACGGGGGTCTGACCAGAGCACCCGTCCAGAGTGCGCCGCGCGGGGCCGCGGGCGCCTGAGTATCCGTACTCAGGTTTCGGACCGAGCCCCTCGGCGGGGGAGCCGGGTGGAGCGGGACGCCGGCGCGGCCGGACTCCCGCTCCACCCGGGGGACTTCAGTGCGCCCAGCCCGAGGTCCGCCAGGCGTTCACGCCCGGGTGGACGGCCGGGCGGAGCAGGCGGGAGCGGTCGTTCCAGGGGGAGGCCGGGCCGGCACCGGCCAGCCGCGCCGTCTCGGCGGCGGCCTGCGCGGCGGCGGCCCGGGCCTGGACCACCGCCAGGACGGTGGCCAGCTCCTCGGGGGTCGGCTGCCCGTGCAGCACGTGGATCGGGGACATGGCTGGTTCTCTCCCGACAGGGACGGGGCCTACAGGGGGATGTTGCCGTGCTTCTTGGGCGGCAGCACCTCGCGCTTGCCGCGCAGCGCCCGCAGGCCGCGGACGATGTGCCGGCGGGTCTCGCTCGGCGCGATCACCGCGTCCACGTAGCCGCGCTCGGCCGCCAGGTACGGGTTCAGCAGGGTGTCCTCGTACGAGGCGATCAGCTCGGCCCGCTTCTCCTCGGCGGTGCCGGCCGCCTCGGCCTCGGCGATCTCCCGGCGGTGCAGGATGTTGACCGCGCCCTGCGCGCCCATCACCGCGATCTGCGCGGTCGGCCACGCCAGGTTGAGGTCGGCGCCCAGGTGCTTGGAGCCCATGACGTCGTACGCGCCGCCGAAGGCCTTGCGGGTGATCACGGTGATCAGCGGGACGGTGGCCTCGGCGTAGGCGTAGATCAGCTTGGCGCCGCGCCGGATGATGCCGTCCCACTCCTGCTCGGTGCCGGGCAGGAAGCCGGGCACGTCCACGAAGGTCAGCACCGGGACGTTGAAGGAGTCGCAGGTGCGGATGAAGCGGGCGGCCTTCTCGCTGGCGTTGATGTCCAGGCAGCCGGCCAGGTCCATCGGCTGGCTGCCGACGATGCCGACGGACTGGCCCTCGACCCGGCCGAAGCCGGTGATGATGTTGCCCGCGTACAGCGGCTGGGTCTCCAGGAACTCGCCGTCGTCGACGATGTGCTCGATCACCTTGCGCATGTCGTACGGCTGGTTCGCCGAGTCCGGCACGATGGTGTCGAGTTCGAGGTCCTCCTCGGTGACCGTGAGGTCGGCCTGCTCGGGGTAGGACGGCGGGTCGGACAGGTTGTTGGAGGGCAGGTACGAGAGCAGGCTCTTGACGTACTCGATCGCCTCCTTCTCGTCCGCGGCCAGGTAGTGCGCGTTGCCCGACTTGGTGTTGTGGGTGCGCGCGCCGCCCAGCTCCTCCATCGCGACGTCCTCGCCGGTGACGGTCTTGATCACGTCCGGGCCGGTGATGAACATGTGCGAGGTCTGGTCGGCCATCACCACGAAGTCGGTGATCGCGGGGGAGTACACCGCGCCGCCCGCGCAGGGGCCCATGATCAGCGAGATCTGCGGGATGACGCCGGAGGCGTGCACGTTGCGGCGGAAGATCTCGCCGTACAGGCCGAGCGAGACCACGCCCTCCTGGATCCGCGCGCCGCCGGAGTCGTTGATGCCGATGACCGGGCAGCCGGTCTTCAGCGCGAAGTCCATCACCTTGACGATCTTCTCGCCGAAGACCTCGCCGAGCGAGCCGCCGAAGACGGTGAAGTCCTGGGCGAAGACGGCGACCTGGCGGCCGTCCACGGTGCCGTAGCCGGTCACCACGCCGTCGCCGTACGGGCGGTTCCTCTCCTGGCCGAAGTTGGTCGAGCGGTGCCGGGCGAACTCGTCGAACTCCACGAAGGAGTCCTCGTCCAGCAGTTCCACGACCCGTTCGCGGGCGGTCAGCTTGCCCTTGGCGTGCTGCTTCTCCACGGCCTTCGCGGAGCCGGAGTGCACCGCCTCGTCCAGCCTGCGCCGCAGGTCGGCGAGCTTGCCCGCGGTGGTGTGGGGGTCGTACGGCGCCTCGGTCATCCGGTGGCTCTCCCTGATCCATGGCCGCGACCTGTTCGAGTGCGCGCGGAACCGGGGGGTGGGCCCGCGCATGAGGGCAGGGCGGCGCTACGAACTACCGCTGGGTAGCGTAGCCAGCGCGGAGGGCGATGCGTCATGTCCTGGCGTTATGGCCATCGACACAGTTTTGCCGAGGGGCGTTCTGCGGGACGATGGGGCGGCCTGGCTCCCCGAGCCGATCTAGGGTTTCCCCCATGACCGAACCACGGAACCCCCGCCGCAGCGGACTGCGCGGCTTCGGCCACGCCGGACCGTCGCCCTGGACCGACCTGGACCGTCCGCCGCTGGACGAGGAGGCGCTGCGCCACGACCTGCTCGTCCCGGGCGGGCTGTGGACCTCCCTGGACGTCGTCGCGGAGACCGGCTCCACCAACAGCGACCTCGCCGCCCGGGCCGCGGCGGGCGCCGGGCAGGGCGCGGTGCTGGTGGCCGAGGCGCAGAGCGCCGCCCGCGGCCGGATGGACCGGCAGTGGACCGCCCCGCCCCGCTCCGGGCTGTTCCTGTCGGTGCTGCTGCGCCCCGAGGAGGTGCCGGTCGAGCGGTACGGCTGGCTGCCGATCCTGGTCGGGGTGGCCGCGGCCAGCACGCTGGGCCGGGTCGCCGGGGTCGAGGTCGGGCTGAAGTGGCCCAACGACCTCCAGGCGGAGGTCGACGGCGCGGAGCGCAAGCTCGGCGGCATCCTCACCGAGCTGGCCGGCGGCGCGGTGGTGGTCGGCATGGGCCTCAACGTGTCGCTGCGGGCGCAGGAGCTGCCCGTCCCGACCGCGGCCTCGCTCGCGCTGGCCGGCGCCTCGACCACCGACCGGGGCACCCTGCTGCGCGCCCTGCTGCGCGAGTTCGCCGAGCTGTACCGGGACTGGACGGCCGCCGCGGGCGACCCGCACGCCAGCGACCTGATGCGCGCCTACGTGGACCGCTGCACCACGCTGGGCCGCCAGGTGAAGGTGCACCTGCCGGGCGACCGCGAGCTGGTCGGCGAGGCCGTGGCGGTGGACGGCGACGGCCGGCTGGTGGTCCGCACGCCCGACGGCGTACGCCGGGCGGTCGGTGCGGGGGACGTCGTCCACGTGCGCCCCGAGCCCCGCTGAACGGCAGTCTTCACCTCCCCTTGACCCGGGCTGATGCCCCGGATCCGACGATTCCGTGCGAATATTCCACCTGGCAGCGGTGTGAGGCGCGCCACTGCCCGCCCGGGTGGCGGGCGGCGCGCCCGGACAGGTGGGACACGAGGCGAGTGCGGCGATCGCACGGGGACGGACCGGTGGCAGAGGACGGCGGCAGCGGCGCGACGGCGGGCGGCAACGACCCCACGGTGGCGCTCGAACTGGAACGCCTGATCCTGGACGCGCCGCGCCGCTACACCCCGTACCAGGCCGCGCGCGCCGCCGACGTCCCGATGGAGCTGGCCACCCGGTTCTGGCGCGCCATGGGCTTCCCCGACATCGGCCAGTCCCGGGCGCTCACCGACGGCGACGTGATCGCGCTGCGGCGGCTGGCCGGCCTGGTCGAGTCCGGGCTGCTCAGCGAGTCGATGGCGATCCAGGTGGCCCGCTCCACCGGCCAGACCACGGCCCGGCTGGCCGGCTGGCAGATGGACACCTTCCTGGAGAACCTCACCCAGTCCGTCGAGCCCGGGCTGACCCGCGCCGACGTCGCGTACCCGCTGGTCGAGCTGCTGCTGCCGGAGCTGGAGCAGTTCCTGGTGTACGTCTGGCGGCGCCAGCTGGCGGCCGTCACCGGCCGGGTGGTGCAGGCCGCCGAGGACCACGAGATCACCAGCGGGCGGCTCGCCGTCGGCTTCGCCGACCTGGTCGGCTTCACCCGGCTGTCCCGGCGGCTGGAGGAGGAGGAGCTCGGCGAGCTGGTCGAGACCTTCGAGAACACCTGTTCGGACCTGATCGCCGGCCAGGGCGGCCGGGTGATCAAGACCCTCGGTGACGAGATCCTCTACGTCTCCGAGGATCCGACGACCGCCGCCGAGATCGCGCTGAGCCTGATCGAGGCGCTGGCCGGGGACGACACCATCCCGCCGCTGCGGGTCGGGATGGCCTTCGGCACGGTCACCTCGCGGATGGGCGACGTCTTCGGCACCACCGTCAACCTGGCCAGCCGGCTCACCTCGATCGCGCCCAAGGACGCGGTGCTGATCGACGGCGAGTTCGCCGCCGCGCTGGAGCAGAACGGCAGCGTCGCCCCGGCCGACTCGGAGGGGCCGGGCCTGGCCGAGGCGCTGTCGGCCGCGGCCGGGATGCCCGCTTCCGGGCTGCCGATGCCGGGCCCGGACGCGGGGGCGCGGTTCCACCTGCAGCCGATGTGGCGGCGGCCGGTGCGGGGGCTCGGGCTGGTCGAGCCGTGGCTGCTCACCCGGCGGCTGACGGCCGACTAGGGCCGGGGCCGAACGGCCGAGTAGCGGCCGACCCGCGGGGAAGACGCCCGGTGGAGGAACCACGGCCGGTGCGAGGGCTCCCCGGGGAGTTCGCGGGAGCGCTGCCCCGCGGTGTGCGGGTCTTCGCGGGTGCCGAACGGTTGAAACCCGTACGTTCTGTCGCGGGTTCGCCCGGGCAAACGGGGCATAACCGAACGAAACCGCCCTAGTCTTGGTGCAAGCGGCCGATCGGGTGCGGTGCGGCCGGTCGACGGGGGTCCGGCAGGACCGAGCACAGGGAGCGAGGCGAGCCGGTGAGCAGCGAGGCGATCATGACGGACCGCGACTGCGTCTGCGGTGGCTCGCGGCGTCCCGACCCGCTGCCCGACCTCAGACTGCAGTCCGTGGTCGAGCTGGCCCAGGACATGGCCGCCGCGCTCACCCCGCTGGACGCGGTCCGGGCCGCCGCCGCCCGGGCCACCGAGGCGCTCGGCGCCGCCATGGCCGCCGTCTCGGTCTGGGACCGCGAGTCCGGCCGGCTGCGGGTGCTGGTCAACCACGGCGACCTCGCCCCGGGCGAGGAGGAACTGCCCGAGGACGAGTCGTACCCGGTCGCCGACTTCCCCGAGATCGTCACGTACCTGGAGGAGCGCTGGAGCACCGGGCGGCTGCCGCGGGCCTGGCTGCAGAGCGCCGAGAGCAGTGAGTCGCACGCCGGGCACGCCCACCCGACCGCCGGCGCGTACTGCCAGGAGCGCGCCGCCGCGCTGCGCCGGCGCGGGCGGGCCTGCTGCGTGGTGGCGCCGATCGTGCTGCACGGCCAGGCCTGGGGCGAGCTGTACCTCGCCCGTTCGGCCGGGATGCCGGAGTTCACCGAGGCCGACGCCGACTACGCGACGCTGCTCGCCGCCCAGGTCTCGGCCGGGCTGGCGCAGACCGAGCGCCTCGCCGACCTGCGCAAGCTGGCCTTCTCCGACCCGCTCACCGGCCTGGCCAACCGGCGCGCCGTGGACGCCCGGCTGGAGAGCGCGCTGGAGGCGCACAACCGGGACAACACCGTGGTCTCGCTGGTGGTCTGCGACGTCAACGGGCTGAAGCGGGTCAACGACCAGCTCGGCCACGAGATGGGCGACCGGCTGCTGGAGCGGTTCGCCCACCAGCTCTCGCTGGCCGCCGCCAAGCTCCCCGGCAGCCTCGCCGCCCGGCTCGGCGGCGACGAGTTCTGCCTGCTGGTGGAGGGGCAGAAGGCCGACGAGGTGGTCGCCGTCGCCGAGGAGCTGTGCGCCCGGGCCCTCGCGCTCTCCGAGGGCGAGGGCGTGGCCTGCGGCGTCGCCTCCACCGGCGACTCGATCGGGCCGGTCACCACGCCCGACCGGCTGTTCCGGCTCGCCGACGCGGCCCAGTACCGGGCCAAGGCGGCCCGGGCCGCCCACCCGGTGGTCGCCGGGCGCAGCCACGGCCCCGGCTTCTCGCCCGACCCCACGGTGCTGCTCGCCGACGCCGCCGACCCGCACCACCGGGCGGACGGGCGGCGCGGGCCGAGCGGCCGGTCCGGGGCGGGCGACCGGCGGCGGTTCCGCGGCGCCGCCCACAGCGCCGACCCGGGGCAGCTGCTCACCGCGGTGCTCGCCTCCCTCGACCAGGCCGCCACCACCCGCGCCGTCCACCCGGCGGACACCCTGGGCAAGCTGGTCGTGGTCGCCGAGGCCTCCTCCCGGCTGCTGGACGCGGTCGGCTGGTGGGTCTCGTACGTCCCGCCCGGCTCCCACCTGATGCGCACCGCCCAGCACGCCGTCTACCGGATGACCAGCGGGCCAAGCAGCGCCCGTGCCGAGACCCAGCGGGCCCAGATCGAGGCCCCCGACGCGGTCTTCGACCTCCGGCACTACCCGATGACCCGCCGTGCCGTGCGCGGTGACGCCTTCGCCCTGCGGGCGGGCGCGGCCGGGAACGACCCGGCGGAGGAGGCGATGCTCGTGGTCTCCGGCTACCGGGGCATGGTCGCGGCGGGCGGCCAGAACCCGGCCGGCGGCTGGCTGGTGGAGCTCTTCGCCGACGACGCCACCCTGCCGCTGGGGCAGGCGGCCAGCGCGATGCGCGCCCTGGTCTCGGTCGCGCTGGCGGGGCCGGCCTCGCCGCCGGTGGTCTGAGCGTTCGCCGCGGCCGCCCGCCCGCCCGGCCTTACGGCCGCCCGCGCCGGGTGCGGATCCGGCGACCGGCGCGTCCCTCGCAGGTCGCGGCACGGGTTCCACGGCGGCTTCGGCGGGCCGTCCGGGTGGGCCGCCGTCGGCCTGCTGGTCCGCGTGCCGGCCGCGGTGCCGGCCGTGGTCCGGGTCAGGCGCCGGAACCGCCGGTGACGGCAGGCGGGTTGAGGGCCCGGAGGGCGGCGTCGACCAGGCGGTCGGCGTGCTCGTGGGTGAGCGGGCCGAGCCGGTACTGCCAGCGGTACTGGAGCGGGCCGTAGACGAGTTCGATCGCGAGGTCGAGGTCGGTGTCGGGGGCGATCTGGCCGGCCTCGCGGGCGCTGCGCAGGCGGTCCCGGGTGACCTCCAGCAGCGGGTCCAGCAGGCGGGTGCGGTACTCGGTGTACAGCGCGGGGTCGTTGATGATCTCGGCGATGATCGCGCGGTAGGTGCGGTCGGCGCCCGGGTCGGCGAACTCGTCGCTGGTGGGGCGCAGCACCGCGCGGAGGTCGGCGGCGAGGTCTCCGGTGTCGGGGAGGGCGAGGCTGCCCTCGTGCTCGTTGGCGGCGAGGAAGGCGTCGAAGACGACCGCTCCCTTGGAGGGCCACCACCGGTAGATGGTCTGCTTGCCGACGCCGGCCCGGGCGGCGATCGCCTCGACGGTGACCTTGGCGTAGCCGACTTCGGCGACGAGTTCGACGGCGGCGGCGAGGACGGCGGCGCGTGCGCGCTCGCTGCGGCGGGCGGGGTCCGGAGCGGTTCTGGAGGTCATGGGAAAAAAGTCTATGCGAAACGACGAGACGAGACGTATTGTCTTCTCAACACCCGACGAGACGGACCGTCTCGTCTCATCCACTCTCCCCGGAGGTGCCCGTGACCCGCCCCGCACACATCCTGATGGTCTCCATTCCGGCCCACGGGCACGTCAACCCCAGCCTCGCCGTGATCACCGAGCTGGTCGCCCGGGGCCACCGGGTCAGCTACGTCAACGACGCCTCCTTCCGGGAGACCGTCGAGTCCACCGGCGCCGCCTTCGTCCCGTACCCGACGACGCTGCCGCTCGGCGACGACCCGAACAGCTGGACGGACGACCCGGTGGGGCTCCAGGAGCTGTTCCTGGAGGACGCGCTCGCGATGTGGACCGTCCTGCTGGCGGCCTTCGCCGACGACCGGCCCGACCTGGTGCTCACCGACATCGCGGGCTTCGCCGGCCGGGCGCTGGGCGAGCGGCTGGGGGTGCCGGTGGTGCAGCTGTCGCCCACCTACGTGGGCTGGGAGGGCTTCGAGGAGGACCTGGCGGAGGTCTTCGAGGCGATCCGCAACGGGAAGGGCGGCGCCGAGTACTACCGCCGGTTCGCGGACTGGCTGGCCGAGGCCGGCGCGACCGAGCGGGACGTGGACGCCTTCAAGGCCCGCCCGCAGCGGGCGATCGCGCTCATCCCGCGCGCCCTGCAGCCCAACGCCGACCGGGTCGACGAGCAGCGGATCACCTTCGTCGGGCCCTGCTTCGGCGACCGCGGCCACCAGGGCGAGTGGCGGCGGCCGGAGAGTGCCGAGAAGGTGCTGCTGGTCTCGCTGGGCTCGGCCTACACCAACCAGCCCGCCTTCTACCGGGCCTGCGTGCAGGCCTTCGGCGACCTGCCGGGCTGGCACACCGTGCTGCAGGTCGGCAAGCACACCGACCTCGCCGACCTCGGCGAGGTGCCGGACACCGTCGAGGTGCACCGGTGGGTGCCGCAGCTGTCGGTGCTCGCCCAGGCGGACGCCTTCGTCACCCACGCGGGCATGGGCGGCTCCAGCGAGGGGCTGTTCCACGCCGTGCCGATGATCGCGGTGCCGCAGGGTGTCGACCAGTTCGCCAACGCGGACGCCCTGGTGGCGCACGGCGTCGCCCGGCGGCTGGACACCGACCAGGCCACCCCGGAGGCGCTGCGCGCGGCGCTGCTGGAGCTGGTCGGCGACCCGGCGGTGGCCGAGCGGCTGCGGGAGCTGTCCGCCGCCGGCCGGGCCGAGGGCGGCACGGCCAGGGCGGCCGACCTGATCGAGGCGGAGCTCGTGAAGTAGCGGGGGAGCGGTCGGGGGGCCACCGTGTGCGGCGCCGATCCGGAGGGCGGAGAATCCGGATGGTGAGCACCTGTTGTCATATCTTCATTCACCTGATGTGATGGTGTATATGGATATGCACAGTGCTGTGGCCCCCGACGCTCCGCTGGTCCTGGTCGGCAAGGCCGACGTCAGCGCCGAGGACGTCCTGGCCGTCGCCCGGGGCAACGCCCGGGTCGAGATCGGTCCCGACGCGCAGGCCGAGATGGCGGCCGCCCGCGCCCGGATCGACGCCCTCGCGGCCGAGCCGCGTCCCGTCTACGGCGTGTCGACCGGCTTCGGCGCGCTCGCCGTGCGCCACATCAGCCCCGAGCTGCGCGCCCAGCTGCAGCGGTCGCTGGTGCGCTCGCACGCCGCCGGCATGGGGCCGGCGGTCGAGCGCGAGGTGGTCCGCGCGCTGATGTTCCTGCGGATGAAGACGCTGGCCTCCGGCCGCACCGGCGTCCGGCCGCTGGTCGCGCAGACCATGGCCGCCCTGCTCAACGCCGGCATCACCCCGGTGGTGCGGGAGTTCGGCTCGCTCGGCTGCTCCGGGGACCTCGCGCCGCTGTCGCACTGCGCGCTGGTCCTGATGGGCGAGGGCACCGCCACCGGCCCGGACGGCGTGGAGAAGCCCGTCGCCGAGCTGCTCGCCGCCGCCGGCATCGAGCCGGTCGAGCTGCTGGAGAAGGAGGGCCTCGCCCTCATCAACGGCACCGACGGCATGCTCGGCATGCTGGTGATGGCCATCGCCGACCTCCAGCGGCTGTTCACCACCGCCGACATCACCGCCGCGATGAGCCTGGAGGCGCTGCTCGGCACCGACAAGGTGCTCGCCCCCGAGCTGCACGCCCCGATCCGCCCGCACCCGGGCCAGGCGCTGAGCGCCGCCAACATGCTCGCCGTCCTCAAGGGCTCCGGCCTCACCGGCCACCACCAGGACGACGCCCCGCGCGTCCAGGACGCCTACTCGATCCGCTGCGCCCCGCAGGTGGCCGGCGCCGGCCGGGACACCCTGGCGCACGCCCAGCTGGTCGCCTCGCGCGAGCTGGCCGCCTCGGTCGACAACCCGGTGGTGCTGCCGGACGGCCGGGTGGAGTCCAACGGCAACTTCCACGGCGCCCCGGTCGCGTACGTGCTGGACTTCCTCGCCATCGCCGCCGCCGACCTCGGCTCGATCTCCGAGCGCCGCACCGACCGGCTGCTCGACAAGGCCCGCTCGCACGGCCTGCCGGCCTTCCTGGCCGACGACCCGGGCGTGGACTCCGGCCTGATGATCGCCCAGTACACCCAGGCGGCGCTGGTCAGCGAGAACAAGCGGCTCGCCGTCCCGGCCTCGGTCGACTCGATCCCGTCCTCCGCGATGCAGGAGGACCACGTGTCGATGGGCTGGTCGGCCGCGCGCAAGCTGCGCCAGGCGGTGGCCAACCTCGGCCGGATCCTGGCCGTCGAACTCACCGCCTCCGCCCGCGCGCTGGAGATCCGTCAGCAGACCGACGGGTCCGGCGGGCTCGCCCCGGCCACCGCGGCCGCGCTGGCCGCCGCCCGGGAGGCGGGGGTCGGCGGCGCCGGCCGCGACCGCTTCCTCTCGCCGGACCTGGAGGCGGCCGCCGAGCTGGTGGCCTCCGGCGAGCTGGTGCGCGCGGTCGAGCGGGTCACCGGCCCGCTGGCCTGAGCGGGAGCCGCCGCGGGGTGACGGGGGCTCAGTCCCAGTCGCTCCGCGGCCCGCGCTCGCCGCGGTTCCCGCGGTTGCGCAGCTCGCCCAGGGCGGCGGCCAGGTTGACCCCGACGATGCCCGCCCAGCAGACCACCAGGCCGGCGAAGCCGCCGCTCTCGGGGCTGCCGGCGATCGCCGTCAGCGGGACGCCGATGACCAGCGAGGTCACCGCGAGCCCGGTGCCGGAGCGCTTGCCGAAGCCCGAACGGCGCGGGTGGCCCCGGTCGTGGCGGGACCGCGGCTCGTAGTCGTCGATCCGCTCGGCCACCGAGCGCTCGACCCGGGCGTTGATCCGGGCGTCGAGCCGCTTCATGAAGGAGTCGACCAGGGCGTCCTCGTACTCCGGGCCGAGCTCCTTGCGGGCCTGGAGGGTGGCGTCGAGGTCGCGCCGCAGTTCGTCCTGACGAGTGTCCATGGAACCAGAGTGGGGCCGACGGGGCCGCCGGTCCATCCGTTCGCCGGAGGAATCCGGGCGGGCTCAGGGACAAATCAGGGTTACCCCGACCTTGCGGCGCCCCCGGACCCCGCCCTCCTCGGGACGTCCCACCGGCCGTCCCGCCGTACGAGACGTCTTTGCCAGGTGCGGCCCGCTCCTGCACAGTCGTCGTCCGAACCCCTCGCACCCGGAGGTACCGCTGATGACCGCCACCGACGAGACCGGCAGCGTCGGCCCCTCCGCCCGGCTGCTCCAGCTGTTCGAGGGGCACCGGCTGACGCCCACCCAGCGCCGGATCGCCCACTCGCTGGTGCGGCACGCCACCGAGGCGCCGTTCCTGTCCAGTGTGGAGGTCGCCGAACTCGCGGGCGTCAGCCAGCCGTCCGTCACCCGCTTCGCGGTCGCGCTCGGGTACGACGGATACCCGGCGCTGCGCAAGCAGCTGCGCGAACTCGGCGGCGGCGAACCGGCCGCGCCGGAGAGCCCGGACGAGGCGGTGCGCAACGAGCACCAGCAGGCCGTGCTGGCCGAGATCGCGCACCTGCGCCACCTCGCCGAACTCCTCGCCGACCCGGAGCCGATCATCCGGGCCGCCCGGCTGCTCGCCGCCTCCCGCCCGCTGCCGGTGCTCGGGCTGCGGGCCGCCTCGGCGCAGGCCCGCGGCTTCGCCTACTTCGCGTCCAAGGTGCACCCGGACGTCCGGCTGCTGGACGAGGGCGGCAGCATGCTCGCCGACCGGCTGGAGCAGGCCCGGGCGGCCGGGGCCAGCGCGCTGCTCTGCTTCGCGCTGCCGCGCTACCCGCGGGAGTTGATGGACGCGCTGACGGTGGCCCGCGAGTGCGGGCTGACGGTGCTCACCGTGGCCGACAGTGCCTTCGCGCCGGTCGCCAAGCTGTCCGACCTGATGCTGCCGGCCGCCGTCGGCACCGGGCTGGTCTTCGACACCGCCTGCGCGCCGATGATGCTCGGCCGGGTGCTGCTGCAGTCCATGTGCGACGAACTCCCGGGCGCGGAGGCCCGGTTGGAGGCGATCGAGCAGTCGGCGGCGGCGCGCGGGCTGTTCCTGGAGTAGTTCCGGAACAGGCGCGGCCGGCAGCGGCGGCGGGGGAGTACTCGACACGAACCCGGGCATCCCCTACGGCAGGGGGTGCCGCCCATGCACGTGATCCACGAGATGAAGTTCGTCGCCCGGCTGTCCTCGGGCGCCGACGAATGGTCCTGCCCCGCCTGCGGACGCCGCGTCACCCTGCGGCGGCTGCCCGAACCCGAACTGACCGTCCTCGACCCGGGCGACGAGTCGGCCGTCCACGTCGGCGTCATCGAACCCGACGCCGCCGCCGCGGCCGCCGAGAAGTACGGCCTCGGCCCGGTCCAGAACATCCCCCGCCCGCCGTCCCCGCCCGCCCCGGATGCCGAGGACCGCCGCTGGCTGGCCGAGATCGGCATCGACTGGGACGGCGGCGCGGCGGCCTGAGGGGCTCAGCGGCGCGGTGCGTAGATCGGAAGACCGGAGGTGTCCAGCTCGGCGGGCAGCGGCGCGGGAAGTGGGACGGGCTCGCCGTACTTGCCGAGCAGGACGCCCTGGTACAGGCCGTCGCGGGGGTGCGTGTAGAGCGTCCAGGTGCCGTTGCGCGGATCGAGTGCGAGCAGGACGGCCGTGCCTGCGCTGGCGTACCAGTCGGTCTTGGTGGCGACGGCCTTCACGCCCTCCGAGTTGGAGATCACCTCGACGGCCAGAGCCGCGTCGTGCGGGTCGGCCAGCCACTCGTCGTCGTTCTCCCAGTCGAGGGGGAGAACGATCAGGTCCGGGGTGACGTAGTCCTCGTCGTTGCCCGGCATGTAGATGGACGAGACCTCGTACGCGCCGAGGTCGGCGGGCAACTTCGAATCCAGCTGGATGCGTAGCTGCCGGACGGTTCCCGCGTGCTTGCCTCGGGGAGTGGGGGACATCACCAGGGTTCCTCCGATGATCTGGGCGCGAAGTCCCGTGCGCTGCTCGATCTCCTCCGCCACATCCCGGAGTCTGCCGGGCCGCACGGTGATGGCCGTCATCGTGTCCTCCACTCCCTGGTGCTGGGCCGAGTGGCTGGTGTTCGCCGGGTTCAGGCTAACGCGCCAAGTCGGCCGGTGCCGTTGCTGATCGGATTGTTTCAGGGTCTGGCCGAACGTCGACTGTTTAGTTATATTCAACCAGACCGAGCTTGAATGAATCCATCCGCAGAGAGGCCGGGACTATGGTGCAGCAGGCGAGTGGGCCGCGTGAGGTGCGAGCGGCGCGTGGCACGGGGCTCACGACGCAGGGCTGGCAGCAGGAGGCCGCGCTGCGGATGCTGATGAACAACCTCGACCCCGAGGTGGCCGAGCACCCGTCGAAGCTGGTGGTCTACGGCGGCACCGGCAAGGCGGCACGCGACTGGCGGTCCTTCGACGCCATGGTGAAGACGCTGCAGGGCCTCAAGCAGGACGAGACCATGCTGGTCCAGTCCGGCCGCCCGGTCGGCGTGATGCAGACCCACGAGTGGGCGCCCCGGGTGCTGATCGCCAACTCCAACCTGGTCGGCGACTGGGCCAACTGGGAGGAGTTCCGCCGGCTGGAGAGCCTCGGGCTCACCATGTACGGCCAGATGACCGCCGGCTCCTGGATCTACATCGGCACCCAGGGCATCCTCCAGGGCACCTACGAGACCTTCGCCGCCGTCGCCAACAAGCGCTACAACGGCTCGCTGGAGGGCACCATCACCCTCACCGCCGGCCTCGGCGGGATGGGCGGCGCCCAGCCGCTGGCCGTCACCATGAACGGCGGCGTGGCGATCTGCATCGACTGCGACCCGTCCCGGATCAGCCGCCGGATCGAGCACCGCTACCTGGACGTCGAGGCCAAGGACCTCGACCACGCCCTGCAGCTCGCCACCGAGGCCCGCGACAGGAAGCAGCCGCTCTCCATCGGCCTGCTGGGCAACGCCGCGGACCTGTTCCCGCAGCTGCTCGCGATGGACGCGCCGATCGACATCGTCACCGACCAGACCAGCGCCCACGACCCGCTGAGCTACCTGCCGGTCGGCGTCGCCTTCGACGACATGGCCGCCTACGCGGCCGAGAAGCCCGCCGAGTTCACCCGGCGCTCGCGCGAGTCGATGGCCCGGCACGTCGAGGCGATGGTCGGCTTCCTGGACCGCGGCGCCGAGGTCTTCGACTACGGCAACTCGATCCGCGGCGAGGCCCAACTGGCCGGCTACGACCGCGCCTTCGCCTTCCCCGGCTTCGTCCCGGCGTACATCCGCCCGCTGTTCTGCGAGGGCAAGGGCCCGTTCCGCTGGGCGGCGCTGTCCGGCGACCCGCAGGACATCCACAAGACCGACAAGGCCGTCCTCGACCTCTTCCCGGAGAACGAGTCGCTGCACCGCTGGATCAGGATGGCCCAGGAGAAGGTGCACTTCCAGGGCCTGCCCGCGCGGATCTGCTGGCTCGGCTACGGCGAGCGCGACAAGGCCGGCGAGCGGTTCAACGACATGGTCGCCTCCGGCGAGCTGTCCGCCCCGATCGTGATCGGCCGCGACCACCTGGACTGCGGCTCGGTCGCCTCCCCGTACCGGGAGACCGAGGCGATGCTGGACGGCTCCGACGCGATCGCCGACTGGCCGCTGCTCAACGCCATGGTCAACGTCGCCTCCGGCGCCTCCTGGGTGTCCATCCACCACGGGGGCGGCGTCGGCATCGGCCGCTCGATCCACGCCGGCCAGGTCACCGTCGCCGACGGCACCGCGCTGGCCGGCGAGAAGATCCGCCGGGTGCTCACCAACGACCCGGGCATGGGCGTCATCCGGCACGTGGACGCCGGCTACGACCGCGCCACCGAGGTCGCCGCTGAGCGCGGGGTGCGCGTCCCGATGGGTGAGCTGTGAGCCCGTCGTTCGAGGAGATGTGGGCGGAGCTGCTCCCCGTGGGCCGCTCCGCCTCCTCCGGCGGCTACCGCCGCTTCGCCTGGAACTCCGCCGACACCGAGTGCCGCGCCTGGTTCGAGCAGCAGGCCCGCGGCCGCGGCCTGACGTACGAGCTGGACCGCAACGGCAACCAGTGGGCCTGGCTGGGCGACCCGAACGGGCAGGGGGCCGTCGTCACCGGCTCGCACCTGGACTCCGTCCCGGACGGCGGCGCCTTCGACGGCCCGCTCGGGGTGGTGTCCTCCTTCGCCGCGCTGGACGAACTGCGCGCCCGCGGCGCCGCGTTCACCAAGCCCCTGGCGATCGTCAACTTCGGCGACGAGGAGGGCGCCCGGTTCGGCGTGGCCTGCATCGGCTCCCGGCTGACCGCCGGGGTGCTGTCGCCGGAGCAGGCGTACGAGCTGCGCGACGCCGACGGCGTCCGGCTGCCCGACGCGATGGAGCGGGCCGGCTACGACCCCACCGCGATCGGCGCGGACGACGACCGGCTGGCCCGGATCGGCGCCTTCGTCGAGCTCCACGTCGAGCAGGGCCGCTGCCTCGCCGAGGGGCAGCCGGTCGGCGTGGCCGGCGCGATCTGGCCGCACGGCCGCTGGCGGTTCGACTTCCACGGGGAGGCCAACCACGCCGGCACCACCCGGATCGAGGACCGCCGCGACCCGATGCTGACCTACGCCAACACCGTGCTCGCCGCCCGCAAGAAGGCCAAGCTGGCGGGCGCGCTGGCCACCTTCGGCAAGGTCGCGGTCGAGCCCAACGGCACCAACGCGATCGCCTCGCTGGTGCGCGGCTGGCTGGACTCCCGGGCGGCCGACGAGCGCACCCTCACCGAGCTGGTCGCCGAGATCGAGCGGGCCGCCGCCGAGCGCGGCGGGCGCGACGGCGTCCGGGTCGAGCTGACCCGCGAGTCCTACACCCCGGTGGTGGACTTCGACGGGCCGCTGCGCGACCGGCTGGCCAAGCTGCTGGACGCCCCGGTGCTGCCCACCGGGGCGGGACACGACGCCGGGATCCTGGCCTCCGCGATCCCGACCGCCATGCTGTTCGTGCGCAACCCCACCGGCGTCTCGCACTCCCCGGCCGAGCACGCCGAGCAGGCCGACTGCCTGGCCGGGGTCGCCGCCCTCGCCGACGTACTGGAGGACCTGGCGTGTCAGTGACCACGACGAGGTACTGGGCGCAGTACGCCTGGCTGCCGCACGACAACGGGCCCGTGGTCGAGCAGGACGTGCTGATCACCACCGGCCCCGGCGGGACGATCGCCGCCGTCGCCCCGGACAGCGGCCCCTGCCCGCCGGACGCCGTCCGGCTCGACGGGCTGCTGCTGCCCGGCCAGGCCAACGCCCACTCGCACGCCTTCCACCGGGCGCTGCGCGGGCACGTCCAGGTCGGCTCCGGCACCTTCTGGACCTGGCGCGACACCATGTACCGGTTCGCCGGCGCGCTGGACCCGGACCGCTACCTCGACCTCGCCACCGCCGTCTACGCCGAGATGGCGCTGGCCGGCATCACCGCCGTCGGCGAGTTCCACTACCTGCACCACGCGCCCGGCGGCGCCCGGTACGCCGATCCCAACGCGATGGGCGAGGCGCTGATCGAGGCCGCCGCCCGGGCCGGCATCCGGATCACCCTGCTGGACACCTGCTACCTCTCCTCCGGCTTCGGCGCCGAGCCGACGAAGCCGCAGCAGCGGTTCAGCGACGGCGACGCGGACGCCTGGGCGGCCCGGGCGGACGCGCTCAAGCCGCGCGAGCACGCCCGGATCGGCGCCGCCGTGCACTCGGTGCGGGCCGTCCCGGCCGAGCAGCTGGGCACCGTCGCGCACTGGGCGGCGATGCGCAAGGCGCCGCTGCACGTCCACCTGTCCGAGCAGACCGCCGAGAACGACGCCTGCCTGGCCGCGCACGGCGTCACCCCGACCCGGCTGCTCGCCGACCACGGCGCGCTCGGCCCGCGGACCTCGGCCGTGCACGCCACCCACCTGACCGACGAGGACGTCCGGCTGCTCACCGACTCCTCCACCACGGTCTGCATGTGCCCCACCACCGAGCGGGACCTCGCGGACGGCATCGGCCCGGCCCGCCGGCTCGCCTCGGCGGGCTCCCCGATCACCCTGGGCAGCGACAGCCACGCGGTGATCGACCCGTTCGAGGAGGCCCGGGCGCTGGAACTGGACGAGCGGCTGCGCACCCGCACCCGGGGCCACTGGACGGCGAACTCGTTGCTGCGGGCCGGCACCGAGGACGGGCACGCCTCGCTCGGCTGGCCGGAGGCCGGACGGGTCGAGGCCGGGGCGCTCGCCGACTTCACGGTGATCGCGCTGGACACCGTCCGCACGGCGGGACCGCCGCCCCGGCTCGGCGCCGAGATCGCGGTCTTCGCGGCCTCGGCGGCGGACGTGCGGCACGTGGTGGTCGGCGGCCGGCACGTCGTCCGGGACGGCGTGCACCTGCTGGTGGCCGACGTGCCGGGCGCACTGCGCTCCGCGATCGGCGCGCTGGACTGCTGACTCCTCTGTTCGACTCTCTTCGGAAGGCCTTGTCTTGAGCACCAGGACCACCTTGATCACGGGCATCGGCAGCCTGGTCACCAACGACCCCGGGCAGGGTGCCGGGCCGCTCGGCCTGCTGACCGACGCGGCCGTGGTGGTCGACGGCGACACCGTCGCCTGGGTCGGCCCGGCGGCCGGGGCGCCGGCGGCCGACGAGCGCTACGACGCGGAGGGCCGGGCCCTGCTGCCCGGCTTCGTCGACTCGCACGCCCACCTGGTGTTCGCGGGCGACCGCACCGCCGAGTTCAACGCCCGGATGTCCGGGCAGGCGTACTCGGCGGGCGGGATCCGGACGACGGTGGCGGCCACCCGGGCGGCGAGCGACGGCGAACTGGACGCCAACCTGGCCCGGTTCGTCCGGGAGGCGGTGCGCCAGGGCACCACCACCGTCGAGTGCAAGTCCGGCTACGGGCTGACGGTCGAGGACGAGGCGCGGGCGCTGCGGATCGCCTCCCGGCACACCCCGGAGACGACGTACCTGGGTGCCCACGTGGTCGCCCCCGAGTACGCCGAGGACCCGGCCGGGTACGTCGACCTGGTCACCGGCGAGATGCTGGACGCCTGCGCCCCGCACGCCCGCTGGGTGGACGTGTTCTGCGAGAAGGGCGCCTTCGACGGGGACCAGGCGCGGGCTGTGTTGACGGCGGGGATCGAGCGCGGCCTCACGCCGAGGGTGCACGCCAACCAGCTCTCGTACGGGCCCGGGGTGCAGCTCGCGGTGGAGCTCGGTGCCGCCTCGGCGGACCACTGCACCCACCTGACGGACGAGGACGTGGCGGCGCTGGCCGGCTCGGCGACGGTGGCGACCCTGCTGCCGGGGGCGGAGTTCTCCACGAGGGCCGAGTACCCGAGCGGGCGGCGGCTGCTGGACGCGGGGGCGGTGGTGGCGCTGTCCACCGACTGCAACCCGGGCTCCAGCTTCACCAGCTCGATGGCGTTCTGCATCGCCGTGGCCGTACGGGAGATGGGCATGACCCCGGACGAGGCGGTCTGGGCGGCCACCGCGGGCGGCGCCCGGGCGCTGCGGCGTACGGACGTCGGCGTGGTCGCGCCCGGCGCCCGGGCCGACCTGCTGCTGCTGGACGCGCCCTCGCACGTCCACCTGGCCTACCGGCCGGGCGTGCCGCTGACGGCGGCGGTCTGGCGGGCGGGCGTCCGCGAGGTCTGACGGGCCCGCGAGGTACGGGCCTTCCGGGGAGGGCCCGGCGGCCGACGCGCCGCCGGGGAACGGAACGGCCGGGGCCGCCGTGGATCTCAGGAATCCACGGCGGCCCCGGAGTCGTGAGCCGAGGGGCGGCTCGTCAGCGCACGTCGCCCATGAGGGCCTGGACCTTCTTGCGGTACGTGAAGACGGCGAACCCGGCGAGGGCCGCGAGTGCGGCCTGCATCGCGATGATCCCGGTGCCGTTGAGGTCGACGCCGGCCAGCGAGAGCAGCCCGGTGGTGCAGTCACCGGCGGTGACGGCGAGGAACCAGACGCCCATCATCTGGGAGGCGTACTTCTGCGGCGCCATCTTGGTGGTGACCGAGAGGCCGACCGGGGAGAGGCACAGCTCGCCGATGGTCTGGATCATGTAGATCGAGACGAGCCACATCGGGGAGACCTTGTCGCCGCCGTCCGCCATGTTCATCGGGACGATGAAGATGAAGAACGAGGCGCCGACCAGGAGCAGGCCCATCGAGAACTTCACGATGGTGTTCGGCTCCTTGTTCCGGCGGGAGAGCCAGATCCACAGCCAGGCGAAGACCGGCGCCAGCGCCATCACGAACAGCGGGTTCAGCGACTGGTACCAGGTGGCCGAGAAGCCGAAGCCGAACAGGGTGTCCGCGGTCTTCTTGTCCGCGAACAGGGAGAGCGTCGACCCGCCCTGGTCGTAGATCATCCAGAAGGCGGCGGCCGCGGCGAAGAACCAGATGTACGCGGACATCTTGGACTGCTCGGCGGCGCTCAGCTCCTTGTCGCGCTTGATCCGGACCAGCACGGCGACGGGGATGAGCAGACCGGCCAGGGTCAGCGGGACCAGGGCCCAGTTCAGCGTGTAGACGCCCATCGCGACGATGGCGCCGTAGAACGCGGCGGCGGCGAGGACCGTGACGCCGACCTTCACCAGCAGGCTCTTGCGCTCCGCCGGCAGCAGCGGGTTCGGGACCCTGCTGCTCTTCTCGCTCAGGTGGCGGCTGCCCAGCAGGAACTGCACCAGGCCGAGGGCCATGCCGACCGCGGCCAGGCCGAAGCCCAGGTGCCAGTTGTGCTCCTTGCCGATCGTCCCGATGACGAACGGGGCGACGAAGGCACCGAGGTTGATGCTCATGTAGAAGACGGTGAAGCCACCGTCGCGGCGCGGGTCCTCGGGGCCGTTGTAGAGGTGGCCGACCATCGTGGAGATGTTGGCCTTCAGCAGCCCGGAGCCGACCGCGACCAGGAGCAGACCGGCGAAGAACGCCGCCTGGCCCGGGACGGCCAGCGCGATGTGGCCGGCCACGATCACGGACCCGGCGATGGCGACGGTCTTGCGGGCGCCCCAGACCCGGTCGCCGAACCAGCCGCCCGGGTAGGCCATGAGGTAGACCATCGAGACGTAGACGGAGTAGATCGCCGTCGCCATCGTGGCCGTCATGGCGAGGCCGCCGCCCTGGCTGCCGACAGCGGCGTCGGCGCCTCCGGAGACCAGGTAGTAGATCAGCAGGGCGCGCATGCCGTAGTAGGAGAAGCGCTCCCACATCTCGGTCATGAACAGGGTGGCGAGACCTCGGGGGTGCCCGAGGAAGGTCTTGCCGCTGGGAGAGGCCGACGAGATGTCGGCTTCCAGGGTCTTAGACGCCATGAGTACTGGTTCCTTGCCTGACAGCGTCCGCCTAGGGGGGTGGCGGCGGACGTGGACGAAACCACTCTACGTGGCGACATTTGGCTTTATCAGATGACAAAAGCCTTGAATCAGGTACGGGAATGGCAAAGTTGGCAACACATCTGCCCGATCTATCGATGGTAGATCGGCGCGTCTTCCTTCGGTTTCAAGATCCAACCGGAGATTCTTCGCCGAACGGCCGGTCCGTCGCGGCGTGTTGAGGCCCTTTGTGGACTTGTATAACGATCACGCTCTGTGAACTACCTCACAGGGCATCCGGGCTCACCCCGGCGGACTACCATCACCCCATGACCTGTGTGCTGCTCGCCGAGGACGATCCGGCGATCTCCGAACCGCTCGCCCGGGCCCTGCGACGCGAGGGCTACGAGGTGCTCGTCCGCGAGGACGGTCCGACCGCACTGGCCGCCGGCCTCACCGAGGAGGTCGATCTCGTCGTCCTGGACCTCGGCCTGCCCGAGATGGACGGCCTGGAGGTCTGCCGCCGCCTGCGCGCCGACGGCAAGAGCTGCCCGGTCCTGGTGCTCACCGCCCGCGCGGACGAGGTGGACACCGTGGTCGGCCTGGACGCCGGCGCCGACGACTACGTCACCAAGCCGTTCCGCCTGGCCGAGCTGCTCGCCCGCGTCCGGGCCCTGCTCCGGCGCGGCAACGTCGACCAGCTCACCACCGGCGCGCACGGCGTGAAGATCGACATCGAGTCCCACCGCGCCTGGCTCGGTGACGAGGAACTCACCCTCTCCGCCAAGGAGTTCGAGCTGCTGAGGGTCCTGGTCCGGGACGCCGGCCGGGTGGTCACCCGCGAGGAGATCATGCGGCAGGTCTGGGACACCACCTGGTGGACCTCCACCAAGACGCTGGACATGCACATCTCCTGGCTCCGCAAGAAGCTCGGCGACGACGCGGCCAACCCGCGCTACATCGCCACCGTGCGCGGGGTCGGGTTCCGGTTCGAGAAGAATTAGCCCCTGACCAGGCCCTCGGCCGACAGCGGCGGACCACCCAGGGGAGCGGCGGCGTGAAGCGCAGGATGATCAACTCGCTGCTGGGCGTCGTCCTGGTGGTGGTCGTGGTGTTCTGCGTGCCGATCGCCCTGGTCGAGAAGCGGACCATCGTCAACTCGGCCCAGGACCGGGTGGACGCGGCCGCCGTCCGGGTGCTCGCCCTGGTCGAGAGCCGGCTCGCCGCGGGGGAGCCCGTCACCGGGCGGGCCTTCCAGAGCCAGGTCACCGAGGGCAGCTACGTCGAGGTGCAGGTGCCCGGCCAGCCGGTGGTCTCCGCGGGCGAGCGCCCGGCCGGGAGCCACCTGCTGAAGGCCGTCGAGCGCGGCAACAGCGGCGAGACCGTCACCGTCGAGCAGTCCCGCGAGGACGTCGACCACGAGATCGCCAACAACCTCCTGCTGCTCGGCGTGGTCGCCCTGCTCGCCGTCCAGGCCGCGGTGGCGCTCGCCGTCTGGCAGGCCAAGCGGCTCGCCCGGCCGCTCACCGACCTCGCCGAGACCGCCGAGCGGCTCGGCTCCGGCGACCCCCGCCCGCGCGACCGCCGCTACGGGGTGCCCGAGCTGGACCGGGTCGCCGAGGTGCTGGACACCAGCGCCGAGCGGATCGCCCGGATGCTCACCGCCGAGCGCCGGCTCGCCGCCGACGCCTCGCACCAGCTGCGCACCCCGCTCACCGCGCTCTCCATGCGGCTGGAGGAGATCACCGCCCTCGCCGAGGACCCGCGGACGGTCCGGGAGGAGGCGACCATCGCCCTCCAGCAGGTCGAGCGGCTCACCGACGTGGTGCAGCGGCTGCTCACCACCCAGCGCGACCCGCGCAGCCCGACCGCCGTCGCCTTCGACCTGGACGACGTGATCAAGCAGCAGGTGGAGGAGTGGGGCCCGACGCTGCGCGAGCAGGGCCGGGTGCTCTCCCTGGAGGGGCTGCACGGGGTCACCGTGGTCGGCACCCCGGGGACGGTGGCCCAGGTGCTGGCCACCCTGATCGAGAACTCGCTGATGCACGGCGCCGGGACGATCACCCTGCGGGTCCGGCCGTCCGGCACCTCGGTGGTGGTCGAGGTCCAGGACGAGGGCGCCGGCGTGCCGGCGGACCTCGGCAACCGGGTGTTCGAACGCGCGGTCAGCGGGCGCAACTCCACCGGCATCGGGCTGGCCGTCGCCCGCGACCTCGCGGAGGCGGACGGCGGGCGGCTCGAACTGCTCTCGCTGAAGCCGGCGGTCTTCGCGCTCTTCCTCGGACGCGGCCACCGGGACTGAGCGGCCGCACGAGGCGGGGGAGGGGGCTCCGGCGCCTACTCGGCCTTGGCGAAGCGGATCCGCTCGGCGGCCAGCATCAGCTCGGCCTGGGCGGCCAGCTCCTGGCCGCCGGCGGTGTCCGCCGCCTGCTGGGCGGGCAGCTCGACGGGCTCCGGCACGGCCTTGAACACCCAGGTGCGGTACGAGACGAAGCGGAACACGGTGGCGACGGCGAGGCCGATCACCTTGGCGCCGATCTGCTCGTAGTGCGAACGCAGGTCGAGCACGTACACCGAGAAGCCGAGCACGCCGGTCTCGATCAGCATGCCGATGCCGCTGTAGACCAGGAAGAGGGTGATCTCGCGCTTGCGGGAGGCGGCGTCGCGGTCCCGGTACAGCCAGTAGCGGTAGCCCAGGTAGTTGGTCGCGATGGCGATCACCGTCGCGACGATGTTCGACCGGACCGAGGCCAGGCCCATCCCGTTGATGCAGACCCAGAAGACGGCGAAGTTGACCACCACGCCGCTCAGGCCGACGATGCCGAACTTCACGACCTCACCCGTGAGCCCACGCAGTTTCTGCGCGAGCGGGGGTTTCGAAGCTGCGGTCGTCGCCATACCGGACTGCCTCCATGTGCCTGCGGGACGAAAGGGCCGGCCGCGACGGAGCGGCGACCCCTTGAGCCCTGCGTGCACGCACATGATCGGACCGCGCAGACCAGGACCTAGCCGACCAGGCTACCCGCTTCCACCGAACGGCTCAGCCCGCAGGGCGGCAGGTTGACATCTACGCGCGTCCGCTCCGAAGGCCCCACCTGCGACTCCACCGCCCCCCACCGGCCCGGATATCCTGGGCCGCGTGACTTCCCCGGGCAATGTGAATTTTCCAGTGGTCGGCATGATCGGTGGCGGGCAGCTGGCCCGCATGGCACACCAGGCGGGCATCCCGCTCGGGGTCAGGTTCAAACTCCTCGCCGACACGCCCCAGGACTCCGCCGCGCAGGTGGTCTCCGAGGTTGTCCTCGGTGACTACCGCGACCTCGACACCCTGCGCGCCTTCGCCGCCGGCTGCGACGTGATCACCTTCGACCACGAGCACGTCCCCACCGAGCACCTGCGGGCCCTGGAGGCCGACGGCATCGCCGTCCGCCCCGGCCCGGAGGCGCTGGTCAACGCCCAGGACAAGGGCGTGATGCGGGCCAGGCTGGACTCCATCGGCGTGCCCTGCCCCCGGCACCGGATCGTCGCCGACCCGGCCGACGTGACCGCCTTCGCCGAGGAGGGCGCCGGCTACCCCGTCGTCCTGAAGACCGTCCGCGGCGGCTACGACGGCAAGGGCGTCTGGGTCGTCGACGACGAGGAGCAGGCGCACGCCCCGTTCCTGGCCGGCGTCGCGGTGCTGGCCGAGGAGAAGGTCGACTTCGTCCGCGAGCTGGCCGCCAACGTGGTCCGCTCGCCCAGCGGCCAGGCCGTCGCCTACCCGGTGGTGGAGAGCGTCCAGGAGAACGGCGTCTGCGCCGAGGTCACCGCCCCCGCGCCGGACCTCGACCCGGCCCTGTCCGACGAGGCCCAGCAGCTCGCCCTGCGGATCGCCGGCGAACTCGGCATCGTCGGCCACCTCGCCGTCGAGCTGTTCCAGACCCGGGACGGCCGCATCCTGGTCAACGAGCTGGCCATGCGCCCGCACAATTCCGGGCACTGGACCCAGGACGGCGCGGTCACCTCGCAGTTCGAGAACCACCTGCGGGCCGTCCTCGACCTCCCGCTCGGCGACCCCCGCCCGCGCGCCGCGTGGACCGTCATGGTCAACGTCCTCGGCGGCGACTACCCGGACATGTACCGCCCCTTCCTGCACTGCATGGCCCGCGACCCCGGGCTGCGGATCCACATGTACGGGAAGGACGTGAAGCCCGGCCGCAAGGTCGGCCACGTCAACGTCTTCGGGGACGACCTCGAAGACGTCCGCGAGCGCGCCCGCCACGCGGCCGCCTACCTGCGAGGAACGATCACCGAATGACCTCCGCCGCTCCTGTTGTTGGCATCGTGATGGGCTCCGACTCCGACTGGCCGGTCATGGAGGCCGCCGCCCAGGCGCTCGACGAGTTCGAGGTCCCCTACGAGGTGGACGTCGTCTCCGCCCACCGGATGCCCCGCGAGATGGTCGCGTACGGCGAGCGGGCCCACCAGCGCGGCCTGAAGGCGATCATCGCGGGCGCCGGCGGTGCGGCCCACCTGCCGGGCATGCTCGCCTCGGTCACCCCGCTGCCGGTCATCGGCGTGCCGGTGCCGCTGCGCTACCTGGACGGCATGGACAGCCTGCTGTCGATCGTCCAGATGCCGGCCGGCGTCCCGGTGGCGACCGTCTCGGTGGCCGGCGCGCGCAACGCCGGCCTGCTCGCGGTGCGGATGCTCGCCGCCTTCGACCCCGAGCTGACCGAGAAGATGACCGACTTCCAGGCCGAGCTGAACAACCAGGCCACCGAGAAGGGCAAGAAGCTGCGCGCCAAGGTGGCCGGCTCCTCGTCCTTCGGCTTCGGCAAGTAATCCCGCTGGTGGGGGTGGGGTAGAACAGCCGGTATGACTTCTCGGACGGACTCCCCCACCCCGCTGGACCGCGCCCGCGCCCTGCTGCGCACCGCCCCCGTGGTGGACGGCCACAACGACCTCCCCTGGGCGATGCGCGAGCAGGCCGGGTACGACCTCGGCGCGCTCGACCTCGCGGCCGACCAGAGCGACCGGCTGCACACCGACCTCGACCGCCTGGCGCGGGGCGGGGTCGGCGCGCAGTTCTGGTCCGTCTACGTCCCCTCCTCGCTGGCCGGCGACCACGCGGTGAGCGCCACCCTGGAGCAGGTCGACTTCGTCCACGCCCTGGTCGAGCGCTACCCGGACCGGCTGCGGCTGGCCCGTACCGCCGCCGACATGGAGGCCGCCCGCGCCGAGGGCCGGATCGCCTCGCTGATGGGCGCCGAGGGCGGCCACTCCATCGACTGCTCGCTGGCCACCCTGCGCGCCCTGTACGAGCTGGGCGTGCGGTACCTGACGCTCACCCACAACGACAACGTGCCGTGGGCGGACTCCGCGACCGACGAGCCGGCGGCCGGCGGGCTGACCCGGTTCGGCGAGGAGGTCGTCCGGGAGATGAACCGGCTCGGCATGCTGGTCGACCTCTCGCACGTCTCCGCCGACACCATGCGCGACGCCCTGCGGGTGAGCGAGGCGCCGGTGGTCTTCTCGCACTCCTCCTCGCGCGCGGTCTGCGACCACCCGCGCAACGTCCCGGACGACGTGCTCGCCCAGCTGCCCGCCAACGGCGGGGTGGCGATGGCCACCTTCGTGCCGAAGTTCATCCTGCCCGCCGCCATCGAGTGGACCCGGGCCGCCGACGAGAACATGCGCGCCCACGGCTTCGACCCGCTGGACACCACCCCGCCGGCCATGGAGCGCCAGCGCGCCTTCGAGGCCGCCAACCCGCGCCCGATCGCCACCCCGGCCACCGTCGCCGACCACCTCGACCACATGCGCGAGGTGGCCGGCATCGACCACATCGGCATCGGCGGCGACTTCGACGGCACCGCCTTCCTGCCGGACGGCCTGGAATCGGTGGCCGGCTACCCCAACCTGGTCGCCGAACTCCTCGGGCGGCACTGGTCGGAGGCCGACCTGGCCAAGCTCACCTGGCACAACGCCGTCCGCGTCCTGCGCGACGCCGAGTCGGTGGCCGCCGGGCTGCGCGGCAGCCGCCGCCCGTCCATCGCCACCATCGACCGCCTGGACGGCTCGGGTTCCTAGCCGAGCCGCGGGATCTCGATGGCCGGGCACCTGTCCATCACCATGGCCGGCCCGGCCGCCCGGGTCCGTTCGTAGGCGGCCTCGTCCACCACGCCCAGCTGGAACCAGACCGCCTTCGCCCCGGCCGCCACCGCCTGGTCGGCCACCTCCCCGGCGAGTTCGGAGCGGACGAACACGTCCACCACGTCCACCGGGAACGGGATCTCGGCGAGCGAGGCGTAGCCCTGCTCGCCGAGGACCGTCTCGGCCTTCGGGTGCACGGGCACGATCCGCTTGCCGTACTTCTGGAGGACCCGGGCCACCCCGTACGCGGCCCGGGCGGTGTTGTTCGACAGGCCCACCACGGCCCAGGTGTCGCCCGCGCCGGTGAGGATCCCGCGGACCGTCGCGTCGTCGCCGTAGTTCGTCATGCCGGTACCAACGACGGCCGGGGGCTCGGGATTCCGGCCCGGGGCGCCGCGGGCGGGGGCGTCAGCTCGGGCGGCCGAGGGCGCGGTAGGTCCAGCCGGCGGCGCGCCAGGCGTCGGCGTCCAGGACGTTGCGGCCGTCGAGGAGGCGGCGTTCGGCGACCACGGCGCCGAGCACGGCCGGGTCCAGCTCGCGGAACTCGGACCACTCGGTGAGGTGGAGGACGACGTGGGCGCCCTCGGCGGCCTCCAGGGCGGAGTGGGCGTAGGCGAGGGAGGGGAACATCTTGCGGGCGTTGTCCACGGCCTTCGGGTCGTAGACGGTGACCTGGGCGCCCTGGAGCTGGATCTGGGCGGCCACGTTGAGGGCGGGGGAGTCCCGGATGTCATCGGAGTTGGGCTTGAAGGCGGCGCCGAGGACGGCGACCCGGCGGCCCAGGAAGCCGTCGCCGCACTGCTCGCGGGCCAGCTCGACCATCCGGGAGCGGCGCCGCATGTTGATCGAGTCGACCTCGCGCAGGAAGGTCAGCGCCTGGTCGGCGCCCAGCTCGCCGGCCCGGGCCATGAACGCGCGGATGTCCTTGGGCAGGCAGCCGCCGCCGAAGCCGAGGCCGGAGTTGAGGAACCTGCCGCCGATCCGCTCGTCGTAGGCGAGTGCCTTGCTGAGCTGGGTGACGTCCGCGCCGGCCGCCTCGCAGACCTCGGCCATCGCGTTGATGAAGGAGATCTTGGTGGCCAGGAAGGAGTTGGCGGCCGCCTTGACCAGCTCGGCGGTCGCGTAGTCGGTGACCATGAACGGCACCCCGGCGGCGATCGGCTCCGCGTACACCTCGCGCAGCAGCCGCTCGGCCCGCTCGCTCTGGGCGCCGACCACGATCCGGTCCGGCCGCAGGGTGTCCTGGACGGCGAAGCCCTCGCGCAGGAACTCGGGGTTCCAGGCGAGTTCGGCGCCCTCGCCGACCGGAGCCAGCGCGGCCAGCCGCTCGGCCAGCCGGGCCGCCGAGCCGACCGGGACGGTGGACTTGCCGACCACCAGGGCGGGGCGGGTCAGGTGCGGCGCCAACTCGTCGAGCGCGGTGTCGACGTACGACATGTCGGCGGCGAACTCGCCCTTGCGCTGCGGGGTGTTGACGCAGATGAAGTGCACGTCGCCGAACTCGGCGGCCTCCTGGGCGGAGGTGGTGAAGCGCAGCCGTCCGGTCGAACCCTCGTGGCCGGCCACGTGCTTGAGCAGCAGTTCGGACAGCCCGGGCTCGTACATCGGGACGCGGCCGGCGGTCAGCATGGCGATCTTGTCGGGGTCGATGTCCAGACCCAGCACCTCGAAGCCGAACTCGGCCATCGCGGCGGCGTGCGTGGCGCCGAGGTAGCCGGTGCCGATCACGGAGATGCGGAGGGTCACGGGTTCTCCTTGGATGCGGACGCGACCAGTACGAATGCCCTGATGCTATCCGTCCGCGCGGGGCGCACCGGGATCGCCCGGGACGCTAGGCAGCCGCAGGTCGGCGCCCTAGGATCTCTACTGAACGGTAGTTAACCGCGGATTCACTCGCACCGGGCACCGATCGGACCTCGATCGGGCGCCGGTCACCGAACGACGAGGCAGGCATCATGGCGGGCAGCGCAGGGGCGGCTGACTTCGATCTCTTCCGTATCTCCGAGGAGCACGGGATGCTCCGTGAGGCGGTGCGTTCGCTGGCCGAGGCGAAGATCGCTCCGTTCGCGGCGGAGGTGGACGAGCTGGGTCGGTTCCCGCAGGAGGCGCTGGAGGCGTTGCGGGGTGCTGATCTGCACGCGGTGCACGTGCCGGAGGAGTACGGCGGTGCGGGGGCGGACGCGCTGGCGACGGTGATCGTGATCGAGGAGGTCGCGCGGGTGTGCGCGTCGTCGTCGTTGATCCCGGCGGTGAACAAGCTCGGTTCGCTGCCGGTGCAGCTGTCGGGTTCGGAGGGGTTGAAGGCGAAGTACCTGGGGGCGCTGGCGCGGGGGGAGGGGATGTTCTCGTACTGCCTGTCGGAGCCGGAGGCGGGTTCGGACGCGGCGGGGA
>NZ_JBIVSD010000021.1:0-130033 GCF_044756065.1 Kitasatospora sp. NPDC092039 | reverse complement strand
CACCCGCCTGCCCGAGATGTTCGAAGCCGAGCCCTCGGAGCCGCTCAACCACCACGGCGACGTCGGCTCGGCGGTGCTGACGCACCGCCAGGTGCGGAGGTGCCGGCTGCGCCGTCACCGTGCGTGGCGTAGCCTCGGCTGCGCCTCGGCGGGCGGTGGGTGGGTGGGTGGGGGAATTCGCCTGCGGCGAATTCGTGGGTTTGTCGGGTGGTTGATGGCGGGCGTGGAGCGTCGCTGCGCTCCGCCAATTCTCGGGGAATGCGCCGGGCCTACGGCCCGTCAATCGGTCGGCTTTCCGGTCTTGTTAGGCCGGTGTTTTCACGGCCCTACGGGCCGGTTTGCTGGCAGGGTTTCCCGGGCTGCGCCCGGGGGCAGGCGTTGACGATGTGACGCGGAATTCGGGTAGCGGCCCATTCTCCCGATCGGGCGGGGTGCCGGCCGGGGCCTGCGGCCCTCGGCGTTGACGATGTGTCGCGGACTTCCGGTAGTAACCACAACCCCACCCCCTGGGCCCCTCCCCGCTCCCGGCCGATGGCCGGTCCCGCCTTGCGGTTGCTGAGCTGTCGGCCCATCCGCCGCCCCGGAGCGGGGGCCTGCGGCCCTCGGGAGACGCCGGTGCGCCTCCGGTCCGGCCCGAGCCTCCCCGGCCCCGGTGGCGACCCCTCACAGGCGGCCCGGACGGCGGTGGCTGACGGGCCCTCAACCGAGAATCCCTGCCGAGCCTTCGAAGCCTTTCCGGCGGTGCTTCCCGGAGCGCCGTACAGCTCTATCCTACCGGTCCGCCAACGGGGCGGGACGCGAACACACAACCTCGCGGAAGCCGCCCGTTCCCGCCCTATCCGGCGACATTCCCAGACGGAATACGAATTCCCTTCCTCCCTCTTTTTGGTGGCAATCCGAAAGCCCTGCACGGCGCAGCGGGCAGAAATGCCATTCAGGCGCGCCGGAAATGGGGCCTACGGCCCTCCACGCCGACACGGCGACCGCCCTTCCAGGCGCCCAGGAAATCCCGCCAACCTTCAACTGAGCAATTCCCGGGGCGGCGACACCGAACCGAACACCGGACTAGGGCGGCCGAGCTGGCAAGCACAGCGGCCAGGATCAGCCACCAGGGCGAGGCGCAGTGGGGCACGGCACCGGGCGGCCAGGGCGGGCAGGACGGGGGCACGGGCACGCCGGCCGGACCGCCGAGACGGCAAGCACAGCGGCCAGGAAGGGGCCTCCAGGGGCACGGCCTGGACGACGGGGTCCACCGGGCGCAACGGGACGGCCTGACGGCCGACCAGGACGACGAGGTTCCCATGAAGGCCTGGCTCCGGCGGGCTGGCTGCTGGGCTCGACAACATGGCATCAACTCCCCTGCTGAACTGCCAGAACGCTGCTTCAGCTACTGCAACGCCGTACATGCTCGCGGGCGGGCGGCGCGGCTTGTCCGGCCGGGCCCGCCGATGCTCACATTGAGGGCATCCGGGCAGATCAGCCCGGCGAACTCCCCGGCTCCCAGGAGGATTTGGTGCCATCTGCTCACCCACCCGTCTATCCGCACAACCCCCTGGGCGGCCGACCGCGCCGCCCCGTGCACAGCCCGGACAGCGCCAGGGGCAGGCTCGCCGGTGCCATCGACCGGGCCATGACCGGGCGCACCGATGCGGCGTGGCTCAAGGAAGCGGAGGAGCGTCGTATCGCCCTGTCCCTGTCGACCATCCGTCGTGCGCGGACCGGCAGCGACAGTCTGCCGAGCGCGGCCACGGTGACCGCGCTGGAGGACCTGACGGGGGCCGTTCCCGGGAGCCTGCAGAGGTTCCGTACGGAGGCGCTGTGGGCGCCGTTCGCGCCGGTGGACACGCCGCGGGTGCGCAAGGGCTGGTTCATCAAGAACCTCACCTTCTCCTTGGAGGAGTTGCGGGGGCGCCACCGGCGCCCCGTGTCCTACCGGAGGCTGGCCGCCTCCGCCGAGATGTCCGAATCCACGCTCCGCAGCCGTTTAAAGGGAACGTGGCCCCCCGGGTGGAGAAAGGAGCCCCAGTTCCTGCAGGAAATGGTCCGGCTGCTGAGCGTGCTGGGCGTCCCCGAGGCCGTCCAGCACCTGTGGACCACCCCGGCCCGCAAGGCGTTCAACCGGCGCCGTCCTCGCCGCGCCCGCGCTGCCCTCGCCGCCCGTCGGAGCGCCGCACAGCTGGTGGCCGCTCGAACGACCCATCCGGTCTCGGCCAACGGCGCAGCCCAGACCATCATGAAGGCCGGCCTGTTCTGGTTGAACCGGCGCACCGTGCACACCATGGCAGGCCGTCCGCTTCCAGAACGGTTTCTTGCGCACGCGGAGGACCAGCCGTGGTAGCACCGCCCCCCGACCCAGAGCACCACGGCATGGCGGCAACCAGCGCACCGTCCCGGCCCGACGACGCCCCCGCCGTACCGGGCGTACCGACAACCGCAGCCCCACCGAACCGGCGGCGACGGAAAGTGCTGTTCGCTGTCGCGGCCGCGATCGGCATCGCCGCCGACCTCACCGACCTCGCCCACCACGCCCACGCCCTCTGGGCTTGGCTGACGGCATGATCCAGCCAGGCGGGCCCCGGCAGGCCGAACGGCGCAGAACGTGGGCACGGCCACCAAGGGACGGCGGGCCCAGCCTGGACGAAACCGAACACCACCACCACCGTCCCCGCAATTCCATCCGAATTCATACCACCATCCGGTGACCAATCCGCCAAAACAACCCAACGGAATTACCAGCAGAATTTATCCCGAATGCAGGCCCACAACACCCCACCGGCCCCCGGACCACCCCCACCACCACACACAGTCACCAAACCCCAGACCCTACCCACCCCGCCGAGCCCCCCCGACAGGTACAACCAAAGGTCCAGACAAGACGCCGTCCGAGGCCAAAACACGCCCACCACAACCAACAGGTCACGCCCTGCGGCCCCTCGCCGGGTAGACCTTCGCGTGCAGCACGCGCTCCTCCCACGGATCGTCCGGCGCAGAGACCAGCGCGGCCACCAGCTCGCGCCGGGTCGGGACCGGCAGCACCAGCGGGCCCAACTCCTTTGCGGCGCGAGCCTGTACGCACTGCGGGCACTCCAACCGGCCCGGCCGGCCATCTCCCGCAACTCCAACTCCGAACCCTCCGCTGGCCGGCGGGACGCAGCCGAACGGCAGCCGGGTGGAGCGCAACGGGCCCGAGCGGGTTGCGGACCGCCCGACAGCAACTTGGGACGGCGACGGACGGTCCGAGACGACGGCCGGGCGGCGAGAGCGGGAAGCGCCGGCCGGGACGCAGCCCACCAGACGCGCGGGCAGCCAGAACGGGCAGAACGGGCAGCTGGTGGCCGGCGACAGCCGGGCCGGAAGGCGGACGGGCACCAGTCGGCGACTACCAGGTGGCGGCCGCCGGAGCCCAGGCGGGACAACGGGACGCGAACGAGCGAGCCGGACGGAGACCCGGCAGCGGCCGACGGCGGCCGGACAGCGGGAGCAGCAACGCTCCGCACCCGCCCTCGCCCCGGCCGACCGCAGAACGCCCAGTGCTCACCGACAAGCGGCCACCATCCCTGCACAGCACTCGACCACCGCAAACTCGTGCTCCAAGCGCCACAGCCCGCGCACAGGCTGGCGCTGAACGTCCAGCCGGGGCCGGGACGACAGCGGGCGACAGGCGGAGACGTACGGGCCGGACGAGGACCGCGAGCGGTAGCGCCTCCGGCCTCCACCAGCCAGCCGAGACGGCAGCCGGACGGGACGGCAGCCGGACGGGTGGGCACCATCGGCCAGCGCGACGGACAGCGGCCGCTGTCGACGGTCCCGTACGACAGCCGGACCGCAGCCGCGGCCGGACGGACCTGGACGGCGGCCGAGCGGCGGAAGCGGAAAGCCGCGGCCCGACCGGGACGGGACGGCGAAGGCACAACGGCAACGGCCGGACTGAGACGACGGGCAGGCGGCGGCCGACGGCGACCGGTGGCCGCGGACGGAACGGAACGGCGGCCCGGCATCGGCCGGACCAGGACGACGACGGGCGCCCGGCGGCCGGCGACTACCGGGTGCGCGCAACGGCCCCAGACGACGGCCCGGCAGCGGCGGGCGGGCTGAGCAGCGGATGGCGGCCGTCCGGAGACGACCAGCGGCGGCACCTTCGGCCTCCACCCACCAGCCGGACCGGGACGACGGCGGACGCCCTGCGAGGCGCAGCGGCCCCGGACCGGAGCGGCCACCGGCCGAGCGCACGCCTACGTCGACGGAACCGTACGACAGCCGGACGGCAGCCGCGGCCGGCGGCCGAGCGGCGGCCGGTGGCCGCGGACGGACCGGGACGGCGGTACCACGGCAGCAGCCGGACGGCGGAGCAGCAACGGACCCAGACAGCGACCGGCCAGTCGGCGGAGCAGCAACGGGTCCGGACCCGCCCTCGTCCCAGCCGGCGACTACCGGGTGGCGGCAGCTGGAGCCCGGGCAGGACAACGGGACGGGAACGAGCGAGCCGGGCGGAGGCCCGGCAGCGGCGGCCAGAACAGCTGCCGGACAGTGGCCGGACGGAAGCCGACGGCCACCGGCCGGAACGACGGCGGCACCGGGGCCGACGGCCTGGTCGACGAGGAGGGCGACGAGCAGACCCCGGGGACCGGGACAGCGGCGAGCACCGGGCGGAGACGTACGGGCCGGACGAGGACCGCGAGCGGCAGCGCCTCCGGCCTCCGCCCGCCGGGACGCAGCCGAACGGCAGCCGGGTGGAGCGCAACGGGCCCGGGCGGGTTGCGGGCCGTCCGACAGCGACCGGGACGGCGACGGCCAGCGACCAGCGCGGGGCGGACCAGAGAACGCTGGACCCGCCGTCATCCCAGCCCGGCCGGCAACTACCAGCTGCGGCGCAGCCCAAGGGCGGAAGCAGTCCAGCATGAGCCGGGCCGGCGAAGCAGCCGGACCGCGGAGGCACCACGGCAACGGCCGGACCGGGACGACGGCGGGCGCCCGGAGGAGCGTACGGGCCGGACGAGGACCAGTGCGGGCAGGATGACGGCTAGGCAGGAACGGCGACGGCGGGAACGTACAGCAGCAGCCGGACCGCGGCCGCTGCGGCCCAGCAGCAGCCGGGACCGTACGACAGCGGGCGCCGGCACCGGGACGGCGACGGGCACCGGCCAGCGACTACCGGGTGGAGCGCAGCGGCGGCAGACGGCTGGCAAAGCGGACCGGCGCCAGCCGGGCAGGACAGCCGCGGCAGCCGGACGGCAGCCGGGTGGAACGCAGCGGGTGGGCGACCACCGGGCCAGGACGACGGACGGCGGCCGCGGCCGGGGGGCGAGCAGACCCGGGGGCCGGCACGGCGGACGGGCAGCGGCCGGGGAAACGGCAGCCAGGACGAGCAGGACGTCGGACGCCGGCCGGACGGCTGGCGGTCCGTCACCACCAAAACACGACGGCGGAGCAGCGGCGGTCCGGCAACGGCAGCCGGACCGTACGACAACAGCTGGACGGTGGCCGCGAGCGGGACGCAGCCGAGCGCGCGTCGCAGGGCGCAGCCGGCGGACCTGGACGGCGGCACCGGGGTCGACGGCCTAGTCGACGAGGAAGGCGACGAGCAGACCCCGGGAACCGGAACAGCGGCCGGGCAGGACGTCGGACGCCGGCCCGGACACCGAACAGTTCGCCAGACGGCACGGGCGCGAGCACCTGCTCGACGCCGGCCCGATCCACGCCGCCTTCGTCACCGACACCCGCACCCGCGGCCCTGGTGCGCTGGCGCCGAGGACGAAGGCGAGTACGGTCGCGTTGGCCGCCATCGAGTGCCGCGTGCCCGAGCGGCCGGCTCACCGGGCCGTGCCAGCGTCGACGTGCACGAGGCTCAGCAGCGCCGGTATCCCCACGGAGTGGTCCGGGGCGTCGGCGTACGCCTCGGCCGGGCGCGGGCCCCCTGGTTGGCGCTCACGGGCGCCCTCTTCCGTCACGGGTGAGCAGGTCGGCGGCCGCGAGGGCGTGGACGGCCGGCGCCCAGCGGGCAAGCAGCTCCATGACGTCCGGCAGGGCGGCGGCGTAGGCGGTGAGCGTCTCGCCGCTGTCGTAGCCGACCAGGTCGACGGCGAAGCGCGGCACCGTGCCATGGCGGTTGTAGACCCGCAGGTCGAGGGGCAGCTCGTCCCCGCTGACCTGGTTCCGCGACCGGGTACTGCTGGCGAACCACTTGGAGAACCCGGCCGCCTTCAGCATGGCGATCCAGTCGCCGTCCGCCCCGGCGTCGGGCACGGGGTCCTCGTCCAGGAAGACCCACCGGCCGTCCTGGAACATCAGCCAGTCGCTCACCGGCCAGCCCCCTCGGCATCGGCGGCCGCGACGGCGCCCATGCTGCGGAGCCAGCCGGCCGCGTCGTGCAGGGGCTCTGCGAGCGCCCCGGCCGGGGTACCCCACTCATCGCCGTTCGCCGGCTCGGTGATGGTGACGGCGTTGCGCAGCGCGGCGAGGACCTGGTCGACGGGGCCGGCCGGGTCGCGCCCGTCCTCCACGCGCACGCGTCCGGCCGTGAGCTCGCGCTGGAGGTGTCCGGCGAGCTGCTCCAGCGCTTGTGGGAGACCGTCGATCGCGTCGACCAGGCCGCGGACCGTGGCGGAGATCTCCGGGGCGGACAGCCTCGTGCTGTCGCGCGAGGCGTGGTTGAGCTCGGTGACCGCACCGGCGATGGCGCGGGCGGCCTTCACCGGGTCGTTCTCGAATGCCATGGTCGTGCACTCCTTCACAGTCGGCGGGGGCGGCCTGGCAGCCGCAGTCGTGCCCGCCTCGCCGGAGGCGGGACGGACACGACCCAGGCCGTCAGTCTCGGGCCGAGACGAGCGAAGCGCGGGCGAAAACAATGAATCCGCTGCCACCAACGCCCGCGGCGCGGTAGAGGCGCGTCGACAACGGCCGGATCCACACCGCCTTCGTCACCCACGCCCGCACCCGCGGCGAGACCCGCCGCCCGCTCGACTCCGCCCCGCCCCGGAACTGCCCGCCGGCGACCACCGGGTGGAGCACAGCGACCCCGGACAGCGGCCGGACGGCCAGGCGCGCGCGGGAACAGCACGCGGCCGGGACAGCGGAGGCACAACGGCAGTGCGCGGCCGTGACGGAGACGGCAGCCAGAACGGCGGCCGGACGGCCAGGCTGGCGGCGGCCGGACGGCAGTCGGGCCGGAGGGTGGACGGGCACCGGCCGGCGACTACCGGGTGGCGGCCGCTGGAGCCCGGGCGGGACAGCGGGACGAGAAACGAGCGAGCCGGACGAAGGCCCGGCAGCGGCGGCCAGAACAGCGGCCGGACGGTGGCCGCGAGCGGGGCGCAGCCGAGCGCGCGTCACAGGGCGCAGCCGTACGGACGGACCTGGACGGCGACGGCGGGCGGCGGGGTCGACGGCCTGGTCGACGAGGAAGGCGACGAGCAGACCCCGGGGACCGGGACACCGGCGAGCGAGGAGGGCAGCGGGCCTTCGTCGAACCCCACCACCCCGGCGCCGACGCCGAGGAGACTGCGGCACAGCCGGGAGGACAGCCGGACGGGACGGCGAGCAGCGGCGCCTTCGGCCTCCGCTCGCCGGCCGAGACGGCAGCCGGGTGGAGCGCAGCGGGTGAGCACCACTGGGCCAGGGCGACGGACGGCGGCGACGCCGGCACCGGAACCGACGGCGGACGGGCACCGGCCGGCACTACCGGATGGAACGCAGCGGCCCGGACGGCGGACGGGCGGCTGGCGGACCGTCACACCGAGACCGGGACGGTGAACATGCTGCAGACTCTCTGGTCGGTCGCGCCGGGATCAGGGCCAGGCGGCCGTCGTGGACCAGCACTGCACACCCGCACCCGGCACAGAACGCCCGCTGTACTGGAGGTCCCGCAGCGCCCGGCAGTCCCACGCGGCCAGGTTCCGGCCTGCAGGCGCTCCTGTGAAGTGCGGGCCTCGGAGCGTACCGGTCAGCGGGCCAAGGTAACGGTCAGCGGCTCGTCCGGACAGCCGACCGCCAGCCGCGGCCGGACGGGAGCGGCCAGCGGCCCAACGGCAGGAGCGGCAGACGGGGCGGAGTCCGAACGACGGCAGATGGAGCCCGGGCCGGGTGGGAACGGGCGGTCGACGGCCCGGGCGGCGGTAGCAGGAGGCAGGAGAAGTCACTCCCCCACCGCCCCGGACGGACGCCCGCCCCAGCGACACGGGCGGCCCGGCCGGACGGCACGGCGAAAATTGCGGTGGGGCGGGCGCCCGGGCCGGGGCAGGAGCGGGAGCTCCAGGAGCTGGAGCGGACCGGACGGGCCCGGGGTGCGGCCGGCGGCCGGTGGGGGCGGCCGCCGGGGCGGGCGACAGGGACGGCGCCGCCGGACCGCGGAGTGTGCCCGAGGCGGGCACCCGGCGGATAGCCGACCGGCCCGGGGCAACGGACAGAGGGACGGACCGGACCGGTGAGACAGACGTTGTCCCAGGGCGGTGCCGGAGTCGAGTCCGAGTTGTCCCCGCCCCCGGAACCGGCAGCAGGGGCCCCGGCGGCCCGGCACCGGGGTTGGTGTGTGGACGCCGAAGACGGTGAGGACAGTGGCGCGACGCGGCCGACGCCCGACGGCGGCGGCGGGCACCCAGGGGCGGCGGCTCGGAGCGGGCCCGGCGAACCGGTGCGGCGGCAGCAGGGTCGGCTGGGCCCCGGGCGTTGTCCCGGGGCGGCCGGCTCGACGGACGGGTTGTCCCGCACCCCGCGCATCTCCGGTCAGCATGTTGTCCGCGCCGTGCAGCGGGCGGTGGGTGGCGGGCTGGCGGGGGCGGCCAGCGGGACCGCGGACGCGGCGCGGAACCCGGGCGGCGCCCGGGCAGACGGGGGCGCAGCCTGACCGCGGGCCGCGGCGAGCACCGAGTCAACGGCGGCATAGTGGACCGGCGAGCTGGCGCGGCCGCGACCATGGCGGCGCGGCCGGGCCCGGTCGGCCGTCGTACGGCCCTGGCGGTGGCCAGCAACCCGCCAGGCGGCCGGACCAGCGGCGGAGCCCCGGGTGGACGGGCGCCGGATCGACGGGGGACGGGCGGCCGCCGAACGGCTGGGCGGCGACGCGACCCGGCCGGGAGCCGCAGTGGGCCGCAGCAGAACGGACACCGGCATGGCGGCCGGACCGGGCTGGCGGCGGGCGCGGGCGCGACCGGGACGAAGAAGCGAGCGAGCCGGACGAAGGCCCGGCAGCGGAGGCCGACGGCGGCCGGACGGCGGCCGCGAGCGGGACGCAGCCGAGCGCGCGTCGCACGGCGCAGCCGTACGGGCGGACCTGGACGGCGGCACCGAGATCGACGGCCTGGTCGACGAGGAAGGCAACGAACAGACCCCAGGGACCGGGACAGCGGACGGGAGGAGGTGAGCGGCGGCGCCATCAGCCTCCGCCCGCCAGCCGGACCGGGACGACGACGGGCACCCGCCGGGGGCGCAACGGCCCCGGACCGGAGCGGCCGTCGGCCGAGCGCACGCCTACGTCGACGGGACCGTACGACAGCGGCCTGACCAGGACAACGGACGGGAGGGGTGAGCGGCGGCACCTTCGGCCTTCACCCGCCGGCCGAGACGGCAGCCGGGTGAAGCGCAGCGGGTGAGCACCACTGGGCCAGGGCGACGGACGGCGGCGACGCCGGCACCGGAACCGACGGCGGACGGGCACCGGCCGGCACTACCGGATTGAGCACAGCGGCCCCAGCCGGCGGACGGGCGGCTGGCGGACCGTCACACCGGGACCGGGACGGTGAACAGCGGCGGCTGGCCGGCCCACGCCGACGTCGACGGGACCGTACAGCAGCAACCGGACGACGACTACCGGGTGGAACGCAGCAGCCACGGCCGGACGGAAACGGCGACCAGCGGCCGGAACAACGGCTGGACGGCGCGGGGTGGGAGGAGAGCGGGGCGAGGGCTGCGAGCAGCGGAGCGGACACACGACAACGCCGACCGGCCGTACGGCAGCGCACTGGCTGGGACGGCGGCAGCGGAGCCGGGGCGCAGCGGCCGGGCGGCTGGCGGACCGACACCACCAGGACGCGACGGCGGGCAGTGGCGGTCCGGCAACGGCCGCCGGACCGTACGACAACGGACGGGCGAGGTAGGCGGCGGCGAGCTGCCGGGCGGGCGGACCTGGACGGCGGCACCGAGGCCGACGGCAGCCGGACGGCGACCGAACGGCGGACCGTCCAGCGGCCGGGACGGCGGACGGGCACCAGCCGGCGACTACCGGGTGGCGGCCAGTGCGCCGTGAGCGGATCAGGGACGCGGCCGGGACGGCCGGAGGCACGACGGGTGCAGATCGCCCCTGTGGGCCCGTCAGGTCCGCCCCCGGCATGCCGGGGGCGGAGTGCTGCCCGGCGCCAGCCGGACCCGGGACCGCCGACAGGCCCGGTGATCGTCCGGCTTTCGCCGGGCACTCACCACCACCACTGCCCGCAAGACGCAAACCCCTGCGGCCAGACCATTGCCCACCCCCCCCACTGGAAACCGCCCTTGCGGGCGGCCCGTTGCTCTGAGGTGAGCGCACGCCGTCCTCGAGCAGCGCACCGACGGCCTACAGGTACGGGCTGATCACCGGCGCGGTGGCCACGCCGTCATCCAGGCCGTCGCCGCCGTCGGCCGGGCTCCAGAAGGGGCTCCATGCCCCTGCGGTGACGCACGTTCTCGCCGATGGCGTGCCAAGGCCCCGGACAGAACCGCATGGATTGGAGAGGGTTTCACTTCTCGTCGGTCAGGGCCTTGGCGAACGTCTCCTCGGAGCCGAGCGAGCGGAGCAGGGGGCCAAGGAGCCTTCGGGTCACCGTGCCCGGGGCATCGCGCAGTTCGGCCAGGGTCGCGCCGGTGCTCTCCTCATACGTGTCGGCGCTGTACCTGTGGTCGCTGGAGAACATCGACTGCCCGGTGTACCTGCGGCGGCCACGGAGCCGGTTAGCTCCGACTGCCACGGCCCAGTTCCCGTGGTATCCCGTGTCGTCGGAGACCACGCGCATCAGCTCCATCATGTGCCGGGTGAGGATGACGGCGCCAGCGTCGAAGAGCACCTGCTCGTCGTCCGTCGGATGCTGCCCGGGCGCGTCGGAGAGACGGGTCATGAACAGGCGCAGTCCGCCGTCCTCGAAGAGCTGGACTTCGATCACGTCCTCTTCGCCCCAGCTGCCGTCCCGGACGTGCGTGCGGTCGGACTTGAGGTTCGAGGAACTGAGCGCAACTCCCCTGGCTCGTCGGTGTCCTCGGTGGGCTTCGCCCAGGTTGGGGCTGAAGCCCTCGTTGGAGAGTGCCGCCTGCAGGATCGGGCTGGCCTGGACACGGCGGATCAGGGTGTGCAGGCGCATGTTCCAGTCCTGGGCGCCGGTGATGGGCAGGCACATGTCCCGTCGTCCGGCGGTGGGCTGGGCGACCAGGAAGAAGTGCGACTGGGCTCCGACGTCGCGCAGCGGGTCCTCGTCCATCTCCTTGCGCAGCAGCGTGATGGTGTCGGCCTCGGTGTTGCGTCGTCGTGCGTGGAGGGCGACGACTTCGGCGTCGCCCATCTGGTATTTGGTCTTGTCGCCTCGGCCGAAGTAGCGGTTGTCGACCATGTGCGGTGCGACGGGGCTGGCCGGGATGTGCACGACGAGGTAGCCGGTCCCGTCGTCGGCCGCCGTGCTGATCTCCTCGGTGAGGACGGTCAGGGGCGGGTCGGGAATGGTCCGGGCCACCTGCTCGATCTTCTCCGGCAGCCCGTTCAGGGGCTGGGGGGCGAGTTCGAAGGTGCGGGTCTCCTTGTTTTCCTGCACGCCGATGATCAGGGTGCCGCCGTCGACGGCGAACGAGGACAGATCTCGTGCGAGTTCCTTGTTGTCGCCCTTGTTGTTGGGTGCCTTCTTGAGGTCCAGATGGTGGCTTTCCTCGAACAGGCCGCCGTCGATGGCGGCCTGGAGGTCCGCCTCGGTCTTGGGTATCCACCGGGGGTTGTCGGAGGAGAGGTAGATCGATGTCACTGAGGTCCCGCTTCCCGTGATCCAGGGCCCGTCACTGGCCGTAGCCCGAGGGGCTGAGGGCCAGGGTACGGAGCAGGTACGACAACGAGCCTTCCATTTACCCGAACACCGCCTACCCGTTCAGGCCGACGACGACTTATCGGCTTCGACGGCCACACCCGCGCGGCGTCAGCACGGGGCTCTGCCACGTAAAGCGCCGCCTCACCGGCACGGTGACCACATTGTCGTCCGGGCCGTCGGCGCCGACGGCCGGGACGACAATGTGGTCGATGTACGACATCCACGCGCACGGCCCCCGCCGTGACCGGGCAGCACCCGATCGAGCCCGGCATGTCCAGCACGGTCGCAGCGCGGCGTTCGCGGTACGGGCGGCATCCCGTTGTGCTTCCGGGCCTCCCATTCCAGCCGCTCGGTGTGTTCCTGGTGGGGCGAGCAGCGCCCGCCCGGGCGGCCCCACTGCCCGTGGATCCCGCACTCCCAGGTGCTCTCCTCCGGGACCTAGCCGCAGTCGGCGCCCAGCATCAGGACCGGGCACCACCACGACTATGGGGAGCACGCAAGAGGTAGTACGCCGACACGAGGGGCGTGGTTGTCCGGCTGCACTTCGGCTCGTCATGTGGGATGCCCTGCGCCTCGTGTCCCTCTACCGCAGTGCGCAGTTGGCCGGGAAAGACAGCCAGCAGGGCGTGAAGAGGAGCAGCGCACATGGGTAAGGGCAAGCGTCTACGGGCGCAGCCGAGGGTTCCGGCTCAGCGCCGGATCGTGGTCGTTGATGCCCTGGAGGTGGGACAGTTCGGCGGCGTGATGACGCTGCGGTGTGGGCGGGCGGATGGTGAGCCGCTTCTCCTGCTGGTCCCTGGGGAGGCGGCTCGGGACGTGGTGCAGAAGCTGGAAGTGGCTGCGCTCGACGCGGAGGAGGAGTACTGGGGAGCCATTTCGTACGTCCTACGGGATGTCGAGCCGACACCTGCTGCCACGTCTGCTGCTATGGAGAAGTGGTTGCTGGAGCAGGACTGGAACCGGGTGGTGAGGGCTGTTGGGGAGCATCCTTGCTTCGTCGTAACGTATGTAGGACATCTCGGTTTGGCTGTCTCTCCCCCGTTCGCCGCCCGGCCTTCGCTTGCCGTCATCGATCCCGGTCAGGCCAAGCGCCTCGCCGGTTCCCTGCGTTCTGCGGCTGTCCAGGCCATGGACGAGGCGCGGCGTTCTCCTGCGTCCGCTTATGACCGGCTCTGTGGGGCGGCGCAGTTCCTCCTGCGTCAACCCTGGCCGCGGCCGGAGCCTGTGGTAACGCCGGAGGAGGCCGATGCCTGGGCGGCTGGCCAGTACCAGGGCTTTCTCAGGCGTTCTCCGTTTATCAGGCCTGCTGAAAACGATCTGATCGTCGATCCGGAGTGAGGTCCGCGCTGCGAGAGACGGGGACGGCCCGCTGATCCAGCCGGCTGTCGATCGCCGACAAGCCGTCCACGAGGGTGTGCACCTCTCTGAGTTTCGCCACGAGGGGACGCAGGATTTCCGCGGCGTCGTGGCACCGTTGGCGGACTCGTTCTGCCAGTTCGTCCGTGTCCCGTCCGCGCGGGTCGGCGAGCGCCTGGCCTCGTTGGACGCTGAGCAGGTGGGCGTGCAGGTGGCGCAGGGCGTTGGGGAGGTACTCGGTGACCTGGATGAGGCCGTCGAACGCGACGGCTAGGTGGGCTGGGTCCACGGTGGGGCCGGTCATGGCCTGTTCGTTGAACTGGCGGAGGATCTGGGCGGCGGTGTTGGGGAGAGCCGCGATCTCGGGGCCGGCGTACATGGGCGTGCCTTCCAGGTCTTCGGGGCCGCTCACGGGCTCCAGCCTGTGAGCGGGGTGCCGTGGGCCAGCCAGTTGTGCATGGCCGTGGCGGTGATGAGTCCGCCCACTCCTTCGCCCCGGGCGAGTGCTAGCCCGGGTGCAGTGAGCAGCATGTGCAGGCCGATCTCGCGTACGGTGCCGAGATCGAGGTAGATGGTGCGTCGGCAGGCTCTGATCGTGGTGCGGGGAAAGCGCCACCTGAAGGGTGTCGGACTCTGGGGAAAGAGCTGCAAGCGGCCTTCGGCGTAGGGCCTTCGGGCGTCGAAGATCCATCGCATGCTGCCGTAGTGACGTTCGCGTGCCGTGATCTCGTCTTCGGAGAGGCTGCCGTGCTGGACCTCCACGACAGTGCCATCGTGGGCGATGATGTCGGCTTCCCGGTTGCCGAGGCGGTGTTCCTGCCGGGCCTGTGGCACCCTGTTCTTCCACCACTGGTGCCACTCGGACTCTCCTTGGGAGAGCGGCAGGGTGGAGAACAGGGTGCCGCAGGCCGGACAACGGACCGTGTCGACTATGCCTGCGGTCACGCGGCCAGCCTCTCGCGCATCCACTGGACCGTGCCCTTGTCGATGGCGAAGTCCGGCACGGTCACGCGGGCGATCTCCACGAGGTCTTCGATGGACTCGGCAGTGGGGTGGGCAAGGCTCAGCTCGCGCAGCAGCGGCAGGTGGCGTTCGGCCTCGTCCGAGCGGCGCAGTTCGTCGCGCTGCTCCTGGACCAGGACGGTGATCCGCTGCTGTTCGGTGTGGAGTTCGTCGAGCTTGGTGCGCTGTTGTGCGCGGATGTCGGTGATAGCGGCGATCAGCGCGTCGATCCTCTCCAGGATGGGGAGGGCCAGCTGGACGGGGCGGGGCGGCAGCGGAGTGCCCGGTTGCTGCGGGATATCGATGGTCTTCGGTTCGGGCGTGGGGAACGTGGCACCGCCGGCCTTGACCAGAGAGGCCATATAGCGGTTCACGATGTAGGAGGCGATGCCGGGCAGCGCGCAGCGGAAGAGTTCTGCGATGTAGTCGGGCAGTCCGACGGTCTCGGCTTCCAGTTCGGTGCTGAGGGCCTGCTTCCACTCCCTCTCGTCACAGCTCGGGTACAGGGCGGCGATGCGCTCCATGATGGCGACGAGTTGGCGGGAGGTCTGGAGGGAGTACTTGTCGAGGACGGGCTTGGGCGCGGTGCGGGTGCTCACTGGCTGGTACCTCCAATGATTCGAAGGGCTGGGCGGTGCTGCTCGGTGTTGAGCCGTTTCGACCAGCGGGCGATGTCTTCTGCCAGGTACTGGATGCGTTCGAGGGTCTCCGTGCTGGCTTGCGCGGCGACGATGTCCGGCGGGAACTGGTCGAGCCCCTTGCGGATGGTGGTCAGTAGCTTGGAGAGGCTGCTTTCCCAGCGCGCGTGTTCCGTGGCCGCGCTGGGGTCCGTTGCGCCGAGCGCGGCGGAGATCTCCTGGAGGGTTACCTGTTCCGTCACTTCGTCCCGGGTGCGCTGCGGGGGCAGGCCTGGGATGTCCTTGCGGATGTCCGGGTCCGCTTTGAGGACGGCGCGCACGACAGCGGGTTTGTCGGCGACGTAGGCGGCCGTCACGGCACGGGCTGCCTCGGGGTCGCGGCAGATCGCATCGACGATGGCGGACCTGCCCTCGGGACGTTCCATGAGGGCTTCCCTGGCCGCTTCGGCTGTTCGGTTGTCCGCCAGAATCGCCACCCTCAACGCTGCGACGCTCCTGGCTGCCCGGGCGGCCTGGGTGGGGCTGATGCCGGCGGCTTCTGCTTCAGCGGAGATACCGGCCATCCGGTCCTCGCCGAGTCCAGACGAGGAATAGAACTTGGGCCACAAGGCGGCGTCGGGCAGATCGATCTCCGCGCCGGGCTGGAGGGTCTCCGCGGCCGGCACCACCTGTTCGGCGGATGCTTTCTCCCATGCCCGCAGGTATCGCGAGACACGGTCCGTGCTCCAACCGACCTTCTGGGCGAAGTCCTTCAACGGGACCTTCCCCAGGGACCGGTCCTTGGGCCGGGCAGTGCTTCGCGCAATCTTGAAGGCGAAGTGCCACCCGCCCGAACGCTCTGCGGATTTGATTTCGAAGGCATCCCTGTCGACAGGGTCGGCGAGATCGAGGCCGACCGAAAAAGCACGCCGCTCGATGCTGCCACCAGGCTCTTCAGAGCCGGGCTCGATGCAGATGTCCATGCCCGGCACGGTAGGAAGCGCCTCTGACAGAAATCCCGACCCAGGGAGTCCCAAAGTTCCAATTCACACCCAAGGATCAATAAATAGTCGTTGGTTGACGAATATTTAATCGGGATACGGACTCTCAATCGGATTCACTGGCAAATCGGATCCGGCGAGGCTGCGGACGAGACTCCCGCACCTCACGGCGGCACCCAGGAGAGGCACCTGGAGGCGGGGCCGCGGCACTCGAACACGGTCAGCCGGCTCGCAACCCGGCGCGACGCTACGCCCGCGCGACCAGGAGGACTGGGTATCCGACCGACCGGGACCGGCGCGGGAGCCTGGAGGGATTACCGCCCCAGCATGCGAATTTCAAACCAGACGTGACAATGAGTAGGCTTCCCGGCACTTACAGCAAGGGAGTTGGCGATGGGGAAGAAATCGCGGGTACCGAGGTTCGTGGACCTGGACGTACCGGCCGACACCAAACGCGACCTGGTGCTCGCCCACATCCTCGAAGGGCCGGGCGACACCTGGCATCACGTCTCCGAGCTGATGAAAGTGCAGTACGGGCCGTTCACCGTGGCCGAGAAGGACCTGCTCGACCTGCCGGAACAACAACGAGCCGACGCCGTCCGCCACTTGCTCACCTATGCCCAGATGGAACTGCGCTCCCCAGCCCCCGTAGAGGCCCGAGAAGCCGCAGCACGATGCGCGGCAAACTCGCAGCAGACCCTGAACCGGCTCATGCTGCGCAGCGCCGCCCCCGACGAGCCGTGCATGCGGTGCATCGTGGCAAACGCAGCCGAGGGCATCGTCTGCATCTGCGGACACGACTGGGTCTGCCACCCCACCGGAGCCCAGCACCAGGAACCGTGCTCGCACTGCGATTGCGCCCAGATGACCACGCCGGCTTGACCGCTTGGCACCGTGAGGTTCTACGTGGCTTCGGTACGGCGCCCGGCAGGCCCCCGCGGTGGGAGCCGACTGCCGGGCGCCGGGCGGTCAGGCGGTCGTCACCGGGTGGGCTGGACGGGGAGCTGCTCGTCCAGGACCTCCAGCACCTCCACATGCTCGGCCGGGATGATGTGCGCGGCATCGATGTCGGTGCAGGTCCACCAGCTGTCCCGCTCGACCTCTCGGCGGGCGCGGCCCCACTGGATCATCACCAGCTCCTCGCCGGGCTCGAACCGGCGGGTGACGTCCGGGTCGACGGCGCCGGCCGTGTAGGGGGCGGTGATCCGCACCCGGGCCTCGGTCCACCACTCCTGCTCGGCGAGCTGTGCTGCCATGGCTACTCCTTCGGGTATTCGGGTCGGTGGTTCAACGGCGGCCGCCGCTGCGGGGTACCGGCCGGTGGTCGGTGGACTGCGGGTGGCGGGCAGGGCTGGCTCTTCGTCGGGAGCGTGCGGTCGGGGGGGGCGCCGGGGCGGGCGCGGGCCGGCCGTTCCCTGGCGCCTTGGATGCTTGGTTGCTGGAAACCTTGGATGCTTGCGGGCCTGTGGCCGGAGGCCGGGGCAGGCCTGAGACCCTGGTGGTGGCGCGCCGCCGCTCTCCATTGCCCGCGGCGACGCGCCGTTCACATCGCAGGCCCCCGCGCCTGTCTCCGGGTGCGGGGGCCTCTCGCGTCCCCGGGGCCGGGTGCTTACTGGCCGGTGGACGGGGCCTCGACGGCCATCCGCCGCAGCAGGAGGAGCAGGCGGTCGGCGGTGCCGGGCGGGGTGGGGTGGCGGTGTTCGCCGGTGGTGGGGTCGAGGTCGGCGCGCCAGCTCCTGACGGCGTGGCGGGCGGTGTTCGTCCGGTCGGCGGGGAGCAGGTCGGTGGGTAGCTTGAGGCGGTGCAGGGCGTCGTGGAGGGGGCCGAGGTCGGCCGGGGTCCAGTGCACGACGGTGCGGTGGGCGAGCAGGGCGGCGAGTTCGGCGAGGGCTTCGGCGGGGTCGAGGGCGTGGGCGGGGGCGCCGGGGGTGCGGGGGCCGGTCAGGCGCACGGTGTGGTCGTAGAGGGTGGCGCCGGTGCGGTCGACGGCGGTGATGCGGGCGGCGGCCGGCGGCCGGGGGGTACCGGCCGCGGTGGGCTCGCCCGGGGTGTAGTCGATGTGGAGGACGACCAGGTCCTCGTCGGCGAGCAGGCGCGCGGCGGTGGCGGCGGCGGCCGCCGCGGTGGTGGCGGCCTGGGCCTGGCCGGCGCGCAGCCGGCGGATGTGGGCGCAGGTGCCGCACAGGGCGCGGCCGCCGTCGTCGGTGGGGGTGCAGGGGGTTTCGGGGTGGGCGCCGCACTCCGCGCAGGTACGGGCGTTAGCGTTGGTGGTGCGGCGGGCGGCGGCCGCGGCGAGCTGCGCGGCGGTGGCCGCGGTGGGCACGGACTCGCGCAGGTCGTACAGGTCCCAGGGGCCCTTGCGGCCGGCGGGGTTGCGGGCGGTGACGACGGCGCGCACGGGGCCGGCGGGCTGGCGGGGCAGGTCCAGGGCGGCGAGCTGGGTGGTGGTGCGCAGGTGAGCGGGGACCTGGCCCCACCAGTCGTAGACGGCCGGCGACGTGCTGGCGGACGGTTCCACGTGCTGCTCCTCGGGGTCTGAGGGTTCGGCGGGTTCGGCGGGTTCGGCGGGTTCGGCGGGTTCGGCGGGCGGTAGCGCCCGTGGCGGCCCTGGCCGTTGGTCAGAGCGCGCGCGGGTCCCGGGCCGGGGACGGCGGCGGGGCGGGGGTGAGCGACTGGTCGGCGGTGCGCTCGATCTGGTGGTCGCGCACGCCGCACTCGGGTCCGCGGTCCCATGCCACGACGTACGGGAACGGGGTGGGGTAGCGGCGGACCGTGGTGATGACGCCGAGGGTGCCGGCCGGGACGGCGGCGTAGGCGCGGGCGTCTTCTTCCCAGTACTCCTCGGCGGCCAAGTCGGGGTCGATCCAGGACGCGCGGATCGGCTCCAGCAGCTCCACCCGGTCGCCTTCCTCCAGACGCACGTGGGCGGTGCGGACCTGGGCCTGGTAGTGGAGCAGCTGGACCAGGGCCCGCTCGCGGTCGGCCGGATCGGTGAGGACGCCGGGGTCCAGGAGCAGCACCGGCGGGGTGGTCGACTCGGGCTGGAGCGGCGGGGACGGTGGGGTGGTCGTGGTGGTCACGGCCGGCCTTTCGGGTCGTCGGGACGCGGAGACGCCCGGCGCGGGGCGGGCTTCATGCCGTCGGCCAGGTCTCGCAGGTGGTGGACTGCGTCGTCCCAGCCCTGGCCGTACCAGTACGGTCCGGTCAGCGCGGTCGGGTGGTGCGGGACGGCTTCCAGCAGGTCCGCCGCCCGGGTCCAGGACGAGGCCAGGGCCGCCCGCATCCGGTCGAACTCCTCGACCAGCGCCGCCAGCTCCGGACCGGGCGGCAGGCCGGAGCCGGCCCCGGTCTCCAGGTCGCGTCGCAGCCGGGCTACGGCGAGACGGGCCAGGCGGGTGGTGTCCGTCTCCTCCCGCCAGTGGTGGTCGGCTTTCCGGGCGGTCTCGGGTGTGCTCACTCGTCTCCTCCGGATGGTGGCTGTCCCGGCTCGGGCCGGGCCGGGACAGTGGGTCGGTACGGGGTGGGTCAGCCGGCGACGGTTTCGGCGTGCCGGGTGAGCGCGTCCAGGAGCGCGGCCTGGTGGTCGGTCAGCTTGCCCTCGGTGCGGGCCGCCGCCTGCTTGCGCAGCCAGGTGCCGGGCCGGAACGCCGGGTCGTCGCCGAGGCCGGTGCGGTTGGCGGGGCCGTCGAGGGTGCCGCCGGCGGCGAGGTAGGCGAGCAGGCGGCGGTAGGAGCGGTTCCAGTCCGGCTCCAGGCGCCACAGCTCGTCCAGCGCGTCGAGCTTGGCCACCTGGTCCTTGGTGAGGTTGTCGGCCTTGCGCTGGCGGCGCATCCACGCGCCCGCTGCGTAGTCGTCCAGCTTCGCGGTCGCCGGGATCGCCAGGTGGCCGTGCTGGTGGTGGAACGCCTTGGCGTAGGCGTAGCCGCGCTCCCAGGCATTGGCGTTCTTCGACCAGATCATGCCGAGGGCGTCCAGCTCGGACACCCGGGCGGCGTCGAGCAGGCTCTGGCCGTAGAGGTGGCGCTGGCGGGTGAGCCAGGAGATCAGCTCGGCGTGCTTGGCCTTGTCGGTGGGGTCGAGGTGGCCGTGCTGGAGGTGGAAGACGGCGGCGACGGCGTGCATGCGCTGCCACTCGACCGCGCGCGGGTTGAACGCGCGCAGCTTGACGGTCTGGAGGATCCTCGCCGCGTGCTGCTTCGCGTTGATCTTGAGCCAGTCGATCGGCGACTCCACCGGGGCCGGCGGCTGCTCCCCCTCGCCACCGGGCTCCGCGGTCTCGCTCTCGGCCGGCTTGGCCGCAGTGGTGTGGGCGGTGCCCTGGGAGCGGCTGGCGCGCAGCTCGGTGATCCGGCCGACCACCCGGGCGTCGTGGGCCGCGAGGGCGCGCAGGACCCGCCAGATGGTGCGGAAGGAGCTGGCTTCGATCTCGGTGTCGGCCTCGGCCTTCACGGCCTCGCCGGCGTCGTGGACCTCGGCCGGGTGCGCGGTGGCGGTGTCGTCGTCGACCTCCGGGGTCGGGAGGTAGACCGGGATGATGACCCAGCTGACCTTGCCCTGGCGGTAGGACTGGCGCAGTGCCCTTCCGACGGCCTGGACGATGTCGATGACGCTCGATTTCGGGTCGGCGAAGCAGATGGCGTCCACGGCGGCGACGTCGATGCCTTCGGTCAGGAGCCGGCTGTTGCAGAGGATGCCGCACTCCTCGCCGTCCTCGCCGGTGTGGGCTTTGAAGTCGGCGAACGCGGCGCGGCGGTCCTTGAGGCGGTCGGTGCCGGCCACCGCCTTCGCCCAGATCCGCTCCGGGCGCTCGGCGTCCTCCAGTAGCTCGGAGGCGTCCAGCAGGGTGCCGGCGAACTCCCGCGCCGCGGACACCCGGGAGTGGAAGGTGATCACGCGGCGCAGGCCGAGGTCGGCGACCGCGCGCAGCACCGCGATCTGCAACGCGAGGCGCAGTAGTTCCTCGTTGCTGCGCTGGGAGCGGAGGTCGGCGACGGCGGGGAGGTTGAGGAGCTCGCGCAGGTCCTCGTCGGTGACGACGGGGACCAGGACGCGGTAGTCGGCGAGGTAGCCGTGCTCGATGCCCTGGCCGAGGGTCCAGGTGAAGCAGGTCTTGCCGTAGATCTCCTGCGAGTCCATGGAGCAGAGGGCGGGCAGCTCCTCCGCGCCGTCGGTGAGGTCTGCCAGGCCGTCCTTCGCGCGCCGGTCGTCGGCGATCCGCGGGGTGGCGGTGAAGTAGAGCCGGCGTTTCGCGGGGACCTGGGCGTCGTTGTGGATCGCGGCCCACGCTTTCCCTTCCGAACCGGCCGTGCGGTGGGCCTCGTCGATGATCACGAGGTCCCACTGGGCCAGTCCCCAGCCCTGGTGGGCCTGGACGATGCGCTCCAGCGAGGCGTAGGTGGCGTAGACGGTGACCGGCTGGTCGTCGGGGGCGCCGTTGACCAGGTCGGTGATCCGGGCCGCCTGCGTGGTCACCTCGGCGTGGACCCGGCCGCCGGCCTCCGCGCTCTCCAGCGCCTCCTCCCGAGAACACGCCGCCACCGCCAGGCCCCGGCGACCGCCCCGCAGCGACCACGCTTCGGCGGTCTGCTCCAGCAGCTCGATCGTCGGCACCAGCACCAGCACCCGGCCCCGCGCCGCCAGGCGCCGGGCACACCCGGCGGCGATCAGGGTCTTGCCGGAGCCGGTCGCCGCGACCACCGTGGCGCGGCCGCCGTCCTTCACCTCGCGCACCGCGGCCGCCACCGCGTCCTTCTGGAACCAGTGCAGCGGCAGCGGGTTCACGGCGGCGGTTCCGGTCGGCTGGGCCGGGACCGGCTGAGCGGCTGCGGCGCGGAACGCGGCCGGCACGTCCTGCTCGGCGACGGCGGCGGTGGTCGTGGTGTCCACGGCGGCGGTTTCTCCTTCGGATGCTGAGACGGCGGGGCGAGGCGCTCGGTGCTGTGGGAGGGTCGGGGCGGGCGGCCTCTCCCCGGGGCCAGGTCATGGTTGGGGAGAGGCCGACCGGACTCTCTACTGCTGGTCTTCGGGGATCCAGCCGCGGACTTCGAGGTAGGCGATGTCGGCGTCCTCGACCGCGCGGCCGGTCTCCACCAGCCAGGCCCGCATGGCCTCGGTGACGTCGCCGTGGTGGTCGGCGACGCGCTGGGACCACTCGGCGGCGTCGAACCCGCCGGTGCTGGCGGAGCCGTAGGTGCGTTCCTCGGTGCCGTCGGCGCGGGGGATGAAGCCGCGGCGCAGGCCCGGGGAGTCCTCCGTGGAGCCGGCCGACATCGTGTACTGGTCGGCCTTCATCCGGACGGTGAAGGCGAGGCGGCCGCCTGCCTGGCCGGTCTCGTGGACGACCGGAGCGAGGTGGGAGGCGCCGGACTTGATGGCCTGCTTGCCCGCGCGGGCGGCCATCGACTCGCCGGGCTTGCCGACGACGTCCTTGCCCCGCACCCGGGCCTTCTGCCCCGTCTTGGTGGTGCGGCGCTTGGTGTTCGCCTCGGCGATCCCGGACAGCGTCTCGGTGTCGCGCTCGCCGCCGCGCACCGCGCGCACGACCTGGCGCAGCGCGCCGACGAACGCCTTGCCCTTGCCCTTGGTGAAGAACTGGCTGACCAGGCTGGCGTCGCGGCCGAGCATCTTGGCGACCTGGCGCTTGGTGTAGCCGTGGTCCAGCAGATCCTGGGTCAAGCGGGCGGCCTCGTTCGGCTGGTTCGGGTCGGCCGGACTCACCGGTCACCTCCGGCCGCCTGCTCGGCGGCGAGTTCGGCGCGGCCCAGGCCGCGCAGCTTGAGGTACTGCTCCTGAGAGGTCGGGTGCTCGACGGGGCCGGTGAGGTGGCCCTTGAGGAGGTAGTCGCCCACCTCGCCGCGGTAGGGCCAGGGCTGGCGCTCGGTCAGGGCGATGCCGTCCGTGCCGAAGTAGACGACCGCGCCCGGCTTCGCGTGCAGCGCCCCGGCGTACCCGATGACCTCCTTGCCCTGGCGGTACTTCATGTCCAGCAGCGCGGCGCGGGCCCCCGACCACACGTAGGCCGCCCACTCGGGGTGCGCGTACGGATCGCGGGAGAAGCCGGCCTGCCGCTGCCAGGTCACCACCTCGCCGTCCTGGCCCAGGATCTCCACCCCGGCCGGGAGCGCCTCACCGAGCGGGGTGGTGCCGGAGACCAGGCGCGGGCGCTGCGCGAAACCGCCCAGGCCGAACAGCAGCACCGACCGGACCGCGCGCGAGGCGAGGTAGGCGGCCTGGCGCTGGCGCTCATCGTCGTGGATCCGAGACAGGTTGGTCAGGTCCGCCCACGCCGCCTTCAACCGCTTGCCCCACTCGTCCAGCGGCTTGCCGTCCTCGAACAGCAGGCCGCCGAGGACCTCGACCTTCCACGGCGCGAGGTGGTTCGACAGGGCGAGGTGGACCTCCGCCCCGCCCGCCCAGGTGGTGAACGTGGCGCCCGGCTCCGAGGGGTAGACCCAGGCCCGGTCACCGGTGACCGGGGCCGGGAGCAGCCCGACGTGGTTCCACCCGGCCGGGACGGTCACCCGCACGTTCCAGTGCGAGCACGACATCAGCGCCTTCACCTGCTCCTGCTCGGTCATCGCGGCGAACGCGGCCGCGGTGACCCGGCGCGGGGTGCCCACCGGCGACTTCCACAAGTGCTTGGCGTAGGCGAAGGTGCGGTCGTACTCCACCAGCGCGGGCAGCTGCTCCGGCACCCGCGGGGGCAGGATCAGCTCGGTCCGGCCCTGCCCGCCGGTCGCGTGCAGCAAACCCCGCAGCTCCTCGGACAGCACCGGGTATCCGCCCGCCCACTTGCCCGTGGTGGGGATCGTGCGCGACCACAGGTCCCGCCCGGTCTGCGACGGGGAACCCATGAGAACCGCGTCGTCCCAGTGCCGCCGCAGCGCCTGCCACAGCAAGGTGAACGCCTGACGGCAGGTGACCACGTCAGCGCCGTCCGGGTCGAACCACTCCCCCATCGACCGGACCTCCGTCACCGGCCCCTCCGGGGCGGCGGCCGGGGCGTAGCGGCCGACCGGCTGGCGCTGGTGCACGAAGTGCCCGGCCAGCTTGTCCCGGCCGGAGCCGACCGCCGTCGTCCACCGCTCGCTCGGAGTGTTCAGCCAGGCGGCGACCGCGTCCTTGAGCGTGGAGTACCGCTCGGCGCCATCGTGCCACGGAGCACCAGCCGTGATGTAGACCCGCTCCGTACCGGGCGCGGCGTACAGGACGGCGTCCAGGACCTCGCCCGGGGTGCGGGCGCCGAGGTCGACCCGGACGACCTGGTCGCGGACCGCGAGCATCCCGGCAGCCGCGTCCAGGAACACCGTGGCGCGGGCCTGCTGCGTGAAGTTCGGACGCTTGGAGACCAGCCCCGTGGTGACGGCCTCGAACCGCGAACCCGCCGGACCCTCGGGAAGGGTGGGCAGCTCGCGCGGCCCGGCAGCGACCGAAGCGACCGGAGCCGTCGGGACGACCGGCGCGGCCTCCGAGGCCGGGGCGGGCGCGGCGACGGCCTGGTCCTCGACCTCGGCCGGCGCCTCGGTCGCCGGGGCGGCCGGGGCCTGCTGCTCGACGGCGGGGGCCGGGCGGGTCAGCGCCGGGGCGACCGCGGCGGCGGGCTCGGCGACCGGCGCGGCCACGGGCGCCGGGGCGGGCGCAGCGGCGGGGGCCTGGTCGTCGGCCTTGGCGGTGCGGACGGCGGCCGGGGTCGGGTCCAGCAGCGGGGCGATCCGCACGACGTCGCCGACCGTCAGTCCGGATGCCTTCGCGATGGCCGGCGCCTGGGCGCCCTCGTACGCCGCCAGCCCGGCGACCCGGCGCGCACGCTGGGCGGTGAGCCTGTCCAGCTCCTTCTGCGCGGCCGCGACGGCCTTCTCGGCGGCCGTGATCTCGGTACGCAGCTCGCGCAGACCGGCGAGCTCGGCGGTGTACATCTTGCGGTCCATCAGGCTTACTCCCCCTCGTCGGCGGTGTCGGTGGTCGGGTTGGCGGTGACGTAGGCGATCGGGCCGCCGGACACCGACGGGAGCCGGGTGCCGAGCAGCAGGCCCGCCAGGCGGACGTCCTCGGGATCGGTGGGGGTGGTGGCGTTGGCGGGGGCGGTGAGGTCGGTCAGGTAGCCGGCCAGCCGCGCCTTCGGGAAGCGGAACCGGGCCGTGGTGCCGACCGCGCCGTCCGACTCCCACTCGGTCAGGCCGGTCAGCACCGCGACGACGAACCCGGCGACCGTCACCGGCAGCACCGCGCCGGCCGCGACCCGGGCCGGGTCGCACCGCCACCAGCCGGACAGCGCGGCCAGCAGCTGCGTCCCGTCGAGCGCCGTGCCGAAGCCGATCCACTGGCGGTCCGGCTCCTCGACTCTGGCCGGGGCGTCCGAGCGCAGCACCGCCACCTCGCCGGTGCCGAGCCCGGCCAGGTCGGCGAGGGGCCGGGCCTGCAGCCGCTGGAGCGCGGCCAGCGGGAACACCTGCCGCCCCTGCTCGCGCACGCCCGGGACCACGCCGGTGGCCACCAGCTTCTTCACCGTCGGGATCGAGCACCCCAGGGCCGTCCCGGCTTGACCGGTCGTCACGAACACACCCACACCTCCACGCCTATTGACCTAACTTGAAACGCTAGGGCGACCCTACGCCTCCCCTCCGACACTGTCCATGCCTTTTTAGTAAGTCGTACAAGCATACTTTGGCCGTTGTCCCTCGGAAGCGGCCATATCCGCCGAACCTGCCTCCCCCCACTCGTGCTGCCCGTACGGTCACCACGAGCGCGGCCCAACTGGCAGCGCGCAACATGGCGAAAGGGAGAGTGCGTGTACCGTCCCCCACCACCCGGCAGTCAGCAGACAGGGCTGGTCGCACGGTTCGAGCGGCCGGAGAACCCGATGGTCTCCAAGCCGGTCGTGACCTTCGACGACGGCGCGGCGATGATTCTCAGCGCGGAGAATCGCCTGGTCGCGGCCTATCGGCAGCCCGGCTACGCGGGGTTGAAGGCTGTCCCGACCCTGGTCGGCGCCCTGCCAGCCGAACCGGGCTTTCGGGTGCGCCGCTGGAGCACGGGAGACGACGAGTGCTCGGCCTGGACCACTTGGACCGTGCCCGTCGTCGGCTGGCTGGCCTTCTCCGACGGAGGCACTCCTGCCACTGCTTGCGATCGGTTCCGTTGAGTCTGGGGGCTGGGTCCTCGTTCACCAGGACGGGACGGAGTCGGACGGTGGAGAGGTCCTCGACGGCCTCATCCCCTGGTGCGGCAAATGCGCCTCCATGGCCCGGCGCTACACCGCTGACGGCGGCTTGTGCCCCGCATGCCATGCCGACCACCCGACGCACGGCGGCACGGAGCCGAAGAAGACCGAGGAAGCTCCGCTGGACTGATCCAGCACTGATCCAGCGCAGCGCGCTGCCCCCGCCGCCAGGTGCTCTGCCCCGTGTCCGGCGCGGGCAGCGCCGCGTTGGCAGGGCGTGACGAAGACCGCCCCCGCCTCCGTACCGGCATCGCGCCAGCGCGGCCCCGACGGCCGATTCCCCGTGTACCGCGGCCACACCTGCCAGCCCTACAGCGGCTGGGACGTCCACCGCTGGTCGCGTGACGGCCTGGAGGACGAACCCGAGTTCCGCCGGACCTACAAGGCCAACCCCTGGTGCTGGTCGCCGGAACTCGGCTTCCACCGCGCCCGTACCCCGCACATCCCGGAGCAGCTGAACGGACTGACCAACCGCCAGTTCGTCGGGCCGAGGGGTATGAACCTGTGGCAGGCCATCCGTCTCGGGGCCGGCTGGGGCACCAGCACTGGACCCTGCGACGGGGACTGGACCGAGCAGACCTGGCGGGTCATGGTCGCCGTCGACTACCGGTGGAGCGGTGACCTGGAGCCAGCCGCCCGCCTTGGCCAGCTGATGGGTGCGCTGGTCGACGGTGGCGGCCAAAAGCGCCTCGCCGCCGACAGGACCGCGCGACGGAGCTGGTTCCGCGACAGCGTGATGGAGTTCCTGCCCCACCCGGCCATGGGCATGGAGTGGAACGACGTCCTGCTGCGGGCCTGCCGCGGCCGGGCTGACCTCGAACAGGATGGAGGATGGGTGCGGGCGCAGGAGCCGCCCGCACCGATCCGTCCGTCCGCGCAGCCTCCGTGGGAGCCGCGGATCGACCTGTGGGAGATGCTCGCCGACTGCCCCTCGCACGGCGGGATGCGGATCGTGTGCGAGGTCTACAAGCTCACCCAGCCCAGCCCCGAGCAGGCCATGAGCTGGATGACCACCGCCGTGAGGCACGCCTTGCGCTGGGGCCAGGTCGACACCACCACCCCACCGCGCACGCTCCTCAACGACGAGGATGACGAAGACTGACGGCGGTGGCCGGCCGCCGCAGGGGGCGGCGGACCGGGGCGGCCGTGGTCACGGCAGCAGGCGCAGCAGGGCGGCGGCCATGGCGATCAGCGACTCCACCTCGGTGCGGCTGTACCGGTAGTCCCGGGTGCCGGGGTCGACGTGCATGGCGCCGCTGGCCTGGTCCTCCAGCGCGCAGCGGATCAGCGCCCACCGCTCGTCCGCAGTGATCTGGCCCTTGTCCTTCTTGCTGCCCGGCCGGTTCCAGCCGGTGATCTTCTCGATGGTCTCCAGGGCCTTGCGCACCATGAGCATCGCGGGGTCGATCTCGCCGGCACCGAGCAGGCGCTGGGCTTCGCGCAGGAAGTCGGCGGCGCCGCGGCCCGGCCCGTCGTCCTCGGGGAAGGGGATGGTCATCTCCACGCCGAGGTTGCGGCCGAGCGCGGCCAGCTGCTGGCGCCAGCGGCTCTCGGCGACGCTGATGCGCACGGTGGCCTGGCTGCTGCCCGGGTGCCCGGTGGCCTGGGGCAGGACGGCGCGGACCTCCAGTTCGAGGCGGAGGTCACCGCTGCGGTGCTGCTCCAGTGCCAAGATCTGGGCACCAGTCAGCAGGAAGCGCAGGGTCGGGCGCTCCAGCCCGGTGTCGGGCACGAAGGCCAGGGCCCGGGATGCCGAGCCGAGCCAGGCCCTCGGGCCGGCATCGCGGGCTGCGAACAGGTCCGTGTCCAGTTGCAGCACCCGGCCCGCGTCCCCGCCCTTCGGGACGCCGACTTCCAGCTGCATCTGCAGGCTGTGGGTGCCCATCGCCCGGTCGATCATCAGGGTGTTCTCCGGGACATTCACCGTGAACGTCCCGATGCCCCCGTCGAACCTCAACTCGTCCATGCCGTGCCCGTCCTCGCTGTTCCGACTGTGCAGCGATTCTGGCGTGAGCCGGTGGTCGGCGTGAGGGGATTTCGGGCGGCCGGGCTGTGTACGGGCCCGACCGTCCGAGGGCTTCACCGTGCGGCGCCAGGCCCGTGAGGGTGTACGTGCCGGGCAGTGTGGAGCAGGCGCAGCCGCACGCCCTGGTCGGGGCGCTCGGCCGGTTCAACGAGCGGGTGGCACTGCGGATGCGGTCAACGGCCCGGGGACTGTGGCGATCGGGGAGTCTGCGACAGGTGATCTTCAACTTGCCCTAGGGTTGCGGGAGTTCCCGGTGGCGAGCCTGCTGCCGGGACTTCGTGCTTTCCGGACGGGTGTGGATCTTGCGATACGTGCGGCTGCTTCGGCGGGGCCCGGTTCTTCTCCTGTGGGGCGCGCAGACGGCGTCGGTGTTCGGTGACCGGTTGTACGCGCTGGCGGTGATGTGGCTGGCCTGGCAGAGATCCGGTGGCGCGGCGATGGGCCTGGTGGCGATCGCGGAGTCGGTGCCGTACATCGTGCTCGGCACTGTGGGACGTCCGGTGATGGAGCGGTTCACCACGCTGCGCTCGCTCGCCGGGGTGGACCTGGTCCGCATGGTGCTGGTCGCGGCGCTGCCGTGGACGTGGGAGGCGTTCGGCACGCCGGGGCTGCTGGTGTCGGCCGGCCTGCTCGGGGTCGGCGGGGCGCTGTTCGATCCGAACCTCGGCGCCCTGGTGCCGGACCTGGTGCGGCCGGAGGAGGTCCAGGCCGTGAGCGGATTGATGGACTCGACCAACCGGATCGCGCGGGTCGCCGGCCCGGGTTCGGCCGGGGTGCTGCTCGCGGTGATGCCGATGGCCGGGCTGTTCTGGCTGGACGCGGGCACGTTCGCACTCTCCGCCGTGGCGCTGGCCGTGCTGGGCGCTGGTGCCGTGCGCAGGCAGGCCGGGCTGGCCGGAGCGACGGCAGCGCCTGCTGCCAGGCCGCGGGCCAGGGCGCTGGTGCGCACGCATCCGGAGACCGGGGTGGTGCTGGCCGTCCACGGGATCGCGATCTTCGCGGGTGCGGTGTCGATCGTGATGCCCGCGCTGGTGGCGGTGCGGCTCGGCGGCGGGGTCGGCACGTACGGCGTGATGCTGGCCGCCACCGGGGCCGGGACGATCGTCGGCAACGCCATCGCTGGGAACGTCCGTCTCCCCCGGGCTCTGCCGGTGTTCTACTGCGCCGCGTGGGCCGTCTCCGGGGTGCTGATGGCGGTGACCGGGTCGGTGAGCACGGTGGCCGAGCTGGTGGCGGTGTCGGCCGCGTACGGGGCCGTCTCGCCGTTCCTGGCGGTGTCGCTGTCCACGCACCTGGCGCAGTTCCCGCCGGCCGCCCGCAGGCGGCTGCTGACGCTCGACCAGACGGTCATCCGGACCATGGGCACCCTGGCGATGGCGGGGATCCCCGCGCTGGCCGCTGCTCACCCCAGGGCCGGGTTCACCGCCGGCGGCCTCGTCACCGCGGTGGTGGGCGTCGCCGGGTGCGCCGTGGTGGTGTGGTGGGCGAAGACCCGCACGCCGCTGCCCGGCGCGGAGCCGGTGCTGGAGAGCGTGCGCGGCTGACGACGCGAGCGGGGCCGGCCTCCCCCGGAGGGAGGCCGGCCCTTCGCGCTGTCGGTCTCAGCTCACGCGATCAGGGACCAGTGGGTGACGGTGATGTCCTCCAGCGGGATGCCCAGCTGCTGGTAGATCCGCTGGTGCATCGCGCCGAACCAGGCGTCGCGTCGGTCGGCGAAGAACGCCGGGTCGTACCAGGCGACGCCGAGCAGCACGGTGCCGCCGCCGTTGGGGTTGCCGATCTCGGGCTCCCAGTAGGTGCACTGCCAGTCCCAGAGCATCAGCTCCTCCGGGCGGCTGCGCAGCCGCTCGTCGGACTCGCGCAGGGCCTCGATGCACCGCTCGGCGGTGGCGGCGTCGGGGCAGTAGTAGGTGCAGTCGGACTTGCCGATCGGCGTCTTGTCGGCGCGGCGGGCCGCGTCGGCGTCCTCCCCGGTCAGCACGCGCACGCGGGTCACCGCGTGCGCCTGGTCGAGCGTGTCGAGGATGGTCACAGTGGTGCTCTCCTCTCCCTTGTCCTGCCGGACTGCCAGCCCGTGCCGCTGATCGGCACGACGCTGGGGCTCTGGGGATCGCGCCGCACGATGCCGCCCGGCGCGGTGTAGCGGACGTTCAGCCCGATGCGGGCGCCGCTACTGGCGTTGGAGCCGGAGCGGTGCACCAGACGGCTGTCCATGAGGACGGCGCAGCCGGCGCGCAGCGGCACAGGAACGGTGGTCTCGGGGGTGAAGCCGACGGCTTGGTCGGCCCGCCCGCGCCCGGTGCCGTTCGCCGGCTCCTTCTCCACCGGCAGGTAGCCGGCCGACTGCGATCCCTGAGCTACCTCAAGGCACCCATTGGCCTCGGTGGCGTCGGTGACGGCCAGCCACGCCGAGACGGAGCGCTCGGGGTCCAGCTCCAAGCGGGCGTCGATGCCGTCCTGGTGCCAGGGGATCTCGAAGGAGCGGCCCGGCCACTTCGCGACAAGGAACGCGTTCTCCACGGCGACGTCCGGCCCGAGGACGGCCTGGACGGCGACGAGCAGGTTCGGGGAGCGGACGGCGGAGGCGGCCCAGTCCTCGGTCAGGTGGGGGTTGCGGACGATCTCGCGGTCGCGGTGAGCGGCGACCAGGAGAGCGCCGCGGCCGCGCGCCGCGCCGGGAGACGACCATGCGATGGGCGAGCTCATGCCGCGTCGGCCGAGGATGCCGTCAAGCTGAGTGAGCACGGCTTCCTCCGTGGATCGGGCAGGAGCAGGTCGGCCAGCCGGCCGCGGGGTGGGTGGCGTGGGCCGGGACGTCGTCGGGGTCGAGAGCGAGCGGGCCGGTGTCGTGGGACCGGGTGCCGTCAGGCCCGACGCAGTAGGTGCGGATGGTCAGGCCCGGCCGTCGCTTCTCGGGCGGGACGAAGTCAGCGCTGTTCACCGCGGCCGCCGGCCGCGCAGCTCGCGGAACAGCCGGGCCCGGCGCAGGGCGGCGCTGTGGTTCGGGATGCGGACCACCGTCCTGCCATCGACCGTCACCACCAGGTCGCGGCCGGGGTGTCGAGGATGCGGTCTACTCGCGGGCATAGCGGTACTCCAGCGCGTCGCGGGACTTGGTTGCCGCCCGGGGCGTCCACGGTGCCGAGGGGGATCGGTTGAGTCCTCACACCGGGCGGCATCAACGACGGTAGGGAGTAGCGAAGTGGTCACTCAACGAAGTTGCACGGGATTACACGGATTCATCCGAGCGCGTCGATCGCCGCCGTGATCAGGGCCCGCGCCGGTGCGCCGCGCACCGCGACGTCGGACAGCTCGGCGAACACCCTCTCGTACATGGTGATCTCGCTGGGCTGGGTGATCGTCAGGTACCCGGAGACCAGCTCCACGTTGACCTGGGTCTGGTCGTAGATCCAGAACCCTTCCACCGGCCAGCCGTTGTCCCGGTCCGGCCGCATCGGCACCACGCCGAGGCTCACGTTCGGCAACCGGCCCACCGCGAGCAGGTGGCGCAGCTGCTCCAGCATCACCGGGCGCCCGCCGAGACCGTTGCGCAGGACGCTCTCCTCGATCAGCAGGGCGAAGCGGTGCCGGCCTTCGTAGAGGATGTGCTGGCGGTCCATCCGCTCGTCGACGGCGGCCTCGACATCGTCGACCAGGCCGCGGCGGTCGCGGATCGCGGTGAGCACCCTGGTGGTGTACGCGCGGGTCTGCACCATGCCGGGCAGCACCCACGGGGCGTACGCGCGGAAGGAGCGGGTGCGCTCGTAGAGCGGCCGCACGGCCTGCTGGGCCTGGCGCAGGCCGGAGCGTTCCATCCGGCGCCACTCGAGGAACATGGCGTCGGCCTGGCGGCTGCGGGCGATGAGGTCGGCGGCCTGGTCGTCGGCGCCGCACGCCGCGCACCAGGCGCGGATGTCCGCGTCCGAGGGCGGGGTCTTGGCGTTGATGATGCGGGAGGTCTTGGCGGGGGTCCACCCGCACAGGGCGGCCAGCTGCTTGCCGTTCAGGCCGGCGTCCAGCATGAGCTCGCGCAGGCGCTCAGCGACGGCCTTGCGGGCGGCCTGGGCGCTGGACGACGGGGAAGCTGGCATGGTCCGGTGCGGGTGGGGGTGCTCGGATCAGACCGCGTACCGGTCGTGCGGGACGGCGCGCTCCCACACCGCCTCGAACGCCGCGGCGCAGTGCTTGGCCAGGGCGGGATCCTGGAGGATCTCCTCCCCGTCCTCGGCGAGCTGCCCGTCGCCGGTGAAGTGGTGGTAGTGCACCACCTGGTCGTCGAAGACCCAGAAGTCCAGCCCCGGCAGGCACAGGTCCTTGGTGTTGCGCCTCGGCAGCCAGCGGACCAGTTCGCCGGCGGCCAGATTGCCGAAGGTCAGGTCGTGCTCGTAGCGGATGTAGTCGTGCACCGGCTCCGAGACGATCCGCGCCCGCCGCACCACTACACCGCGGCCAACCGCCTCGGCCACCGCATCGTGCCACCCGTGCCACCACGACCCGCGATCGGCCTCACCCAGCCGCTTGCCGTGCTGGAAGGCGATGAACTCCGGGTCGTCCAGCATGTAGTGGTCGCGCATCTCCAGATGCACCGCCGAGCGCTGCGCCCGGGCGAGCGCCTTACGAACCGGTGTTGCCACGTGGGGCCTCTCCGTCGGGCCGCGGGATGAACTGGAGCATGTTGGCGGGCAGCCGGATCACCGTCTCGTGCTCCGGGACGTCGGTCGTGTGGCCGGGCACCGAGCCGACCTCCTGCGCCTGCCGGACGGTCTCCTCGTCCGCCTTCCAGGACTGGATGATCAGATCTCCGGTCTCTTCCTCTACCCAGATCGTCGGGGACTGGTCGGATGGGGTGTTCGGCCAGATCCCCAGAAAACGTAGCGTCACGGTGGCCCCCCGTACCAAGTCGGTTACACGGACTTGCACGACGCTCCACCCACAGGTGACGACACGTCAAGGGGCGCACGGGCGTATCCACGCGGCCCGGGCCGTACGACTGGGCCCGAGGCGGAAGCGTCCGGCCTCGGGCCTGTGGTGCGGTCAGGCGGTACGGATCTTGCCGTCGGCGATCATCCCCGGATGTAACCGGGCCAGTCCCGTCCAGGCCTCCCGCCGTGAGACCCGCGTCTTCAAGCTCCCCTACGTCTCGGAGCCGGAGATCGGTCAACGGCCCGTCACCGTGCCGTTCCAGGACGCCCGCAGGCGAGGGTGGGAGCGCGACGAGACCGGTCAACTCCACCGCCGCAAGGGCCGGGCGAGAACGGAGCTGAACAGCCGCGAACGCTACGCAACCCCGACGGATCAACCGGCCCCGCCACCACACCCTCACCGCGGCGGCCGATGGCGGCGCGGGCTCACCGTGGGCGGGGCCGGCACCCATCCGGGCCGGGGCGAGCTGTGTACGGGTCCGGTCGCCGGGGGCTTCCCCGTGGGGGCACCGGGGTCGCCTTTCGGATGAACCCTGTGCTGATCCCGTCACCCTGTACCCGTCGGCGGCGTAGACCCGGCATGAGAACCCTGCGCACTGCGCTCGCTGCCGCCCTCGCCGTTCCCGCTCTGCTGCTGCCCTCTGGTACAGCCGCGGCCGCTCCTGGGGAGACGCTGAGCGCTCCGCTGTCGGGGCTGGTCGCGGCGCTTCCTGTAGAGGACGAGGGGCCCCGCGACGGCTATTCCCGCGAGCAGTTCAAGCACTGGATCGACGCCGACCACAACGGCTGCAACACCCGCAACGAGGTGCTGCTGCGCGATGCCGTCGTCGCGCCGCAGATCACCGGGCGCTGCACCATCGTCGCCAACACCGGCGTGTGGAAGTCCTGGTACGACGAGACCACGCAGACCGACAAGTTCGACGTGGACATCGACCACATGGTGCCCCTCGGGGAGGCATGGGACTCCGGAGCGGCGGTGTGGAGCGCGGCCGAGCGCCAGGCCTACGCCAACGACCTCGACGACCCGCGCTCCCTCCTCGCGGTCCACGACAGCGCCAACCAGTCCAAGGCCGACCGCGACCCCGCCCAGTGGATGCCCCCGGCCGCCAGCGCGACCTGCCGCTACATCGCCGACTGGGTCACCGTGAAGACGCGGTGGCGCCTGAGCACCGATCCCGCCGAGCACGCCGCGATCCAGCGGATCACCGCGGCCTGCGACAACCCCGTCATCACGGTCGCCCTCGCCCGCTGACCACGCGGGAGCCGGTCGGCAGTCCGCGCAGTCTGCGCAGGGCTGCACAGCCCCGGTCGCGTTTCCGGCCGGGATGGAGCCGGAGGGCTAGGGGCGGGGGGTGGCGCGAACGGAGCACAGATGCATGTGGACGGCTGCCGTGTCGGTTCCGGTGAGTTCGGCGACCTCGGCCTCGGGCAGGTCGAGAACGAGGTGCAGGACGAGGACGTCCTGCTCGGGCTCGCTCAGGTGGGCGACGGGTGGGAGCGGGCCGGCCATCGAACGGACCCGGCGGCGGACCGCCTGCCAGGCGCAGGCGGCGGGGCTGGGCGTGGCCAGGATGGTGGGCCAGCGTGCGGCGATGTCGTCGAAGGCCTGCTTGATCGCGGTGCAGGCGTCGGCGACGGGCAGCAGGAGGGAGGCGTAGCGGAGGTAGCGGTCGTAGTGGAGGTCGCGCAGGGCCCATGGTCCTACGCGTTCGGGTCGGGTCGGGCGGCACGGTCGGTTCCCGTGCCAGGTCGGTGGCATGGCGGTTCCCGGGAGCAGAGGAGTGGAAGCAGGAGGGCGGGGTTGTGGGGCCGGTCCGCGGCAGGGTGCCGCGGACCGGGGTCAGAAGGACTCGGCCAGGAAGGTGGTGGTGGCCTGGGCGATCGACGCGGGGGTGGGTGAGGGCGGGCTCTCGGGTGTCCATTCCGGGTTCGCTGCCAGCTGGAGGCACTCCCACAGGGGCCTGATGACGTCGGGTAGCCCCTGGAGAAGGGTGACGACCGCCACGATGTCCGGCCATCGGGAGAGTTCGGGGCGCTGCAGGACGTCGGTGGCCTGCGCGGCTGTGAGGGAGAGTTTGGAGCGTTCGACGATGAACTCCGCGGTGGGACGGCCGGCGGCGAGGTGGAGGCCCTTGATCGCGGAGGTGAGCTGGAACAGTGCGTGGTCGTAGGCCTGCGGCCGGCCGGCGAAGAACGGGCGGGTGGCGGGTTTGCCATTGGCTTCCTCCCACAGCACGCGCAGCTGTTCGGGGTCGGCGTCGCAGGAGCGGGCGAAGGAGGCGACGACGTCCCAGCGCGGCATGCGTTCCCCGCTCACGGCTCGGGAGATGTAGGAGGTGGACACTCCGGCTTCCTCGGCGATCTCCCGCATGTAGCGGCCCGTGGGGCGCAGGAGGTGGGAGAGGGCGCTGGCGAGGCGGGCCTGGGCGTCGAGGGCGTGGGCTGCGGAGCGGCGGTTGCGAGGGCCGCGTTCCCTAGGGGAGGAGCCTCTGGGGCGGGCGGTCCTGCGTGCACGTTCGCGTCGGCGGTCCAGCACCCGGGCGGCTTTCTTCTCCTCCCAGCGGGTTCGCGCGGTCTCGGTGCTCACGCCGAGGATCTTGGCGATGGTCGGCCAGGGGACCTTGCGTCGGCGGGCCTGGAGGACGACGGCGTTGACCAGCTCGTCGTGGTCCTTGCCGATGTCGGCGAGGATTTTCAGTTCGGCGAGGTCGCCGAGGGCGGGGTCGGCGCACTTGACCACGTTCCGCAGCCGCCGTGCGGAGGTCATCAGGCCCGTGGCGATCTGAGTGACTTCCGGGTCGAGTGTCGGTGCGGGGTCCAGCGGCATGGTCTTCTTCGTACGGTGGTGGGCGGAGCGGCACCTGTCGGTGCAGAAGCGACGGCGGCGCCCGAGGGCTTTGGGCTCGAATTCCGTGCGGCAGTGGTCGCAGGTCTGCCTCGGCCCTATCGGCTTGGTCATGTCCCGTTCCTTGATTCGGGATACCGCGAACGGGTGAGCCTCTCCAGGGGATTTCGTTCGCGGATACCCGGTGATTCAGAACAGCGCGTACGGATTGCAGTTCAGCCGTACGCGGGTGCTGCGGCTGCCGGCCCGCCCCGGAGTACTTCCGGGGCGGGCCGGCTGTGCCAGGGGTCAGATGAGACGGCGCAGGTAGCTGACGTGGGAGGCGTTGGCGACAGACCCGGCGGCGTACAGCAGGGCCGAGGCTCCCAGGCCGGGACCGGCCCCCGCGACGAGGGCGGCGAACGCGCCGGGCACGGCTACGAGGAGGCCGCCTTTCACATGTACCCACATGGCAATGGCGACGGAGGTTTCCCCGGCCAACTGCGGAGGCATGTTAGGTTCGGTGCCACGGACGAACCGTCGCAGGGCGGTCAGGTACCGGATCCGGTCAGGGCTCACAAAGGCTCCTCGATCGAGTCGTGTTGTTGCGCAGAGCCCCGGCATGATTGGTTTCTCAGGCCCGCCGGGGCTCTCCGTATTCGCGACACTACAGCGCGATCACCCCACCGCGTTAACGGGTCATCTTCTTAGCTGCCACTCACCGGAAAGAATTCGAACAAAGCGATCAGAAGCGAAAGTAACCGATCGCCCGACGGTGCGGCTCGTTTCGAATCCCGCCAAATTCCTTCCGAATCGACTGGCGCCTTGAGCCCGCCAGGGTCAACGAAACGCAATCTTCGGTGCTCAGGGTGCGGGCGCTGCCGCGGGAGCGCCTTCGTACACCGCAGGCACCACGATGCCGACGCCTGCCGCTTCTCGGCAACACACCGGACGCACCGTTGCCAACCCCGCCAGCCTGCTATAGGGCAACGCCGTCTACCTTCTCACCCATCGGGTTCTCCAAGCGTTCGACCAGCTCCACCACCACGCCCGCGACCGGCACGTCGCCAAGATGCTGCGCACCGTCCCGGCCGGCGTCACCAGGCTGGGAACTCCTCAACACCGCGGTGGACACCGGCAAGGGGACCTGGGCGGCGAGCTGGCCTGCCTCCGTCAAGGCGAGCAGGCGATGCCACGCGCTTCCGAGCGCACGTCGCCGGCCGCCGACCGCACCCCGGCACCGTCGGCAAGGTCCTCTTCGAGGCCGCCCCGCGGGCCTGGCCAGCGGACCTGGTCAGGGCGGCGACCGACGGCTTCTGGGAGTCCCGCTGCCGGTTGTTCTTCGCGGCCGCCACGTTCGGCGGACCCACGCGGCACCGGCCCGGAGCCGCGTCGTTGTCCGGATCATGAACGACTCCTCCGCCCCCGGCTGCCGACCGGCGTCCCATCCGATGGCGCCCGTTCGCCGGCGGCTCCATGGTGGATGCCTGCGGTGCCGCCGACTCCGCACCCGGTGGTACCGGCCCTGCCGCAGCCTTGCCGTCCGAGGGCGGCTTCGATCCCGGGCCGGGCCGGATGGGCGGCGCACGCGACGGCGGCCGGGATCGACCTCGGGATCGCCGACGGCCTGATGACGGCGTACCCGGCCGCGCTGTACGCGGCCCAGCGGGTTCGCCGTGCTGCAGCTGCTCCCGCTGCTGGCCGACGTGGACGTTCGCGGTGGCTGGCGCAGGAGTAGTGGCTGGTGGGCGCCGGCTGGATGGTCGTCCAGTGGGCGGAGCGGGGCCGCGCCGCGCCGCGCCGGGGAGAGCCTCGGGCAGCGGCTCGCCGGGGTGGTGACGGTCGACGAGGAGACAGGGGCCGCCCATCGGTGCGGCCCGCAGCATCCTGCGCGGGCTGCTCCACGTCCTGGACGCCCTCCCGGTCGGCGCCGGGTTCCTACGTCCGGTCGTCCACGCCCGGCACCAGACCTGGGCGGACAGCATCGCCAGGACCGTGGTCGTACGGCGGTCCCTGATCGAGACGATCGCCCAGGACCGGTAAGCGACGCGAGAAGACGGGGCTCCGGCACCCCCGACCTCTCCTTCGGCGACTCCCGCGAGGTCCAGGCCGCGCCTGGCCGGACGCCGGGCCCACCCGGCCCCGGCCAGGCCCCGGTGCAGCGCGAGGCGCAGCAGGGTGGGGGCGTCGGCGGGTCTACCAGCGGGTGAGGTGTTCCCCGAGCGCGCGGCGCAGCAGGGCAAGGGCGTCGGCGGGGCCGGGGCAGCGCAGGGGTTCGCCGCTGGCGGCGTCGGCGATGATGCTGCTGTCGATCAGGGCGGTCCAGGTTCCGCGCTGGACGTCGTACTCCTCGATCCAGCCGACCGGTCGGCCGTCCTGCTGGAGTTCCTGGACGCCCGGGTGGTCGGGCCAGGTGAGGTGGATCAGGCCGTTGGCGAGGGCGTAGCGGGTCGGGATGCCGAGGCCGCGGTCGGAGGGGACGGTCCAGCCGGTCGGGCGCTTGAGGGCCAGGCGCGGCACGCCGGCCACTGCCTGCTCGGCGCTCAGCCGGGTGGCGTGCGCGCGTTGGAGGGCGTCCAGGGCGTCGCCGACGGTGCGGTGGGTGCGGGCTCCGCTGTCCTTGTCGGTCAGGATCACGGCGGCCTGCTCGCCTTGGTGTGCGGCGGCGATGTGGCCGGCCGCTCCCCACGGGCCGTCCGGCAGCGGCGCGGTCCAGCCGATCGGCCGGCCCCGGTGGAGCAGCTGGTGGACGTCCCCGGCCTCGGGGTCGTCCCAGGAGGCCAGCAGCCAGCCCTCACCGACCGTCAGGTCCACGTCGTCGAGGCGGTCCGGCTCGCCGAACCGCCGGGTCGGGAGGGTGCACGCCGCACGGCGCAGCGCTTCGAAGTCCTCCGCCCACTGCTCGGCCGCGCCGGCCGGGGCGGGCACGGCGGCGCCGGGACGGTTTTTCGGCCCGGGCCGTTGTCCCGGGTGTGCCGGGGCCGGACGCGAAGGCGGCATTTGCGGCTCGGGCCGTTTCTCCAGGTCTCGGCGCGGCCGCGGCTTCGGGCGCATTTACGGCCCGGGCCGCAGAAGCCAGGACGCGTGGGGAGACGCGGGCCAGGACATCCGGGCGCATCAGATCCTCCTCTGCCCGTCGCAGCTCCAGGTCGTCCCCGGTCAGGCGGCCTGCTCGGAAAAAGGCTGCCACAAACGGGCGGCGGTGTTCGGCTGTCATGTTCACCAGTCTGTCAGGGCACGCCGGGCCGGTGGGCTGGTTCGGTTTCTGCCGGCCCGGCCCACCGGCAGGGGCGGTTAGTTTGTCTTGGTATTGGTGAGGTGGGCGCCGATGTAGCCGACGATGACCCGCGGCGGCTGCCCTAGAGTCTTGGTGGCGTCGAGGAAGTAGATCCGAGGTGCTTGACCGCCGTTGTCGAGCTTGAGGTGCGGTTTCATCGCCGCCCGCCCGGCAGCGTCGACCTCAGGGGGAACAGGGAAGATCCGTTCGCCTCCCCAACGATCCATCGTCGTCTTCCCCTCGTTGGTGGCGAGTTGCTTGTGCGTCCAGGAAACGGCTCCGGGAATCCCTGCGCTGCAGAACTGTAGGACTCCACCGTTGAAATCGGGGTGGTGGGCGTAGGAATCGAGGAATCGCAGGCCGTTCCACGCCTTCGCGGCCCAAACCCGGCTGCGGTCGGACTCGTCGAGGGCGAGCGCCACATCACGGTCGGCCGTGACCAGTACCCTTTCCAGCTCTCCGAGCCGCTCCCACAGTTCTTCGAAAGACTGCGGAAGGCTGGTCGCTTGCTCCACAACGACGGTGTCGCCATACCGGCCGGCCTCCCGCAGGCGCGTGCGGAGAGTATCGGCCTCGCCCCGGATCCGCTCGACCTCGTCCCAGGCTGTCAGTGCCTCCTCGATGTCGCGCAGCGCTCGGGCGTTGGCTTCTTGAAGCTCGCTCTCGAGAGAGTCGATGGTGCGGATGGATAGTTCGGCGTTGCGGGCGGCTTCCTTGAGGTCGGTGTCGGCCTGGGTCAGCAGCCCGGTGAGCAGGGTGATGTCCGAGCGTAGGGCTGCCAGTTCGGTGGAGGTGCGGTCGGCGGTCAGGGCGGCTTGCCGCTGGGCGTGGTGGGTTTGGGCGGCATCGGGGAAGATCAGGTGGCGCAGCGGTTCGGGTACTGGGGCTTCGTTGGCCAGTTGCTGGACGCGGCGGGCGATGCCGAACCAGGAGGTGTCGGTGGGGTCGCTCATTCTGGCGAAGCTAAGGAAGCGATGCCGGGCCGCGTCCGGGCCCCAGGCGGGGTCGACGTCCGGCAGGTAGGTGCGTACGGCGCCGGGTGCGACGCGGTGGTGTTCTCCGATCTCTTGGCGGAAGGCGTCGACGGCGTCGGCGTCTTTGAGAAGGTACAGGGAGGCTGCGCCGGCGCAGTGCGGCATAGCCTTTTGCATCCTTGTGGACCATGTGGGGTCGGGTTGCAGCGGGCGGGCGGCGACAACGACAGGAAGGGTTCGAGCGGGATCGCATAGGACGTGCAGAAGCGGCTCGACGTCGGTACCGACCTCCTGTGCCTTGAGGGTGAGCCGGGCCAGGCCGTCGCGGGGGCGCAGGGTCTCCACGAACTTGCGCACCAGGGCTGGGCGCGCCGGGTTGACCTGGTGGCCGGGGTTGGGGAATGCCTCCAGGAGGACGGCCACTGCGGCGGTGGCGCTCCGCGGTGGTGTTGTGGCGGTGATGGTGGTTCGCCAGGTGGCGTTTGGCTGGTCCTCGCGCAGTTGGAGGCGGATGGCGTGCTCGGTGCCGTCGTCGCCGTAGATCACTTGGTTGGTGAGCGTCGATATGGCATCGAGTTGGTGGTGCCCTGAGGCGAGAGGGGCGCTGCCGAACTTCTTCGTCAGCCACTCGACGGTGAGCCTGCGGACGGTGGGGATTGCGAGTGCGGGTTGGTCGATGCTCAGGCTGGTACGCAGGGTGAGGGGGTTGATGATGGCGTTCAACATCCGTTCCTGGAGCGTGTGGAGGAGGCGGGCGGTGGTCCTGGGCGGCAGGGTATTCGCCATCCGCCCGGCTCCGGGCACGAACGCGTAGGAAAAGCCGGGCCTCCAGGAACCGGCAGCACGTCGCCGGGCCGGCTCCCGCCCGGGATCACACCGTCTGGTTGGACATCAGAACCTGACGTGCCCGACCTGCTGCGCCCGAACGTACTCGAGCAACTCAAACCAGGTCGCCGGGTAAGCCGCGACTCAACGAACGGATGTCTGCTCGGCCGGCCCCGCTGCCAGCTTCCGCGAGCGCAGCGCCTTCGCGGTCTTGGCGGCCAGCCGGGGATCGCTGAGAACCCGGGCGATGACGGCCTCGTCGCTCATCTCCCCCTGCTGCGCGGGCAACGGTTCGCAGATCTGCTCCAGCTCGGCCAGCAGGTCCACCTCATCGCCTTCGTCCTCTTCGCCGTCCTCGGCACCGTTGAACGAGGCCTTCAGCAACGTGGAGGCAGTGCGCAGGTGCGTGACCACCTCGCTCATTGCCGCCCTGTCCTCCGGATAGGCGAGGTCCGGGTGCTTGCGGGTGGGGGTGTAGACCTTGCGCAGAGCCCTCATGGCGCCGTGCAGCTCCTCGAAGACCGAGGAGAACAGGTCGCTATCCAGGCTCTCCAGATTGTACAGCGCCTTGTACGGCTCGCCGGACGCATCCTGCGGGTACTGCCCGTCGACACCCAGCTCCTGCAGCCCGACGACCGAGGCAAGCGAGCTGACCGCGCCGGCCAGATGCCGGGAGGCATCACTCAGCAGGCCCTGCTTCCGGCGCAGCGTCGCAGCCCGATCGTTGGACGCAAGGCCGCTCTCGTCGTTGGCGAGCACCTTGGACTCACGGCCCAAGAGCCGGTGCGCGGCGATCAGCGCCGCCGCCATCTGCCGAGCTGCCACCCTCTCCTGGTCCGTCCGCGCCTCGGTCGTGTCCTGCTGCTCGCCTGGCATACCGCTCCTCTCCTGCGCCGCCGACGACGGTGACCACGCCCGAAAACCGTCGCCGCATTCGGCGGCGAGGACGGCATCCGTCGCCCTTCTCGACGGCGGCCTTTCGTGTCGCAGCGTTCAACGACCACCTCATGCCCCGGACACGGTTCGCCGGCGAGGGTCTGCGCGGTGTCCTGCCCGAAGCGTGCGGTGACTCGTTCGGGCCAAGTGAAAGGGGAGGTGCCTCAGCTGGTCAGGGGGTGTCGTCGGCCCGGACGCCACGGATCTGGGCGATGTGCTCGACACGGCGATGAGCGCCCGTTCGAGTTCGCGGCCGGGGTGTGGATCCCCACCCCGGCCGACGTCCTCGTCTCCGACCGGATCCTGCAGCGGCAGCGCGAGGACGGCGGACTCGACCTCACCGCCCGCCAGATCCAGTCTGGGTGGCAGACTGTCCGCTCACGGCGGCCGCCGCACGACGACATGGCCCTGGCGGACACGCTGGCCGTCGCCGTCGGTGTCCTCCTGCGCTCCGACGAGAGCCCCTACGTTGTCGGTCGGATCCGGCAGGACACCGCCGGCCTGCTGTCCGACATCACGCACGCGGGCCTCGGCCGCCGCTGATCCAGGGAGCCACGCCATGCCGACGCTGACCGTGATGAGCCAGAACATCCAGTACGGATCGGATGTCCGCCGGTGGGCCGGACTCGTCGATGTGGTCCGCGCGGTCGCTCCGCAGCTCCTGCTGTTCCAGGAGGCCGACCACCTCACCGACCCCGGCCAGGCCGACGCCGCCCGCAGGGCCCTCGGGATGGAGCTGTTCGTCGCGCCCGCGCGCAGCGGCCGACCGGTCTCCGTCGCCTGGGACCCAGCGCACCTGCGGGTCGAAGACATCGAGACCCGGTACGCCGCCGAACTCCACCACGGCTACGCCGCCGCCCGGATCGCCCCCTGGGGCCTCACCGCCGCCCTGCCCGCCCCGCTCATCGCCGTCAGCGCCCACCTCATCCCCTACTCCGCGCAGCAGGCCGCCGTCGAGGCGCAGATCCTGGCCGCCCGGGTCTACCGCCACGGCGGGATCGGCCTGATCGGAGGCGACATCAACCACCCCACCGCCACCGACCCGGAGATCGACTGGGAGCGGGTGAAGCCGTACAACCGGTCCGCCCGCTGCGAGCGCCGCCAGAACCCCGGCGACCCCTGGGTCAGTAACCGGATCGTGGGCCGAACCCTGCGCGACGCGGACCTCACCGACGTCGCCGCCCACCTCGCCGACGACCGCCAAGACCCGACGCTGCGCCGGGCAACCGGTCGGCACGGGGGCCTGCGCGTCGACCAGGTCCACACCACCCCGGCGCTCACCCCGGCCGCCATCGACTACCAGGTGGTCGAGCACGACCACTCCGACCACCTCGCCGTCGTGGCCACCTTCGACCTGGCGCGCGTCGACGGCACCAGGCTGTACGACTTCACCTGAGACGCCGTCTGCGGCGGCGGGCCGCGTGTCGCGCGGCTACGCCATGGCGGCGACACCCACGGCACCAGGACCCGCATCTGCGAACGCGGGAGCCGCTGCGCTCACCCTGCCCTGTTCGTCCGGCAGCAGCAGACGCGCCTCGCGGGGGCGGCGGGCGCGGCCCCGGCCGGTGCAGCGCGCGGTGACCGTCCGGTGCTGGAGAGCTCCGTAGCCTTCGCCGAGCCCCGCCCAGGCAGAGCCACTGACGGTGAGGCGGAGCTCGGCGGTGCCCGGCCAGATGGTGGGGGTCAGGATCGTGGTGCCGGTGGTCCGTAGGCGTTGTTCCAGGCGGGCGAGCTGGCGCGGTGCGGGTCGTCCGGTGGGTTTGAGGATGATCGTCTCGCATGCGTCGGCGAGGACGGAGGCGACCTCGGCCCAGTGGTCGCCGGGGTCGTCGGCGACGAGGGTGCGCTCCCAGGGCAGGCCGTAGGCGCGGGCGGCGGCGAGGCCGGCGTCGGGCCAGCCGATGATCGCGGTCCAGTGCGATTCGGATGCGGCGGCCGGTCCCGCCGCGGTCGCGAGCAGCAGGCCGTGGTCCAGAGCCTCGACGACGACGCCCTTCGGGAGTCGGCCGTCCGGCAGCAGCGGTTCCAGCGCGGGCAGGACCGGCCGGGTCCCCGCCTCGATGCGGGCGCGGCGGACCTGCGGGCTGGTCTCGTCCAGTAGCTCTGCCAGCCGCTCGTCGTACGCGGGTGTCACCGGATCGGGTACGGCCGCGATCCGCGGGCTCACCGCCGGTCCCCAGCGGCGGGGGCCGGCGTCGTGGGCGCGGGCGTGACCGGCGGGGCGGCCTGTTCGGCGGCGGGGATCGGGCGCACCGTGGCCGGGTCGGCGACCAGCCAGGCGGCCTGGCGGTCCTCGCCCCAGCGCACGTGGGCGATCCATGGCAGGTCGGGCGCGGGGCGGCGCTGCTCGGTGACCAGGCCGGAGCGCCACTGACCCTGGACGTGGACCCAGGCCAGGCGCCAGCAGCGCCCGGAGTCGTCTGCGGCGGACGTGCCGGCCATCTCCGGCGGCACCACGACAGCGTCCTTCAGCGGGACGAAGCCGACTGGTTCGGACAGCGGGCGGATGGTGCTCTCGTCGAACAGCAGCCAGGCCCACGGCTCAGCGCCTGGGCCCGGCCCGTCGGGACCCCAGCGGACGTGGACCACCCAGCGGGTGCTGCCGGGCGGTCGGCGCCACCCGGTCAGCATGGCGGGCTGCCACCGGCCGTCGAGGCGGACCTCCACCAGCCGCCACCGGCGTACCTCCTGGTGCATGCCGGGCAGCGTCATCAGTTCCCGGGGCGGACGCTCGGCATCCCCCGGTACGCCGCCGGGTCGGCGGGGCGGGGCGGAAGAGGGCACGGAGGCGGTCACACCCCTCATTATTCGATCGCTTGTTCGACTGATCAAACGTCAGCGCCGCCTGACCGCGAACCGCTCTACTGAGCGGGCACGGAGCGGTATGGACTCGCACCGGCTCGTACCGGAACACGCCGGAGCAGGCGTATGCCCGTGAACTGCGCCGGGTTGGGATGTCGAGGCGTGGCCCGCAGACCGCACGCGGGGAGTGGCGGCCGGCACCTCCTCCTCCACCGGAAGAGGAGTGCCGCGCCGGGCGACGCACGTGCCACTACCTCGATCGGATGATGGGTATTGCCGCCGACCTTCCCGGGATGTGTGCTCGTAGAACGACGTCCGTCACCACTCGAGGAGAGAACATGCGTATTCGAACTGGCCTAACGGCAGTCGCTTTGACCGTGGCCGGCGTCCTCGCCACCGCAGGCGGCGCCGTTGCCGACGACTTCGATGTCCAGTTCGTTCAGAACTTCGACGTCCCGCTCCCCCAGGGTGCCTGCAACAGCGCCCAGCTCCTCGCCATCCCCATCGATGCGGTCCCGAACGCCACCGCCACGTGCGAGAGCGGCCGGTGACCTGACCGCGCAGGCGGCTCCGGGGGTGCCCGGGTCACCGCTGGGCCACCGCGCAGGTCAATCCGCGCTGCGGCGGGTAGATGCAAGGTGTGGCGCCGTTTGGTCTTCCTGTGGACGTCGCGCTCGCCCGGCCGATCGACCGGCTGCCGGCCAGCGCGGGGTCCGACCGTGTGGAGCCGAAGTTGGACGGGTGGCGCGGAGTGCTGGCGGGCGGCCCTGTCCCGCGGCTGTACTCCCGGCACGGCACCGACCTCAGCCGCGCGTTCTCCGACGTCGTCCAGGCCGCCGCGGAGCTACCGCCGTGTGTCCTGGACGGCGAGGTGATCGCGGTCCTGGACACCGGTGCGCTGTCGTTCGCCCGCCTGCAGACCCGCTCCGGCAAGGGCCCCAGGCCGGGCGCCGACTTCACCGTCCAGTTCGCCGCGTTCGACGTGCTCGCGGACGACACCGACCTGCGCCCGCTCCCCTATCTAGAGCGTCGCCGCCACCTGCTCGACCTGCTGGAGAGCGCGCCCGCCACGATCTGGCCGGTGCCGATGACGGACGACCTCGACCAGGCGAAGGCCTGGTTCGGCAGCCTCGGCGGAGGCGTCGAAGGCTGTGTGCTCAAGCCCGCCCGCTCCCGCTACATCGCCGGCTACTCCAGCGGCTGGAGGAAGTTCCGGGTCACCACCACCGTGGAGGCCGTCGTCGTCGGCATCGTTCCCGGCTCCTCCCCCGCCCGCCAAGCCGCCGTCCTCGCTCAGCCCGACGCCCGCGGCCGGCTCCGGCCGGTCGGCATCAGCCTCCCACTGGACCAGGCGCAGCGTTCCGAGCTCGCCTCGCTCCTGCACCCGACGGGCAGCGACCTGACGGAGCTGCCCGGGACCCTGGGAGGCCTGCCGGGAAGTGCGCCGGTCGCCTTCCTGCCGGTGGAGCCCGAGGTCGTCGTCGAGATCGAGACCGACGAGCGGGCCGAGTTCGCGCGCTACCGCCACCGACCGAAGGTCAAGCGCGTCCGAGCCGACCTGCGCCCCGAGCACCTGGCCCGCACTTGATCAGTATGGAAGGTGCAAGGCGGGGCGCCGGTATCCGACCGGCCTACAGCGGAACACCGAGGAGGACCCACTGCGCGAAGACCTCGGTGAGCGCCGCCCCGGTGCCGGCCTGCCAGCGCCCCAGGGCCAGATCGGTGGCCGCCGCCCGTACCGCCGGGCCGTCGAGGGCCAGCACCGCCACCACCGGCTCCAGGTCCGCCGCCATCTCGGCCGGCGTCCGGCCCCTCGGGTAGTCCAGGCCCTCCCCCAGCAGCACCAGCATCGGCCGCAGCCGGAACTCGCCCCCCGGCTCCTCCACGACTGCGGTGCGCAGCGCCGCGAGGACGTCCTGCAGGGCTTTCAGGACCCAGGCGGGCAGGACGTAGAGGACGGCCGGGGTCGGGTCGTCTGCTGCGGTGGCGGTGAGGGCGGCGTCGATGTCCGCGATGACCTCGCCCGCCGTCTCCAGGGTCAGGGCGGGGAGGGGGTAGGCGTACGGGCGGACGTCAGCCGCGCGGGCGACCAGGCCGAGGACTTCTGAGAGGTATGCGGCGCGCCGGATCCACCCCGGGTCGCCGGGCAGGATCCGGGCCAGCTCCAGGCCCGTTGAGGTCTTCGTCGTCATGGGAGTGAGCATCCCGGCCCGGTGATGGCCGGCGGGCGGATTCACTGAAACGCCGCCCCCGCCGGGAACTCTGCGGTAGGACGGCCCGGGCCATCAGGGTGGGTCGACCCGGCCCAGTCCCAGCGGGCCGGGTCGACGGGCCGGGGTTCGTAGCGGGCGCGTAAGGGTGCGGACGTGGCAGTACTCGGCGGCGGCCAGGGGGCCCCGCAGAGCTGAAGAGGATTGCCTGCTGCGCCGCTCAGCCCTTGCGCAGGCACGGCGGCGGGGTACTCGGTGGGGCGGGATTTTGTCCGCGGACGACATCCCGAGCACTTCTGCTGCGGGGCGTGCTCGGCGTACCCGTCCACAGGAGCAGCACCGCACGTGGTGTGAAAACACCGTGGCCCCGGCGAATGCCAGGGCCATGTGTTGTTCGCGGACAGGATCAGAGGCAATGAAGAACTCCGTGTGCCCGTCTACACGTGGGCGTGCAACGCCTTGATCAGTGCGAGGAAGCCGTCCGCGTCCAGGCCGGCGTGGAGCGTTTCGGCCTGTTCTTCAGCCGTCGATCCGAGCGCCTGAACGCGCTGGCGTGCCGTCTGGGAGGGAACCGGGTCCGTGGCGGGGGGCTGCCTGGGCAGCGGGGGCCGGGCCTCGGCGGTAGCTGTCGCCTGCGGCGTTGCCACCGATTCGTCCACCGGTTCGTCCTGTCGGCCCGTGGACTGCTCGGTGTTGTCCGCGGACAACACCGTCGCTGCTGGGGCTTCCGGTTCGGCCTCCGGGACGTTCGTCGTATCCACGGCGGTCTCGGGCGTCGTGTTGTCCGCGCACAACACGACAGTCTGGGCGGCGGCGGTGGCCGACGGCTGTTCCGGCGGGGTAGGCGTGTTGTCCGCGGACAACATCCTGAGCGCTTCCCGCTGGGCGATGCGTGTTGCGCGTTCTTCTTCCTTGAGCTGTTCCTCGAGGGCGAAGAGCTCGTCGACGGTCAGGGACGTGTTGTCCTTGTAGGCGCGGGCCAAGCGCCGGCCGTAGCGCTCGGCCATCTCGCCGGTAGCGAGCCGGTCCTGGATCGCCGAGGGGAGAGACAGCAGCAGGATCTGATTGCCCACCCAGGACCGGCCCTTGCCACGGCGGCGGGCGACCTCGGCGGCGTTGCCTCCGCACGCTTTCAGGAGTTGTTCCAGGCCCACGGCCCGCTCGATGACATTGAAGTCCTCACGGTCCTCGTTCTCGGCCATGAGGTAGTCCATGAAATCGGCCTGGCTGGTCGCCAGGTCGTCCCGGACCACGAAGTCGAGGGCCTCGAGTCCCACCTGCGAGGCTGAGCGGTGACGGCGTTCGCCGTTGAGGAGGACGAACTCGGTGTCGTCTCCGATGAGGCGGCTGTGGCTGGGCCAGAGGGCGAGGTAGGCGCTGCGGGTGACCGCGACGCATGCGGTGGTCTGCTTCTTGGCCAGGCTCTGCCCGAGGGCTTCGCGCTGTTCGTCGGTGCCGTAGTAGCGGCGGGGGTTCATCGGGCACAGCGCCACCAGTGTCAGGGGGATGCGCTGGATCTCGTAGTCCGGGATCGATCCCTCGGCTTGGGCCTTGGCCCGGCCCCGCTCGCTGCGGGGCGTGCGGGTGATGGCACCGAAGGCTCCCCCGGTGCCGAGTCGGTCGGCGGCCTTCACTCGGCGATCCTCCTGGCGATGTCGCGCATGACGTCGGCCTGGTCGCTGTCCGGTGCGTGGACGAGTAGCGGTGTCTTCATCCGTACGGCTTCGCGCTGGTCTTTCAGGTCGTTCACGACGGCGATCACTTCGGGGTGGCCGAGGCTCTTCCAGGAGTCGAGAGAGGAGGTCACGACGTAGCCCTTGCGGACGTCGTACAGGTTGACGACGAAGCCGAGGTCGTGGACGCGGATGTCGAGGTCGTCGCAGAGGGAGTCGATCTGCTCGCGCAGGAGGGTGTAGGCGTCGGCGGAGGAGTCCTCGGCTTGGACCGGGATCACGATGCCGGAGCTGCCTTCCGGCTCGCCGTCGCGGGTCCGCGCGTAGTAGATCGCGTTGTCCATCGCGTACCCGAGGCTCGGGGGGCAGTCGACGATCACGAAGTCGAACTCCCTCTCGATCGGGCCGAGGGCCTTCTCGAGAGCGGTCTCCTTGACGCGGATGTCGCGCGAGGAGACGAGCTTGGCGTCGAGGAGAAAGCCGTCGGTGCAGGCCGGCAGGAGGTGCAGGCGGTCGCCGAAGGCCTCCCCGGGGATCTCGATGAGCAACTCGCGAAGGTCCGCCTGCCGTTCGCCGCACATGTTCTTGACGAGGCTGTCGCCCTTGATCGGGAGGTGGTCGTGGCCGAGCTGCTTGGTGAGGTGTCCCTGGGGGTCGAAGTCGACCAGGCATACCCGGTAGCCCATCTCCGCCAGGGCCTGGCCGACGCCGGCGGACATGGCGGTCTTGCCGACGCCGCCCTTCTGGTTGCCGAACGCCACCCGGCGAGCGCCGGTCGTCGGCCGGCTCCGCTGGGGGAGCGGGTTGGCGTCCAGCCAGAGCCGGATCGCTTGGGCGAGGCCCTGGTTGAACTTGACGTTGCGGCCTGAGCAGTCCGCGCGGAAGGCCTTGTACAGCTCCGAGGGGACGTAGGTGGAGAAGGACTCCGACTTGGCGGTGTCGATCAGGTCGAGCTCGCGGTCTACCTTCCGCCATGCCTGGATGCCCTGGGTGACGGCGTCCTGGATCGGGGTGTTGACCGTTGCGGCGCGGATCTTCAGCTCCAGTCGCAACTGCTTAGGGATTTTGGTAACTACCTTGTCCCGGTCATCGGGCACAGATTCGGCGGTCATGAGGGGAGTTTACTAACCGCTGGCACGACGTCAGCACACCCACACCGGGCAATACAGACTTTGCGTGCATTTGCCCCGGCCTCGTGGGACCTCGCCCGATGTTGTCCGCGGACAACAATGCCCAGCCCGCCTGCCCCTTTCAGCGGACGCTCCCGGACCTCCATGTTGTCCGCGGACAACATCGGACCGCGTCGCACGAGAGCAACGACGGGAATGCCTATGCCTGCTCCCCGAGGATCACCCACCCGCTGAAGGCGCCCCTCGACGCACCGACCATCGCGTACCAGGCCATCGCCTGCGGGCACAGGGCTCGTCGTAGAGACCTATAGGGCGTAAAGACCCGGAAACGCAGAAGGGCCCGCCTCCTCCGGCATTCAAGCCGGGGAAAGCGGGCCCTTCACTGTGCTGGCGATCAGGCTGGGAGGGGAACGCCCGCTCGGTCCAGGCCGATCGCCCGACTGACGGTGGCAAGGGTGTCATTCCAGTTGCCGGCGTGGTGCACGGCCCGGTCGTCCACATACGCCGCCGCGCCCAGTTTCGTGCTGGTGACCAGGATGGGACCGCCCACCGTGGTCCAGTACGCCCGCTCCGGGGACGGGTCGACGAACGCCGCGATGCCGGAGTACCAGGTGATCCAGTCGGCGACCTCCGGCAGGAAGTGTCGCGGCCGGGCGGTGTACACGAAGACGGCCCTGGACGCCGTGAGGACGCGCAGCGCCTCCATGGCGCCGGGCAGGGGCAGGCCGATGCGGCCCCCCATCCATCCGGCGGAGGCATCGGCGAGCGTGCCGTCCAGGTCCAGGCCCACGGCCTGGCTGGCGGGGCTGTCAGGGGTGGGCGCGATGACGGGTCGGTGCACGTGGTCCTCCGTCAGGTCAGCGGGTCACGAGGAAGGTGATCGGCCCCGGCCCGCTGGGGTGCGGGCCGGGGCCGGGTTGGTGGCGGGTGGTCAGGCGTGGTGGCTGGTCGAGCGGGCCGCGGTGGGTGCGACGGCCCTACAGCAGGCCGGCGGCGTGGGCCTCGGCCTCCTGGTCGACGTAGTCCTCGCTGTCGAGCGGTTCGGCGGGGCACAGCTCGGCGATGGCGAGGTCGCTGCCGAGGGCGGGCCACGGGTCGTCGGCCTGGTCCTCGTTGTCGGCGGGCTGCGCCGGGTCGGTGTCGGGTTGTCCAGGAGCGCGACCAGCTCGCTGATGCTGCTCACCCGGATCTGCTCGCCGTCGCGCACGAGCAGGTAGGTGCGGGTGCTGTGGCCGTACGGGTCGGCGGGGGAGGGGACGCACAGCAGGTGCGCGCCGCCGGGCAGCTCGCACGTCGCGGTGCCGTCGGTCGAGCCGACCCAGTTGGCGGCTTCGGTGAGGCTGCCGCCGCTGCGGTCGAGGCCGTGGGCGTGGGTGGCCGCGCGGTGTGCGGCGTCGGAGGCGACCTCCTCGGCGAGCTGCTCCCTGGACGGTGCCGGGGCGGGCGCGGCGGGGGTGGGGGCGTAGCCGTAGGCGGGGACGCCGAGGCGGTTGCGCAGCGGTCGGCGGAGCTGGGTGGTGGCCTGGTCGGCGAGGCAGGCGGCGATGCCGGCGGCGGCCGCGGCGAGGATGAAGCGGGTCTCGGTGGGGCGGGCGGCGAGGGTGCGGTAGGTGGTGAGGCCCGCGGCGGCCGCCGCGGCGGCGATGGCGACGTTGTCGGCGGTGTCGAGGGCGTTGCTCAGCAGGCGGGCGCGGGTCGTCTGCTCGGTCATCAGGTGCCTCCAGGGGAGCGGGTGGTGCCGGCCGGGCGGCCGCGCCGCTCACCACGGCGCCCCGCTCGCCGGGCCTGGATGGCCGGGCGGCGGGGCGCGGTGGTGGGCAGCGTCAGTGCCCGGTGCGGTGGTGGCGGATCTCGTCGAATCCTTCGTGGAGGAGGAGGGCGCGGGCGGAGCGGGCCATGCGGTGCTGATAGCGCAGGACGTCTTCCGGCACCCGCTGGTGGTCGGGCCTGCTCGAGTTCCGTGCGAGACACAGGTCGAGTGGGGCGTCGGTGAGAACCGCGACTGCGCGGCGCCCGTGGGCGTGGGCGAGGTCGACCAGCTGGAGTCGGTGGTGACTCTCGCAGCTCACGTTGTCCACGAAGGTCGTCAGCCCTCGGCGCAGCCGCATGCTCAGGATCTGGTGCTGGAGGAGGAGGGCGTCGGCCGTCGCGGCCTGGTCGCCGGGCGCGGAGGCGACGGCGCGCAGCTGGTCGAGGCTGACGATCTGGTGCGGCGGAACGCTGAGCAGTGCCGTGGACTTGCCCGAGGCGCTGGGGCCGATCATGACGACGACGTCGCCGGGTTCGACGGGGTCGAGGGTGCGGGCTCGGGTGGTGGCGAGGGTGGTGGTCACGGCGGTTGCCTCCGGGTGGGTGGTGGGTGGTCAGGCAGCGGCGGACAGGAGCGCCGCGGCGGAGACGGCGAGGACTGCGACGAGCGCGAGGCGGGCCGCCCACTGGAGGAGGCGCATCTTGCGCTCGCACAGCACGCTGAGGGCGTGCAGGCGGGCGGGGCGGACGTCGTCGGCCAGGGCCTCGCGAAGCGCATCCGGGTCAGTGCAGCGGGCCCAGCGGGAGAAGCCGTTGGACCTGGTCGGGTCGAGCCTGGGCATGACGACCAGGACCGAGAGCAGCGCGGAGGCGACGGCGGCGGCGATGCCGACGGCGGCCAGGGCGAACGCGAACGTGGGCGCCTTGCCGAGCGCGGCCACGCCGGCGATGAGGACGCCGGTGATTCCGAGCAGCAACGACGCCTTGCTGTCCGTTCGCGCGATGTCCGCGCTCACGGCGGCCAGCTCGCGGTCGAGGGCCTGGTCGAGCGCGGTCATCGGCGTGGTGGTGTCCATCGTGGTCTTCCCTCCCTGTCGGGGTCCGGCCGGGCGCCGGCTCCGCGCACCACCGCGCCCCGCCCGCCGGGCCTGGCTGGCACCGGGGGCGGGGCGCGGTGGTGGGCAGGGTCAGCGCCCGGACTCGTGGCACCCGCAGTTCGGGACGGACTGCCAACCGCTGGGGGTGTGCGTGCGGGTGGGGCCGGCGCCCGGGATGCCGCTGCCGCCGCAGGTGGTGCAGGAGGCGTCAGCCCCTGGGTCGAGGGCCCATTCGAGACCGCAGGCGCGGCAGCGGGCGCAGTCCGCGAAGTCGTCGCTGTTCCAGGCCGGCTCGCCGTACTCCTCGGCGCCGGGCGTCTGGCAGCGCGGGCAAGTGATCGTGTACTGCCGGGTGCGGATGGCATGGCCAAGGGGGTCGGCGATCACACCGAGCAGCACCTGGTGGTTGATGGCCTCGTACTCGGCGACCCGGTGCGCCAGGCCCAGGGCCTGCTCCCGGGTGTGCTTGTAGGCGGCGGCGCGGCCGATGTCCCTGACGGGCTGCCAGCCGCCGTCCTCGCCTTCGACCCAGGCCCGCAGGCCGACCAGGGCGCCGTCGGTCACCGCCCAGCCGTCGCTGGTCTCGTCGCGGCGTACGACGACCTCGCCGTAGCCGCCCACCGGGCCCTGGGGGATCGGCACTCGGAACTCCACGGCCAGCGCCAGCTGCTCCTCCGCGGACAGGGTGCTGTTCATCCTTCTCCTTCTTCCTGCTCGGGGTTCGTGTCTGTGGTCAGCCGGCGGTGGTCGGGCGGCCGGGGCGCCCGCCGAGCAGGGGCGAGAAGGCCTGCGGCTTGCGGGACCAGCGGACGTAGTCGACGCTGCTCGCCGCGTAGGTGTTGGTCAGGAGGCTGCCGGAGTCGTCGAGGCAGTCGTGCAGTCGGTCCAGGCGGTCCCAGGCCAGCCGCAGCTGGCCGATGAGCCAGTCCCGGTCCTCGCCGGTGAACTCCTCGGCGGCGGCGACGGCCTCGAGGTGGCCGGTGTCCTGGATGCCGGCCGCGAGGAAGGCGTCGACGCGCTGCGCTTCCTCGGCGGTGAACTGCTCGCCGATCCGCCGGGCCTCGTCGGCGCGCGGGTCGTCCTTGTAAGCGGCGAAGCTGCGCTCGGAGAGCGCGAGGCGGGCCAGCTCCCAGTCGGTGGCCTCGCCCAGGATGCTGTCCTTGCGGAAGGTCCTCCCGGGCTGGTTGAACGGCTCGTAGGCGGTGGCGGCCAGGGTGGACGTGGTGGTGTCGGTGGTCACGGAAGCCTCCTGTCGGGGTCCGGCCGGGCGGCCGCGCCGCGCACCACCGCGCCCGCCGTCCCGGCCTGGCTAGCCGGGGCGGCGGGCGCGGTGGTGGGCAGCGTCAGTGCCCGGGGGCGGGTCAGCTGTGCTGGAGCTCGACGGCGTCCCGCTCGGCGTCCGGCAGCGTGTGGGTGGCGGCGGTGGCGACCCGGAGCCGGAGTTCCTCGGCGGCCTGGACGACGGCCAGCAGGTCTTTGTAGAGGCGGTGCTGGTCGGGGTCGCGCAGGTCGAGGTGCGTCTCGGAGGCGGCGGCCAGGCCGCAGAGGTAGACGACGATGTCGGCGCTCTCCTGGTGCAGGTCGACCAGGCCGGGCTGGAAGTCGAGCGGCGAGGTCAGCCGCCGCAGGGCCTTGGACAGCTCGGCCGGGTGGCCCGCGCGGGCGGTGTCGAGGTTGTCTTCCAGCGCGGCGGCCAGGGCGTCCTGGTCGGCGTACGCGAGGCCGTGGCCGAGGCGGCGGAGCAGGCGGGCGGGCAGCAGGCGGAGCAGGCGGCCGTTCACGGTTCCTCCCAAGGGGGCTGGCTGGTTGGTGCCGGCCGGGTGGCCGCGCCGCGCACCACGGCGCCCGCCGTCCCGGCCTGGGTGGCGGGGACGGCGGGCGCCGTGGTGGGCAGCGTCAGTGCCCGGACGTCAGTGGACGGCGCTCCAGATGAGCAGCAGGATCACGGCGATCCCTACGAGGACAGCCTTGGGCGAGATGCTGGTGGTGGCTTGCAGGCGCCGTATCTCGGCGTGGATGGCGTCGCATTCGGCCTGGATCCCGGCGTGGGCCTTGCTGCCGGGGGTGAGGCCGGCAGGATCGCCGAGCGGTGGTGGAGTCGTTCGTAGAGGGCCGCGATCTGTGCGTCGCGGGATACGGCCAGGGCCACGGCAGGTGCCTCTCGATCGGCGGTGCGGAACGGGACGGGGAAGGACCAGGCGGGCCGGTGCTCGGTGCACCGGCCCGCCCGGGAGGGTCAGCGCGGGTCAAACGGCGAGCCCGGAGCCGGGACGGCCGGGCGGGGCCGGGCCGTCTTGGTCTCGGGGGCCTGGATGGTGATCTGCGGCTGGACCTCGGTGCGGTTGATCACCATCGGGCGCACGCTGAAGGACAGGCCGCGCAGGGCGAACAGGGAGACGACCGCGATGGCGGCGGCGGTCAGGCCGACGGCGACCGGGCGCCCGGCCTCGGGGGCGGCGGACCAGACCATGGCGAGCGTGGCGGTGGCCCAGGCCGTCCAGCTGGCACGGGCGATGGCGCTGCGGGTGATGAAGGCGAGGAGCGCGGCCAGGAGGCCGAGCGTCTTCCAGGCGCCGTAGACGGTGTCCGGGGTGAGCGGGTAGGCCTGGTGGGCGATGAGGTAGGCGTGGATGGGGCCGGTGACGGCAACGCGCAGGCCGTCGCCTCCGGCGGGCAGGTTCTGCGGCAGGTGCACGGCGTCGATCACGGCGGCCGCGGCGTTGAGCAGGATGCCGCCGACGGTGCCCACCACCAGGACGGCGAGGGTGATCGCCGTCAGGTAGGCCAGGGTGCGCACCCACGGCTCGGCGCCGGCGAAGTCGTCGAAGCCGGCCGCCAGCTCGCGGCGGCGCCGGTCGAGCCAGCCGCCGGGGGCGGTCAGGGCGCGGGCTCGGCGCCGGGCCGATTCGCGGACGCTGACGCTCGGCTGCTCCTGGAGGGCGGTGGGCTCGGTGTGCTGGGTCACGGGTTGCTGCTCCTGTTCGGGTTGGTGTGCTGGGGGTGTGGCCGGGGCCCGCCCCGGCGGTGCGGGGCGGGCGGAGTGAGGCGCGGTCAGCTGGTGAGGCGGATCGGCATCAGCAGGTGCTGGTAGTCGGTGTCGGCGAGTTCGCCGGAGTGCCCGGTGAGCAGGGCGGGCTTGGTGGCCGAGGTGGCGTGCAGACGGGCTTCGGGCGCGGCGAGCGCCTTGAGGGCGTCGGCGAGGTAGCCGGGGTTGAACGCGATCGTTCCGCCGTCGAGGTGGCCGGTGGTGTTGCAGGGGATACGGTCGACGGCATGGGCGTCGTCGCCGTGTCCGGCCTCCAGGAGCAGCTGCCGTCCGTCGTCGGCGACGGTCAGGCGGACCGGGGTCTTGTCGGAGGCGACCAGGGCGACGCGCTTGAGCGCGTCCAGGGCCTCGCTGGTGGGGACGGTGACGGTCAGCTCGGCGTCGGCCGGGGTGGGGAACACACCGCGGTGGCGCGGGAAGTCGCCGTCGAGGAGGCGGGTGCCGATGCTGCTGCCGGCGGTGGTGAGGGTGAGCTGGCCGTCCGACCAGCCGACGGCGACCGGGTGTTCGCCGGTCATCGCGCGGGTGGCCTCGGCGAGGAACTTCGCCGGGATGAGGACGGCGCCGTCGTCGGGCTGGTCCTTCTTCTTGCCGGTCTTGGGCGTCACCGCGGGGAGGGTGCCGGTGGGTTGGACGGTCAGCTCGCGTACGGCGAAGCGGTAGCGGTCGGTGGCGGCCAGGGTGATCCGGTCGTCTTCGAGGAGCAGCTGCACGGCGGTGAGGACCGGCAGGCTCTCCTCGGTGCTGGCGGCGACGGCGACCTGGGCGACGGCGTCGGCGAGCGTGTCGGCCTGGACGGTGAGCACGGTGTCCGGCACGCCGGGCAGCTGCGGGTACTCCTCGACCGGCAGGGTCGGCAGGGTGAACTTCGCCGAGCGGGAGGTGACGAGCAGCCGGGAGCCGGACAGCTCGATGTCGACCTCGGCCGCCTTGGGCAGGGTCTTGCAGATCTCGTTGAGGAGGCGGCCGGAGACCAGCGCGGTGCCGTCGTCGGCGATCTCCGCGTCCACGCGGGTGGTCGCCGCGGTCTCGTAGTCGAACGCCGCCAGGTGCAGGCCGCGCTCGTCGGTGCGCAGCAGGATGCCGGCCAGGACCGGGACGGGGGCGCGGGTGGGCAGGGCGCGGGCGGCGAAGGCGACGGCCTCGGCGAGCACGTTGGCGAAGACGCGGAGCTTCACGGGTGTCCTCCAGGACGGTGGCGGTGGGTCAGGCGGCGTTGGTGAGGGCGGCGAGCTGCTCGCGCTCGTCGTCGGACAGCTCCGCGCAGGGCAGGCAGGAGCCGAGGGTCTTGAGCGGGAGGCAGGCGTCGTAGCGGACACGGCACAGGGGGCAGGTCTGGCGGGCGGCCATCGCGCGGTCCAGGGCGGCGGCCCGGCCCGGCGTCATCGGCCGCACCGGCCGGGCGCCCTCGATGCGGTAGAGGTAGGCGATGCGGCGGGTGTGCAGGCCGGGGTCGGCGTAGCGCCAGGGCCAGGTCGGCAGGCCGCCGTGGTCCTCACCGGAGGGGTCGAGGTCGGATGCGCGCACCGCCAGGGTCTCCTTTCCCTGCTGGGTGGGCGGCGGATCGGAGGGCCGGTGCGCCGCCGCCCGTCCCGGCCGGGGTCGGCGGGGCGGGCGGAGGCGGGCCAGGGGCGAGACCGGGCGGCCGGTCAGCGGACGTTGTTGTTGACCGTGCCCTTCCATCCGGCGGACTGCTTGCCGATGGTGACCTCGGTGTGCCGGTGGAACATCGCGAGGACGGGGCCGGACGCGGTGGAGCCGTCGCCGCTGGCGGTCGCCCCGGTGCCGGCGCTGGAGGCGACGGAGCGGAGCTTGCCGAGCAGAGCGGCGACGCCGATCGCCACGGCGGCCACCGTGGCGGCCGCCCACATCAGCACCTTGCCGATCTGGTCCGCGTACGGGGCGACCTCGCCGACCCCGGCGCCGACCATCCAGGTCAGGCCGCCGACGGTGAGCGCTCCGGCGCAGCCGTAGAGGATGCCCTGACGCAGTGCCAGCGGCAGGCCCTGCTCGGCGGCCGGCTGCGCCTGGGCGGCCGGGGCGGGGGCGGGCTGCTGCTGCGCGGCGGCCGCGGCGGCGGCGGCGAGCGGGTTGTGCACGGGGACGGCGATCACCTTGCCGTCGACCAGGGCGGGGATCAGGGCCGGGGTGGTGGGGGAGGGCTGGAGCGGGACGGCGACGACCTGGCCGTCGAGCGAGGCCGGGACGAAGCCCTCCTGGAGGAGGTAGGCGTTGAGGTCGACCGCCAGGTCGGCGGCGATGGCGGCGGGGCCGGTGTAGATGCTGTCCACGGGGTGCTCCAAGGGGGATGGGCTTGCTGGGTCTGGGGGCGCCGGGCGCCTTCTGGGGCCGCCGGGCCCGCGCCCGGTGGTCGGGGCGGGTCCGGCGGCCCCCGGAGAGGCCGGGAGCGGACGGGGTTACTGCTCGGGGGTCCAGGTGCGGAACAGGCGGGCGGGGGCGGCCGGGTGGGGGGCGTGGGTGCCCAGACCCGGGGTGAGGCGGGCGGTCATGGTGACCTGGTGGGCGTGGCGCAGGGCGGTGGTGGTCAGCGGGAGCGGGGGCTGGAACACCACGCCCCAGGTCTCGATGCGCAGGCTGATCCCGGCCGCCCGGCCGGTGCTGGCGATCTCCTCGGCCAGGCGCACCGTCTCCTCGTCGGTGGACAGGTGGGGCCAGTCGCCGAGGGTGATGGTGATCAGCGGGTGCTCGGGGCTGGGGGAGTAGGCCGTGTGGTCGCCGGTCTCGCCCAGGCGGCCGCGCAGCAGGTCGGCGGCTTCGCGCAGCAGGGTGGTGGTGTCGGCCTTGGTGGTGGCGGTGCGGGCGGCCAGGCCGGGGCGGGCGCCGTAGGGGTCGGCGACCCACGGCTCGGTGAGCGGGCAGGCGTGCTCGGCGGCGACCAGGTGGTCGATCAGCGTGCTGGACCCGGCGCCGGTGCGGGCGCTGATGTGCAGGTGCACGGCGCCGTTGGTGTTCCACAGCGGCACCCGGGCCACGGTGCCGTCGGCGTAGCGGCCGATGGCGACGGTGCCGGTGGCGGTGTCGATGAGCTGGTCGGCCGGCGGGCGGGGCGCCGGGTCGGCGAGCTGGGCGGTCTCCTGGTGCTGGCGGGTCAGGTCGGCGTAGCGGGCGAGAGCGGCGGCGGAGGTCATGGGCTGTTCCCTTCGGGAGGCGGTCGTGCCCGCCGCCCGGTGGTGGGCGGCGGGCACGGTCAAGGTGTCGGTGGCGGGTGGTGGTCAGTCGTTGATGCGGCTGGTGCGGCCGAGCGCGAGGATTTCGCGGAGCAGGCGGGTCGTCTCGGGGGAGTGCTTGCCGGTGCGGGGCTGGCCGGCCAGGTACGCGGCCTCGTCCAGGACGACCAGGTCGACGCGGGCCGGGCCGGGCGGCAGCCCGAAGCGCCGGGACGCGGCGGGCAGCGCCCTGCGCAGGCGCAGCTCCATCAGGGCCTGGTGGGCAGCAAGCGCGGTGAGGGCGTCCTCGGCGGTGCCCGTGAAGGGCTGGGACCGCATGCGCGGGTCGTGGGAGGCCTCGGCGAGGAGCAGGTCGACGGCGCTGACCTGGCCGGAGATACGCAGTCGCGCGGGGCGAGCGGGGCGGCTGGCGTTCATGGGGGTGTCCTTCCGGGAGGGTGGCGGGTCAGGAGGCGGCGTTGCTGAGCGCGGTGACCAGGTTGGTGAGCAGCTGGTTGATGGCGGGGCCAGCGCCGGTGGAGGAGAGCGTGAAGCCGAACAGCACGAGGGCCAGGGCGGGCCAGAAGCCGACCGCGCGGCTGCGGTAGAGGACGGCGGTGATGATGCCGAAGAGGACGGCGAGGGAGACGGTGACGGCCACGGTTGGCTCCTGGCGGGTCGTTGACGGGTTGGGCGGACGAGCGGGCCGGGTGTGGTGTTTGCTGGTCCGGCCTGGTGGTACGTCAGGTTCGGGCTGCGCCCCGCACCACTGGGGTGCGGGGCTGGGAGACGAGGGGGCTTGTGGTGGCGCACGTGCACTACGCCTGCTGGAACTGCGAGGCGGACAACCGCGTACACGGCGAGGGCTGCGACTGCTGCGACGTCGTGGAGGTCCCGGAGTCCTGGTTCTGCTGGAACTGCGACGCGGAGAACTTCTGCGACGACTGACCGCTGGTCAGCCGCGCAGGCCGGTCAGGGCGTTGCGGACACCGCCGAGGCTGACCTTGCGGCCGCCGTCGGCGTTGACGGCGGCGAGGATCTCCTCGGCGTCCAGGTCCTCGCCGTCGGTGCTCTCCAGCACCGCCAGCACGCGGTCGGTGAGGTTGAGCCGGGAGGCGGTCCGCGGCTCGGGAGCGGAGACGGGGATGACGGGGACCGGCGCGCTGCGCGCACCCCGACCGCCCCCGCCGCCGCCCCGGTTCCCGCCGCGGCCCCGGCCGCCACCGCCGGCTTCGGGTTCCTCGAACTTCTCCGGGCACGCGGCCTGGTAGGCCTCCATGCCGTCGAGCTTCCCGACGTAGGCCTCGCCCGCGGGCTCCCAGGATTCCTTCTCGAGCACGGCGTGCGGACCGTCGCCGTACAGGGCGAGCATCTCGGGGTCCAGGCCCTCGGTCGGCACGTCGGAGCCGACCTTGAAGAACCGCATGCGGGCGGTGGGGTGCAGGCCCGACAGGTGGTAGCCGCTGCCCTGGGTGCCGGGCCGGTCCTCGTCCGCCTCGGTGTCGTCGAACTGCGATACGAGCTCGACGGCGCCCGCGTACTTCGGGATCGCGGCGAGCTTCTGCCCGGCCGGGAGCAGGCCGTCGGAGACCAGCTGCCTCATGAGGTTGGAGGTCCAGCGCAGCAGGATGACCTCGCCCTCCTTGAGCATGGAGCGCAGGGTGTCGGAGCCGCCGAGCTCCTCGAGGTGGCCGGCCTGCGCGAACAGCGCGATGCCCATCCCGAGCGAGCGGCCGGTGCGGCCGATGTCCTTGATGTAGAACGTGGCCTCGTCCCGGTAGGGGGCGCCCTTCTCCAGGAGCCGGTTCGCCTCGTCCACCACCTGGTACATCAGCGGGTCCGGACGGTCCATCAGGAACTTCGAGCGCCCGGCGGCCGCGTACCTGACCTCGCGGGCCTTCATGACGTTCCAGAAGGTCCGCAGCTGGGCGATGGCGCCTTCCTGCGTGTAGACCGCCCAGTCGCAGTTGCCGCGCGCCTCGGGGGCGGACTGGCCGCCCTTGAGGTCGGCGTAGAACACGCCGACCCCGGAGCGCTTCATCGCGGCGAGGATGATCTGCCCGCCGGTGGACTTCCCGGCGCCGGTGGTCCCGAACAGCAGCATGCGCTGCGCCGAGCCGGCCTTCGGGTCGTACAGGCGCAGCCGGGTGCGGCGCCCGTTGTGGTGCAGGCCGACCCAGATCCGGCCGGTGGCGTCCATGACCAGGAACTCGGGGTCGGGCAGGATCACGTCGGCGAGCGGGTCTTCGGGGTAGATGGTGACCAGGCCCCGGCTGCCGTGGGTCTCGACGGCCAGGCGGGCGGGGTCCTTGATGTTCATCGCGTCGGAGAGTCGGGCCATGTCGTAGCCGATGACGTCGCCGGGCGGGGCCTGGACGGTCAGCTCGTAGATGAGCCCCATGTCAGTGCAGTTCCTTCGTGTCGGTGTCGATGATGCGAACGCCGGTGATGACCGTGCCGGGCATGCCCTTGGGGGCGATGTTCTTCACCCAGTGCGCGTACGGGTCGAGGGCGGCCTGGTCGGCGGTGCCGATGTGCAGGCGCCGCACTCCGGCGCCGCGGCCGGCCACCTTCTCGACGCTGATCTCCTCCTCGTCCCAGTCCAGGAGCGCGGACAGGGCGGTGATGGAGATCGTGGGGACCGGCGTGCCGGGCACCGCGGCGCGGATCAGGGCGCTCATCCCCTTCTCGCCGGTGCGCTCGACGTCGGTCAGTACGGTGCCGGGGGCGACGCCGCCCTCGACGGCGACCCGCTGCGCCCACCAGATCGACATCGGGTGGGTGGAGGCGGCCGGGACGAGGGCGGTGGCCTGCTGTTCCTGGACCTGCTGGACGGCTTCGGGGGTGAGGGAGCGTTCGCGGCCCGCGAGGACGCGGGCCATGCGCGCGGGGCGGACTTTCCAGGTGACCACCGCCCACGCGGCGTCGAGGGCGAGCTCCCACCAGTGCAGGCCGTGGACCAGGCGCTCGGTGACGAGCAGTGCGGCCGCGCTGACGGGGGCCACGAGGTAGAGGGCGGTGGCGGCGTCGCGGATGCGGCCGCTGGGCAGGGTGGCCGACCAGATCAGCCCCCAGGCGGTGGCGGCCCCGGCGCCGCTGAGCGTGACGGCGAAGGGCAGGGGGTCGGTGGTGAGCGCGCCGGCCGCAAGTCCTGCCGTGGTGGTGAGGGTGGCGGTGCGGCCGACGTAGCCGCGGGCGACGGCGATGCGCCCGCGCAGCGGGCCGAGGGACATCAACGTGGGGCTCCTTCGCGGGGGCCGCCGGGGAAGCGGCGGGGCGGGGTGTGCGAAGGGGCGGACGGCACCGGCCCGTCCGGGGCGGCACCGGCCGCCCCCGGTGGGTGGGGTCAGCGGTTGGCGTAGAACTCGCGGTCGGCCAGCTCGCCCTCCTTGGCGGCGATCACGTCGTCGACCGGCCCGTAGTCGGCCTCGTGCGCGTCGGCGGTGGCCTGGAACAGGGTGGAGAGCTCGGCGGTGGCGGCGGCCATGGCCTCGGCCTCCTCCAGGACGGAGAGCATCACCGCGGCGGCGTCGCGGTGCTCGGCGACGGTGTCCCGGTCGACGTTCATCCCGGCGGCCTGGTCCGCGAGGCGCTGCACCGACTTGGCGCAGCCCTCGACGTACTCGTAGGTGCCGGTGACCTGCTCGGACAGGTAGGCCAGGCGCACTGCGGCGATGGCGAGCTGGCCGACGACGATGCCGTAGCTGACGGCGTCGCGGATCACCTCGCCGGCGGCGGCGAGCACCCCGCCGGTGGAGACCTCCAGATCGGCGCCGCCGCCGGCGGGCCGGTCGGTGCGGGCGTCGTGGACGGCGGCCGGGGCGCTGCTGGTGATGGGCGCGAGGTCGGTGTCGGACATCGGCTCTCCCTTCTACTTCTCGTGGTAGTCGCGCTCGGCGGGGGCGGCGTGGCCCATGTCGCGCGTGATGTCGGCGACCGGCTTGTCACGGCGGGCCGCGTTCGCTCCGGCCGCGGCGATGGCCTCGGCGGCGGCCGGGATCGCCTCGGCGACCGCGTCGGCCTTCGCCTTGACCTCCTCGGTCTTCTCGATCAGGGAGGCGACCATGCTCTCCAGGACGCCCGGCACCTTCAGGTCGACGACCTTGGCGTGCAGGGCCTCCAGGCGGCCGAGCAGCTTCTCGCAGCCCTCCGCGGCCAGGCGCGCGTCGTCGGCGCCCTGCAGGATCTCCTCCGCCATGTCGGCATCCGCCTCGATGACGTCGTGGATCGTCAGGTCCGAGTCACCGGCGTACTGGGTGCCGGAGCCCGGTCTGGGCACGGGGATGGTCACGTGTCGTCCTCCAACGGGTGATGCCGGCGGCATCGGGGTCGGGCGGGTGGTTCCGGGCCGCGCGTGCGGGCCGTTGTACGGGGCGCGCGGCAGCGCGGCCTGGCCCCGGCTGATCGCGGGAGCGGCCTTGTCGGGGTCGGGCCGGTCGTCGCGGCGCACCGTGTGCTCGGTGCTGTGCATCCAGCCGGGCGGAGGTCCGGACTGTTCGTGGGACCGGGCGCAGTCGCGGCATCCGCAGAGCCACGAATGCCGTCCCTCGTACCTCCACTCCGAGTCGGTGTCCTCATCGGGCCCGTACCGTCCGTCGTCAGGCGGTCGGGTGTCGCCGGGCCGTGTCTTGTCGGCGCGGCGGGCGTTCGCCCGCTGGGCCCGCTCGCGTGCCTGCCGGGCCTTGCGGGCCTTACGCTCCGCACGCTGGCGGTCCTTGTGTTCCTGCTGCTCCTGGCGCTTTCGGGCCCGGATGTCCTCCGGGCTGCCGGGGGCGGTGGTGCCGGGCCTGCGCAGCCGCCAGGGCCTGGCCCCGGTTTCCCCGCCCGGGGTGAACGTCCGCCGGGTGCGGCGGCCGCTTCGGGTGCCGGCGGTCGATCTGGTGCCCGCCGCCCCCGTCCCGGTCCCGGCCGCCCCGGTCGATCCGGGCCGCACGGCGAGCTCGGTGCCCGGCGTCGTCGGCTTCGGCGTGTCCGCCGTGCCGTCCTTCTTCGCCGTGTCCGTGGGCTTCTTGCCGTTCAGGATCCGGTCCACCGCCCGCTTGCGGACCGCGCCGCGGATGGTGGTCGGGGTGGCGCCGCCACCGGTGTGGGCGCCGGTGGGCTTCCAGTTGCCGGTGGTGATCCGGTCGGCGACCCGGCGGCGGGCCGCTCCGCGGATCGTGTCCGGCCCGGCGGGGGTCCGCTCGGGCTTGCCCGGCCGCTCCCCCGGTCCCTTCCGGTCGGCGCCCGGCTGCTTGTCCTTGGGGCCGTTCAGGATCCGGTCGGCGGCGCGCTGGCGGGCCGCTCCGCGGATCGTGTCCGGCCGCGCCGGCTGCCGTGGCGGCCGTTGCTGACCGGTGGTCAAAGCACCGTTCCGAGAGCCGTTTTGGGCTCCGGAATTCCCGTCCTGGCGGCCCTTGCGGCCGGAGTCCTCCAGGGCCTTCCTGCGCGCCTCCTGGACCCGGCCGGGCCCGGTGCTGCCCGGCGCGCCCGAGCGGCCGTCCTGCCCGCCTCCACGGCCCGTCTCGGGCTTCTTCGGCTGCGGGCCGCCAGGCCCCGTCTGCCCGGTGGAACGGAACGTCGAGGGCACCTGGCTATTCGCCCGGCCCGAATTCGGAGAGGAATTCGGGCCGGAGCTACGGGAGTTCCGACCGAATTCCGGACCGGACTGCATGCGGCCGCGCTGCTGCGCCGCCAGGGCGGCGGTGCGGGCCTTTTCGAGTTCCGTATTTGCCTTTCCCGTGACCGCGTTCTGCTGGTCCCTCACGGCCTTGAAGTGCTCCGCGCGGGCCTTCAGGTAGCCGACCGCGTGATAGGCGCCGCGCAGGGCGGCGACCGTAATCCCGGCCATCATCACGGTGGACATCGAGGCGACCTGGGCGAAGGAGCCGGACCCGGCGGGCGGGGCGGCCTCCATTCCGTGGGCGGCGGTTTCCGAATTCCCGCCGAGTTCGGGTCCCTCGGGAACGGAGAGGGACGCGGGCGGGGCGAATTCGGTGGTCAGCGGGGCGAGGGTCGGCAGGCCGTCGCCGGGGCCGTCCTCGCCCACGACCCCGGGCAGGGTCAGGCCGGGGAAGCCGAGCACGGTCCCCGTGGTGTCGTCGGCCATCCGGCCGCCTCCAATCGTTCGTCACTGTGCGTCACCGATCTGGGGTCTCTCGCGTGCGCGCACAGTGCGCGCACGTGGGGACCCTGGATGACGGCATCGCGGCGGATTCGGTGAGCGCGAAGAGTCACCCCGTCGCTCGGCCAGTCAGGAGCCGGCGCGGGCCTGCGTCCATGCGGTGAGCATCCGGACCAGGTCCGCCCAGGCCGTCTCGTCCCGGCCTGCCATCGCGCGGGCCAGGTCCCACAGCGCCTGCGCGCGGTCGGGATTCGTCGCGGTCGCCGCGATGCGCTGATTCCAGTGGGCAGCCTGCCCGGGTGTGAGCGGCACGGATTCACGCCTCCTTCAGGAAATCCAGGAACGTCGCGGCGGGCTTTTCCTGGGCGTTTCCGTCGCCGTTTCCGTTCTGCTGGTCGGTGAATCCGGCGGCGATTCCGTGCAGGTTTGCCGCCGTGTTCACCGCCTGCATTCCCTGACCGTTCTTGATTCCGGCCTTGTGGGCCTTCTGGAGCGCCTTGGCGGCCGCGCGCTTCTCGCGCTTGACGGGGAGTTCGACGTACAGCCGATTGTAGGTGGTGTCGATCTTTCCGGCCTCGTTCACGGCCGCCCGCAGGTGCTTTTCCAGGGCGGCCATCGGCCGGGTCGCACGGAATGCGCGGACCTTCGCCTCCAGCGGCTTGTCGCCGTCGATGTGAATGTCCTCCAGGGCCGAGCGGTACTCGCTCAGCAGGCCCTGGACCTCGTTGGCCATCTGCCGCAGCCGCTCGCGCTGCTGGGCGGCGTACAGGTTGGTGCCCTGCGGGCGGAGCAGGTACTCCGACGTCCACCCGTTCTTGTGGTGCTGGGACATATGTCCTCCAGGTGATGGGTGCCGACCCGGGCTCCGGCCGGATGCACGGGTCGCTACGGTGGTGTTCGGCGCTGTCGGCGCCTTCGGCGGTCACCAGGGCGATTGGTGCGCCCTGGTGGCCACCGGAGAGGCCGAGTGCTCGTCGGTCAGTTCGCCTTGGCGAGGTCGCGGTAGGCGGCGACCCGCCGCGACGCGGTCGACTTGGAGACGCCGAGCTCGTCGGCGATCGGCTGCAACGGGAGCCGCTCGGGCGGGCCCTGGTGGCGTTGCACGTGCCGGGTGATGACCTCGATGTCGGTCTCGGTCAGGACCCGTGCAACGCTCACCGTCGTTGCGCCGCCGGTCTCCGTTGCGGCTACGGGCGTTGCAGTGGACCGGGGTGTTGCAGCCGTTGCAGCCGCCCCGTTGCGGCCCGTTTCACCGGCCGCCAGCGCCAGCCGCGTTGCACCGCCGACCGTTGCACGACTCGCGCCACCTGCGGTTTCACCCCGTGCGGCGGGCCGTGCAACGGGAACCGGGGCGACCGGCGCAGCCGCCACCGGGGCGGGGTGGACCGGGGCCGTTGCAGCGCCCGTTTCAGGCCCGTCGGGCTGCGTTGCAGACGCCTCGTCCGCCGGGGCGGTGTCGTCGTCGTGCGTTGCAGGGGCGTGCGGGATGAGCGCGTGGACGCGCCAGACGACGATCGGTGCGATGCATGCAACGGCGACGATCAGCTGCCACGTGGCGTGCCACGTTCCGTCGGCGCCCTGCGCGACTCCGAGGAGGTGGGCGTCGGCGATGTGGTAGATCGCGTTCGCGAGGATCATCGTCATCAGCGCCACCACGACTTCCTTCGCCTTGCGGGCGCGGATCGCGGACATCGCCCACACGTCGATCGCCACCGGCAGCAGCCAGCCGATCGAGGCCGGGATGCCGACCAGCACCGCCAGCGCGTACTCGCCGCTGGCGGTCAGGCCGACACCGGCCGCCAGCGCCGCCCACGGCGCCTTCGTCCACGCCCAGCCGGTCAGCTGGGTGGTGCGGCGCCGGGCCTTCGAGGCCCAGCCGCGCTTGCGCGCCGCCTGCTTGGCCGCGATCCGCCGCTCCTCCGCGACCAGCACCTCGACCCTGGCCTCGGCCTCGACCACCTGCTGGGCCGCCCCACCGATCAGCCCCTCGGCCTCGATCCGGGCCTGGGTGAGGATCCGCTGCGCCTCGGCCTCGGCCTTGCCGCGCGCCGCCTTGGACTGCCTGTCCAGCTCGGCTGCCCGGCTCTCGGCCGCGGTGCGCAGGGAGTCGGCGTGCTGCTGGCCGCGCTCGCGAAGGCCGGCGGCCTGGCGGGCGGCGTCCTCCCGGATGGCCTCGGCCTCGTTCTCGGCCTGCTCGCGCAGCCGCTCGGCCTCGGCCTGGGCCGTCTCGCGGATCTCGTCCGCGTCCGCCCTCGCCATCTCCTCCAGCCGCACCCGTAGCTCCTCGGCCTGGCGGCGCAGCTCCTCGGCCTGGGCCTCGGTGGCCTCCGCCAGTTCGCGGGCCTTGGCGGCGGCGGTGTCGCGGATGCGCTGGGCATCGGCGGCCGCGTCCGCGCGGGCCTGGTCGGCGGCGGCCAGCGCGTCGCGGCAGGCCTGGTCGGCCAGCGCCCGACGGCCCGCCAGGTCCTTCTCCGCCTCGGCCTGGTAGGCGTCGACCCGCTGGCGGGTGCGCTCCAGGGCCTCGGTGGCGTCGGCGAGCTGCTCGCGGGCGGTGGTCAGGTCCGAGGCCGACTTGCGGCGGATCTGCCGGGCCTCGGTCTCGGCGGCCTCCACCAGCTGGCCGGCCGTCTCGGTCGCGTCCGCGAGGACCTGCTCGGCACGGCGCCCGGCCGTGGCCTCGGCCTCGGCGGTGAGCACCGCGGCCGCCTGCCGGGCCTGCTCCGTCGCGTTGGCGAGCAGCTGCTCGGCCTCCGCGCCGGCGACGGCCCGGACCTGGTCGGCGGCGGTCTCGGCGTCGGCGAGCAGCTGGTCGGCGCGCGCCTTCACGTCGGCGAGCAGCTGCTCGGCCTCGGCGCCGGCGGCGGCCCGGGTCTGCTCGCGCAGCGCCTGGGCGTCCTGCTCGGCGTCGGCCAGCAGGTCGGTGGCCTGCTGGCGGGCGCCGTCCAGGATCTGCTGCGCCTGTTCGTCGGCGGCCCGGGTCAGGGCGGCCGCGTCGGCGGTGGCCTGCTCGGCCGGGCCCAGGAGGTCGGCGGCGCGGTCGCGGGCGTCGGCCCGTTCCTCGCGGGCCTGGTCGAGGGCCGCGTCGGTGGTGGGCTGCTCGGCCGCGACCGGGGCGGTGGTGGTGGTCTTCTTCGTGGGGGTCTTCGCCGCGGTCGGGCGGCGCGCCGGGGTGCGTCGGGTCGCCACGAGAACTCCTCCTCTCTATAGGGGTGCGCGGGGGATCAGCTGACGCTGAGGTAGCCGCTGGTGACGCGGCGGCTGATGTCGAGGTGCCGGGTGCCGGTGAGGGTGGCGTGGCCGGACGTCAGGCCGACGGAGAAGCGGCCGCGGCTGGTCGGCGTCGCGGCGACCTGGGCGTGGCCGGAGGTCAGGGTGAGGCGGGCGTCGCTGCCGTCGTAGGCGTGCACGCCGAGGTTGCCGGAGGTCAGGGTCGCGGTCAGCCGGTGGGTGACCCGGGCGATCGTCGCGCGGCCCGAGGTGAGGGTGAGCGCCAGGTCGCCGACCTCGTCGGCGCTGAGGTTGCCGGAGGTGCCGGAGTAGTCGAGGCACTCCAGCGGGCCCATCGCCCGGGTGGTGGCCGAGTGGGTGGTCAGCCGCACCCAGGAGTTCGGCGGCAGGGTGACGGCGGTCTCGATCTCGGCGGGTGCGGTGCCGCCGTCGACGGTCTCGGTGACGTCGACGCCGTTGATGACGACCCGGCCGCTGACACCCCCGAAGAAGTTGAATCCGTCCAGGCCGCCGCTGATGCGGCCTCCGCTGATGTTGATGTCGCCGCCGGAGATGACCGTGGTGCCGGTGGAGAGCGACAGGCCGGGGACCTCCGGGACGGCCACAGTGATCCGCCGGCCGTTCTGCTCGATCCCGGTGGTGCGGACCGCGTCGGCGACCGGGCCCGTCTCCGCGGTGGTACTGACGGCGATGCAGGCCTGGGCGACGGCGTGGTCGACCCGGATGGTGATCCGGCCGGTGTGCTGGGTGAGGTCGAGGACGGCGGGACCGGCGGACGCGGTGTGGGTACGGGTGGTCATTCTTCTCCCTCGTACGGGTCTGCGAACTGGCGCATCGGGCATCGACGAGACCGCCGCGCCCCGCACCCGGCAGGTCCGGGGCGGGGCGCGGCGGTGAGCACCGGCTAGCTAGCGGTTGAAGGTCTGGTGGACGTCGCCGGTCGCGACGTAGTTGGCGCTGCCGTTGAAGGTGATGTTCCGAACGGTCTGGTCGACGGGGCCCGTGATCACCGGGCCGTTCACCTGGCCGGCCTGGATGACCGGGCCGTTCACCGTGCCGTCGACCGAGTTCGTCGTCGTGGACTCGGAGTTCGTGGGGTCGTTCATGAGGTCCTCCAGTGAGGTGAGATGGAGCGGGCGGCGCCTCGGGCACCGACGAACACCGCCGCACCCGGCCCCGGTGCTGCTGGGGTGGGCGCGGCGGCGAACGACTGCGTCCGGCGGTCAGGAGTGCAGCTCCCGCTGGATCACCGGGTATCGCGGGACGGTCAGGTACTCGACGACGGAGGCGGTGCTCACGCACCACACGCCGGGCACCTGCTCGTACGGGATCAGCAGCAGCGCCTCGTTGAGCAGCGCGGCCAGGGCGCAGGCCTCGCCGCGCATCGCCGTGAAGCGGGACCACAGCTCGTCGCGGGTGAGGGCGGTGTCGGTGTAGTCGGCGGTGGTGAAGGCCGCGGCGGCCAGGCGGGCCTGCGCCAGCTGCACGGTGATCCGCGCGGCGAGGTCCTCGTTGCCGGGCGGCAGCGGGTTCTCCGCGCTCATCAGCGGGTGCAGGTCGATGTACGGGGGCGGGACATGGGCCATCGCAGGCGCTCCTTCGGGGGACGGATGTTGCGGTGCGTCGGGCACCGACGAACACCGCCGCGCCCCACCCCGGTGGTCCGGGGCGGGCACGGCGGTGAACGACAGCAACCGAGGCTCAGGGAGTCGGGTAGCCGAGTTCGACGGGGTCGGCGCCGTCTCGGACCGCGGCCGCGTCGGCGCGCAGGTAGCGGGCCTGGTCGGCGAGGAACCCGGAAGCGGTGGCAGCCTGCTGCCGGGCCGTCGGGGTAGCGGTCGGGTCGGCGGCGACGGCGCGGCCGCTGGCCGCGGCGGCCTCATCGGCGGCGGCGGCCTGGTCGAGGTTCGCGGCGAGGTTGGTACGGGCGGCAGACGTCCAGCGCATGGTGGGTCCTCTGGTGGAAGAGCGGATAGGTGAAGGTGCGTCGGGCACCGACGAACGTCGCCGCGCTCGGCCCCGGTGGTCCGGGACGAGCGCGGCGACGAACGACAACCGACCGACGGTCAGGCCAGGGCGGCCAGGCGCCGCAGCGCCTCGACCTGGTCGGGGTGGGCGGCCTCGTGCAGGACGTGCCGCTGATCCAGGAGCGCCCCGTCGGTGGCCGGCTGCTCCAGGACCGGGTCGGCCCAGAGCGCGAGGTCGCGGGCGTCGAGCTCATCCAAGTAGGCCGCGTACTCGGCCTGGTCGGCCTCCTCGTAGGCGGCGTGCATCTGCTCCAGCCCGGCCTGCCAGGCGTCGTACTCCTCGGTCGTCATCACAGGTGTTCCCCTCTCGTTTCGTCGCTGGGTGCTGGCTACTGCTGGCCGCCGGCCTTCTCGGCCTGCGCCCGCCGGTGCATCTCCCGCGCCCGGCGCAGCAGCTCGTCCATCTGCCGCTGGGTCCAGGCCTGGTCCTCGGGGCTGTTCACCGGCCACCCCCGGCCGGGGTGGGCGGGGTCGGCGGCTTGGGGATGGGGGTGCCGCCGGCGTAGGAGCGGTGGGGGCGAGTGGTGATCACTGGGTACCTCCCTGGGCGGCTTCCTGCTGCTGGCGGAGCTGCTCGGCGAGCGCACGCTCGGCGGCGTGCTGCGCGGCGAGGCGCTCGGCCTGCTCCTGGAGCTGGCGCTGCAGCTCAGCGAGGTGCTGGTCGGTCATCGCGGTCACCCGGCCAGGGGAAGGACGGTGGTGACCGGCTGCTGGAGCTGGCCGCGGACCTGGGCGGCGACGGCGGGGCCGAGCTTGCCCTTGTCGAGGAGGTGGCGGCGCTGGGCAGCGGTGAGGCCGCCGGAGACGCCCCACTGGGCGGCGGGGCCGTGGGTGAGCTGTTCGGTCAGGCACGCGTTGCGGCGGGTGAGGGGGCAGGCCGCGCAGTGGTCGAGAGCGGTCTGCTCGCCGGCGGTGACGGCGGTCGCGGAGGCGGACTGGGAGAGCGGGTAGAAGATCTCGGGGTCGACGGTCTGGCAGGGCCACGGGGCCGGCATGCCGGTGCTGGTGGTGCTGGTTGCGGTGCGGGTCGCGCTGTTCGGGCGGGAGGAGAGGTGGAGGATGGCCATCACGCCACCTCCAGCGCGCGCAGGTCGGCGAGCAGGGTGTTCGTGGTGGCCGGGTGCTGCCGTCGCAGCGGGGTCGGGGCGGTGGCGAGGTCCTCGACGAGGTCGGGCGCCTCGCTGTGCGGGCGGGCCTGGGGGAGTCCGGCCGGCCACTCGCGGGAACGGACGTCGCGCACACGACCGACGGCGCGGTCCAGCAGGACGAGCAGGCCGTCCAGGCCCCGGTGGCCGGCGGGGTAGCCGCCGGCGGCGACGGCGGCCCACACGTCCTGGGCGACGTCCTCGTCGAGCTGGGTGGCGTCGGTGCCGATGGCGGCGAGGCGCTCGGTCGCGGCGGCGAGGAGTCGGGCGGAGTAGCGGTGGTAGAGGTCGAGGGTGGTGTCCTCGTCGTCGTGCATGATGGTGTTCACGGTCGTGTTCCTCTCGTCTCTGCGGGTGTGGTCGCGGCCGGGCTAGGCCTCCGGGGGCGCAATCCCCGGAGGCCTTCTTGCTGCGTTGGCAGCTGCACGAGCGGCCACGGCGCCGCCCACCCCACAGGGCGGGGTGGGCGGCGCCGTGGTGGTTCGTACGGTGGGTGGATCAGGCGGATCGGCGCGCTGGCCGGGTCTCGTCCGGCTCGGGCACGGGGCCGAGGTACTGGCCGATGAGGTATCCGGGGACGACGGCTGCGCACTCGTGCCACGACGGCCGGTCGCGCTCCGACGGGACGCGGGCCACGCCCTGCTCGGCACCGTCACGGGTACGGGCCAGGTAGGCGATCAGGTGGATGGGCATCAGGCCGCCGTGCGCTGCGGGCGGTGGCACTCGCCGCCGCGGGGGCGCGTGCGGCGGAACGGCCTGCGCTCGGCGTCGACGATCGCGTCGGTGACGAGCTCGGCGACGTCGACGGTGTCGGCAGCGGTGTCGAGCCGGCCCGCGGAGGTCACCGGCGGCCGGTCACGGAGCCGGCCCACGACGAGTTCGGCGTGGGCGTCCAGCATGTCCAGGAGCTCGGTGAAGGAGCGGCCGTGGGAGACGGCGCGAGTCACCGCGTGCAGCCACAGCTCGCCGCACAGGTCGTCGACGGTGTCGCTGGCGGTGTCCAGGCCGGTCTCGTCCAGGAGGTCCTGCACGAGGTCGCGCAGGCCGGTCGAGTACCAGGTGAAGGCCTCGGCAAGCTGAGTGGTCGGGTCGGGCATCGCGATCTCCTCAGGACGGTCTCGCGGGGCAGGGTTCTGTGCGGAGCAAGGCGACGGCCGCCGCCCACCCCGGCGGGTCGGGGTAGGCGGCGGCCGTGATCGTTCGTGCTGGTGGCGCGTCAGGCGGCGAGGCGCCCCTTCCGCTTCCGGTGCTTCCGGGGCGGCTCCGTGGCCACGCCGTCGGGCAGGGGCAGCGAGACGAGCGGGCCCCGCGCGCCGTACAGCGGCTGCTGCCGCACGGCGTCCGTGACGAGCACACCGACGCGGACGGCCTCCCAGCCCCGGGCGCGCTTCCGCGCGACCTGCCTGGCGGAGACGGTGGGCTCGGCCGGACGACCCTGCGCGATGTGCAGCACCGCCCGGGGCTGCGGGGCCTTCACCTTCTTCAACACCGTGGTCGGCCGACGTGAGGCGACCTCCGTGCTCCCCTCCTCGACCTGCTGGGCCCATCGCGCGATCGTGACGTCGATCTCGACGATCCGGCGTGCGGAGGGGCAGCGGGTGTCCCGCTGGCCGGCCGCGAGCTCGGCGCCGGACCGGTCGGTGGAGTAGTGGTCGCGGATGGTGCGCACCTTGCCCTCGACCCCCATGATCCGCTGCCAGGTCTGGCAGTCGGGGCAGACCACGGTGTTCACCTCGTCCGGGCGGAGGTTGTAGCGGCTGGGGAGCAGGGTCGAGAGCTTGAGCGGGGCGAGAGCGGAGCGGCGCTTCGTGCGGGTTCGAGCGGGCATCGGGGCCTCCTGGCAGGAAGACGAGAAGTGCGGGGGAGGAACTCGGGAGCGGGAGTGCTGCTCTCTCCGCCCGCCAGGCCTGCGGCCCGATCGGCCGGCGTCCTGGCGGACAGACAGCGCAGCAGCGCTGTGAGGGTGAAACCCGATATGTAGGCGTCCGACGTGGGGGAGCTAGGGCTCGACCCCTGTCACCGAGGTGACTTTTCGCCACCGCCCGAAGGCGGGTGACACCGCTGTCGCGGACCGTAACTGGTCCGGTGCAATCGAAGATAGGGATCCATCTCACATGTGTCAAGATGGTTCTGTTGCATCGTGACGGACGTCAAGATAGTGACGTCCATTGCTTGACGCGATAGCCTGTTGCCAAGCAGCCGCTTGATAGGAGACGACCTTGAACGCCAGCACCATCGCGGCCGAGATCCGGGAAGGGATTTCGACCGGGCGCTACCGCCACGGGACGCGCCTCCCTGCCGTGCGCAAACTGGCGGAAGAGCGCGGCGTAAGTCAGCAGACCGTTGCTGCGGCCTACGCTCAGCTGGCGGCTCTAGGCTTGGTCCGAACTGAGCCCGGTAGCGGCACTGTCGTCACCGCAGGCCCGACCACCGAAGCCCACCTTGGGACGTTCGGCCCCCCCGACCTGAGCATGCCGATTTGGAAGCCGACATCCGGCGGTGAGGCCAGCGAGGCCACTACCCTGGTCCGTCAATTGCCCGCACCGCCACATATGGCTGTGTGGGGGATCGCTGACACCGATGTCGTGGAGCGCACACGGGTCCGCTCGGTAGACGGTGTTCCGGTCCAGCACAAGTTGACCATCGTGCCCTACGAGCTGGCGTCTCGTCAGCCTGAGGGTCACGAAGGGGTCCCTCCCCTGCTGGCTCCGGTCGGCGCCACTCGCATGTCCCCCCCGGCCGGAGTCCGTTTCGCCGACTGGCTCGGCTGGAACGTGCTGCGCACCGACACCACCATCTCTGCCGAACCCATGGATCATGCCGCAGCTGCAGCGCTCGGCATGGCAGAGGGCACCCCTGCCTTCCGGATCCTGAGCATTGCTCGCGATCCACAGGAGTCCACGGTCTTTGTGACGGTCAGCACCACACCCCTGCATCACCTGCTGACGCTGAGCATGGCCGGCTGACCTCTGCGGCAGCGGCTTCAAGTCCTCGTCTCTCATGGGATACATCACAGCGGCTGGGGACCTGACGAAGAATCACAGCTGCGTCATCAGCTCCATCAACGGGGCGGTACACACGTATTCACATCTGCATACACATGGGTTTTGCCTGGTCAGCCCTAGGCTGCCGGGCATGGTGACAGTGGAGGGTGGGGGCATGGCCAAGGGACGTACGGGGTGGCGGCCTGACCTGCTGCGTGCGCAGCGGGAGGCACACGGACTGACGCTGGAGAAGGCGGGGGAGAAGCTGCGCCAGGTCGCCGAGGAGGCGAAGCTCAAGGGCATCCCGGCCGCGAATCCCCAGACGCTGTGGCAGCACGAGCAGGGCGAGGTCTACCCCGGGCCGCACTACCGGCGGGCGTACTGCCTCCTGTACCGGGCGACCGACCCGCAGTTGGGCTTCCGTGCCGCGCTGCCGGGAGAGGAGACGTCGTTCCGGCTGACGCCGGCGAGCGACGACCACAACGGGACGCACGTGCTCGCTGTCGAGCGGGCGATCCACCGGATCGCCCCTGGCAACGACGAGGCCGACCACATGGGCGTGCAGCAGCGGATCCTGGACGCCTGGAAGCGCAGGCACACCGGCGGCGACCCGCACCGCCCGGTCGTAGTCCTGGTCGGCGGCTACGCCGGCAGCGGGAAGACGGAGTTCGCCCGGTTCCTCACCCAGCTGACCGGCTGGCCGCTGCTGGACAAGGACCCGCTGACCCGGCCGTTGGTGGAGCGGCTGTTGGTTTCGCTGGGAGGCGACCCGCACGACCGACACACCGATCTGTACCGCGAACAGGTACGCGACCTCGAGTACGAGTGCCTGATGCAGGCCGCCTGGGCCAACATCAACTGCCGGATCAGCACCGTGCTCACCGCACCCTTCATCGCCGAGATGACCAACGCGGACTGGATGCAGCGGCTCACGAACAAGTGCACCTCGCTCGGTGTCGACGTCGCACCGATCTGGGTCCAGTGCGACCCGGAGTCGATGCGCGAGTACATCGGCTTCCGCTCCGCGGCCCGGGACGCCTGGAAGCTGGGGCGCTGGGACGATTACCTGCAGACGATCGACGTCGACCTGCGGCCAGCCGTGCCGCACCTGGTCGTCGACAACCGGCTCGGCGCCGCGATCTCCCTCGCCGACCAGGCCCGCCAGGCGATCCGGGAGGTGTACGCGTGAACGAGGCACCCGCCGTACGCGGCGTGATCCTCTACGGCCCGCCGGCGGCCGGGAAGGACACCGTCACCCGGGCCCTGGCCGGCCTCGACCCGACGTTCTCTCTGTTCTCGCGGGTGAAGGTGGGGCCTGGCCGGTCCGCCGGCTACCGAATGGGCACGACGGAGCAGCTGGAGGAGCTGCGACGGGTGGGCGCGGTGGTGTACGAGAACTCGCGGTACGACAGCACGTACGTGACGGACCGGCCGGGCCTGGACGCTGCGTTCGCGGCCGGAGTTCCCGTGATGCATCTGGGCCAGGTCGACGGGGTGCGGTCCGTGCTCGATGGCTACCCGGCGCAGTGGCTGACCGTCCTGCTGTGGTGCCCGCGGGAGTTGACCGAGGCGCGGTCGACCGGCCGGGGCGACGCGGACACTCCGGCGCGGCTGGCCGCATGGGATGCGACCCGGGCCGATCTCGACGCCAACCCGAACTTCCGCTTCGACCTGACCATCCGCACCGACGAGGTTGGGCCCGAGGCCGCCGCCGCCCAGATCCGCCGGGCGCTCACCGCGCCGCGCGGCGACGGGGACCTGGTGCTGGTCGACTTCGACGACACGCTGATCGACCGACTCTCCGCGGTGACGGCCTGGGTGTCCGGGTACTGCACGGAACACGGTCTGGGTCCGGCTGTCGAGCAGCGGACGCTCGAGGCCATGCGGATCCGAGCGGACGTGAACCTGATCGCGGGCTTGTGCTCGGAGCTTGGCCTCCCGGAGTCGGCCGACGAACTCTGGGCGCGGTACGAGCAGGAGCTCGCCGCGTCGGTGAAGCCGTTCCCCGGCGTGATCGAGGCACTGACCGCCGCTCGGAAGGCCGGCCACCAGGTCGTCGTCGTCACCAACGGCGGCGCTCAGATTCAGCGCGCCAAGCTGAAGGCGTCCGGCATCGCCGACATGGTCGGCGCCGTGTGCATCTCCGAGGAAGTCGGCGTCCGCAAGCCGGACCGCCAGATCTTCGAGGCCGCGGCCGCCAGCGTCGGCCGGGACCTCACCCAGGGCGGGTGGATGATCGGCGACAACGCCGACCTGGACGTCGCTGGCGGCCGGTCGGCCGGGCTGCGCACTGTCTGGATCTCGCACGGTCATCCCTGGCCTGGCGGCCTGGAGCCGGACCACGTCGCACCCACCGCCGTAGAGGCGTTCGCCCTTGTCCGTGGCGGTGGCCGGTGACGTCGGACCAGCGCGTTCTCGGCGTGCTGCACCCGGGAAGCATGGGCGCAGCCGTCGCGGCCTGCGCGGTGTCGGCCGGGACCAGGGTGCTGTGGTGCCCGGCCGGCCGGAGCGCCGCGACCGTGCGGCGTGCCAAGCAGGCTGGGCTGGTGCCGGTGGCCGAGCTGGGCGAGCTCCTCCAGCAGTCCGAGGTCGTGCTGAGCCTGTGTCCGCCAGCTGTGGCAGAGGACGTCGCCCGCGAGGTCACCGGGCACGGTTTCACCGGGGTCTACGTGGAGGGCAACGCGATCAGCCCGGACCGAGTCCAGCGCATCGCCGACCTGGTGGGCCGAGGCGCCCGGGCGGTGGTCGATGGCTCGGTGATCGGCTCCCCGCCGGTCAACGGCAAGCAGACGCGGCTGTTCCTCTCCGGCCCGTCCGGCGCCACCGCGCTGGTGACGGCCTTGTTCTCCGGGACTGCGGTGTCAACGCCGGTTCTGGGCGAGGAGATCGGTCAGGCCTCCGCGCTGAAGGTGTCCTACACGGCGTACCAGAAGGCCAGCCGGGTGCTCGCTGCGCTCTCCTATGGCCTGGCGCGCCACCACGGCGTCGACCAGGCGCTGCTGGACGTGGCGGGCCAGCGGGCCGGCAGCTACCTGGTCGAGACGGACTACATCGCCAAGACGGCAACACGGGCATGGCGGTGGGCGCCGGAGATGGAGGAGGCCGCCGACACGCTGCTCGCCGCAGGGCTGCCGGACGAGGTTCTGCGCGCGGTGGCCAGCACGCTCAAGCTCTGGGCGGACACGAAGGACAACGACGACCTGTTGCTGGAGAGCGCTCTGGAACTGCTGCGGAGGTCGGCATGACAGGGGACTTGTCGGACCGTCCGATCGTTGGGACGTCAGATCGACACGAAGATCGTGCGCCTACTCTCCGCGTTGGCCGCAGGGGTACGCTTGCCCCGACAGTGATCCAAAATGAACTTCGCCGCCCGGACCCGAGGGTCCGGACGGCGTTCCAGTGGATCGGCGCCCCCTGCCAGGGGCCCGTCCCGGTCGACCACATAGGAGGTGGCGACGTGATGCAGGGTACCCGCAATGGCACCCCCTCATACGCGCGGCACCCCGCCGTGGAGTCGACCGGGAGTTCCCGGGTCTCGCTCCGGCGGGGTGCCGTCGTCGAGTCTGCGGCCGGACCCGCTGCCCCCGTGTGGGGGTGCGCTGTGACCTAGCCGTTGTTGGCGGGGCCCGGACCTTACCAGGGGTCTGAACTCCGCCCGCCGCTCCTCGGGACTTACCACCCCGATTCACTGCGGCCTACCTGCTCCACCTGCTCTCGGGCTACCAACCCTCGAGCGGGCTTGCTGGAGATCGGCTACCAACCGACCACCAGCGGCACTACCTAGTCGCACCACAACCGGCCCCTTTCCAAGGGCCACTCGCAGTACCCGGCTCCCTGGCAGGAGCCGTCTTGCAACACACCGGTCTTCCAACCGGCCGCAGTCGGGGCCTTTCCACGGGCCTCGGCTGCACCCAACCCGCAACACCCAGATCCAGAGGAAAGGAGGTCGCTGATCGGTTTTCGCCCCCGCGAGGGGGCTGTGTGTCCACACCCGCAGGGGGTGCTTCTTATCGGCACCCCGAGGGGCGCCGTCGCCCCTACCCATGTAGCAGCAGGGAGCGTTGTCATTTTGCAGCAGGTCAGCAGGCCTTTCCAGTCCCACCGTGTCCCCGTGGCGGCGGGTGGTGTCCCCGGTTTGAGCTCGGACGATGCCGGGGGGGAGGGGGGAGATCTCTCCTCCCCCCTTGCTGCCTTGGCATTCGTCCGGGGACCGGTTAGCGGACCGGTTGTCGAACCCGCCGCGCACGCTGTCGACAATGTGACGCACATCACCCATGTGGGTGAGCGTTTCGATGCCGCCCGATCGTGTCCGAACCATGGGGATCCGGCCATCCCGATACTCCCCGGCCAGCGGTCCGCTACGCCGGTGGAGTCGGTGCCCGAGCGGTCCCAGCCGGTGCCGCGTGCTCGCAGCGCCTCCCTCAAGCCGGAGACCGGGACGCGTCCGGTGTTGGCGCCGTTGGCGCTGACGGCGGTGATGCGGTCGCGGCTGCGCGGTGCGGTGCGGGCGCTGCTGGCGGAGCCGGGCCTGGCCGGTGCTCCGGACGCGGTGCGGGTGGCTGCGGTTGTACTGCTGTCGCGCACGCCGAAGGAAGCCGGCTCGGTGGAGACCGGCTCGGTGGTGATCCGCAAGGGCGAGCTGGGCCGGTGGCTGGGCCTGTCCGCGGGCCGGATGAAGGCTGTGGTCCGCCAGATGCGGGCCGCCGGCATCTCGGTGGAGACGTTCACGGACGAGGCCGGGGTCGACCAGGCGCTGGAGTGCCGACTGGACGGCCTGTGGGCGTCCAGGGGGGAGGCGGGGCATGCGCTGAACCTGACGAAGCAGGAGTTCGCCGTGTTGCACGGCCTGGTGGAGGCGCTGTTCGCGCCGGGCTGGGCGCACCGGGACGGCAGGGTGACCGTGGGCGGGCCGTTGGCCGGGCGGACGGGCCGGGGGGCGGCGACGGACCGGCTGGCGGCGCTGCTGCTGGTGCTGGAGGCGAACGAGCGCGGCCGGGTGCGGCTGTGTGGCGGGAGGGTCGACACCGGGGTGGGGCGTCCGGCGGTGACGTTGGCGCGGATGCTGGGCTGTGCTCCGTCGGGGGCGGTGGAGGTGCTGGCGCGGTTGGAGGAGGCTGAGCTGGTGGAGCGGCCGCGGCGCGGTGCGAGCGGGCTGCTGTCGCGGTCGCGGATCGTGCTGCCGGCGGTGGCGGCCGCGCACCGGGCGGCGTCGATGGGGTCGGCGGAGTTGGCCGAGCGGGCTGCTTCGGCGCGCCGGGAGGCGGCCCGGAAGGCGCCTGCTCGTCTCGTCGGCGACCTCGGTGTTGCGACCCCCCTGGGTGAGGCTCCTGTGACGGGGGAGAAGTCGCAGGTCAGCGAGGTGCAGGAGGCTGTCGGGGCCGGGATTTCAGACCTCGGTGTTACGACCCCCCTTCACACCTCTCACTCTCAGGTGGTTGAGGTAGGTGGTGATCTTGCTGTCGATGGTGGCTTTTCCGGCGTAGCCGCCGTTGGGGCTGAGCACCGTCGGCCGGAGCGCGTGGACGCGCGCGAGGACAACGCCGGCACCGGCCCGGCCGGGCAGGCCGACGCCCGTCCTGCCGTCGGCGACGGCGAGGGTGGCCCGCTGCGCGGGGACAAGCCCAACCCCAGCCCGATCGATCAGCACGACCAGGAGCGGCCGCAGGTCCCCGCGCGGCCGGTCCGCCACCGGGTCGTGCCGCGGCCGCCGCAGGACCTGGTCCAGGTCCTCGCGCCGGTGGAGTGCCTGTGGGAGCGCCTGGACCGGGCCTGGTCCAGGCGCCGGATCATCGCCGCGGTGCGGGAGGAACTGGCCGCCGTGGGTCGGCTGACCGGCGGCCAGAGCGCGGCCGCCGCGCTCGCCGACCGGCTGCGGCACCGCCTGCGTGCCCAGGGCGGCAGCGCGCTGGTCACCGATCCGGTCGGCTGGCTGCTGGTCAAGGGCCTGCCGCAGCAGGCCGGCTGCAAGCACCCGGCGTGCGACGACGGGATCCGCCTGGACACCCGCACCGCCTGCGTGACCTGCGAGCAGCAGCTCATCGACCGCCGTACCGCCCGCCAGGTCCTGGTCCGCGAAGCCGTCGCCCAGCTCCCGGCCGACACCACCGGCGACCAGCGGCGCGCCGCGATCGTCGCCCACCTGCACCGGCACGCGATGCTGCGCGCCGAGCAGCAGGTCGTCGACCGCCGGCGGGCCGAGCAGCGGCGCGCCGAGGCCGAGGCCCGCCGGGCCGAGCAGCGGGCGCGGGCCGAGGCCGCCGAAGCGGCGCGCCGGGCGCTGCCGTGCGAGGACTGCGGTACCGCCTACGCGGGCGGGCTGTGCGGATCGTGCTGGGCCGTACGGTCCATCCGCACCGCGGTGGGCGAGTGCGTGGACCTGGCCCTCGCCGGGACCGCCGACCTCGCCGACCACCAGGACGTCAACGCCGTCGCCCACCGGGTCCAGGCCGAGCTGCGCGCCGCGATGGCCGCCTCCCGCCCCGCCGGCGCGAACCGCGAGGACGTCCTCGGATCCGACCTGCAGACCGTCCGGGACGCCGTCGCCACCTACCGCACCGACGCCCTCGCCGCGCTGGCCCGCTCGCCGCTCGCCGACGCCGAGGCCGAACTCGCCCACGACACCGCGCTGCGCGCCCACCGAAACCGCCCCACCACCCAGGCCGGCGCCGAGGCGGCCGCCGAGGAGGCCCGCGCCGCCACCGCCCGCTACCTGCTCCTCGAGCGCCTGGAGACCGTACGGGCGCTGCGCGAGCGCGCCGACCGGATCCGCTCGGCCGCCGCAGCCCCGGCACGCGAGGCGGTGAACGCCTGATGACCCAGCCCCAGACCGGCAGCGCCGACCTCGCCCGCACCGCCCTACGCGCCGCCCGCCAGGCCGCCCGCACCCACGGCACCACCCCCACCCAACGAACCGCCCGCACGGTACGGACCGCGACCACCAACCGCCGCGGCCCGCGCGAACCCGAGCTCCTCGCGGAGGTCTTCCTCGCCCTGGTCGCCGCCCACGGCTGGACCCTCGGCACCGCCGGCGGAGGCCTGCGTGACCACTGGCCCACCATCGTCGGCCCCGACGCAGCCGCCCACTGGCACCTCGGCGGCTACGACCCCACCACCCGCCGCCTGCGCGTGACCGCCGACTCCCCTGTCTGGGCCGCCCAACTCCGCTACCAGACCCGCCACATCCTCACCACCCTCGACCAGCTGCGCCCCGGCACCGTCCGGGCCATCGACGTCCGCGTCGGCCCCGCCCCCGCGCCGCAGGCCGACCACGACATCGATGAGCAGCCCGCGCCCCGTCCCGCACCGACCGCGCCGGCCCGCAACCCGCTCCACGGCCACACCGCCTACCAGGAACTGCGCCGCCAACTGCGCGAGCAGGCCCTCGCCCGCCAAGCCGCACTCGACGAGGCCGCCGCCCAGCGGGAAGCGATCCTGACCCGGCACTACAACCGGCTGCGCGAACCTGAGGAAGCCCACCGCACCGCGTTCGACGACGCCCCGACCGCCGACGAACACGACCGCCAGCAGCGAGAGCGACACCGTGCCGCTCTCGCCGTCGCCCGTGCCGTCCGGGCCGGGGCGATCCCGCTGCGCACCGCCCGTCCGGCTCCGCCGCGGACCGGAGCTGCGTGATCCGCAGCCGTTCTCGCTCGTTCGGGGAAAGCCGGGACAACGGCGCGGCGAGAGCGGCAGTGTGGCCGCGACAACCGTTCGCCGGCCCCGGCCCGGGCCGCACCAGATGATCAGTAGAGAGGTGATTGCGCATGAACGAACAAGTGGGGACATCTCCACCGTTAAAGCGGATCGTCTATGCGATCGGCAGCAGCGCCTCATCGCTGGTGAAAATCGGCATCACGAAGAACTTGGCGAAGCGCTTGTTGCAGATCCGCACAATGTCCCCGCTTCCCCTATCGGTCATCTGGCAACACGAGACCGAGGACATGCAGCTCGAAACTAAGCTTCACCGGCACTTCGCCGACCGCAGACAACACGGCGAATGGTTCGACCTCAGCGACCTCGCAACAGCCCAAGCCCTGGACAGCGCGGTCCTCCGCCTGGAGTCCAGCCTGCCCACGCAAAGATCCAACAATCCGGTAGAGCCGCCTAAAGCGCCGGGGCTCGACAGCAATTCCCCCGACTGCAACTGTGGCCATTCCGCCCTCCGGCACTCAGGGCCGAATGTCAAAAACAATCCGCCGTATCTATGCGCCGCAGACGACGGGTACGGATTCGACTGCATCTGCCTCGGATACGACCCGGAACCGATGACCATGGAAAAGTGGCTCAAGCTCCGGATTCGGGCAGACTACGCGGTCCATCATCCGGCCTTCCGACCCCAGGAAGTCCGGCTCACCTCACCGCTACGTCCTTCCCTGGCCCGCGCCGTACTCAGTGACCCGAGTGCCCACCCCGAGAGCTGCGAACTCGTCCTGCGGGACGTCGGCCTCTACCTCACCGCCCTCGACCTGATCGAGCGCAACGGCTCGACGAACGCAACCGAGATCGTCGAAGCGATCGGAGGCCGGCTCTCCATCGAGGCTGTACGAGCCGACCTGAAAGCCCTCGTCAAACAGGGCTTCCTGCGCCTGGCCCCAGAGTAGAGAACTTCTTCAGGTGCCAAGTTCAGGCTCCGTAGTCGCCGTACTCCACGACCTTCCACCCCTGGGGAACCTTCCGGACCTCGACCCCGGGGGCGAGCACCTGGTGCAGGCTGGAGCCGTCCTCCCAGTCGGTGAGCGTGCTGTGGACGGTCGTGATGATCGGCTCCTCCGTGTTGTCGAAGAGCACCACCGGCTCCAGCTCAGAGTTCATGATCGCGCCGGAGTCCTTCACGATCGGCAACCACCCGACCACCGGGACCACCATGATCATGTCGTCCACCGGAATCCTGATCGCCACCCGCCACCCGTTCGGTGCCGCCACGAACCCCGCCAACCCGCTCTTCTCATCGTCCGTCATGACCACCACCTTGGCTCCACACCCGCCCTTACGTCCCGGTCTTCCCCGATTTTCCTTTCCGCCGTGAAGTCGACGGGGGAAACCAAGGTCCTCGCCGAACCCTCGGGCCCGCACCGACAAGGCACCGTGCGACGACCGGCCCGCCACGCAGCCAGCCCGGCACCCGTTCGCCAACCATCCTGCCTACCAGCGGATGCGTGAGAACGCCGCCGCCCGCAAGACCAGGCCCGAGGAAGCCGCGAGGAGATCCTGCGCCCCCAGCTGGGCTGGAAGGCTTGAACGTTCAGCAACCCGGTAGCTTGCAAGCAGAGGCCAGGCAGGCACCGCTGCCACACCGCACTCGACGGACACCCACCCATCAGCCGCCGCAGCGGCCGGCACGAGCGGCCTACCCGGCCAGGACGCGGACCGGGCCGCGGCAGACGAGCTCGCGCGGGACCTGGCCGAACTCTCCGGCGCCTACCTCGCCGCCGACGAGCCGGCCGAACCGTGCCCGCTCGCGGCCTGCGGCCGCCGGCCGGCCGGAAGCTGACAGGCCCACGGGCGGTCCCCGGTGTCCGAGCGGCGTTGGCCTGGCCGACGGTCAGTCTGTGGCCTCGGCGATGCCGCGCAGGACGGCGTCGGTGTGCTTGCGTTCGCGGCGCTGCTGGGCGGCCCAGTCGCGCATTCGCTGGACCGCTTCCGGGTCGGCCGCGGTGTCGGGGTCCATCACGGTCATGGAGCCGTCGCCGAGGTCGACGATGTGCTGCTCCATCGTGCCGGTGGCGACGATGCCCAGGACGGCGAGGAGTTCTTGCTTCACCTCGTGGGTGAGGTGCACCTGGTCGTCGTCGTCGATGTCGATCTGGCCTTCGCCGTCTGGTGAGGCGAGGGCGGCGACGGTGCCGCCGAGGAGTTGGCCCAGGACCCGGAACTGGTCGGGGTCCATGCGGGCTTGCAGGGTGTCGAGGTAGAGGCTGAGCTGGGCGGCCCGGTCGGGGGCGGTGTCGTCGTCCATCGGGTCATCCTGCCAGCCGCTACCGCCACCGCCGGCCGGGCGTCCGGGGCCAGATTCGGGGCTGGGGCCGGTGCGGACCCGCAGGACGTGCTCGTACAGATCCAGGCGGTCCTCAAGAGAGTAGAGCAGCGCTCCGCAGCCGGGGTCGCACCGTACTCCCGACCGAGCCACCACGGGGTGCTGGCCCGGCCTTGCCCGCGTCGGATCCGATGCCGGGTCGTTGATTGCCTTGCAGGCGGTGGTCAATCGAAAGGAACCTCGCGTGAGCGACACAACGACGGAAGCGGCCTGGCTGCCGCTGCTGGCGCAGCTAGGCGAGACGTTCAACGGCTGCACGGTCGAAGACGTGGCCGCCTCCGCGCACCACCCGGAAGCAGCGGCCTGGTTCGCGTACGAGGCCGTGACCAGCGTCGAGGAGCTGGCCAAGGCCCTGACCTCGCCCTGGTCCCTCCACACCCCCGAGCAGGCGGGAGCCGTCGCCGCGGCCCTGATCTCCATCGAGCACCACGTCGCCGAGGCCAAGAGCCGCCTCCTCGATGTCCTCGACGCCATGGAAGACCGCGGCGACGTTGCTGCCCTCGACCGGGCGTACGAGGACCAGGGCGCGCCGCCGGCCATCGCTATCCCTCTGCTCAGGCTCGCACCGTCCCCGGGTACAGCCGACCACCTCTTCGCGCGGTTCTCCTCCGTTCCCCTGCTGCGCCCCACGCCCGGTACGTTCGCCGAAGCGCTGCGTCAGGCCGCTGCCCACCTCGACGACCTCGTGGTCCCAGGCAGCGCCATCGACATCCACGAGGAAGCCGGCCACCCCGAGTACCAGGGCTTTCTCCAGCTCCGGCACCAGGGCAAACTCTGGCGACTTGGCTTCTACGACGAGGAGTGGTTCCTCGACGACTACCCGGCCGAGCCGGCCGAGTACGTGGTGGTGGGGAACTACTCCCTGGTCTCGTCGCACCCCCTCAAGATCGCCGAGGCGACCCGGGTCGCCCTGGCCAACCTGGCGCCGTAGCCACCTCACCCCGCGACGCCACCCGACAAGGAGCCGCAGTGCACGCAGAACTGGACGCCGGCGGCCAGCCGATTGAGAACGTCCGGCTGCGACGCGGGGACTTCCACGAGGACTGGCCGCCCGAGCGTGAGCACCTGCCAGGTTGGGGCGCCCTGATCGAGGTGCCGGCCGTCCTGGAGCTCCTGGACCTCGTCGTCGCCGGCCGACTGAACGCCGCCCGTGCCCGCTGGCTCCTCGCCCACCTTGGCGAGCAGACCGTCCGTCACCAGCACCCGCACGGCTGCGGGATCCCCGAGTGCGTCGACGGCAGGCGCTGCCGCGGCGAATTCGAAGAAGACCGGCTCCAAGAGGTCCTGCGCCGTGACCGCGTCGACGCCGTCCTCGCCGCCGAACCGGCCGACTCGCCAGCCGTCCACCCCTGCATCGCTTGTGCGGACTGCTCGGCCTGCTCCTGCTACGACGGCACCCCCGGCCACTGCCACGCCTGCCGGCTGCGCCACGCCGCTCGTACCCGCGCCCGACAGGACGTGGAGCGCTGGAACGCCGACCTCGCCGCTGGCCGGACCTACGCCCGTACCGAACACCGCCTGCACCGCTGGAACTGCCCCACCCTCAGCACGGTCGACGACCGGCTCGCCCAATTCGAGGAACTCCTCGAAGCCACCAACGGCAGGGCCGACTGGACCACCCTGCCCGAGCTGCATAGCGGCGACGAACTCCGACGCCGCGGCACCCGGACCCGGCGCTGCGCGACCTGCGGCCCCGACCCCCTGTAGGTCCGCCTTCGTGCCTCACCGGCGTGAGAGTGGATCCGTTCCCCACCACCAATCCAACGCCCTGCTGCACCCCGCCTTGCGGGGCCTCCCCTCGGACTTCCCACTTCGGAACGTAGCCCACCTGCGCTGCCGGGCGGTCTCGGTGGCCGGGCGGCTGTCCACCACGACCACGGTGGCGGGGAGGCCGCCGAGGCCGCTCGGGCCGCTGAGCCGGGCGGTCAGCTCTGTCCGCCGGACGGTGCCGCCGTCGGGGCGAACCGTAACCCGGCACCTGACCAGTCGTTATGCGTGCAGCACATAAACCATGCGGGAGGCGAATATGGGCACGTCGACGGAGGATCTGCTGCGGGCCACGGTGGCTGCGCTGCTCCGCGCCACGGGCGATTCGCAGGCCGACCTGGCGCGCGGGCTGAGGCTCAGCCAGGCGCAGGTCAGCCGGAAACTGGGCGGCCGGAACGGCTGGGCGGTGGCCGATCTCGACCGGCTCTCGGCGCACTACGGCATCGCCGTGGTCGACCTCGTGGTCGGTCCGACCCACGCGCTGAAGCTGCTGCCGGACAAGCGCCGTGTCCTCGTTGGCGGCACCCAAACAATGATCGCGGTGTAGTGGGTGTACGCCCGGCCCGCTCGCCGCTGTCCGACGTCGAAGCCGAACTCGCCCCACCGCCCTGCGCACCGTCTTCCCCGCAGGCGAGGGTGCCGGGCGGCGGCGACCGGTCTTCCCCGCGAGCGCGGGGGCCAGCCGACGACTTCGAGACCGAGCATCGAGTCGAGGCTGGCTGCCCCCGCCTGCGCGGGGAGGGCCCCGCCGCCTGACCTGGTTGCGGACGGCGCGTCCTGTGATCTTGGGCCCCGGCGGGTAACCGGGGCATAGGTTCGGGGAGGGCCCCCGAGGACGAGGAGCGGTGGCAGTGGCGATGCGGGAGTACCCGCTGGTCGACGGGCCAGTGGAGATCCGGGGCGCGCTGGATCTGGAAAGGACACCGGCGGGAGTGCTGCCCCGCCGGCTGCCGGCGTGGACCAAGGAGCAGTACCAGGACCCGTCCGTCCACGGGACGACGGTGATGCCGTCGGGGGTGCGGCTGGTGTTCCGCACCGAGGCGCGGGTACTCGAGCTGGAGGTCCTCACCTCCACGGGGCAGTTCGACGGTGACCCGGAGCCCCGGCCGACCGGGATGCTCGACCTAAGGGTGGACGGCGTCCTCACCGGCCGGCGGCGGGCGCCACTGGGCCACGTGGTGCGGATGGCGGGCCCCGGGGCCGAGCAACGGCTGACACCGGGAGAGCCGGGCGCGGTGCGCTTCGCCGGGCTGCCGGCCGGCATGAAGGACATCGAGCTGTGGCTGCCGCAGCAGACCCCCACCGAAGTCGTGGTGCTACGCGCCGACGGCGAGGTCCTGGCACCCCTGCCCGACAACCGTCCTCGCTGGGTGCACCACGGAAGCTCCATCAGCCACTGCCTCGAAGCCGACGGCCCCACCGGTACGTGGCCCGTGGTGGCGGCGTCGCTCGGAGGCGTGGAGGTGACCAACCTCAGCCAGCCGGGCAACGCCCTGCTCGACCCCTACGTCGCCCGGACGATCCGAGACCTGCCCGCCGACCTGATCAGCCTCAAGGGCGGCATCAACATCGTGGCCCTGGCCGCATTCCGGCTGCGGACGTTCGGCCCCGCGGTGCACGGATTCCTGGACACGATCCGCGACGGGCACCCGCACACCCCGCTGCTGGTGATCTCCCCAGTGAGCTGCCCCGCGCTCGACACGCGCCCCGGCCCGACCTCGGTCGGCCCGGACGGGAGGATCACCGCGCTGGGCAACCCGGCCGAGCTGGCCCGTGGGGCGCTGTCGCTTCAGGTGGTCCGGGAAGAGCTGGCACGGATCGTGGCCGTGCGGCAAGCCCGCGATCCCCACTTGCACCACCTCGACGGGCGCGCGCTGCTCGGCCCGGCCGACGTGGAGGACCTCCCCGACGGGCTGCACCCCTCGGCGGCCGCGTACCGGCGGATGGGCGAACGTTTCGCCGCCCACGCCTTCGCCGCCGGGGGGCCCTTCCGCACCCACTCGTCCGCGCGGCCGACGACCGACCCGGGAATTCCCGACAGCGACGGATGACGACCGCCGTATTCCGGCCGACGCCGGCTGGCTGCCTGCGGTCCGCCTCGGCACGTCGGATGCCGCGCCAAGTAGGCGAGAAGACCGTCCAGGGCCTGGCTCCTGGACGGCTCTGTCATCGGCCGTGGCGCACCACGTGGTGCGAACACGCTCGTTGCCGCCCCGGGCGGTCTTGTGATCGGCGGCCGGAGCGAGACCGGCCAGCGGGTGCGGTGGCGAGGTGCGGGCGGCTCGTCAGAACCTGCCCAAGCCGACGATCCCGAGAAGGCGCAGGGCACGGGGCGGTACGGCGGCGAGAGCGAAATCGGCGCCGGCAGAATTCAAACAGGTTTTCGAGCCCTAGGCATTGCGGGATGGGGGCTAATTCGAGAGCGTTGCCTGTCGATTCTAAACATTCGTACCGGTGTTTAAATTGTCGGACCCTGTTTCTATTCTCCGGATATGGCGAACGGCGTTTTCCACACCGCGTACGGCATCGAGATCAACCTGACCCTTCCCGACCTCGGCCTTCCGGATCGGCCCGGCCTGCTGGAGGAGATCACCACCCCGATCGACCGGCGCGAGCGCGAACTCCTGGAGTGCCTGGAGCACCACCGCGACGGCGCCTGCCAGGCCGAGGAGGACGGCCGGTCGCCCTGGATGACGATCCGCCGCCGGACGGTCGGCGGCTCCACCTTCTGGGTGGCCGCCCACCTGCCGGTGCGTCACACCCCCACCGCCGAGGAGAGCGCGAAGCACCAGGCGATGAAAGAGCGGATCGCCCGGGCCGCCGAACGGCACGGCCTGCACGCTGAGGTCGAGGCCCGCGCGACCGACGGAAGGATCCGTACCGACGTCCTCGTCACCGGAGACGACGGCCGGCGGATCGGCTGGGAGGCTCAGTACTCGCCGATCACCGCCGACACCGTCCGTCGCCGCTCCCGCGCGGCCGCCGAGCACGGGATTGTCCCGCTGTGGGTGACCGACACCGACCGCTCCGCCGTGGTCGAGCGGGCACCGTGGGCCCGCGTCGACGACTTCAGCTGGAAGGAGATCGCCTCCCCGCTCGCCATGGTGGTGCGCGCCGGAGTGCGGCACCTGCAGCAGTGGAAGTGCATGCCGAGCAGCGTGCGGCCCTGCCCGGTCAACGGCAGCTTCTGCGGCCGCTTCCACGCCGAGTGGTTCCTGCCCGCGCTGTGCCTGCCCGCGAAGGCCCCCACCGAGGTCGACCAGCTCGTCGTCGCCAGCGCGGACGGCGAGTTCGTGCCGATGCGCATCCCCAACCAGCGCGACCCGCGCTCCGTCTCCCGGATGTGGGTGCCCGCCGCCGACCGGGACCGCTGGCACGACATGTTCGGCCCCGACGAGGACGAGGACTCCCCGGCCGAACCCGAGACCGGGGACACCGACATCACCTACACCTGCCAGGAACTCGACGCGACCTGCCGCTACGGCGAGGAGACCTTCACCTTCAACGACCCCCGGCCCCGGCGCGGCAACTCCGCCGGCACCGGTCTGCACACCTTCGACGAGGTCCCCAAGCGGCTGTTCACGGTGCCCCGTCAGGACCGCCGGCTCGACGCCACCGAGACCCAGCGCCGCGAAGCCGCCCTCGCCCAGGGCTGCGAGCCCTGGCAGATCGGGCCGTGCGCCGGCTGCGGATCGGCGATCCGCCGCTACGGCGACGCCGGCGTCCACGCCTGCGAGGCCTGCCGAGCGAGGACCGCCCGGCGGTAGGTACTCGCCGGGCACCAACGGTGCCGGTCGGGCTCGTCGTACCGGCGGGTTCGACGGCCTACCCGCGGCAGTTCGTTGTCAGCCGCTCCGGCCTTGGAGGGCCCGGACGCCGAGGTCGTAGGCCATGGAGCCGAGGGCGAGGACGACGAGCGGCCACACCAGCGGGGAATCGGCCAGCTCCGTGCCGGACAGCAGGGCGCCGGCCACCGAGCCGGTGCTGGCCATCGCGGTGCAGGTCGGCGCGGCCGAGACGCGCACCAGCAGGCCGCGTTTCCTCCCGGGGGCAACCGGCCGCCGGCTCATCGGGTCACCGCCGCGGCGAGCGCACGCTCGGTGTGCTGGTCGCCGATGCGGGAGAGCTTACGGCGAACGCGGTCACCGACCTCGGCCGCCAGGCCGAGGTCGAGGGCGGCGTCAGCCCAACTGCCCTTGCGGATAGCCCAGAGGCTGGCGACGGAGGCCTCCATCGCGTCCAAGCTGCGGAAGACGGCATCGATCCGGCGGTTTGCGAGGCAGCGGTCCAGCGTGAGGGCGTCGGCGGCAGCCCGGTCCGGAAGAACGTCCCGGAGCGTCACGCCGTCACGGTTCGGGGTTTCCAGCAGCCATACCCGTTCGGCGCTCCGCTCGCGGACCACGCCATTGGGGCCTCGCCAACGAAAGCCGCCGGTCTTGCGGTCCCACAGCGGGGTCCATCGTCGGCGTTCGGCTGCGGTGTTCGCCCGCAGGATCTCCAGCAGCTCCGGGTCGGTGAGGTAGCTGCCGAGGCGGTCGACCCAGTCCCCGAGCAACATGGAGGTCACCGCGTCCCTCCAGCGTTCGGGTCGCGTGTGGCCGAGGATGTCACGCGTGAAGTTGTCGACGGTGGCGTGATCGCCCTCGATTGCGGCCCACCGGGCGGACAGTGCCGCCAGGAGGGTCTCGCGGGTCGGTGTCCAGTCGGAGATGAACCTCCACCACATTCCGACACCGATCCAGCCCTCCGGGACCTTCTCCGCAAGCCAGAAGAACACCCCCAGCGGCATCTTCCTAATGGTCACCGGACCAGCAGGGATACCGACCTTCCCCCCGCTCCTGCCCATCATCATGAGGCAGAGGGCCTCCTGGGTCCTGTAGCGGTCGTCGGGGCGCGGAACCGGCTTCCAGCACTTGACCGCCCGCCCGGTCCAGTGCAGCGGGTTCTGAAGAGCGGCCAGCCCTACCGGGAGCGTGCAGCCCCAGGCTTCGGTGGTCATCGTGTTCTCGTTCCTCCGTCTCGTAGGAAACTTCTCTTATTCCTCGCCCCGGCAGCGGGCCGAAACGGCAAAGAATCTTGATCCCATAAATGTGATCCGCCTCACATCAAGGGGAATCGGGCGAAGCACACCGGTACAGGCGCTGGGGAGTGGACGGTCCGCAGCGCTGGGTCGGGTGCGCTTGGTGACGCGACCTCGAGCCGAGAGCGGCCACACGCCAATGCCAGCAACGGATGGACTCCGCGGCGGCAGACAAGGGTCGGCGGTTGCCCGCAGAGGACGGTGACTGCCGGGAAACCGCCTCCATGGCCCCGTAGCGGCGGTACGGTCGGCGGCGTGACGCAGTGGGTGACGGTGACGCTGTACGGCGGTCCGCTGGACGGCGAGGAGATCGACGTGGACGCGCTGGACGGCGACCCCTGGGTGCCGATCATCTCCGGTGCCGGGTGCGCGTACCCGGGCGGCCGCAGCGTCTACGCACTGGCCCCGGACGGACGGTGGACGTGGCGGCGGGACCTGCCAGCCGACGCGCTCTGAGTAGCAGGCAGACTGCCCCGATGGACTCCACTACCCTGATCGGTCTCGTCGGGATCGGCGCCACGGCTCTGGGCACGATCGTCGGTGCCCGGACGGGCGCTGCCGGTGCGACCCGCAGCGCGCAGATCACTTCCCAGGGCCAGGTGCAGCTGGCGAACCAGGCCGCGCGCCGCCAGCTCTACACCGACGCCGTCACCACGCTGATGGCGTGCCAAGCGACCGTGGACAGCGTGATCGCCCTGGCGGCCCGGCGCACCCGCGCGGCTGATGGCCCCGACTGCCGCGACGACGTCCAGTTCCACCTGCAGCACGCAGAACCGGCCCTGGCCGCCTTCCGCCGGCACGCCGCCGCGATCAACGTCGAGGGGCCCCACTACGTCGCCCGGGCCGCCAACACCGCGCTCAACGCGTCCAATGAGATCGTGGGCCGGCTACGCGAGTGGATCGATGACGGCAGGCCCCTGCGGGAGTTCGTCCCCGCCGCCATCGAGTACGCCTGGGAAGACCAGAGGACCCTGCAGGAAAGCGTGCTCGGCTTCGCTGCCGCCTGCCAGCACACCCTCCACCCCCAGGAGTCCGCAGACCTTGCGCCTCAGCGCTGGTCGATTTCACGGTTCCGCCGGCAGTAACGCGGGCCCGGGCCGTGGTCTGCCAGCGACTCGACGTTGCGGACGAGCGTCACCGTCGGCGGACGAGCGTCACCGTCGGCGGACGAGCGTCACCGTCGGCGGGCGAGCCACCGCAGGGCGTTCGGTCCGGCATCAGCCGCGGTGACGGCGTCGCCGAGCACCTCCCGGTTCCAGAGCACGATCTGGACGGTGCCGTCGTGGTACCAGCCCGGCCCCGTGGCCAGCCCGATCCCGGGTTTCCCCGCGACCCACCCGTGGACCTTGTCCTCCTGGTGCTCGTAGCCGTACAGCGACGCCGTGATACCCGCCGGCCGACGGCCCTTCACCCAGTAGAGCGGGTGGTCCAACCAGCTCGGCAGGGAGTCGTAGTTCCGACGCACCGTCTTCCCCAGCAGCCAGTCGGGATGGCCCCCGGTCCGGCCCAGCCGAACCCCGTTCTCCTCCGCCCAGGCGATGCAGGTCTGCATCCGGGTCGACCACGACTGCTCCTGCCGGCGGCGCTCCTCCTCCGGTAGAACCCGCCACTTCTGAAGACCTGCCATCGTCGCTGGAGCGACCAGCTCGTACGGCTCCTCCCCGGACCTGCTGCCCGGGATCACCCGCCGCCTGCTCTTCGTGTTCGTCATGCCCCAGGACCGTACCGGCTTCGTCCTCCCTCGGCGGCGTGTTCGGCACCGCCACCGGAGTTGCCTCATCAGCCCGGTTCGGGTCACCCGAGTTGACCATACTTGGCCGCCGGGGGAGTCGAAATCGATCACGGCCCGCCGCCAGGCCCACCACGGTGCCCCCTCGACCCGACTTGGAATCCGGTGTAGGGGGTCTGAGCAGCCCCGGGGACGTGACCGTGCCTGCACCGCCCCGGGCGCGCTGACCCAACCGTCCTGGCCCCGAGGTTGGTCGTTGTCCCAGGTCCCCGCTGTGCCTATTCGAGGGGTCGGAGCCTCCCCTCGGTCTCCCCACTTCGGAACGTGGCCCACCTGCCCTGCCGAGCGAGCCGGAACTGGGCGGCAACCTGAGAACCGTCGCGGTAAGCCCCGCGCGGGGTGGTCGGCCGCGGAGCGCTCCGCTACCGCACCCTGGCCAGCGCCCAGGCGGCGCTGGACCCGCCACTGCCGCCTGCCCTGCGCCGCCGGATCCGCCGTCAGGGCCGTGGCCGGCCCCGCCGTCGGCCCGTCACCGCACCGGCCGGACCGTGGACGGTCCGGCCTGGGCAGTTGCCCTCGGTGAAGGTGGCCGGTGCCCGGACAGGGTGGGAGTACCTGCCGACCACACCTGCCCTGAGGACCCCGATCTGGCTGCTCCTGAGCGGTTACCGATGTCACCACCTGCCGACGAGGGCCTCGCTGCTTACCTTCATGGCCCGGAAGTGCTGACCGGCACCAGCCGGCGGACCGTAGCGCTGACAGGAAAAGGGGAAAGGGGGTCCAGTTGCTGGAGCTCGGGTACGGACAGGGGCCCCGATGGCCAAGTTCCGGCGGCAAGGCCACGGGGAGTCCCTGCGGCAAGCCGCTACCAGACGGGCCCTGCTCAGCCGGGAGCTGCGGTCCCAGCGTTGGGGCTGCGGTAGCCAGCCAACGAGCGCGGTGGAGACGGCGGGCCTTTTTTTGTAAGAGGGGAATCGGGTGATTGTGCCTCTGACCTGGGAACTTGGAAAATCAAAGGTATGGCTGAGCCGACACTAGAGGTGTTCTGGTGTCACTGGAAGCCCACATTCACACCCAATTTTTCGCAGGGTTGCGAAACATTGGAGGGGATGCCAGCCGCGAGTGGCCACGTGATCATCCGACCTGCTCGGATGAGTTCCCCGTCGCGAGCCGGTCACCCACCCCGCGACACGTACTTCGCACCTCCGCGCAGAATCCTTCGCACCATCGCGAAGAACATGTAGCCTGCTGCCGACACGAGCAAAGGATCACGGTCTTGGCACAGGCAGAAGCAGGGCGCGGCAACGCCCGCAAGCAGGCACCCGAGCGCACTCGGCAGCCGAAGCTCCAGCCGGCCGGGCCCCAGCATCAACGCGACCTCGCCTCCGAGATCGTCCGCGGCTACGCCGGCCACCTCCCCGACGGCATCTACGAAGCCCGCACCAGGTTCTACCGGCGGGCCCCCCACGAGGTCCTCGGCAGCGACGGCTACGCCCTCCTCAGCCGCTACTTCGCCCGCTACGTCCTCCCTCAGGCGCTCATGTCCGGCGAGATGACCAAGCTCCAGTGCGCCGTACTATCGAACATCGTCGGCCGGGCCGAGCGCGGCGTCTGCCACGCCATCCAGCGCGAGATCGCCGAGGAAATCGGCACCAGCCGCTCCAGCGTCAGCCCCGCCCTCAAACACCTCGCAGCCCGCAACTACATCCGCAGCGTCGGCCGAGGAGCCTGGCAGCTCAACCCCCTCATCGCGTACAAAGGCAACGGGGACGAGCAGCAGACGTTCCTCGCCGAACTCCGGGCACTCGCCCTGGAGAACGGATTCCCTGACATCATCGGACCGGCAGCCCTCCAGACCGGGGACAAGGAGTCGACGGCATGCTGATGGTCACCGACCTGTTCGGGATGTTGCCGCGCCTCGAACTGACCCCCACGGCGACGAACGTCCTGTCCGTCATGGTCCGCCTGCAGAACCCCGGCGGCGTCGTCCCCCTTACCCAGCAGGACATCGCCGAGGAACTCCAGATCCTCCCCTCCGTCGTCAGCCGCGGCATGACCCTCCTCGTCGAGCGCGGCCTCGTCCTGCGCAAGGGCTACCGCTACCGCCTCCACCCCGCCATCGCCGGCTACAACTCCGAACTCGAGATGCAGGCCGCCATGGCCCGCGCCGCCCGCGAAGGCGTCCCCCCCATCCTCATCCCCGACTACCAGGCCGCCCCGCCCAAGGCCGGCCGCTCCCGCCTGCGCGCGGTCGGCTAACCCTGGCCGCCGACCACCCGAAGAAACCGTTGCCGTACCCGCACCGCTCCAAGATCTGACCGGCCCAGCCGGTGCCCCGGATACCGACCGAAGCCAGCAGGGGAGGACACTGGTACCGGTCCCGCCCGCACGAGACGCCCGGAGGAACTGTGAGCGCAGCCCCCCTGCACGGCCACCACGACGGCCAGCAGCCCATCCCGCGCACCCAGGACGCCGTCGCCGCCGCCTTGCCGCCGGCGCAGCGGATGGAGTTCTACCGGGAGATGGGTGAGGCCGACGTCGAGACGATCGGTGGCGTCCTGAAGCGCTGGTGGCTGCGTGCGGAGCTCTACCGGGACTCGGAGGGCGACCGCATCCACGCCGCCGTCCAGGCCGGCACCGCCCCCCGCACCTCCGCCTCCGCCGTCCTGCGCCGACTCGGAGCCCTGTGAGCGACCATAACGAGTTCCCGGACGACCAGGACGACCCGATCACCGTCTCCCCGGCCGTCGAGGAGTTCCTCGGCGATCCCGGCACGCCTGCCGACGTGTTCTCCGCCCTCGTGGCATTCCTCGTCGACCTGCGCGGCAACCCCTTCCCCCACCTGAGCATGCCCGTCCCCGGCCGACCCGGTATGCACTCGGCGCCGCTGCGCCGGGACCTGGGCCTGGTGGAGTACGCGGTGGACGAGAGGCAGGAGCCGCCGCAGATCTACGTCTCCAGGGTTCTGCGGGTCGACTGAGCAGGCCGTCCTCGTTGTGCTCGGGGTCCGCGTCCCGGAGGGCGACCGCATCCTCCAGTGTTGAACGCGAAAACCCATGGCCTTCCGATCATGGTTGGAGAAGAATCCGGTCATGGTGACTCATCCGATGGTCGTGACCCCTCCTGGCGTCCGAGTCCAGGTGCCATGGAATGACGTTGGGAAGCCGTCTCCGGCGAGGGTGTGGCAGCGGATCAGGAGTCTGCGGCACAGCCCGCCTGGCCCGGCAGGAAGCGATGCTGAGAGGAAACTGATCTTCGGGGCGGCTCTTGAGCAGTCGGAGCAGCTCTTCAAATCTGCGGAAGCCGTTGACTACAGCGCGCGGCCAATACTGCTGTTCTACGGTCTCAGCCAGGCCGGTCGGGCCATCGCGGCCGCCTCCACCCGCGCGAGCACACCGGACGATTGGCAGCTCAACAACCACGGCATCGCAGTGGAGAAGCTTGACGAGCAGAGGCTGCTGAGCCAGTGCACGGTCAAGAACCAGAACGGCAAGAAGGGGTCCTTCAAGCAGCTCGCGAGCCTCCTAGGTTCGGCTTCCCTGCCGGGCGACGGTGCCAGCTTCGGACAGCTGTGGAGCATGGTGCCCGAGCTGACCCGCTACCCACTCACGGCGCAGGGAGCCGTTCATCCCGTCCTACGGTTCGGGGACAACGCGATGGTCGTCCCTGGCCACGCGGGATGGGTGAAAGGTATTCCGGCGGGCGAGCGAGGCCGAGGCCTGGAGGACTTCCTCTCTCACTACCCTGGGCTGCACGGCACCGAGCCCGCCGGTGCGCCCAACGATTTCAGCAGGGTCGAGAACGACGGGACGTTCACCGCAACCAGGCAGTGGCAGCTCTTGCCGCCTGCCACCACGACCTACCTTGCCGACGACGACGCCTACCTCTTCCCCGCCATCGCCGGGCAAAGCGAGCTTCTGCACCCCTTGCTCCTGTGGTGGTCCCTCCTCTTCACGCTCTCCATGTTCGCCCGATACCACCCCTCCAGCTGGGTTGCCTTCCTGAACATTGACCAGCACCAGGACTCCACCGCCTTGGAAGCCGCTCTCGACCAGGCCCTCAGTGTCTGTCCCCAGCTGATTCACTCCACGATCCACGCCGTCAGCATCTAGCTAGCGGCCGCCGCCGTTGAGGCGGTGCTGACGTGCGGTGACGAGGGCGCGCCAGCGGGAGCGTACGGCGTCGGGTCCGTCGTACCAGCGGGCGCCGGAGGGGAACTGGAGGTCGCGGCCGGCCATGAAGGCTGCGATGTCGGTGTAGTAGGCGTAGTCGTGGCCGCGGGTGAGCTGGTCGAGGTCGCGGATCGCGGCGTCCAGGCCGTTGTGGTCGTCGAGGACGGCGTGGTGGAAGCACAGAGCGAGGGCGAGGGTGGTGCGGGCGGCGCGCACGCCGGAGGCGCGGACCTCGGCGTCGAGCAGGTTCGCGCGGTCGAGGTAGTCCTGGCCGCCGGTGCCGGCGTCGCGGATCAGGGCGGCGATGCGGGTGGTGAGGGTGGTGGCGCGCAGGTCGAGGCCGGTCAGGAGCTGGGCGGTGAGGTCGAGGTCGTCGTCGGCCGTCTCGGGGTCGGTGAAGGCGCGGACGAAGGCGAGCTGTGCCTGGGAGGTCGCGCGCTCGCCGGCGACGGCGTGCTGCTCGGCGTCGGCGCGCGCGGCCTCGTAGGCGGCGGCGGCCTGGTCCATCTCGGCGTGGACCCACCACAGGTCGCCGAGGACGCGGTTCTGGCGTCCGGCCCAGCCGAGGTTCTGCGCGGCGGCCAGGGCGGCGGGGAAGTCGCCTTCGAGGCGGGCGAGGTGGACGAGGCCGCGGCGGGCGGCCGGGGCGAGGCGGGTGGCGCCGGCGGCGACCTGCTGCATGCCCTGCCGGGAGGCGGCGGCGCGGCCGAGGTCGCGGTGGGCCTTGGCCCGGTAGTAGAGGGCCATGTCGGTCAGGTCCGCCGGGAGCAGGTGGCTGTCGATGACGCGGGTGAGGCGGTCGGCGGTGCGGGTGCGGTGCTCGCGCTGGCGGCTGGCGATCGCGCTGAGGGTCTCCACCAGGGCGTCGGCCGGGGTGCCCAGCACCGCGACGCCGTCCGGCCCGTCCACGGCGGGCTGCCCGGGTGGGCGGGTGGGTGCGGGTGGGGCGAGGGGCTCCCAGACCGAGTCGGAGATGTAGGCCCAGGCGGCGTCGGCGAGCCAGCCGAGGTCGAGGCGGTGGTCGCGGGCCAGGCGCAGGCCCTGTCGCAGGCAGCCGACGAGCAGGGCGCGGTCGCCGGCGGCGGTGGTCCACTGGTCGCCGAGGGCGGTGTGGGCGCGGTCGGCGGCGCGCTGCCAGTCCTGGTCGGACCAGCGGTCGTCGGTACGGTCGTCGGCGCCGCGCAGGGCCGAGCGGACCAGGGCGTGCAGGTGGTACGGCCACAGCGCGGTCGGGTCTTCGCGGACCAGCGGCCGCTCCACCAGGCGCAGGGCGGGCGCGTCGTGGCTCATGCCGGCGGCGGCGGTGGCGAGCGGGACGTCGAAGGCGTCCAGCAGGCTGGTGGCGCGCAGGACGTGCCGCTCGCCTGCGGTGAGGTCCTGGAGGGTGCGGGCGACCAGGGCGGCGAAGTCGGCTTCGAAGTCGCCGGGTTCAGGGTTGCGGGTGCGGCGGATCTCCAGGAAGCGCAGGGCGGAGAGGTCGAGGTGGAGCGGCAGGCCGTGGGAGCGGCGGGCGATGACGGCGCGGACGGGGGCGGGGATGAGGGGCTGGCCGTCGTGGGTGAGGCGGTGGGCGAGGTAGTCCTCGCAGTCCTCGGGGGAGAAGTCGCCGATCAGCAGCTGCCGCGGACCGGCGTCCGGGGCCGGGGTGCGGGCGGCGGGCAGCAGCGGGCTGGAGACCGGGGCGAGACCGGGCCAGGCAGTCGGCCCGGTGTAGTCGAGCTGGCCCTGCAGGGCGGGATCGGCCCACTGCAGGCGGGAGCGGCCGGTGACGACGAACAGGGCGCCCGGCATGAGCCACACCACGCGCTGGACCAGGCGCTCGAAGTCGCGGTGGGTACGGTCGCCGACGTCCTCGAAACCGTCCAGCAGCACCACCGGCACCACAGTGTGCTTGGCGGGCAGGCGGGCGATCTCCCAGGCCAGCAGGTGCGGGTAGAAGGACAGCGCCTCTACGTCCGGCTCGGCCTCCAGCAGGTCCGCCAGCCGCACACAGCCGGCCAGCGCGCGGGCCTTCTCGTGCCGCTGGCGCAGTGCGGTGACCAGCGCGGCGGCGACCTGCCCGGCGGCGGACCCGACCACGCCGGGCAGCGCGAGCTGCTGGGCGGCCTCGCCGACGGCGCCCTTGATCTGCCCGGGCAGGGCCTCGCCCGCCATCGCCGCGAGTCCGCGGCGGCGCAGGTACTCCTCCAGCGGCTCGCCCGGGTGGACGGTGTCCCAGTAGCGGCGCAGCGCGATGTCGAAGGCGGGCAGGGCGCGGCCGACGTGGCGGGCGAGCGCGAGGCGCAGGGTGAGGACCAGATGTTCGAGGTCGGTGCCGGCGGAGCGGGCGAGGTCGACGCGCACCGGCAGGAGCCGGGGACGGGCGGGCCAGGCGGGTTCCCCCCACTGGGCGGGGCGCCGGTCGGCGTCGGCGAGCGAGGCCTCCAGCTTGCGGGAGAGCGTCGTCTTGCCGATGCCGCCGACCCCGTGGAAGACCAGCACGTTGTGCCGGGGCGCCTCCAGGTCCTGGACGTCGAAGCCAGGGGCGGCGACACGGCCGAGGTGGTCGGTGAGCGCCGTCGAGACGGCGTCCCATTGGGCCTGGCGGTTGGTGAACGCCTCGGTTGCGTCCAAGGCCTGGTTGTTCGAGCCGAACAGCGCCCGCAGGTCCCGTGCCACGTTGCCCTCTCCCCGTCTGCCTGACTGGCCATCAACCTACGCCCTTGCCCGCCGGGCGCGGTACGGGCCGATGCCGGAGCGGGCACGGCCGTCGCCGCCGCCGCGGGCTGCCCGGCCGGTGGGGCGGTAGGCCGATGGGGCGACCGGGTGCAGCACCGGAGGCGGGCGCGGCGTGTGAGACTGGCGGCGACCGTGAGATCCGATCCGAGGTGGTGCCACCGTGCCCGACGCCCGTCCCCAGGACGGCCATGCCCAGATGCCCGACCTGCCGGCCGCCGGTCCGCAGGAGCGGGCGGAGCGGGCCGTTCGCGCGGTGGTGGCCTGGTACAGCTCAGGCATCCGCGACCTGCGCCGCGCCGTGCGGGAAGGCGCCGACCCGGCAGCCCTGGACGTTCTGCTGGAGGCCCGGCAACAGGCCATGACCGACCTCCAGCAGCTGAAGGACGGCATGGACACCGGGGAGGCCGGCCGCCTGGCCGCCCACTACACGGCGGTCCTGCGGGAGCTGACCGGCGGGAGCTGACCGGAGCTCAGGCAGCCCGTACGGCGGGCAGCGGACCTGCGGGCGGCACGGCCAGCGCCGCAGGCCGGAGCAGCGGCGGCAGGAGCGGGCGGGCCAGGGCCGCGATCTCCTCCACCTCCACGCGGTACTGCGGCAACGCCCGGCGCACCTGCGCCTGGACCGCGAGGAAGCGTCGCGCCTCCGCCTCCGTGTAAGGGCGGTTCCGCTCGGCGGCCAGTGCCCACCCCGGCGCGCCGCCGGACCATCCCCGGCGCCACAGCGCCCGCCCGTCCCGGCCCATCACCACCAGCTCGTCCACCACACTGCCGAGCGCGGCCTCCTCGACCACGTCGGCCACCGCGCCGTAGCACCGGTCGTGCCCGGCCGCCGTCGTGAACCGCGCCGGAGTTCCGTCGCGCTGCGCGTCCGCGTAGCGGGCGGCGGTGCCCTGGCGGCTGTCGGCGGCGCGCACCGCCAGGGCCAGGACCTGGACCCGGTAGCCGGCCCGCTTGAACGCGGCGGCGTCGGCCAGGACGTCCCGGGCGTTGCCGGGGGCGGTCTCGATCACGATGTCGCCGCGCCGCTCGCGCACGTACGCCTGTGCCAGAGCCATCCAGGCCTTGTAGTCCGCGCGGATCGCGGCCCCCGCCTCGCGCGCCTCGCAGCGCAGCAGGTCGAAGTAGTCCGGGTGCAGCACCTTGAGGTCGTCGCCGGTGAGATGGACCGCGCCCGGCCGCATCGCACGCCTGACCAAGAGGGAGGCCGCCCTGGTCTTGCCCGCGCCGGGCTGGCCCACCACGAACACCGCCACCGGCCGTTCTTGGGCGACGGTGCCGCCCAGGAGCATCGGTGCGATGTCGAGGTCGAAGATCTCGCGGTGCTCGGCTGCGGAGAGCCGGTGGAAGTCGACACCCGGCGGTCGACGCAGGGCCTGCGCGATCCGGCGCACCGGCTCGGACAGAGCGGCGGCCCGGCGCGCGTCGCGGACCACCGCCAGCACGCGGTCGGCCGCCACCCGGCCCTCGGCCATCGTCAGCGCCCGCTCGGTGCGGGACAGCTCCCGCTGGAAGCCGGCGCTCTCCACCGCGTCCCACCACCGGGCCCGTTCCAACTCCACCGCCCGCGCCGCGCCCGGCGCCTTCGCCCAGGCGCCGCCGACAAGCTCGTTGCCGTACAGCGGCACGAGGTTCCGCCGCACCACGGTGACGCGGTCGGCCAGCATCTCCTCCTCGACCGTCCGCAGAGTCGCCACCAGCGCGGCCGCGCACGCGTCGTGGTTCTCCCAGGACACGTACCGGCCCGCCCCCGTCGCCAGCGCCTGCTTGGTGTAGCGGGCGAGGACACCGAGCTGGCTCCACGCCTCGGCACAGGCCAGCGCCACCACCTCGATCCGGTACCCGGCCGCCCGGTAGGCCGCCGCCTGCGCGCGCACCTCGCCGGCGTCGGCGAGCGCGGTCTCCACCAGCGCGTCGAAGCGGCCCTCGCGCACCCGCTCCTCCACGGCGGCCTGCCACCGGCGGGTGTCCGCCCGTACGCCGGCCCCGGCGGTGCGCACGTCCTCCTCCAGCAGAACCGGGTAGTGCCGGTGCACGGCCTTGTACAGGTCGGCGCCCACCCGCACCGCCCCGCCCCGCGCATCAAGGACGGCGTGCAACAGGCCCCCGACGGTGGTCTTGCCGCTGCCGGGCTGCCCCGCCACGAGCACCACCACCGGCCGCTCCTGAGCCACCGCCCCGGCGGTGGCCGCCGGAAGGACCACCCCCTCCAGCACCGCGCGGCTCTCCACCTCCGAAAGCCCCACGTCCTCCCCCTCCATCGCTCTCCCCGCTCTGACGGCCTTGCCCGCTCTTGCCTGCCGCCCGTTCTCAGGACTGGCCGGCCGCCAGCCGATCGCGGAGCTCGGCGAGCGTGGCGCCGCTGGGAACGTGGACGTACTGCGCCCAGCCGGACACGTCGTAGCCGACCTGGGCCTTGAGCGCGGGGGAGGGCAGCCGGAACGTCCGCCCATCGGGGATGTCGATCCACCCGTCGCCCGCCACCGAAGCGGTGTAGGTGAACTTCAGCCGGCTCTGGGTGTGCCGCAGCTGGTCGCCGGGCCGCACGAGCCCGGCCTCGATCAGCGGCATCAGCGCACCCGTGGGGCGCGCACCCGCAGGATCGGATGCCAGCCGCTCGCCGTCGAGCAGCAGCCGCCGCAGCACATCGTTCGGCGTGTCCACCAGGGGCTCGCTATGCCGCTGGAGATAGGCGAAGACCTCATCGTCGATCTGGATCGTGCGGCTGGGCTGCGCCACGATTTCCCCTCAAGATCAATCTTTCATCTCTGAACACCAAAGAACAACAGATTTGGTGTCCAGTGTATTCCCGCCGACGTCGACGAAACCGCGGCCGCCACCGCAAGCCGCCCCCCGCTCCATAGCACCCCCGGGAGTCGGCCGACTGCAGCCAGTGTCCAATGGCACCGCCATCACCCAAGACGGGAAGGACACCCAGCGGTGCGGGACGATGCTCGACCACCGCCCGCCCTTGGAGATCATCGCGGACCACTTCCGCCTCTGGCTGCCCTGCGGCACACCCGTGGTGGACGGCCAGCGGTGCCGTGGCGCGGCTGGGCGCACCGGCTGCGCGCCGCCTCCGAGGACGGCTACCTCCACGGCGGTGGCGAGGTCGCCGACCACCTGGACCTCGCCCTGGCCACCGCCGAGTACTGCCACGTCCGCGACCTCGCCCGCTGTTCGCAGTGGTGAGCAGCCTGCTCGCGCGAGCCGTCCGTCCTGGAGTCGCAGAGCTCGACGTCCCCCCTACGCCCGGATCTCCTCTCCGGTCCGGCGGTCGTTCCGGTGAGGGGCCTTGCCCTGCGGCGGCCGACGGGCGCGGTGGCACCCGCCGGCCCGTTCGACCCGTGCGATGACTGGTCGGTCGAGGCCCGTCGGCTGCGCGAGGACCTGGCCGCCGTCTAGCCTCGACGTTCCCGTCCGGCCCCGGCCCGACCCTGTCGCTCTGGATGACGACTCCCACTGGGAGATCCTCCACCAGTGCCTCACCGACACGGAACTGCCGTCCGACGTCCGCGCCGCCGGCGCCGTCCTCTACCTCTTCGGCCAGGAAGTCACCCGGATCGCGGCCCTGCCCGCGGACGCCGTGACCGTACGGGACAATGGCCCGTGCTGGTCCTGGACCGCGTGCCCATCCGCCTGCCCGGCCCCCTGGCCCGGCTCCTGACCGACTTCGCCAACCGGCCACGGCCCCCGGGCTGGGCGGCGAACCACCCGAACCGCTGGCTCTTCCCCTCGGCCGAGCCGGGCCGGCACATCACCGGCGGCGCGCTGGTGCGCCGCCTCACCGCCCACGGCATCCCCAGCCGCCCGGCCCGGGCCACCGCGCTGGTCCAGCTCGCCCAGGACATGCCCCCGGCCGTCCTCGCCCCCATACTCGGCCTCCACCTCAACACCGTCACGAGATGGCGCGCCCGCGCCGCGACCGACTGGACCGCCTACCTCCAGGCCTGGGCCGCCGGCCGGCCTGCGTCAACGTGAGCGGCGACGCGCCGACCAGCGGGTGACGGTACGCAGGCCGCGTCGTCCCGGCCGGTAGCCCTTGCCGCATGATCACTTTCGCCTGGTGGCGCCGCGGCGCCACCGCTGCCGCCGCGCTCGCCCTCGCGCTGATCCCCGCAGCCGGCCCGGCCACCGCCGCAGCGCCGCCGTCTGTTCCTGTGGCCACCGTTGTTGCCCAGCACCGGCAGCTGCCTGAACCGCCTCCTGCTGCGCAGGCACGCACGGAGCTGGACGAGCTCGTCGTCGAGGCCCCGCACTCGATGGAGGGGTACACCCGCGAGAAGTTCCCGCACTGGATCCGGCAGTACGGCACCTGCGACACCCGCGAGGTCGTCCTCGCCCGCGACGGCCAGGACATCGTCCAGGACGACCAGTGCCGCGCCGTGGCCGGCACCTGGACCAGCCCCTACGACGACAAGGTGGTCACCGACGCCAAAGCCCTCGATATTGATCATCTGGTTCCGTTGGCCTCTTCGTGGAGGTCGGGCGCCGACACCTGGACCACCGACAAGCGCCGGGCCTTCGCCAATGACCTGACCCACTCCCAGCTGGTCGCGGTCTCCGCCGCCTCCAACAGGGCCAAGGCCGACAAGGGCCCCGACGCCTGGCGGCCGCCGCTCCGGTCGTACTGGTGCACCTACTCCCGCGCCTGGACCGACATCAAGCACACCTACGGCCTCAGCATCACCGACGCCGAGAAGACCGCCCTGGTCGAGATGCTCGACACCTGCGCGTAGCAGCAAGGGTCGGCCCGCCGAACCTTCGGGCGGCGGGGCGGCCTCCTGCTGTCCGGGAACGTTCCGGCTTCAGCCGTCGAAGCGGAACCAGCGGAAGCCGTAGTCGAGGATTGCCGTCAGGGTCCCGCGGTGGAGCGCGGCGAAGCCGACACCAGCGTCGGTCCCGTCGGTGCTGACCGCCGCGATCAGGCCCGGGGCGACGAAGAACCTCGCGGCGTCGTGGGCCGGCATGAACGGGCTCAGCGGTACCGGCCGGAGCGTGCGCAGCAGCGGGTCCAGGCTCGCGGCTGGCAGGCGGTAGGTCCGGGCGTGGTAGGGGGAGGAGATCATGGCTTCGAAGAGGGTGTACTTGAGGAGGAAGCGGCTGAGGGGTTCCTGCTCGACGGTCGTCTCCCTGTAGTCGGCGCTCTGGGGGTCTTCGGTCTCCCATACGACGGGGTCGGATCCGTCCTGCTCCCGCGGCGGCCAGGGGATGGACCAGTCCCGGTAGCCCTGCGCCCACCGTGCGAAGACCAGCCTGTCGCCGCGCGGTCCGTCTGCGGGTTCCGGTTGTTCCAGGACCGGGTCGTGGAACCCGCGGAGGGCAGGGCGTAGACGTGCCAGGCGGTGGAATGCGGCCAGCGCCTCCGGCAAGTCGCCCGCCTGCCTAGCCGCCGCACCGCCGTTACCGGACGCTCCCGCCTGATCGGCGGGGAACCATCCGAGGGCGAAGGACTCCAGTGCCTGGATCGGGTCCGTCTCCACATGGTCGACCCAGTCCACTGCCGGCAGCGGGCCGACGGCCCTGACCGGCCTGACCGCGTCCAGCGCCGCTCGGCTCAACGGCTGGTCGAACTCCAACTCGATGTGGTTGTAGCCGTCACATCCCGAGGACGTTCCCCGGCGGAGCACGACGCCGAGGGGGAGGTAGCCCTGCTCAAGTCGTGCGAACAGCCGAGTGGGCGGGACATCGCGGGAGCCCAACCGTGAGCGGAGGTCATCCGGCGCCTTCTCCCCACACAGGAGGATCCTGCTGGAGTTCTGCACGCCGTTCTTCGGGTCGTCTCCGGGTAGGAGGATGACGACAGTGGCGTCCGCCCCCGCGGCGACGAGCGCCGAGCCCAGTGTGTAGTGCCGCAGCCCGGCTCCGGCAGCGGACAGTACCGCCGCCTCAGTGATCAGGTGCGGAAGCGTCTGTGCCATGCCGTCACCCTAACCGTGGGGGCGGACAGCACAGGCGGCTGGCCTTCCTGGGAGCGGGCCCCGATCGGGCTGCCACTCGCCGGAATATCGCACGCTTGGAATGACGCTCCCCGCCAGTGGAATGACGCTCCCCGCCAGTCGGGGCCTCGGCGTGGACCGCCGGCGAGCGGGAGGCCTACGCGAACGACCTCGGCGAAGCCCGGTCCCTGGTGGCGGTGTCGGCGCGCAGCAACCGGTCGAAGGCGGACAAGGACATCTCGGTGTGGCTGCCGCCGCTGGAGGCCTACCGCTGCACCTACCTCACGGACTGGACTGCGGTGAAGACCCGATGGGGTTTGACCGTGGACGGCAGGGAGCGTGAGGCGATGCAGCAGCTGGCGTCCGGCTGCCCGGACGAGACGCTGACCGTGGCACTCGCTCGCTGACCACCTCGGTACTCCTCCCGGGTTGAGGCCGTCGACCGGCCGACGGGCGGCGCTGGCCGGAGTGGCTGGTGGTCGGCGCACACCGAAAAGGGCTGGGACAGCGTCCGTTGTCCCAGCCCCGGGCCTGTTTCTGGCGCGGTCAGCCGTCGGCATCGGCGCCGGCGGCCAGGCCGCCGGCGCCGAGCGGCCGGCGGGCGCCACGCGGCGGCTGCTGGCTCGGTTCCGCGGAGGGAGCAAGGAGCGGGACGGCCCGCTCGACCGCGGTTAGCCGGGCGTCCGGGGTGGGCTGGTCAGCGAGGGCTTCGGCGGGGGGCTCGGGAGAAGGGCGCCACAGCGGGCGCCGGTCGGAGGTCATGATCGCCAGTCTGGCAGTCAGCGGGCCTGCCAGATACGGCTGCTGCCGATGAAGTAGGCGGTGGGGTCGATGTCCTCCGCGGCGCCGGGGCCGGCGATGTTCAGGTCGCCGTGCCACACGATGTCGGCGCCCTCCGGGAGGAGCAGGGGAGCCCTGTGGCCGTCGTCGTCCAGGCCGTGGGCGACGGCGACGCGTACGTGCGGGGCGCTCAGCAGGCCCGGGCGGGCGGTGTGTCCGTTGGCGCAGAGGTAGGTGGCGTCCGGGCCGTCGACCAGGACGGTGCCGCCGGGCAGGGTGCCGCACGGCGTGCAGGCGACCGGGACCGCGCCGACGACCATGCCGCCGCTCCACCGGTACACCCGCCCGCCGTCGATCCGGACCCTCAGCGCTCCCACGGGGAGCGGCGCCTCGGGCAGCAGCCGCTCCTCGGCCTCGGTGGTCCCGGCCAGCAGGGCGAGCAGCACGTCGACCTGCTCGGCCAGGCGCGACGGCCGGGGCTCGGCCATCATGGTCGGCTCGTCGGGCATCTGGACGTGGATCAGCCGGTGCTGGATACGCCACAGCGGGCTCTCCTCCCGGTCCCGCTGCGGGCTGCGCAGGTCCCGGTAGGGGCTGTGGCCCTGCTCGTCCAGGATGCGTCGGATGCGGCGCTCCAGGTGCCACGCCAGCCCCCGGTCGTCCACGGCCAGCACGGAGCGCACCGCCTCCAGCGGGACGTCGCCGACCGCGACCGCGCGCTCGTCGGCCAGGGCGTAGAAGAGGAGGGCGAGCACGCCCAGGCGGTCCCGGTCGGGGTCCTGCGCCCAGCTCGGGCCGAGCAGCCGGGCCGCGCGCGCCACGGCGTCGCGCCACGCGGCTGGTGCCGCGCGCCAGCACAGCAGGCCCATCGCGGTGGGCAGGTCCGCCAGGACGCGCCGGGCGGTCTCGGAGCTGCGCATGGTCCCCTCCTCAGTCGGTACGCGTCACCGTAGCGGTACCAGCGGCGTCGGCGAAGAGAACCGGAGGCGAGGAGGGTTAGGCCGGACCTCGCCAGCCAGCCGGAACAGCCGACAGGGCCATGGCGCCGCTCGCCCGGCGCCAAGCCCCGAACCAGCGGGCAACACCCCCGCACCGGGTGTGGCCAGTACCGGGCACACGGCGGGTGCCTCGGACGCGGCCGCGCTGCTGCGCCGGGTCCACGGGCTGCCGGAAGGCCCGTCAGGACGCCGTCCTGGCCGCAGCCGCCGATGGCACGCGCGAGCCGGCTCCCTGTGGACCAACTCGTGCAGGGCGTTGCTACCCGGGGGAATCGTCTGGCTGCGGCGGGTGTTCAATGGGGCCGTCATGCAAGCTGAGCTGGGAGGACGTCACCGTGGGACGCAAGAAGCCGGGCAAGCCGCGCCGGGACCGCGGAGCGGTCGAGTACACCCTGCAGCAGCTCCAGCCGCCCGGCTACGACGAGTGGCTGTCCCCCGCCCCCGGCTTCGACCCCGCACGGGCCGCAGCCGACCCCAGGCTCAGCCCCCAAGCCGTCGACCTCATGCGGCGCCTGGGCCGGCTGCGCTCGGCCTACGGTCCGAAGGTCCCGCTGCAGGCCGCGTGGCTGGACATGGCCCTGGACCGTGGCGTCCTGCGGCTGCGCCGCCCGGACGGCAGCATCGGCGATCTTCCCGCCGGCGAGCTCGCGGGCATGCTCGGCGGCAGGGCCGAGGTGGCGGACGTGCGGAACGCGGTGCACGAGCTCCACGCGGCCGGCATGCTCCTGGTCGAGCCGGACAGCGAGGACGCCGTCCTGCGCGTCGTCGTCGGCAAGCCCGCGAAGCCCGGCGATCCGTGGCTGTTCGGCGGGGACATCGCCAGCGACCTGGTGCCCAAGACCTGCATCCCGGGAGACCCGCAGACCCTGGGCCACGAGGAGTTCGCCGCACTCGCCTACCTCCGCTCCCACCTCTCGGAGGGCACCGTCGGCACCGCCGAGGAGTACGCCACCTTCGAGGGCATCGGATCCGTCGAGCGCGCCCAGGAGCTGTTCGACGCCGTCGCGGACCTGGTCGACGCCCGCGGCTGCCCGGCCTGCCCGACCGCCCACCTCTGCACGCGCGACCCCGACGCCGACCACACCGACCAGGCGGCGTGAAGCAGGGGTTGGCCTGGTTCTCCGGGCCAACCCCTCGTCCGTGCTCGGATCGTTCCCGCGGCCGGCCGGGAGAACGCGTCGGCCTGGGCTACAGGTACGGCTGAGCGAGGATGCGCAGCTGCTGCTCGGCGATGGCGCCCATGGGACCGGCGGTGCCGAGGTGGGCCACAATGGTGGTCTCGAACAGCTCCAGCATCGACTGGGCCTCGCGTACGGACTCCAGGATGAACCTGGCGTGCTGGCGGCGGTCGCCGTCCAGGGCGGGGATGCGTCCGGTGATCACCCCGTTGTGGAGACTCTCGCTCATCTCGATGCGGCGGCGGTACTGGTCGCGCAGGAAGCCGACCATCGCCTGGGTGCTGTCGTCCATCGCGTCATCGTGGCGCACCGGCCGCCGGAGCACCCCCTTTGACGCACCCTGCTCGCAGGAGAGCAGTACCCCTGCGGATGGCATGTTCGCGGCCGAAAGATCGCAGGTCAAACCCCTGGCCATCGCCCGATGGGCGGGTCTAGCATTCCCGGCACGGCGGCCCCACCACAGCACCACCGGGCCGCCGAGCAGACCAGCCGCGCCCATGTCCTCCCCGGCGCCGCTGACCTCCCACCGGCCGGTCCCCGGGGAACCCCCCTGCTCCCCGGGGACCGGCCGGGCTGCGCCTCGCACGGCCCGCCTCCGGATCTGGCGGGGTGTTCACGCTGATGCCTGGGTGTTCACTGCCGCCTCACGTTCGGCGAGGAAGGCGTCGAGGAGCTCGAACAGGACCTTGATGGCCCGCTGCTCGTCCTCGGGCGGCAGGTCCCAGATGTCCTCCCAGCCGTCGGGGAGAGCGATGTGCAGGACCTGGCCCGGCCAGCCGTGGTTGCAGTCGCGACCTCGGCGGGCGACCAGCCACTCGTGAAAGCCGGCGAGTGGGTCTGGACCGCCGTGGCGGTCGGCGTGCGTTGCATAGCCGGCGAGGAAGACGGTCACCCTGTCGAACGAGGCCTTGCCCACGACCATGCTCGGACGCTGACCCATGAAGGCGAAGAACTCGCGCTCGCTCATCTCCGACGGTTGCTTCACGTGCGAGAGCCTATTGATCGTCGTGTTCCGCTGACGGGGCGGGGTGGCCGTCCCGTTCGGTCAAACTTCGATGAGACGGGTCACCGGGGCGGCGTCCTCGATGGCGGCGAGCAGGCGGGCGTGGACGGTGGCGGCCGCTTCCCGGGTGGCCGGGTCGTCGCTCTTCAGCTGTGGGGCGATCAGTTCGGCGGCGGCGGCGAGGACCGGCACGGGCACGGTGGCCTCGCGCAGGTGGAGGAGTTGGGAGGCGGCGCGTTCGCCGGGGGTGGCCTGGGCGCGGGCGTCGGGGATCAGGGAAGTGAGGCCCCGGGGCAGGGGCTGGCTGCTGGTCACCCGGCCCATTCTCCCGCCACCGGACACTGGTGATCACCACGGCCGATCGTCCGGCGGCCAGGCGGGAAGGACGCCGCCGTGGTGGTGGCGGGTGACGGCCTCCAGCAGGGCCTGGCGGGCCTGGCGCCAGCGGACGTCCTCGGTGTGGCCGGCGTCGGCGGCCCACTCGGGCAGGGGCCGGTCCTGCGCGGCCGCGGTGAGCGCGCGGCCGAGGTCGCCGATCGCGGCCTGCCAGACGGCCAGCTGCCCGTACAAGCCGCGCACCAGCTCGTCGACGGCGCCGGCCGGGTCGGCACCGAACGCCCGGGCCTCGACGGCGGCCTCGGCGAGGACGTCCTCGTCCAGGCCCTCGAAGGCCTCGCGCCACACGGCGGCCCGCTGCTCGAACTCCTCGACGACGGCGTGCAGCGCGGCGTCGACGGCCTGCGGTGACCACGGCGGCGGGGTGCGGGGCGCGCGGACGGCGTCGGTCAGGACCCGCTCGGCGCCGGGGCCGAGCGCCCGTCGGGCGCGGCCGGGCCGCGCTCCGGTGCCGGCGGTGCTGGGATTCACCGGCTGGGCTGGGCGGCGCGGCCGGCGGCGACCGCCTCGTCCATCACCTGGGCGAGGTGGGGCAGCTCCCGCTCGTACGAGGTCAGCGCGGTGCCCGGCATCGCGAGGGCGAGGGCGGCGACGGCGGCCAGGGCGATCCGCTCCCCGCCGGTGAGCTCCGGGACGGTCTCCAGGTTGGTCGCGCCGAGCAGCACGCCGCCGTCCAGGCGGTAGCGCAGCTCGGCGGCGAGGTCGTTGTCGTTGCCGGGGATGATCTCGCGGGTGCAGGTCTGCTCGATCGCGTCGGCGGTCAGCTCAAGCACCCGCCCGTGCGCCTCGACCGGCTGGCGGCGGGCCAGTTCGCGTACCCAGGCCGCCGCCCGCTCCCCGGCCGCTGCGGCCGCCTGCAGGCCGGCGTGCTCCTCCTCGGTCAGCTCCTCCCCGTCCGGCGCGGGCTCGGGCCCGGCGTTGAGCGCGGTGGGGGTCGGCAGCCAGGACAGTGATGAGGTCGTCATACCAGTGGAACCGGTGCATGGCCCGGCGGGTCACGGGTGCGCACGGGATCTGGGCGACCGGAGAACGGGGGGTCGCAGAGCCCGCTCTGCACCCCGCTGACCACCTGCCGCGACCCGGTAGCCCGGGCGCCAGCCGGACCGTGATGGCCGCCAGGCACCGCGGCTCGGAAGACGGGCCGCAGCGCGTGGTCGCCCAGGGGGCGCCTGCCCGCCCCGCGCCTGGTGATCACTGGCGGACTGCCCGCAGTGCGGGCGACGGCCTCGCCGCCGAGCCGGACGCCGGGCGCCAGGGCGGAATCTCCGCAACGGATCCGCCCTCCCTGCAAACGGCCGGGCCGTTTCGCGCAGTAACTGAGCGGGGGGAGCTACAGGCCCATCCCGCAGGGTGACGCAGGCCCTTCCGAGGCCTGACGGGACGTCGGCGCAAATTCGTGGGCGTCCAAGGCAAACAGAACCGCGTTTCCCCGCAGTAACTCCCGCAGCCCCGAAGTTCGCCGACTGCGTTCGTACGGCGGCCGCCCATCCACGACACCAACAGCCCGCCTCCCCCAGGGAGGCGGGCTTCTTCTGTACGCCCCGCTGAAGGAGACGACGATGCCGACGCTGTACTACACCCCCGCCGCCGCCCGCGCCCTGGCCCGCCTGGAGAAGGGCCGCCACGCCGACGCCCGCCGCCTGCGCCGGGTCCGCCGCGCCCTGGCCCGCCTGGCCGCCGACCCCCACCACCCCGGCCTGCGCTCCCACCGCTACCCCGGCCTGCCCGGCCACGAACACACCACCACCTGGACCTCCTACATCGACCAGGGCGCCGGCGCCTGGCGCCTCCACTGGACCTGGGGCCCCGCCGACCGCACCACCGGCCGCAGCGAGCCGGGCGAAGCGGTGGTCACCGTGCTGCGCGTCGGCCCGCACCTGTAGGCCCTGCGTCCAGCGGGTCCGGCTCCTGACCAGCGGGGCCGGACCCGCCTCGTTTGTTCCGCTGCCGCGGACCGGCCGATACCCGGCCCGGGCCCGGATCGTTGACCCGGACATGGGTGCCTTGAACGACCGGAGCGAGGCGCTGAGTGACGTCGTGTGCGAGCTGGCCGAACAGGTCGCGGCCGACGGCTGGGCACCGTCCGGCGCGGCCGACACCCTCGGCGCCGTCGACGCGCTACTGCAGCTCCTCGGCCGGCTGGGCCCCAAGGCCGCGGCCGTGCTGGAGCCGGCGCGCGCCGCCACCGCCCAGGTGCGCCTCCTGCTTGCCGAGGGCGCTCTCCCGGCCGTGCCGGCTCGGCGCCGGTGGCGGGACGGGCCGCAGCCCGGCGACTGCTGCGGGGCCGGGTCTACGGCGCCGACCACGACGACCCGGACCCCGGCCCGCGACCGGGACACACCTACTGCGAGCTCGTCGGCGGTCCGCTCGACGGACTGCTTCTGGACGTCACCGGCTGGAGCGCCGACCAACTCGCCGACGGCGCGGCGCTGTCCACCGAGATCGGCCGCTACGGTGCGGGCGGGCGCGCGCACTACGAGCCCCGGCCGGGGGCTCCGTCTCGCTGGGACTGGGCTGGCGACACGCCCTGACCCGGCGGGCTCGCCCGGTGGCGGCTGCCGGGTGCGGGATCGTGTGGGGGTGCCTTCGAACCTCCGCCGCGTCACCCACTGCGCCGAGAGCGCGACCCATTCCACGGTCCGCTACGGGCGTCGGGCCCGCAGAGTCGAGTGGGTGATCTACACCTGCGAGTGGCACAGCGCGGGCCTTACCAGCAGCTGGTCCTTCGGCGGCCGTCACAACCTGCGCCCGCTCGACGACGGGGACCGGCAGCGGTGCGGGACGATGCTCGACCACCGTCCGCCCTTGAAGATCATCGCGGACCACTTCCGCTTCTGGCTGCCCTGCGGCACTCCGGTGGTGGACGGCCATGTGGTGCCGTGGCGCGGCTGGGCGCACCGGCTGCGCGCCGCGTGCGAGGACGGCTACCTCCACGGCGGCAGTGAGGTCGCCGACCACCTCGACCTCGCCCTGGCCGTCGCCGAGAGCGCCCCCGACGGCGACCACACCCCGGAGCAGCTCGCCGCCGTCCTCGATGCCCTGGCCGCCGCCGAGTACTGCCACCTCCGCGACCTCGCCCGAAGTTCGCAGTGGTGAGCAGCCTGCTCGCGCGCTGCCCGAATCACCCCGGGGGGAAAACATGCTGGTCGGAGGGCTAGCATCCCGATCATGAGTTTCTCCCCGGGGGTTAATGCGGTGGTCGAGCCGACGCTGTTCGGCGGCCCGACCTGCACGGTGTGCGGCACGGAGCTGACGTGGAGCGGCAAGGGCCGCCGGCCGAAGTACTGCTCGAAGAAGTGCTCGTCGAAAGCCGACCGCGCCCGCGAGAAGGAGAAGCAGGAAAAGGCCCTCGCCGCAGCCTCCGAAACGCCCCGGGGCGAAACGGGACTGCCCGACGGGCTGGCCGACGACCCGGTGGCGGCCGAGCTGATCGCCCTCGGCGACGAGCTCGCCCGGCACGACCGGCTGCTGGTGCTCCAGCTCGACCGCGCCGCCCGTGACAGCGACCCCGCCCTTGCGCGCCAAGCGGTCAGCGATGCCCTCCACGCCGCCTCCGCGGTGATGCTGCGCCACCGGGAGCTGGCCGAGCGGCTGCTCGCCGACCACCCCACCCAGGCCCAGACGGCGGGACAACCCGCCCCGGAGCCCGCAGAAACGCCCCGGGGCGAAACCCGGCCCGGCCTCGGCGCCACCCCCGGGGCGGCCGGGACGGCGGCGGCCGCCGTGCCCGCTGCCCGCCCCGCAGCCGCCGTCCCGGATCCGGACGGCAGACCCGCCGTCCAATCCCCCCGGGGAGAAACGACCACGGGACGACGCGCTACCCACCCCGCCGAAAAGGGCCCGTCGGCGACCGCTTCCCCCCCGGGGTGAAACAGCGCCCACCGCTGGGCCCGCCGAAACCGCGCCCGCTGCGCCCCGGGGAGAAACCCCGGCCGGCGGGGCGGGGCTGCGCGACCTGGTCGACCGGCACCTCGCCCAGCGCAGCGCCCCCGCCCCCGCCCCCGCGGAGCCGGACCGGACGGTGACCGTGCCGCGCGACCCGCTGCAGCGCGGCCTGCCCCGCAGCATGGACGTCCACATCCCGCTCGATGCGGGCGTGTTCGGCTACAACTGGGCGCTGGCTGGCTGGACGGTCCAACCGGACGTCCTGGTAGTACTCGGCGAGGGCCATCCGGTCGGCTGGGTCGAGCGCGGCCTGGACGGCGGCAACGGCTGGGTCGCGGTGTACGCGGGCTACTTCCTCGGCGACCCGGTCACCCAGCAGGCCGCCCTGCGCGCCACCGCGCAGGAGGCCGCCCGCACCGTCCACCAGGCCTACCTGGAGGACCTCTGACGGCTGAGGAACAGCCACCGCGGCCTGACGCACGGGTCGCCCCGGGCACCGTCACCCGGTGGGCGGTGCCGGCCGGAACTTGGTCAGGCACACCCCGCACAGCAGCGGTCCCTGGTCGAAGGCGAAGGGCGTGATCTGGAGCCGCCGGGGCGGCGAGCACTCCGCGCACACGACGGCGAACCGGCTGCCGGAGCGGGGACTGCGCGGGGCGGCGGTGGACTGCACGAGGGCCTCCAGCTGGGCGCCCGCCGCCGCGTCCAGGAGCGCGATCACCTCGTCCCACCGGGAGGCCTCGGCATCGCTGAGCCGGCAGTCGGCCATCCCGACCACCGGGGTCGCGCGCCGCGGCGGGGTGAGCCCGAGATCGCGGGCGATCCGCGCGAAGTGCTTGTTGTGCCAGCGGTAGCCGCTGCTCACCTCCTTCACGCCGCGCCGCCGGGCCACGCCGTGCGCGGCGTGATGCAGCAGCGCCTGCAGGTTGGCCCGGCCTCCGTGACGCAACGCCGCGGGGGAGAACTGGAGCTCCATGGTCAGCGCCCCGTCGCGGGTGAACTCTCGGCCAGTGCGCAGGGTCGCGCAGCGGGTCGGGTCCGCCCCGTCGCCGCCTGCGGTGGTGACCGAGAGATGCGGCACGTCCGGGTGGCGGCGCCGGATCTCCTGCCAGGCGGTCTCCACGGTGTTGATGATGACCGCACCGTGGACGAGCGCGGCGGTACCCGGCTCGGTGGGGCCCGCCGGCGCGGGGTGAGGGAACGTCATGCCCGGTGAACCGCACTGACCCCGGCCGGTTGCGACGAGGGGGTCGGAGCATGATTCCGGTCACGGACAAACCGGGAGGACAAGGCCCTTGACCAGGGCAATCCGGGCGGGACAAGCGGGCTGGTCAAAGGCTCGGACAAGGGGGTGGGGTCAGGCCGCGGACAAGGGGTGGTGTGCAGGGTCGGCCGCACCCGGGCGCTGGTCCGGGTGCCGTGCCCGCGGCCACTGCGCCGCGCTGGCTCTGTCCTGACGGAAGGCCACCTTGATGACCACCACCTTGCTCGCCGCGCCCGGACCGGACGACGGCGACTAGGCCGCCGCCGACCACCGCACGGGCCGGCCGGGCGAGGCCTCGCCCGGCCGGGACAACCGGCCCGCCGCCACCCCCATGGCCATCCCGCCGCTGCTCGCGTTGCGGCTGGTCAGCGGCCCCGGGCAAGGGGTGCGGGGCGTGGCGCCAACCCTCTTCTGTCCATCCCCTTTTCCCTGGATCGCTGGTAGGTGGAGGTGCGGTTGGCGGGTGACGGTCCGGACGGCCGGGGGTTCACCCCTGCGGGGCCCTGGTGGTCTTCTCGCGTCCCGGCGAAGCCGTCCGCGTCCGGGCGGTGCCCAGGCCGGACCGAGGTCGCACAGCCACCGGTCTTCGTCGCCGGCCCCGGGTCCGTGGTTGCCCCGCAGGTTGCCACAGGCGTTGCCCCGGACGTTGCCCTGGGCGTTGCCCCGCAGGTTGTGCCGGAGGTTGATCCGGGACAGTGCCGGTTGTCCCGCATCCGCGCTGCTCAGCGGAAGGGACAACCGCCCCCCGGGACGCCCACTACTCCTCTCCGGGCCGATGGACAGCGGACGGACGGCCAAGAGTCGAGCAGCACCCCGGGTGTCCCGTACGGCCCGTGAAGTCCCCGATCGCGGTCGGCGAGGCCGACCGCCGCCGCCCCGGACCGCTGGCGCACGATGCTGGAAGCATGGCCGGGAAGCCGAAGCGGCGCTGCGGCGGCTGAGGGGCCGAGCTGCCGGTCGGGTGGCTGGTCAGGCCGCAGAGACGGCGTCGTCGGGGCGGCCGTCCTGCTTGAGCTTCATCTCCGCCGTGTGCCGGTTCTCCGTCCCGGCACAGTACGGGTGGGCGTACAGCTCGGCACCGACCGCAGTGAACGCGACCCGCGACGGCCCCGCAGCCCGAACAGGCCCTCGGTGTGCTGGCGGGTCAGGCGCTTCTGGGTCTGCTTGATCAGGGCGTTGCCGCCGTGCGGCTGGCGCAGCTGCTCGGCGGTCGCCGGCCAGCCGGAGCGGCGGCGGGCCTACGGCGCTCGTAGATGGAGCCCTGGCGGGCCGCGCCTCCCGCTCCGGCCTGAGCGGCTGCCGTCCCGGCGCCGGCGTGTCCGCGCTGACCGCTGAACGACCGCTTCGACCGGTCCGGCAGGGAATGTAGGTGCTGCAAAAGCCTCATACAGCTATAACGTGGCAAATCACCTGATAGCGAATGAGTATCTCTACGGATAGGGGTCAGTCGGTTACCTGAATAGGATTCCTGCTGACTGAAAGTTGTCGGGAGGGGAGTGCTGTGGGGCATCTCAAGGTCGATCCGGGTGAAATCCGCATGTCCGCAGGGGCGGCGCGGGCTATCGGCGAGGACTTCGCGAAGCCCTGCCAGGCCGCCGTCACCGCCAGTCAGACGGCCGCCAGCCAGCTGACCGGGTGGGCGGTGGCCGCACGGCTGAACCAGGTGGCCGGCAGCTGGGCACCGGTGCTGGCGGGTATCAGCGACCGCCTCACGAAGACGGCCGACAACCTCACCGCCACGGCGCAGGCCTACACGAACAACGAGAACGCCAACGCCGAGGTCTGGCAGAAGCAGCACATCGGCGAAGCATGGGAGAAGCCGGGCCAGTGAGCATGTACGAGCTACTGCTCCGCTTCGACCCAACCGGACTGCACGAAGCCGCCAAGGCCTGGCGCGCCCTGTCCAACGGGGCGCAGTCCGCCGACACCCGCCACCGCAGCCAGGTGAACGCCCCGCTGAGGAACGGCAACTGGGAGGGGGAGGATGCGCAGAAGGCCTTCTACACCCTGGGCCGGAACGAGCAGATCCTGGAGATCGTGCGGGTCGAGTCCGCCGCTGCCGCACTCGCCCTGGACACCGTCGCCGACCGGATGTACCAGGCGCAGACCAACCTGAAGAACGCCGTGCACCGCGCCGAGGAGTGGGGGCTGACCGTCGGTGCCGACGGGATCGTGAATCTGCCGGCGCTGAGCAAGGGCGAGCAGAACGACCCCGAAGCCGCGTCCAACCCCGAACGCAAGTCGCTGGAGACCCTGCGCACGCAGGCGCAGGAACGGATCAACAAGGCACTGGCCGATGCGAAGGAGGCGAGCGACAAAGGTGACATCGCCCTCGGCCGCCTCGACGCCGACATCCTGACCAGTCCCAGGACGTTCGGCTCCGTCGCCGAGACCGCCGCCGACGTGAAGGACGTGGCGAAGGATCTCGGCCTCGCCGATCCGTACGTTCCCGAGAACAAGGACCCGCAGAAGTCCGCGGACTGGTGGAAGTCGCTGACCCCGGAGCAGCAGAGCAGTTACCTGGCGCTCTACCCGGACAAGGTCGGCCAGCTGGACGGCCTGCCCGCGACGGTCCGGGACGAGGCGAACCGGCTGGCCCTCGACCAGGAGCTGGACAGGCTGAGGTCCGGTACCGCGCGTGGAAGCGGAATCGACGAGGGGGAGTACAACCTCCGCGAGCAGAACCTGATGAAGCTCAAGGAGCAGCTCGACCAGCACGACAGCACGGCCGAGGACAAGCAGTTGTTCCTGCTCTCGTACGACTCCAAGTCCTACAGCGGAGACGGTAAGGCGGTCATCGCGATGGGCAATCCCGACACCGCTGACCACACTGCCGTCATGGTGCCGGGGACCGGGACCACTGTCGGCAGCACGGGAGGCCAGATCGAACGCATCAACAGCATGCAGGAGGCCGCGAAGGAGGCGTCGAAGGGGACGAACCAGAAGGTCTCCGTGATCTCGTGGCTCGGATACGACGCACCCGAGATCCCGGTCCTGCAAGAAGCCAACGTCGGTATCGCCGGCACCACTCGGGCGGAGGACGGAGCCGAGGCCCTGCGCCAGTTCACCCAGGGCACGCGGGTCGCCCAGGGCGACCACCACAGCCACCTCTCAGTGTTCAGCCACAGCTACGGGACGACCCTTGTCGGTGCGGCTGCCGCCGGCGGACAGGGACTGGGGGCCGACGACATCGTCGCCATCGCCAGCCCCGGAATGACCGTCCAGCGCGCCGACCAGCTCCACATCGACCCGGCCCACTTCTGGACCGGCCGGGCGGCAGACGACCCGATCGAACTCGCCACAGAACTCACCCTCGGCGACGACCCGATGGTCAGACCGTTCGGCGGGAACAACATCCAGACCGACACCTCGGGGCACAGCGGGTACTGGGACGCCGGCAGCAAGAGCCTCGACAACCAGGGCCGCATCATCGTCGGGAAGCAGCCGACCACGGTTCCCAAGGAACACCCCGCCCCGCCGCCTCCCCCGTAACAACCGGCGCCGGGCCAATCACAGCCCGGCCGCTCGGTCCCCATCCTGTACCGGCCGCAAGGACTCCACTGTGCCGTTCCACCTGCCACGACTCGCTGCACGCCCTCTCAAGGCCCGACGCCTGAGGGCCGCGGCCATCGCACTCTTTCTGCCCCTCATCCTCGGAGGATGCATGTCCACACCCGGTCCCAACGATCCGATCCCCGTCAAGGCCCGCCAGGACGCCCAGGACTGGGCGCAGCACATGACCGAGTACATGGCGCAGACCGCCGGAGCCCCCCTCGACGCTGGCAGTGCCGAGCCGAAATTCAGCAACTGTGTCGGTAAGAACGACGAGGTCCGCAACGACGGCCGGTACAAGCTGGCGTACGCGGTCTACAGCTCCGCCCCGCTTGAACAGCACCCCGAGGCCGTCCGCAAGGTTCGCGCAATGCTCGAACAGCAAGGCTTCAAGATTGATGGCTACCGGGAGACCACCGACGGCAAGGTGGACACCGTTCTCGACGCCTCCCAGGAATCGAGCCGGTACATGGTCACGGTTGAGACCACGACTGGAGGACTTCTCCTCTTCCGGGTCAGGACCCCCTGCCTGATGCCTCCCACCCCGTCACCGGCTTCGCACTGAGCACCGCGACTCGGCAGGCGACCGGCCCCTCCGCGAGCCTCCAGGCGCAGCTGGGTACTGGCCAACCGCGTGCGCTCGCTCCGGGGCCGACACAGACCGCTCACCTGCCAGGGCGCGGGATCTACGGGCGGAGCCGGGCGTTCACCGCCTCGCGGACCGGGGTGGCGGCCGCATGGCATCGCCCTGGACCTGACCTGGATCCGGCCTGGCCGGCGTCTGCAGTCATGAGCCCCCGTAGACCGTGTCCTCGGGACGGACGCGCCGGCCGGGGGGACGGTGCCGCGCCGAGCCAGAAGTGCGGCCTGCGGCGCGCACCGTGCCTGCGGCAGGCCAGGAACAGCTCCGGGTCCTCCCCGACATCGTCGGCGTAGACCGCGAGGACGGGCAGGGCGCTGCGGCCGCAGAGGTGCGCGGGCGCAAGGCGCAGGGCGACCTCCCCCAGAGCCCGGCGCTGCGCGCTGACCTGTCCAGGCCCTGGGCCACCCTGTTGTTCTGTACCTGGCAGTTTCGGACGGCTTGCGAATGGTTCTGGACAGTGGTCGTGATGCGAACGACGCGGGCGTGCGGGGCGTGGATGGATGTTCGTAGGCGGCCGCTGGGGCCGCCAGGGGAGGGGACACCATCATGCTTCGCAAGCTCGCGACGGCAGCGGCTGCTACGGCGCTCGCCGCGTCGGCCCTGGCCGCGACCGCGCCGGTGGCTGCGGCCGACACCACCGCGCCGCAGCCGTCTGTGGACCGCATCGAGGTCGGGATGCTCTTCAAGGGCTACGACAAGGCGGTCGCAGAGGCGAACGGCTACGCCATCAAGACCAGCCCGCAGGGCTTCGAGTACTCCGTCAAGAAGAACGCCACCGTCGCCGAGGACGCCGCAGCCCAGCAGCTCGCCGCCGCGCGGTGGGGCATCAAGCCGACCGCCACGTCGACCGGCCACGACGTCGCGGACGACTACAGCGACTACTACAACCCGCAGTGCGGCACCGCCTGGCTGTCCGGCAACGCGGTCGGCAACCTCAGCGTCGACATCTCCACCGGGTTCACCCTCAACCCCAACCAGCGGGCCATCTTCTACTACTGGGAGGTCGGCCTGTCCGACTCCGGCGGCGTCAGCCACCAGCACTGGGGACCCTCCGGCCTGCTGGAGCGCCAGAGCTGGAAGGGCGACAAGCACGTCCCCGGCCTGTCGCCCAGCAACGGCATGGCCTGGGTCGAGAGCACCAGCTACGCCACGCTCGACGACGGGTCGAGCTGCTACCCGGCACCGGGCGCGGTGATCGTCCACTACGCCATCTTCTGATCCGGCAAACCGCCAACGGCGTGGGGCTTGTGCTGACAGGCTGCCAGGACAAGCCCCACCCGTCAGGAAGGACAGCACCGTGTTCCGCATCCCGCCGGGAGCCGACCAGCCCAGGCACGCCGTTCCCACCCACGACGAGACGTTGCGCGAGTTCGGCCGACCCATCGCGGCCCTGGCCCGCCCGGAGCCCGGGTGGACGACCCTGCTCGGCCGCGAAGGAATCGACGGCTACCTGACCGACGTCGACCTGGACTACGCCCACCAGCGCTCCTACCGCGTCCGTGTACGCACCACCCGGCCGGCACCAGAGCACTTCCGGGTCAAGCCGAGCACGCGCCTGGAGGACGTCCTCAACAACGCGATCTCCAACTTCAAAGACGAAGGCGAACTCGACCCCCGCGCATCAGCCGAGGCCCTCCTGAACCCCGCCCCGGCCACCCCCGGACAGGCGCTGCTGCGTCTTGACGGACAGGAGCACACCGCCCGCACGGCCACGCGCAGCGGCTTCTTCGCGGCGCTGGTCGAGATCGGCGACCAGACCGTCGCCGTCGCGGCACCCGAAGAACTCAAGGGCATCGCCCTGGACCTGACCTGGATCCGGCCTGGCCGGCGTCTGCCGTCATGAGCCCCGTAAGCCGTGTCCTCGGGACGGACATGCCGGCCGGGGTGACGGTGCCGCGCCGGGCCAGGGTGCGGCTGGCGCTCACCGTGACTCGCCGTGCCGGGCGAGGAAGTCGCGGGCCCGGCGGCCGCGGTAGTCGTCCTCGACGGCGCGCCGGTCGCCGGTGATGACGTACCGGCGGCAGGCCAGGAACAGCTCCGGGTCCTCCCCGACGTCGTCGGCGTAGACCGTCAGGACGGGCAGAGCGCTGCGGTCGCAGAGGTGCGCGGGCGCGAGGCGCAGGGCGACCTCCCCCAGAGCCCGGTCGCTGCGCTGCTGCGCGGCGACCAGGGTCCGGCCGGTGGTGACGTGGCGCCGCCATGCCTCGGCGTCGTACCCGTCCGGCCCGCCGGCGATGGCGAGCTCGGCGACCGGCACGTCCGGGCGCTCGCGCAGTTCGGCGACGGCCCCGGCGACGATCTCGCCGACCCGGCCGGGCTCCAGCGGCGCGCCGCCGGCCTCGGTCTGGGCGTCGGCCAGGCGCTCGGCGATCAGGTCGGTGAGCTCCGCCATCCGGCCCCTGAGCTCGACGACCGCCCGCACCGGGAGCACCAGGCCGGTGTCCCACGCGTGGGACAGCTGCGGCCCGGCCTGCCGGGTGACGGTGTTCTCGATCGCCTCGGCCGCGGCCGCCAGGTCGAGCAGCCGGTAGGCGGTTGAGCGGCTCACCCCGAACTCGGCGCCCGCGTACGCGGCCCAGCCGCCGTACCCGAGCGCGGTCCACACCCGTGCCCGGTGCGCGGCGCGCACCCGCGCCGTCAGGATCGGGACGGCGGAGCGGACCTCCTCGATCGCGGCGCACAGCTCCCCGGTCAGCCGCCGGGCCTCGGCCTGCGAGGCCGGAGCGGCGGGCTCCCGGTGTGCGTGATCGCCCATACCCGACCCCTTCCCCGGGCCGGGTGCCGGAACCCGGCCGCGGGCGTCAGGCCGCCGGTTCCTGCGCGGCGTCCGGACGGGCGGCCTGCTTCAACTTCATCAGGGCCTCGTGCCGGTTGCCCGCCGGGCCCAGTACGGGTGGGCGTGCAGCTCGGCACCGACCTCGGCGAGCGCGAAGCGCTGCTCCTCGGTCGGGTCGGCGGACCAGGCGGCCTCGGCGGCGTACCAGCGGCGCTGGAGAGCGAGCAGGTCTTCGGGAAGACCGGAGGAGTCGGACATCCCGCCATCCTAAGTCGCACGCCCGTACGACCAGCGGCGCCGTGCCCGCGCCAGCGGGGGGATGTCGACCGGAACAGCCCACGGGCCCCGGCGCGGGCGGATACCGTCGCCAGCAGCGGGTCGGACCCCGGCAGCTCGGGGTGACCTGGGACACCCCTGTCCATAGCGCAGATCCAGGAGACGCGATGTCCGAGCCCATCCCCGACGATTTGCGCTGCTCTCGCTGCGGCCGCCTGCCGGAGCCGCTCCTCTGCCTCGGCCACAACGCCGACGGCACACCCATCACTGACACACCCGCGGCCATGGTCGCGCTCGAAGCCGAACTCGCCCTCGCCGACGACGCGCGCCGCCGGGCCACCGGAACCACGCTCACCGATGCCCAGACCGTCGCGCTGCTGCGCGCCATGGCCGCCGGTCCCGAACTGGGCACGAACAACGGGGAACACGGCCGCTGACCAGGCACGCCAACTGCTCGGCCCCTTCCGGAGCAAGCCAGGTTCCCTGTGCTACCGAACCTAGGAAACCCCGCCCAGGCACAGGAGCCGACCCGTACGGGCGGCGCGCTGCTGCGGCTGCGCGACGTCGTGCTCGCGCTCGGCCGCGAGCTGGACGCGCGAGGCCTCGACGACGCCGCCGCCGGGTGCCGGGACAGCGCGCAGCAGCTGGAGCGGCTGGAGGCCCGCGTCTGCCCGCGACCGGCCCCCACCGGCCCGGCCACCGCCGAGGCCGGCGTCCTTCAGGGCGTCGAGCGCTGAACCTCGGGGCCGGGCGCGGCGGTGCGGCCGACCCCGACGGCGGCGTCCATCGTGGCGGCCAAGGCGGGAAGCTCGCGCTCCAGCTCGCCGAGCACCGCCGAGGGCATCGCCGCGCCCACCGCGCACACCGCCGCCAGCGCGACCCGCTCACCGGCCGCCAGCTCGGGCAGCGCGGCGGTGAGCGGGCTGCCGGTGACCACGCTGGCGCCGAGGTCGTAGGCCAGCTCCTCGTCCAGCTGACCCTCCCCGCCCGGCACGACCTCCTGCCCGCGGGCCTGCTTGACCGCGTCGGCCGCCCGCCCCAGCACCGTACGGTGCGCCTCCTCGGTCTGCCGTGCGGCGAGATCGCGCACCCACCCGGCCGCCCGCCGGCCCGCCTCGCCCGCCCCGGCGAGCAACCCGTTCACCGCGTGCCGCTGCTCGCGCTCCCGCTGCTCCTGGTCCTCGGCGGGCGGCTCCGCCGCCACCGGCAGGACGCTCATGTCCCTCACGACCGGTGCGGCGCCGATCCCGCCACCTGCGGTGCCACGTCGGCGGCGCGGCCGGCGGCGACGGCCCGGTCGAGGTGGTGGGCGAGTTCGGGCAGCTGCCCGTCCGGGTCGTTGTCGACGGTGATGGTGCGGGGCATCGCCAAGGCGATCGCGCCCACCGCCGCCAGCGCGATGCCCTCGCTCTCGGTCAGGCCGCTCTCGCGGACCAGCACCTGCCCGCTGAGCACGAAGGCGAGGTCCTCGTCTACACCGCCGTCCTCGTCGTCCTCGGGGTCCAGGTCCCGACCGCACGCGAGCACCGCGGCCGCGAACTCGGCCAGACGCCGGCTGCCGGTCCGGGCGGCCAGCTCCGACACCCACCCGGCTGCGCGCTCGGCCGAGGCCGCCGCGATCCCCACCGCGGCCTCGACCCGCGCGCGGTACTGCGCCTCGGCCCGCTCGGCAGCTGCCGCCCCCTCCAGGTCCTGCTGCGCCCGGGCGGCGCGGGCGGCTTCGAAGGCGGCCCGCTCGGCGGCGAAGACCGACACCGCGTCACCGCCGCCGAGTCCGTCGCGGCGGTGGTGGCCGTCGGGCAAGGGGATCAGGTTCGTCATGACCGGTGAACCCCGCCGCCGCCGTTCGGGTTACGGCACGGGGCGCACCGTCCGCCCCCAGCGCCCCGCCGGGAAGAGCGCCCTGGGTGACAGACTGTCAGCCATGAATGCTCAAATCGGCCGCCCGTCCCGGCGCCCGCTGGCCCAGCCGTTCTCGCACGCGAGCGCCGCGACCGACGAACCGTCCACCGAACGGCTGCTCCCGGCCGAGCGCCTCGGCTCCCCGTTCTCCGTCCCGGCCGCCCCGGTGCCCGCCACCCGGTCCGCGGGCGACGGGCGGCGGCCACTGGGAGAGGGCGGCCTGTCCTACACCGCCGGCCCGGCCGGGGACTGACCGGTCCCCGGTGGCGGGACGCTCCGACGGCCGCTCCGCCCCGCCCCGCCGCGCGCAGCGCTGTCCGGCCGCGGTGGCGTCCGCTGGCTGCGACTCCGAAGTGCGCAGAGTGCAGCGCGTCGGATGCCATCGCGCTACCGGCCGGGCGATCACTGACCTGGGGCCGGGCCCGGCTACGCTGCCCCCGGGGCGCCCGCCGGACCCGGGACGCACAACCAGGGGCTGGGACGGTGCTGAGACATCCACGTCCCAGCACTGTCCCAGCCCGCCCGTAATGTCCGTTTTGCTGGGACGGTCTCAAGCCTTTTACCCAGGTCACGGCGTTTTGCGTCGCTGCCTGGGACATGTGGGACGCGGGCTCGCGCATTCACGCGTGACCCGTCTCAACGAAGTTTGACCGGCGCGGTTTTGTCTCAGCGAAGTTTGACCGTCGGGGTCCAGCACCCGCGGCCCCTGGGTACCTTGAGGTGCTGGCGTACGGCCCGGGGAAAATCACGGTCCGAGCGGTGGGTGCTGCGGCACAATCCCAGGATGATCGGCAACCGGATCACCCATCGCACAGCGGACGGCGTCCGCATACCCGGCACCTGGCGCCACGCCTTCATCCGCAACGGCGGCCACTACTTCCTCACCGACCTCTTCATCTACGCCGACGGGCTCATCAACTGCTGGGGCCTGGTCACCGTCGAGGAGTTCGAGGAGAAGCTGCGCACCGGCTGGGTGGCCACCAGCTTCCCCGAAGGCGGCAAAGCCTCCGCGCACGGTCTTGCGGCCTGGAAGTTCGGCGAGCCGGAGAGCTGGATCACGCCCGAGCTGCTGGTCGCCGAAGTCCGCGACACCATCGATCAGCTGAACGGGCGACCCGATTCGACCGGCCGCTGCCTGGCCGCCGTCGACGTCTTCCTCGCCGAGCGGACCGAGGAGAACCGGGCCGAGGCCCGCGCCGCGTTCCTCGCGATCCCGGAGACGCAGCGCCGCTACGCGCTGGGCGACATGGACAGCAAAGACCGGCCGCTGCGCATCCTGGTGGCAGGGCCCGGCAGCCGGACCTACCTGTCGTTCGACGGCACGGTCTCACAGGAGGACTACGACAGCGCCCTCGGGTACTTCGAGGAACGGGCCAAGTGGAGAGCGGAGAAGGCCACCAGCGTTTCCGCGGACGGACCGGCGACCTCGCACGCCCCGGCGGTCCACCTCGCGCAGACATTCCCCAGAGAGCCGACGGACCACCCCGGCAAGACCGGCCTGCGCCACGACTACCCTGCCCCGATCACGGTCGCCGACACCGACTACCCCTCCGTCGCCCACGCCTACTGGGCCCTATCGGTCAACGATCCCGAGACCCGAGAGGCGATCGCGACAGCACAGACCGCCGCCGCGGCGCGCACGCTCGCGGCCCAGGCCCCCCGCCGCGAGGGCTGGGAACACGCCCGAACCGCCGTCATGACCGCGCTGCTGCGCGCCAAGTACCACCAGCACCCCGAACTGGCCGAAGTCCTGCTCGCGACGGACGACGCCACCGTGGTCTACGACGACATGAACTCGGCTTTCTGGGGCGACAACGCAGGCCGGGGCCGCAACTGGTCAGGGCGCCTCCTCGAACTCGTCCGCTCCGAACTGTCCGCCCGAAACGCCGGAATAGCCGGAGTGTGAGTGCGACAGGAGTGCGGTCGCGTCAACCCGGTCAAACTTCGCTGAGACTCGTCAAACTTCGTTGAGACGGGTCACCAGGCGGGGCGTCCTCGATGGCGGCGAGCAGGTGGGTGTGGACGGCGACCGCGGCCTCGCGGGTGGCCGGGTCCGGGTCCTCCAGCTGCGCGGCGATCAGCGCGGCGGCCGCGGCGAGGACCGGGACCGGGACGGTCGCGGAGCGCAGGTGCAGGAGCTGGGCGGCCGCGAGCTCGCCGGGCGTGGCCTTGGCGCGGGCGTTCGGGATCAGGGCGCTGATGCCGCGGGGCAGGGGCTGGGTGCTGGTCACCCGGCTCATTCTCCCGCGCGTCGGGCACCGGTGATCACCACGGCCGGTCGTCCGGCACTGCGGCGGGCAGGTGGCCGTGGTGGTGGCGGGCGACGGCCTCCAGCAGCGCCAGGCGTGCCCGTCGCCAGCGGACGTCCTCGGTGCGTCCGGCGTTGGCGGCCCACTCCGGCAGTGGCCGGTCCTGCGCGGCCGCGGTAAGCGCGCGGCCGAGGTCGCCGATCGCGGCCTGCCAGTCGGCCAGCTGCCCGTACAGGCCGCGCACCAGCTCGTCGACGGCGCGGGCCGGATCGGTCTCGAAGACGCGGGCCTCGGCGGCGGTCTCGGCGAGGACGTCCTCGTCCAGGTCCTCGAAGGTTTCCCGCCAGGGCTCGGCCCGCTGCTCGAACTCCTCCAGCACCGTGTGCAGGGCGGTCTCGACGGCGGCGGGTGACCACGGGGGCGGAGTACGGGGCGCCCGGACGGTGTCGGCCAGCACGCGGGCGGCGCCGGGCCCGAGCGCCCGGCGCCTGGCCGTACTCACCCAGCGGCCCCGGCACCGCTGGCGGTGGCGGCGCGGCCGGCGGCGACCGCCTTGTCCATCACCTGGGCGAGGTGGGGCAGCTCCCGCTCGTACCAGGTCAGCGCGGTGCCCGGCATCGCCAGGGCGAGGGCGGCGACGGCGGCCAGGGCGATCCGCTCCCCGCCGGTGAGCTCCGGGACGGTCTCCAGGTTGGTCGCGCCGAGCAGCACGCCGCCGTCCAGGCGGTAGCGCAGCTCGGCGGCGAGGTCGCCGTCGTTGCCGGGGATGATCTCGCGGGTGCAGGTCTGCTCGATCGCGTCGGCGGTCAGCTCCAGCACCCGCCCGTGCGCCTCGACCGGCTGCCGGCGGGCCAGCTCCCGCACCCAGGCCGCTGCCCGCTCCCCGGCCGCTGCGGCCGCCTGCAGGCCGGCGCGCTCCTCCTCGGTCAGCTCGTCCCCGGGCGGCGCGGGCTCGGGCCCGGCTTCGAGCGAGGTGGGGGTCGGCAGCCAGGACAGCGAAGAGGTCGTCATACCGGGTGCAACCGGTGCGGGACCCGGACGGTCACGGGTGCAGCAAGGCCACCCTTGCTGCACCCGGTCGTGCTGCTGCTTCCGGCGGTGCAGCAGCAGCGTGTGCTGCACCGCCGGGTGCTGCGATTGCGACGGCCCGCGCAACCGCCGGCTGCGCAACGGCCGGGGCCGGGTGCGACAGTGCGATCCGGGTCGCAACCGCCCGGATCACGATGCGCAAGGGCGGGTGCGGGCCGTGCGTGCCGGGTGCGAATCCGCATGCGCAGGGCGCCGTTGCGCAGTGGGTTGCGCATGCGCAGCGGGACAACCGGGCGTTGCGCGGGACAACCCCGGACAAGGGGTCGCCGGGTAGCAGGACAAGGGGGCGGGCGGCTACGGCCGGCGACGGGACAACGTGCAGCAGCGCCTGGTGCAGCAACACGTCCGGCTGCTGCACCGCCGCTCCGTGCAGCAGCAGCGGTGCAGCTGCCCGCCGTGCTGCACCAGGAGCAGCAGGGGGAGTTTCGGGCCGGTCCGTAACCCGGTTCCTTGATGGCCGTCCGGGCGGCCGGGAGTTTCGGACCGATCCGAAATGGGCTGTGACCTGGGGGATCGTCAAGGTTACGATCCGGGGATGAAATACGGATCGGTCCGAAATTCCGGTGCCTCTGACGTGCTGTTCGACGTGGCGGTCGGCGCGGTGTGCGAGCGTGCGGGGTGTGGGAGGACGGTGCCGGCGCCGGAGCCCGGCAAGCGCGGGCGCCGGTCGAAGTACTGCTCGACCGCGTGCAAGTCCAAAGCGGCCCGGGACAAGGCCAAGTCCGACGCCGCCGACGCTGCCCATGTTGCCCTGGAGGGCGCCCGGGCCGAGATGCTGCGCAGCGCCGAGGAGGCCCTGGAGGCCGCCCGCACGTTCCTGGACACGGTGGACGACGATCCGGTGGCCGCGTACGAGACCTACTGGCGCAGCACCGCGCGGGCGGGCGCCCGGGAGCGGGAGGCGGCGGAGGCCGTGCGCGACGAGGTCCGCTGGCCCGACCTGACCGAACAGCAGCGCGCGCTGCGCCGGGCCGAGGAGATGCTGATGCGCCCGGACGTCCTGGCCCGGGTCGACCCCAAGGTCCTGGCCGAGGCACCCGCCGGGCCGGCAGTTTCGGATCGGTCCGAAAATCCCGCCCCGGTCACGCCCCCGACCGAGCCGACGGTTTCGGACCGGTCCGAAAAGGCGCCCGCCCCGGACCAGGCGGCGGCACCCGCTGTTTCGGACCGACCCGAATTCCGGCCGCCCGCACGGGTGCCAGCCCCCGCAGCCCCGGCCCACCGGGCGGAGGACTTCGAGGCGCTGCGCCGCGCGGCGTGCACCAGCCCGAGCGTCCGGTTCGGCGAGCCGGACCGCCTGGACGACCTGAGCCCGACCTTCGGCGAGGGCTGGCTGGCCGCATCCTGGGGCGACCCGCAGGCCGAGGGCGTCCACCAGCTGCTTTACCGGGGCCGGCCGATCGGCTGGACCGCGCCGCTGCCGGACGGCCCGTGGGGGCAGGCCGGGCACATCGCCGCCCAGCACCGGGGCTCCAAGGCCGCCGTGGTCCTGACGGACCCGGCCAGCGGGACCAGTACCCACCGCTCCGTCGGCCAGGCCCTGGACGTCCTGCACCGCACGCACATCGAGCTGCTGCGCCCCGAGCGTGCGATGCCCGGCGTGCAGCGACTGGCCCTCAAACGCCCGACCGGCTGGATCGTGCCCTCCGCCCGCGGCCTCGGCGAACCCGACCGCGCCGCGCTCGGCGACGGCCTGGTCCACCTCACCTGGCCCGACCACCCGGGCGTCCAGGAGCTCCAGCAGGACGGCCGGCCGGTCGGCTGGATCGAGGAGTACGACGTCCAGCGCGGAACCTGGACCGCCCTGATCGACAGCAGCATCGTCGCCGACGCCGCCAGCGGCGAACCCCTGCGCTGCCCCGGCGCCGACGCGGCCCTCGCCCTGCTGCGCCGGGCGCTGGGGGAGCACCTCACCCGCTGGTAGCGCGGCGGCCGCGCGCCGTGCCGCGTGCGATGGACAGGCCCAGCAGCGCGCGGCGCCCCTATGGACAGACCGTGCCGAGTCCTTGCGTACCCAGCCGCGCGCGCCGACCGCGGCCGCGCGTTTCCGCTGGACAAGCGAGGCGGGCGGGTAGGCGCCGTCTTGTCAGCCCAGAGCTGCGTCGAAGGCCTTGCGATTGGCCAAGGTGTAGGCGTGCTCTTCCTCAGAGGGCGTTTGATCTCGTGAGTTCCATGATGTCGGGTTCAGGTGCCTCGCCAGGTGGGTGTTGATTCGCCGGTGAGACGGCGGGTCATGTTGTC
>NZ_JBIVSD010000020.1:0-177627 GCF_044756065.1 Kitasatospora sp. NPDC092039 | reverse complement strand
AACCCGGAAGCTAAGCCTTACAGCGCCGATGGTACTGCAGGGGGGACCCTGTGGGAGAGTAGGACGCCGCCGAACAATCATTGCTGAAGAACCCCTGATCCCATCGGATCAGGGGTTCTTTGCTTTTCCGGTGCCGTATCGTCGGATCATGGACGATCAGACAGCGGTCACTGCGAACGATGTGCTCCGGCCTGAGCAGCGCGACGGCGCCCTGCGTCTTCTGGCGGCGGCCCAAGCCGTGGACGGCCGGGCCGCCGTGTCCGAGCAGGGCCGGCTCCGGCTGCGGAACGCGGAGACAGCGCGACCGGGGGTCCGCCACCTCGTCGAGATCGAAGCCGGCGCCGTCCTCGGCTACGGCCAGCTCGAAGTGCCGGAGAACCCGGCCGCGAACCCCGCCGCCGAGCTGGTGGTCGACCCGGCGGCCCGCGGCCGCGGTCTGGCCCGCCCGCTGGTGGACGCCGTCCTGGCGCAGGCCCACCGGGCGGGGCGGGACGCGGTGGACTTCTGGGTGCACGGGGGTCACCCGGCGGCCCGGCACCTGGCCGGGGCGTACGGTGCCGAGCTGGTCCGCGAGCTGCGGCAGATGCGCCGCACCGGCCGGCAGACGGAGGCGGTGGCCGTCCCCGAGGGCTTCGAGCTCCGCACCTTCCGCCCGGGGGAGGACGACGCCGAGTGGCTGCGGCTGAACGCCCTCGCCTTCGCCCACCACCCGGAGCAGGGCGGCTGGACCGAGCAGGACCTGGCCGAGCGGGTCGCCGAGCCCTGGTTCGACCCGGCCGGCTTCTTCCTCGCCACCCGTGAGGGCAGGGTGGTCGGCTTCCACTGGACCAAGGTGCATCCGGCCACCGCCACCGAGCCCGAGCTCGGCGAGGTGTACGTGGTCGGCGTGGACCCGGCCGAGCAGGGCAGCGGCCTCGGCCGCGCGCTGACCGCTGCGGGTCTGCGCCACCTGACCGGCACCGGCCCCGGCGAGCGCGGACTGGACACCGTTCTCCTCTACGTCGACGCCGACAATCCGGCCGCTGTGCGGGTATATGAACGACTGGGGTTCACCGTTCACGAGGTGGACCTCATGTACCGGGCCCGGTACCGGGCCGACCGGCCGTCCTAGCCGCCGCGGGGAGCGGCCGGGAGGGCCCCCGGGCGGTCACGGGCGAGGGACGGGACGGCGACGCCCCTTGCCCCGACCGACTCAGCTTTCCTCCTGGCCATGCGGTGTTTACCGTGGATTCAATTGCCGCCGCGAAGATCACAGGATGAAGTCCGTAGTGTCTCGCTCGTGCAGAGTCGACCGCCACGCACCGGCCGGTCCTGTACGGACCGCGCCCGGAGGGTGGGTGTTGTCCCCGGGGGCGACCCGGAGCGGGGGCGACGGCCCGCAGAGCCATTCGTGTCCGGACGCCGTCCCGCTGCTGGAGGAGCTGGAGCCCATGAGCATCCCCCGCCCCGTCTCTGCCCCGCTGTCGCCCACGGCCCGGATGTCCAGCGCGCTGGGCATCCCGCCGGAGCTGCCGGCCACGGACGAGGAGGAGTTCGAAGCGCTGCCGCAGGGCCGCTTCCTGGACCGCGAGCGCAGTTGGCTCGCGTTCAACGAGCGCGTGCTGGAGCTGGCCGAGGACTCGGGCATCCCGCTGCTGGAGCGGGCGAAGTTCCTGGCGATCTTCGCGAGCAACCTGGACGAGTTCTTCATGGTCCGGGTGGCCGGCCTGAAGCGCCGGATCGCCACCGGAGTCGCCCAGCGCAGCGCCTCCGGCCTCCAGCCGCGCGAGGTGCTGGACCTGATCTGGACCCGCTCGCGCGAGCTGATGGCCCGTCACGCTGCGGCGTTCCAGCAGGAGGTGCTGCCGGACCTGGCCGCCGAGGGCATCGAGGTGGTCCGCTGGTCGGAGCTGGCGGAGAAGGAACAGGCCCGGCTGCACACGCTGTTCCGGCAGAAGATCTTCCCCGTGCTGACCCCGCTGGCGGTCGACCCGGCGCACCCCTTCCCGTACATATCGGGGCTCTCGCTCAACCTGGCCGTCGTGGTGCGCAACCCGGTCTCCGGCCACAAGCACTTCGCGCGCGTCAAGGTGCCGCAGTCGCTGGCCCGCTTCCTGGAGGCCTCGCCCCAGCGGTACGTCCCGCTGGAGGACGTCATGGGCGCCCACCTGGAGGAGCTCTTCCCGGGGATGGAGGTGCTGGCCCACCACGCCTTCCGCGTCACCCGCAACGAGGACCTGGAGGTGGAGGAGGACGACACCGAGAACATCCTCAAGGCCCTGGAGAAGGAGCTGATGCGGCGGCGCTTCGGCCCGCCGGTGCGGCTGGAGGTCGAGGAGTCGATCGACCCGTACATCCTGGACCTGCTGGTGCGGGAGCTGAACATCACCGAGGCGGAGGTGTTCCCGCTGCCCGGGCCGCTGGACCTGACCGGGCTGTTCGGGATCGCCGAGCTGGACCGTCCGGAGCTCAGGTACCCGAAGTTCGTGGCCGGCACGGCCCGCGGGCTGACCGACGTCGAGTCGGCCTCCCAGCCGGACATCTTCGCCGCGATGCGCGAGCGCGACGTCCTGCTGCACCACCCGTACGACAGCTTCTCCACCTCGGTGCAGGCCTTCCTGGAGCAGGCCGCCGCCGACCCGGACGTGCTGGCGATCAAGCAGACCCTGTACCGCACCTCCGGCGACTCGCCGATCGTCGACGCGCTGATCGACGCGGCCGAGTCCGGCAAGCAGGTGCTGGTGCTGGTCGAGATCAAGGCGCGCTTCGACGAGCAGGCCAACATCAAGTGGGCCCGCAAGCTGGAGGAGGCCGGCTGCCACGTGGTGTACGGCCTGGTCGGGCTGAAGACGCACTGCAAGCTCTCGCTGGTGGTCCGGCAGGAGGGCGACACCCTGCGCCGCTACTCGCACGTCGGCACCGGCAACTACCACCCGAAGACGGCCCGGCTGTACGAGGACCTCGGTCTGCTCACCTCCGACCCGCAGGTCGGCGCGGACCTCTCGGACCTGTTCAACCGGCTCTCCGGCTACTCGCGCCGCGAGTCCTACCGCCGCCTGCTGACCGCCCCGCGCGGCCTGCGCGACGGGCTGGTCTCGCGGATCCACAACGAGATCGCCCACCACCGGGCGGGCCGTCCGGCCCACGTGAAGCTCAAGGTCAACTCGATCGTCGACGAGGCCGTGATCGACGCGCTGTACCGGGCCTCCCAGGCCGGGGTGCCGGTGGACGTCTGGGTACGCGGGATCTGCGCGATCCGCCCGGGCGTGCCGGGGCTGAGCGAGAACATCCGGGTCCGCAGCATCCTGGGCCGCTTCCTGGAGCACTCCCGGATCTTCGTGTTCGGCAACAGCGGCGACCCGGAGGTCTGGATCGGCAGCGCCGACATGATGCACCGCAACCTGGACCGGCGGATCGAGGCGCTGCTGCGGATCACCGATCCGGCGCACCGCGCCGAGCTGTCCGGCCTGATCGACCTCGGGATGTCGGACGAGACCGAGTCCTGGCACCTGGGGCCGGACGGCGCGTGGACCCGCCACTCGCTGGACGCCGAGGGGCGGCCGCTGCGACACGTCCAGGACCTGCTGATCGACTCGCGCCAGCGCCGTCGGGCCGCCACCTCGCGCTGACGCGTCCACCGATGCGAAGCCGCCGGAACAGTGAGGGCCCGCGAGACGCCCGAGGGCAGCTGTTCCGGCGGTCGGCCGCCAGCTCCGGGGACCGCCCGGGGGAACGGGGATCTACCACGCCATGACCGAAGCGCCGATGACGGCCCAGGCGGCCGCCACAGCGACCGCCGGGGACATCCTTTCCCGCCACCTCACCGCCCAGGCCGGCGCCTTCCTGCGCGCGCTGCCGCTGGCGGTGGGCGAGGTCGGCGCCAGACCCGGGACGGCCGCGCTTGTCCCGTCGGCCGGTACCTCGGACCTGCTGCGGGCCGTCCGGCGGATCGGCGGGCTGCTGCACACCTTCGGCCCGGTCTTCGAGCAGACCTGGGCGCAGGAGTCGCGCACCGAGCTGCGCTGGCTGCTCAACCTGCTGGCGCTGGAGCCCGGCTACGTCCGCCGCTCGGCCCGGCTGCTGGGCGCGCTGGACTCGCTGAGCGGCAGCGACCCGGACGGGACGGGCATGCTGGCCGGCCACGCGGGCGCCCCCAAGGCGCGGGCGCTGCTGGACCGGCAGCTGACCCTGGCCCGGACCAGGGCGCACTCCACGGTGCTCCAGGAGCTCCGCTCCGCCCGGCTGCACGCGCTGGCGGACCGGATGACCCTGCTGGTCGGCGACGCGCCGCTGCTGGAGTCGGCGGGCGGCCGGGCCCCGGCGGTGCTGCTGCCGCAGGCCGCCGCCGCCTTCGCCGCGCTGTCCGCGGGCGCCCAGCAGCTGCCGCTGCAGCGGGCCGCGACGCCGTACGGCGGGGACGGGCTGCGCCGGCTGGGCGCGGTGCCGCCGTCCCGGGGGGCGACGGACGCGGACACCGCGCTGGCGGCCGACGACGCGCCCTGGGCCCGGCTCCGGATCCTGGTGAAGCGGGCCCGGTACGCGCTGGAGGTGTGCGGCCGCCCGTCCTCCGAGCTGGACGGGCTGGACGCGGTGCTGGCCCGGCAGCAGGAGGCGGCCGACGCCGCCGTCACCGCCGCCACCGCGGCGCGGACCCCGCGGATCACCCCGGCGACCGCGTACGTGCTGGGCGTGGTGCACGCCGACCAGCGGCTGGAGGTGGAGTCGGCCCGGTACGCCGTCGGCCGCCGCTGGCCCGAGCTGCCGTCCGGCCCGGACGGCTGGCTGGAACTGGTCCCGGCCGACGCCTGGGGGCTTCCCGCCGCACCCGGGACGGTCTGAGGTGGACGAGCGCCCGGGCACCGACCGGGCGGCGACGGGGGCCGCCACCGGGGCGGGGCACGCCCCGGTGATCCTGGCGGCCGGGGCGGTGCTGTGGCTGCCGGGCCGGCCGAAGAAGGGCGGACGGCTGGGGCGGCCGCGGATCGCGGTGATCCACCGGCCCAAGTACGACGACTGGAGCCTGCCGAAGGGCAAGCTCGAACCCGGCGAGGGGCCGGTCGACGCGGCGCTGCGCGAGGTCCGGGAGGAGACCGGCTTCCACTGTCTGCTGGGCCCGGAGCTGCCCACCCAGCACTACCGGGTGCAGGGCCGTCCGAAGGAGGTCCGCTACTGGGCGGCGGTGCCGTCGAGCGGGTCCTTCCGGCCGAACCGGGAGGTGGACCGGCTGGAGTGGCTGCCGGCCGGCAAGGCCCGCGCGCGGCTCACCCAGGACCAGGACCGGCTGCTGGTCGACGCGCTGCTGGCGGTCCTGGGGGCGAAACCGGTGCGGGCGGCCGGGGCCGCACCGGTGAAGGAACGGTGGAAGTGATCTCCCCGCGCCCTTGCCGTGACGCAACCGTTACTACCTGACGTAGTTTCCTGTCATCCGTTCGAGGTTCACTCGCCGTTCACTTGCGACCGGCTGTCGTGTCACCTGCCCGGCCTAACTTCGGGACCACCGGAGGGCCGCACGGGCCCCGGACCACAGCAAAACCCCTGCTGAGCCGTACGCGTACGGCCCGTGCGAGGGCAATGCCACAGAAAGGGACACCCCTGTGAAGCTCCAGCGGAACGGCCGCTCCAAGGCCCTCGCGATCGGTGCCATGGCGCTCGTCAGCTCGCTGTCGCTCGCCGCCTGCGGATCGGACAACAACAACAACACGACCGCGACCGGCGGTACCAACGGCTCCACCGCGGCCGGCGCCGCGATCAACTGTGGCAAGGCCGGTTCGCTGATCGCCGCCGGTTCCACCGCGCAGGGTGCGGCGATGGACGTCTGGAAGACCAGCTTCGCCGCCGCCTGCTCCGGCAGCACGATCAACTACCAGGGTGGCGGCTCCGGCGCCGGCATCCAGCAGTTCAACCAGGGCAAGATCCAGTTCGCCGGCTCCGACTCGGCCCTGAAGCCCGCCGAGATCGAGGCCTCCAAGGCGGTCTGCACCGGCGGCCAGGGCATCGACCTGCCGATGGTCGGCGGTCTGATCTCGCTGGTCTACAACATCGACGGTGTCGACAACCTGGTCCTGGACGGCCCGACCTCCGCCAAGATCTTCGACTCCCAGATCACCAAGTGGAACGACCCGGCGATCGCCGCCCTCAACCCGGGCGCCAAGCTGCCGGACGCGGACATCCAGACCTTCCACCGCTCGGACGACGCCGGCACCACCGAGAACCTGACCAAGTACTTCGCCGCCGCCGGCGGCGGCGCCTGGACCTACCCGGCCGGCAAGGCCTGGGCGGCCAAGGGCGGCCAGTCGGCCAACGGCAGCGCCGGCGTCTCGGCCCAGGTGAAGCAGGTCAAGAACTCGATCAGCTACGTCGAGCTGGCCTACGCCCAGACCAACAGCCTGAAGAGCGCCGCGATCAACACGGGCGCCTCCAAGCCGGTCGCGGCGACCGCCGAGAACGCCGCCACCACCATCGCCAAGGCCCAGGCCGCCGGCACCGGCAGCGACCTCGCGCTGAAGCTCGACTACGCGACCAAGGAAGAGGGCTCCTACCCGCTGGTCCTCATCACCTACGAGATCGTCTGCGACAAGGGCAACAAGGCCGAGACCCTCGAGACCCTGAAGTCCTTCCTGACCTACACGGCCAGTGACGCGGGCCAGAAGGCCGTCGGCGAGAAGGGCTACGTCCCGCTGCCGAAGGCCGTGACCGACAAGGTCAACGGCGTCATCGCCACCCTGGCCTGACCCGACAGGACCCCCGGTGGGGTGGCCCCGTGAGCGAGGGGGGCCGGGGCCGCCCCACCGGAACGCACCACACCCAGCACCACGTCCGGGGCACCGCCGCCATGGTGCCGTCCCCCTTCCCGGGGCGGCACCACCAGACCGGAGTAGACCAATGACTTCATCCTCCCCTGCCGCCCCGCGAGGCAGGGAACGCCGGCCGCGCGACAGCCGGGTCGGCGACAAGATCTTCATGAACCTCGCCCGGGGCTCGGGCATCCTGCTGCTGGTCATCATGGCCGCCATCGCGGCGTTCCTGACCTGGCGGTCGGTCCTCGCCCTGAGCACCAACGAGGGCAACTTCCTCACCAGCTTCGAGTGGACGCCGGACGCCCCGAAGCCCGTCTTCGGCATCGCCGTGCTGGCCTTCGGCACCGTCGTCAGCGCGGTCATCGCGATGGCGATCGCCGTCCCGGTGGCCATCGGGATCGCGCTGTTCATCTCGCACTACGCTCCGCGCCGGATCGCCCAGCCGTTCGCCTACCTGGTCGACCTGCTCGCCGCCGTCCCCAGCATCGTCTACGGCCTCTGGGGCGCGCTCTTCCTGGTGCCGCACCTGGACGGCCTGAACAGCTGGCTCAACGAGTACCTGGGCTGGACGTACGTCTTCGACCAGACCAGGACCGGGACCCCGCGCAACCTGTTCACCGTCGGCATCCTGCTGGCCATCATGGTCCTGCCGATCATCACCGCGGTCTCCCGCGAGGTGTTCCGCCAGGTGCCGCGGATGCACGAGGAGGCGGCGCTCGCGCTCGGCGCGACCCGCTGGGAGATGATCCGCACCGCGGTGCTGCCGTTCGGCCGCCCCGGCATCATCTCGGCCTCGATGCTCGGCCTCGGCCGCGCGCTCGGCGAGACCATCGCGGTCGCGGTGGTGCTGTCCGCCAGCAACGTCCTGTCGCTGCACATCCTGGACGCCGGCGGCGGCACGTTCGCGCAGAACATCGCGCTGAAGTTCAACGAGGCCGGTGACAACGGCCGCGACGCGCTGATGGCCTCCGGCCTCGTCCTGTTCGTCATCACCCTGCTGGTGAACGGTGCCGCGCGAATGATCATCGCCCGCCGCAAGGAGTACTCGGGGGCCAACGCATGACCGTCACCGCCGTCGTCGAGGACGCCCGGCCCGTCGGCCGTCCGCTGACCGCCAACCGCCTGCCCAAGTGGGCCCCGGCCGCCGTCGCCGCCGGTTCGATCGCGCTCGGCTGCGGGATCGGCCTGGCCGGCGGGCTGGCCAGCCACCTCCAGTGGGGCTTGATCTCGGCCCTGCTCTTCCTGCTGGTCGGCTACGCGCTCTCGGCCAGGGTCGAGGGCCGCCGGCAGGCCAAGGACCGGCTCGCCACCTCGGTGGTCTGGGTCGCCTTCATCCTGGCCGTCGTGCCGCTGGTCGCCCTGTCGTTCTACACCGTCCAGCAGGGCATCGACGTGGTCGACGGGAACTTCCTGGGCCACTCCATGAAGGGCGTGATCCAGTCCGGGCCCGGCGGCGGCATCTACCACGCGCTGATCGGCACCCTGGAGCAGGTCGGCCTGGCCACCGCGATGGCCGCCCCGATCGGTCTGCTGACCGCCGTCTACCTGGTCGAGTACGGCCGGGGCAGGCTCGCCAAGGCGGTCACCTTCTTCGTCGACGTCATGACGGGCATCCCGTCGATCGTCGCCGGTCTGTTCGTCCTCTCGCTCTGGAACCTCGCCCTGGGCTTCGGCTACTCCGGCTTCTCGGGCAGCCTCGCGCTGGCCATCCTGATGATGCCGGTCGTGGTCCGGTCCACCGAGGAGATGCTGAAGCTCGTCCCGAACGAGCTGCGCGAGGCCTCGTACGCGCTCGGCGTGCCGAAGTGGAAGACCATCCTGCGGATCGTCCTCCCCACCGCGATCGGCGGCATCACCACCGGTGTGATGCTCGCGGTCGCCCGCATCACGGGCGAGACCGCCCCGGTGATGATGCTGGTGTTCGGCGCCGACTACATCAACAACAACCCGTTCGACGGACCGCAGCAGTCCCTGCCGATGTACATCTGGACGCAGTACTCGCAGGTCAACAACGACTTCGGCTACGCCCGTGCCTGGGGCGCGGCGCTGGTGCTGATCGCCTTCGTGATGGGGCTCAACCTCGTCGCCCGGGGCATCGCGCGCTGGCGCTCGCCCAAGGGCGGACACTGAGCGACCGACTGACGTACGAGACAGACGAGAGAAGCAAACGATCATGGCCAAGCGCATCGACGTCAGCGGACTGTCGGCCTTCTACGGCACCACCAAGGCCATCGAGGACATCTCGATGAGCATCGAGCCCCGTTCGGTCACGGCCTTCATCGGCCCGTCCGGCTGCGGCAAGTCCACCTTCCTGCGGACCCTCAACCGGATGCACGAGGTGATCCCGGGCGCCCGGGTCGAGGGCAAGGTCCTCCTGGACGACGAGAACCTGTACGCCTCCAACGTCGACCCGGTCGCCGTGCGCCGCTCGGTCGGCATGGTCTTCCAGCGCCCGAACCCGTTCCCGACCATGTCGATCTACGACAACGTGATCGCCGGTCTGCGGCTCGCCGGCGTGAAGAAGAAGTCCGTGCTGGACGAGGTGGTGGAGCGCTCGCTGAAGGGCGCCAACCTCTGGAAGGAGGTCCACACCCGGCTGAACAAGCCCGGGGCCGGCCTCTCCGGCGGTCAGCAGCAGCGCCTGTGCATCGCCCGCGCCATCGCGGTCGAGCCCCAGGTCCTGCTGATGGACGAGCCCTGCTCCGCGCTCGACCCGATCTCGACCCTCGCCATCGAGGACCTGATCGGGGAGCTGAAGGAGCAGTTCACCATCGTCATCGTGACCCACAACATGCAGCAGGCGGCCCGCGTCAGCGACCGCACCGCCTTCTTCAACCTGGCCGGCGTCGGCCAGCCGGGCAAGCTGATCGAGCTGGACGACACCCAGCGGATCTTCTCGAACCCGCAGGTCCAGGCGACCGAGGACTACATCTCCGGCCGCTTCGGCTAGACCCGGCCCCGTCACGGGCGGCGCCCCGGGCGCCGAGGAGCGTGACGGACCGCGAGCTGTCCCGTGGTGCTGCATGGCGGTGCCGCCGCGGGACATGGAAAAGGGCCCGCCCCCGAGATGTGGGGGCGGGCCCTGCCCGTTCGCCGGTCCTGCGGGGGCGTCAGCCCCAGAACAGGTGGACGAACCAGTACACCAGCGCTGCGACGATGGCGGCCGCCGGCATCGTGATGAACCAGCCGAGCACGATGTTCTTCGCGACGCCCCAGCGCACCGCGCGGATCCGCTTGGTCGCGCCCGCGCCCATGATCGCCGAGGTGATCACGTGCGTGGTCGAGATCGGCGCCTTGAAGACGAACGACGTGATGTACATGACGGTCGAGGCGGTGGCCTCGGCGGCGAAGCCCTGCGGGGGGTCCAGCTCGATGATCTTGCGGCCCAGGGTCCGCATGATCCGCCAGCCGCCCGCGTAGGTGCCCAGCGAGAGCATCGTCGCGCAGGAGATCTTCACCCAGACCGGGATCCCGTTGCCGGCCTGGTGGCCGGAGATGGTCAGGGCCATGACCACGATGCCCATGGTCTTCTGGGCGTCCTGGAGGCCGTGCGCCAGGGCCATCGCGGCGGCCGAGGCGGTCTGGGCGACCCGGAAGTTGCGCTTGGCCCGGTGCGGGTTGGCCCGGCGGAAGATCCACAGGATCGCCAGCATCACCAGGAAGCCGCCGACCAGGCCGACCACCGGCGAGACGATCATCGGGATGACGATCTTCTCGAGGACCCCGCTCCAGATCACGTCGACGCCGCCGGCCAGCGCCGCGCCCACCATGCCGCCGAACAGCGCGTGCGAGGAGGAGGACGGGAGGCCGAAGTACCAGGTGACCAGGTTCCAGGCGATCGCCCCGACCAGGGCGGCGAACAGGATCGCCATCCCCTGGTTGCCGCTCGGCGTCTCGATGATCCCCTTGGAGACGGTGTGCGCCACCCCGCTGCCGAGGAACGCGCCGGCCAGGTTCATCACCGCGGCCATCGCCAGCGCCGCCCGGGGGGTGAGCGCCCGGGTGGAGACCGAGGTGGCGATCGCGTTCGCCGAGTCGTGGAAGCCGTTGGTGTACGTGAAGAAGAACGCAACGCCGATGACGGCGATGAGTGCTGCCATGTCCACGAGGGTCAGGACTCCTTGACGGCGATGGTCTCCACCGTGTTGGCGACGTGCTCGAAGGCGTCCGCCGCCTCCTCAAGGACGTCCACGACCTGCTTGAGCTTGAGGACCTCGATGGCGTCGTACTGACCGGAGAACAGGTGGGCGAGCAGCTTGCGGTGGATCTGGTCGGCCTGGTTCTCCAGCCGGTTGACCTCGATCCAGTACTCGGTGAGGTTGGACATGCTGCGCAGGTTGGGCATCGCCTCGGCGGTGAGTTCCGCGGCGCGCGCCAGCACCTCGATCTGCTGCTCGATGCCCTTCGGCAGGGTCTGGATGTCGTAGAGGACGACCAGGTCGACGGCCTCCTCCATGAAGTCCATGATGTCGTCCAGCGACGAGGCGAGGCTGTAGATGTCCTCGCGGTCGAAGGGCGTGATGAAGGACGAGTTCAGCTGGTGGAAGACGGCGTGGGTGGTGTCGTCCCCGGCGTGCTCGGCGGCGCGCATGCGCTCGACGATCTCCGCACGGGCCGACACGTCTGATCCCAGCAGCTCCAAAAGGAGCTTCGATCCGACGACGAGGTTCTCCGCCGCGGCGGCGAACATGTCGTAGAAGCTCGTCTCCTTCGGGGTCAGGCTAAAACGCACGGAAATCTCCGATGTGCGGGGTAGGGACTGAACGATGCTAGGTGCAACCAAGCGCAATCGCGCAAACGGGGTGTCGGGGAAGGAGCCGGAACCTCCCCTTCCGTTCGACTGCCGCACCGGGTGATCCGGGCGCACCACCACGTGGGGGCGCGGGACCCCAGTCTGACGGAACCTCGCCCGGATTGTCCCCGTCGTGCGCACGGAAGAGCGGGGCGCCGCTCAGACGGCTCAACCGACGGGCACCCGTCCACCGGGCCCCGCGGCACATGCCGGGTCGGCCGTCGGAACACCACGGAAGGCCCCGGTGTTGGACACTGGTGGCCGACGCAGCCACCAGGCACTGAGACGAAGGCGGGGCCGATGACCACGACGCAAGCGCGCACCGAGCCGGAGCACGCGCAGGGGACCGACCCGCAGGCCGGCCACGCTCCGGCGGGGCACCACGGCCCGCACGGCTACAGCGCGCAGAAGGACGCCCACCTCAAGCGGCTGCGCCGGATCGAGGGCCAGGTCCGCGGCCTCCAGCGGATGGTCGACGAGGACGTCTACTGCATCGACGTGCTCACCCAGGTCTCGGCCAGCACCAAGGCGCTGCAGTCCTTCGCGCTCTCCCTGCTGGAGGAGCACCTGCGGCACTGCGTCGCCGCGGCCGCCGAGGAGGGCGGCGCCGAGCTGGACGCCAAGGTGGCGGAGGCCACCGCCGCGATCAGCCGCCTGCTGCGCAGCTGAGCCGACGGGCCGTCCGCGGCTCAGCGGCCGTCCGCCGCTCCGGAGCCGTCGTCGCGGGGGCCGGTTAGCCGTCGGCCTCCCGGTCGGCCCGGCCGGGTCCGGTCCGGTCCAGCAGCACCTCGTCGATCCGCTCGGTCGGCAGCCGGTCGCCGGAGCTGGCCGTCGCTGCGATCATCAGCTCGCCGGCCAGATCGATCTCGTCGAGGGCCGCGTCGTCGTGGCCGCCGCTGCGGCCGCCCGTGGACGACACCACCTGCACCACCCCTTCAGTGCCTCGCCAGCCCGGGCGGCAGCCACCCGGAGTCCAGCCTAGGCACTTCGGGGCCCGTCCACATGGCACGGACGGGCCATCTCGGCGCCGCCGAAACGGGTGGCCGTCGCTCCCCGGACGGCCACCCGCTCCGGCCGCACCCCGTCTCGCCCCGGCGCCGGGGCGCTGCCCCGGCCGTCCAGGGCCTGTCGGACCCGCCCTACTTCGGGCTCTCCGTGGGCTTCACCTGGTAGATGTCCGAGGCCGCGGGCTCGGCCGCCTCCACCGGCCGGCCGAAGTCCCGCAGCGAGGTCGTCGACGTCACCTTCACCTGGTCCTTGGGATCCTTGGACCCGGCGACCCCGGCGAAGGTGAACACCTCGACCACCTTGTGCAGCCGGCCCTGGTCGTCCAGCCAGACGTCGTACGGGACCTCCTTGACGGTGAAGGTCTGCCCGCCCATCCGCAGGCCGTCACCGCCCCGGCCGCCCGTCGCGTCGGCCGCCTTCGCGAGGTCCAGGGTGCCCCGGTAGTGGTGCAGCGCGACCCCGTCGACGGTCTCGGTGCCCACCGCCTCCGCCTTCTGCGCGCCGCGCAGCGCCCCCGCCGCCGAGGCCGGGTCGGTGGCTCCGCTGCTGACCAGGTTGCCGTCCGGTAGCTGGCGCACGTCCAGCTTGACCCACTTGCCCTCGGGGACCTTGGCGCCGCTGTTCTGGAGGTAGACGGTGCCCGGCAGGACCACCTCGACGATCTTCCCGGTGGTCGCCGCGCCCGGCGGCACCTGGATCTCCAGCCGGCCGACCCGCTTGACGTAGTCGTAGCCGCCGGTGCCGCTGAACGAGGCCTTCTTCTCCGCGGACTCGGTGACCAGTTCGGTCGCGGTGCGCGCGGAGCCGGTGCGGCCGGTGATGTCGGCGGCGTTGCGCACCGCCGTCAGCGGATCCGCGGCGAGCTGGTCGGGGGCGCCCGACTGCTGGTCGGAGGAACCACCGCCGGCGCCGCCGGAGCAGCCGGCGGCTCCCGCCGCCAGGGCGGCGGCGAGCAGGGCGGCCCCGGCCGCCGCACGCAGGTGCGGACCCGGACGGCGTGCCGGCCGTCCGGCGCGCTGCTGGTCGGTCATCTTCATCCTCGCGAGAACCCCCTCGGGCCCGACTGCCCCGCCGGCCACCACCGGGTGGGCAGAGCTCTTTCCGGGCAAACGAGTTGGGGCGCCAGGGGTTACGCGGGACCGGAGCTCCGGGCGCGTCGCGCAGCGGGCGTCCGGCGCGTTACGGTGAACCACGTGCACAGTGAGCTGCCGGTCGCACCCGGCACCGCCCGGATGCCCGAACACCGCCTCGCGATCAGCGAGCGCGGCTCCTTCGCCTTCGCGACCTGCAGTTGTGGCTGGTACGCCCCGGCCCGCCGCTCGCGCGACCTGGCCCGCCGTGAGGGGGCCGGCCACCTCGGCGAGAACGGCGCCGAGCCGGACTGAGCCCCGGGGGGCTCCGGACGGCTCCTCCCGGGCTTCTGCGCGGCTCCTTCCGGCTTTCCCGGCGGTTCCTTCCGGGCCGTGGGGCCGCCGGGAGGTCAGGCCGCGAGGTCGGACTCCGGCGGCTGCTCCCCGGTCCGCACCGCCCCGCGCCCGCGCCGACGGCCGCGCGGACCGGTCCCGGTCCCGGTCCCGGCACGGGCCGCGCCGCCGCGCTCGGGCGCCCGGATCAGCGGGGCGACCGCCGTCCGGCTCAGCGCGTGGCAGAACGGCACCAGCACCGCCATGGCGATCGGCGCCAGCAGCAGCACCACGGCGACGGCGAGCGCGAAGCCGCCGATCACGTCGGTCGGGTAGTGGACGCCCATGAACATCCGGCAGAAGCCCTGGAGGACCGCCAGCCCGCCGGCGATCCAGCCCAGCCTGCGGTTCACCAGGAACAGCGCCACCGCGACGCCCATGGTCATGGTCGAGTGGTCGCTGACGAAGGAGTGGGTGCCGGCCTTGCCGTCCACCAGCACCAGCAGCCCGGGATGGTCGACGAAGGGGCGCGGGCGGTCGACGATCGCGGCGATCGGCAGGTTGGCCAGCTCGGCGAGGGCCACCGAGATCGGGACCCAGAGCAGCCCGGCCATCGCCACCGGCGCGTCCGGACGGCGCCTGGCCTGGAGCCAGGCGACCAGGCCGAGCATCGCCAGGCCGATCAGGATGCCGTACTCGCCGACCCACGAGACCATGTGGTCCAGCCACTGCGGGGAGCGCTTGGCCAGGCCGTTGACGGCGTAGAGCAGGTCGAGGTCGGGGTTGGTCGTGTCGGCAAGCGGCGTCGACACGCCGCACCTCCTTCTGGTCCGCTGCAGCTGGTCGTCGTGGCCGGGGCCCGCCCGGTGCGGGTAGCTGACGAGGGGCCACCGGAGGAAACGTCATTTCCGGGGCACAGCGTTCCACGGAAACGCGCGGTTATCGAAACTTGACTCAGCGTCCACAGTGCGCACACAGGTCCCGGCCGTCCGGTCGCACCGGATCTACCGTCCCGGGCCGGCGGGGCTCGGTCCGGCCTGCGCGGGCGGGGCGGCGGCGACCGCTCGGGCGGGGGGCGCCGGTGCGCCGCCCTGGCTCGCCGCGGGGGTGGTGGGCTGCGTCCCGCCCGGACGGCTCGGGGCGTTGACCGCGCCGTCGTTGTTCCGGGTCGGCAGCGCCTGGGCGCCGTCCGAGGTGACCCGGGTCGCCCCGATGTACTCCCTGGTGTCGATCCTGTCGTAGCGGATCACCGCGCCGGTGTGCGGCGCGTTGATCATGTAGCCGCCGCCGACGTAGATCCCGACGTGGTGGATGCTCCGCGGATCACCGAGGTCCGTCGCCCAGAACACCAGGTCACCGGGCCGCAGTTGGTCGCGCGACGGGTGCGGCCCGGCGTACCACTGGTCGTTGGCCACCCGGGGCAGAGTGATGCCCACGCTGGCGAACGCGGCCTGGGTCAGGCCCGAGCAGTCGAACCGCCCGTTCTGCGAGGGCAGGCCCTCACCGCCCCACAGGTACGGGGTGCCGAGCTTGGTCTGCGCGAAGTAGATCGCGGCCGCCGCCTGCGAGGACGCCTCCACCGGCGCGGTCGGCGCGGTGAAGCTGCGGGCCATCGCCTGGATGTTCCGCACGTAGCCCTGGGTCTCCTTGTACGGCGGTACGCCGTTGTACCGCTCCACCGCGCCCTCGCCGGCGTTGTAGGCGGCCAGCATGTTGGCCTGCGGATCGCCCGGGACCTTCGCGATCCGCTTGGCGATCGCGCAGTCGTAGGTCGCCGCCGAGGCGATGGCGTCCAGCGGGTCCCAGACGTCCGCCCTGCCGTCCCCGCTGCCGTCGGTGGCGTACTCGGTCCAGGTGCCCGGCATGAACTGCGCCATCCCCTGCGCCCCGACCCCGGAGCGCGCCCTGGGGTCGAAACCGCTCTCCTGGTACAGCTGCGCCGCGAGCATCGGCGCGGAGATCTCGGGGCAGAGCCCGCCCCACCGCTGGATCGGTTCCTGATAGGCCGCGGGGACCGTTCCGGGGGACAGGGCGGAACGATTCGCCGACTGCTGCGGCGTCCCACTCGCCGCATAAGTCCCCATCGTCACCAGCCCGATGAACCCGAACCCAACAACTCCCGCAGCGGCGGCGGCCGGCCCGGCCTTCCGGAGTACCATCAGCACCATCCCGACGAATCGTCAGTCGAAGTGTCCCGGAAGGCGTTGCTCACCGCAATCATCAGAGACACGAACAGTGAGCGCTATCCTTCGTACGGTGTACATCCTCGCGTACGTGTCCGATGCCTCACGACCAATCCGCGAGAAGTAGCCAAGTCGACATCAGATCTGGCCAAGAATAGGTACCGACCCTTCGCGCGGGCCGGGTCCGGGCCCTTGAATTTGCCTGATCGGGCGGTGAGATGGAAATGAACCTGAGCAGCGTGCACACCAATGCGGTCAGCCACCTGGCCGAGGACCCCCCCAAGAAGCCGAACATCGACACCATCATCGGCGGAATCGCCCCGGACTGGGGCCCGTTCGCGACCCTCGGGTCCGAGGCACGGGTGATGGTCGAGGTCGTCATGGCCGTCGCCATCCTCATCTGCCTCGGCATCGCGGTCTGGGGCGCGGCCAAGCAGCGGATCGGGGCGACCGCGATGCGCGACAGCTTCGGCGCCGAACAGGGCAAGGGGCTGATCGTCGCCGGACTGACCGGCGTGTTCATCATCGGATCGCTCGGCACCCTGTTCACCATTGTCTACGGAATGGCGATCTGACGATCGGACAGTAGTAGTCCGACCTGCCCGGGACCGGATCCGCGTCCGGACCCCCTCCGGGGCAGGCCCGCCAGGAGTCCACCCCCGTTCCCACCCTCCGTCCGCGCCCGCCCCCGGGTGGAGGGCCCCCGGAGCCGCCCCGGCTCCCCGCACCAGGAGGGCCGCCGTGCCGTTGTCCGACGACCAGCCGCGCACCCGTACGCGCCTGCCGGTCGGCGAACAGTCCTCCACCCAGCCGAACCTCCGCCAGGCCCGGCCGATGCGCGCCCTGCTGGCCGTCCTGGTCGTCGTCACCCTGCTCGTGGTGGCCGTCGCCGTCGCCAACCGCGTCACACCCGGAGGCGGCGGGGGAAGCGGCGGCGGTGGCGCCTCCGCCGACCGCGCCGCCTCCGGCGCCGGTCCGGCCCCCAGCGGCGACCAGCCCGTCGGCACCACCGTCAACGGCATCCCGACCGGCTACCCGCACACCGAGCCGGGCGCCCAGTCGGCCGCCACCAACTACGCGGTGGCGATCGGCTCTGCGGACATGTTCCGCACCGACAGCCGGCACGGCATCGTCACCACCATCGCCGACCCGGGCGCCCTGGCGGGGCTGCAGAACCGGCTGGACCAGGGCTTCTCCCCCGAGACGGCGGCCAGGTTCGGAGTCGATTCGCAGGGGCGTCCGCCGAAGGGTCTGACCTTCGTCAGTCGGACGATCCCGGTCGGGACCAAGAGCAGTGGCTACACCGCGGACAGCGTAAAGATCGACGTCTGGTGCACGGGCCTGTTCGGACTGGCTGGTGAGCGTTCCACCAAGCCCGTCTCCGAGGAATGGTTCACACTCAGTCTCAGCCTGCGGTGGACGGGGACGGACTGGAAGCTCAGCGACTACAGCCGTGTGGCGGGGCCGGCCCCGATTCCGCCGGATCAGCAGGCCGCGACCGCCGAGGAGATTACTGGTGCCGTCGAGCAGTTCGGAGGCTTCCACTATGCCCGCTGACGGAAACCCGGGCGTCGTCCGGCGGACCATGGGCCGGGTGACGGGGGTGGTCCTGTTCGGCGCCCTCTCGGTCATGGCAACGGCGCATCGCGCGCTGGCGGAGCCCTCGCCCACTCCGAGCTCCGGACCGACCAACACGAGCTGCCCGGGCGTCCCGCTTCCCGGCAACGACGTCTACTGCGCTCCGCCTGGCGGGGGCTCTCTTCCCGGGGCCAACACCGTCAACACCGTGACCGACCCCCTCGGGTCGTTGGCCAAGAGCTGTGCGCAGGCCGCCGCGTGGGTGGTGCGGAAGCTGTCGGGGGCGATCGACGGGACGACGCAGGTGGACTTCACCAACGCGTCGTTCCTGCAGCAGTACGCCGTGGTGTTCGCCGTGTCGACGGTGATCACGCTGGTGCTGTGGCTGCTGGCGGTGTCGAAGCGGGCGGTGCGGGGGGCGCCGTTGGCGACGGCGTTCTCGGAGGCGATCGGGTTCCTGTGGCTGACGGTGGTGGCGTCCGCGTTCACGCCGTTGATCCTCTACACCGTGGTGAGCGTGACGGACGGGCTGACCAAGGCGATAGCGGTCGGGACGAAGACGGACACCGGGTCGTACCTGGGAGGGTTCGCCGACACGTTGGAGAAGGGCGACGTGGGCGGCGGCCCGCTGATCCTGGTGATCGTGTCGCTGGTGGCGGTGCTGGCGGCGGCGGTGCTCTGGGTCGAGCTGCTGATCCGGGCGGCGATGCTGTACGTCGGCGCGCTGCTCGGTACGGCGGTGTACGCGGGGCTGGTGGACCGGCAGCTGTGGAAGCACGTGCGGCGCTGGGCGGGGGTGATGCTGGCGGTGGACCTGGCGAAGCCGATCATCGTGGTCATCCTGGGTCTGGCGGGCGCGGTGGCGACCGGGGCCGGGGCCGACGACGACTTCGCCCGGGTGCTGTCCGGGCTGGCGATCCTGTTCCTGTCGATCTTCGCGAGCGCGTCGGTCTACCGCTTCGTGCCGGGCTTCGGCGACGAGATGCTGAACCTGCGGGGGGCCCGGGCGAACGCCGTCCAGGCCGGTTCGGCGATGATCAACGGCACCGCGAACCTGATGAAGCAGGGCATCAGCACCCACGGCGACCGCGGTCCGCAGGCGGCCGGCACGGGTGGCGGCGGGGGCGCGGGCGGCGGTTCGGTGGCGCCGGGCATCGCCGCCCACGCCGGCCGGACGCCGGTCCCGCCGCCGCAGGGCGGACCGCCGCCGGCTCCGGTTCCGATCCGCGACAGCAATCCAGCGAAGGGGGGGTGACGGGTAAGTGAGCAGCGAACCGCTCGGCCAGTACGGCGCCCAGTACGCCCAGCCGTACGTGCACCAGCGCCGCACCTACCTGATCGGCAAGGCCCGCCCGAACGCGCCGATCGGCCGGAACCGGGAGTCCGGCGAGATCATGCTGATCATCTTCGGGGCCTTCCTCGGCATGCTCTGGGGCCTGCTGATGCCGGTCCTGCCGCTGCGGATCGGCGGTCTGGTCGGTCTGCCGGCGCTCGCCATCGCGGCGGTGTACGTGCCGTACCGCAAGCGGACGTTCTACAAGTGGGTGGAGATCAACCGCACCTACCGCCGGACGGTCCGCAGCGGGCGGGCGGTGTGGCGCTCGGACGTGATGGACGCCGGCACCCGGCTGGACGGCCGGGAGGTGGAGGTCGGTCCGCCGCCCGGGGTGGGGCGGCTGCGCTGGCTGACGGCGCCGTTCGGGCCGGACGAGGTCGGGGTGCTGATGCACCTGGAGCGGCGCACGGTGACGGCCGCGATCGAGATCGAGGGCCCGGGCGTCGGGCTGCGCGACTCGGAGGACCAGGAGGCCCTGGTCGACCGGTTCGGGACGCTGCTGAAGCACGTCGCCAACGGGGACGGCTTCGTGACCCGGCTGCAGATCCTGGCCCGGACCCTGCCGGCCGACCCGGACGCGCACGCCAAGGACGTCGAGCGGCGCGGCGACCCGTCCTCGCCGCGCTGGCTGCAGGACTCGTACGACCAGCTCCAGTCGATGGTGTCGACCTCCTCGGAGCAGCACCGGGCGTACCTGGTGGCCTGCATGCACTACACCCGCGACCTGGCGGCCGAGGCGCACGCGATGGGCCGGACGGCCACCGGGCGGCGGGCGCGGGACGACGAGGGGCTGGCGGCCGTGATGGCGCGCGAGCTGACCGACATCTGCGCCCGGCTGGCCGAGGCGGACATCCGGGTGCGCCAGCCGCTGGGCCAGGCCCGGCTCTCCTCGCTGCTGCACTCGATGTACGACCCGGACCACCCGATCGACCACATCCAGGCGATGTCCCGGCGCAACGCCTGGCCGGCCGAGCTGGATGCGACCGAGCCGCAGTACCTGCAGGCGAAGACCCGGGAGTCGGCGACCCGGGAGCCGTGGTGCCACGCCACCGCATGGATCAAGGAGTGGCCGCTCACCCCGGTGGGCGTCAACTTCCTGGCGCCGCTGCTGGTGCACACCCCGGACGTGATCCGGACGGTCGCGGTGACGATGGACCTGGAGCCCACCGACGTCGCGATCGAGCGGATGCTGACCGAGAAGACCAACGACGAGGCCGAGGCCAGCCGCGCGGCGAAGATGAACCGCACGGTCGACCCGCGCGACCTGGCCCACACCGGCCGGGTGGACCAGCGCGGTGACGACCTGGCCTCCGGTGCGGCCGGGGTGAACCTGGTCGGCTACATCACGGTCTCCTCGCGCAACCCCGACGCGCTGGCCCGCGACAAGCGGACCATCCGGGCCTCGGCCGGCAAGAGCTACCTCAAGCTGGAGTGGTGCGACCGCGAGCACCACCGGGCCTTCGTGAACACCCTCCCGTTCGCCACCGGCATCCGCCGCTGACCACCGCCGTCCGTCCGGATCCCCGTCCACCGCTGACCCGTCAGGAGGCCGCCCATGGCCCTCGGCAACCTCACCGAGGCGTTCACCAGCCTGATGTTCGGCAAGGTGGAGACCACCCGCCTGCCGGTGCGCACCTCCACCGGCCAGGCGCAGGCCGTCTACCTGCCGACCGCCGCGCCCGGGCTGGGCGACTCCGGTGTGATCATCGGCCGTGAGGTGTACAGCGGCAAGGGGTACGTGTACGACCCCTTCCAGCTGTACGGGCAGCAGTTGCCCGCCCCGCACTGGCTGGTGCTCGGCGAGTCCGGCAACGGCAAGTCGGCGCTGGAGAAGACGTACGTGCTGCGGCAGCTGAGGTTCCGCGACCGTCAGGTGGTGGTGCTGGACGCGCAGGGCGAGGACGGCGTGGGCGAGTGGAACCTGATCGCCGACGCGCTGGGCATAAAGTCGATCCGCCTGGACCCGATGGCGGCCCGGGACGGCGGGGTGAAGCTCAACCCGCTGGACCCGGCGATCACCCAGACCGGCCAGTTGTCGCTGCTGCGCACCATCGTCGAGGTGGCGATGGGGCGCGGGCTGGAGGAGCGGGCCGGCTTCGCGTTGAAGGCCGCGCACGCCCACGTCGTCGCCTCGGTGACGGACCGCCAGCCGGTGCTGGACGACATCATCGACACGCTGCGCAGTCCCCACCCGTCCTCGGTGGAGTCGCTGGGCGTGGGGGTGGACGAGGTGCAGTCCTGGGGCCTGGACGTGGCGCTGGTGCTGGACCGGCTGGTCGACGGCGACCTGCGCGGCATGTTCGACGGGTCGACCACCGAGGGCATCGACCTGGACGCGCCGCTGATCGTCTTCGACCTGTCGCACATCGACCGCAACTCGATCGCGATGCCGATCCTGATGGCGATCGTCGGGGTGTGGCTGGAGCACACCTGGATCAGGCCGGACCGGAAGAAGCGCATCTTCCTGGTCGAGGAGGCCTGGCACATCATCAACAGCCCGTTCGTGGCCCAACTGTTCCAGCGGCTGCTGAAGTTCGGCCGCCGGCTGGGCCTGTCCTTCGTGGCGGTGGTGCACCACCTGTCCGACGTGGTGGACGGCGCGGCGGCCAAGGAGGCGTCGGCGATCCTGAAGATGGCCTCCACCCGGACGATCTACATGCAGAAGGCGGAGGAGGCGCGGGCCACCGGCCGGGTGCTGGGCCTGCCGCGCTGGGCGGTGGAGATCATCCCCACACTTTCGCCGGGCATCGCGGTCTGGGACGTCAACGGCAACGTCCAGGTGGTCAAGCACATCATCACCGAGGCCGAGCGCCCGCTGGTCTACACCGACCGTGCGATGACCGAGGACGCGGTGGCCGAACGGGTGCGTGCGGAACGGCAGTTGGCGGCCGAGCCGGGGGTCTGAGCCGGCGCCCGAGGCCCGGCGGCCGACCCCCGGGCCGCGGGCGCGCGGGGCGCTCCGCGCAGGCTCCGCTCCCCGCCGACGGCGACGGTTCGTCAGCAGGTAATCCTCTCGTTACGTTCGACGTCCTGACAGCTACGCGCGTTGACCCTAGGCTTCGCAGTCGCAACACATCTCGAACGCCGACGCTGTCCACAGCCGGTGCTCCTTCCAAGGTGCAGGGGAACCCTTCATGCTCACCGTCAGATCCCGACGGACGGCGCTCGCCGTCGTCGCCGCCGCAGGTCTGCTCGGCACGGTGGCCGTGCCGACGGCCGCCCAGGCCGCCGGCGCCGACGCCAAGCGCCACAAGACCGTCAACCTCCAGCTGCTGGCGATCAACGACTTCCACGGAAACCTGGAACCCCCGGTCGGCAGCTCCGGCACGATCAAGGAGATCGACCCGGCCACCGGCAAGGAGGTCGCCACCCCGGCCGGCGGCATCGAGTACCTGGCCACCGAGCTGCGCAAGGCGCGGATCCCGGCCGACGACTCGATCACCGTCGCGGCCGGCGACATCATCGGTGCCAGCCCGCTCACCTCGGCGCTCTTCCACGACGAGCCGACCATCGAGGCGATGGACAAGCTCGGCCTGGACGTCACCTCCGTGGGCAACCACGAGTTCGACGAGGGCGCGCAGGAGCTGCTGCGCATGCAGGAGGGCGGCTGCCACCCGACCGACGGCTGCTACGAGGCCGGCCGTACCTTCAAGGGCGCCAACTTCAACTACCTGTCGGCCAACGTCACCGACGAGAAGACCGGCAAGCCGCTGCTGGCCCCGTACTGGATCACCAAGTCCCAGGGCGTGAAGGTCGGCTTCATCGGCGTCACCCTGGAGGGCACGCCGAACATCGTGACCGCCGAGGGCGTCAAGGGCCTGAAGTTCGCCAACGAGGTCACCACGATCAACAAGTACGCCGCCGAGCTCAAGGCCAAGGGCGTCAACTCGATCGTCGCGCTGATCCACGAGGGCGGCTACCCGGCCAGCGCCGTGTACAACTACGACTGCGGCGCGGCCGGCCAGGGCGTCTCCGGCCCGATCGTCGACATCGCGCAGAGGATCGACCCGGCGGTCGGCGCCATCGTCACCGGCCACACCCACAACGCGTACGCCTGCAGCATCCCCGACCCCAACGGCGTCCCGCGCTCGGTGACCAGCGCCGCCTCCTTCGGCCGGCTCTTCACCGAGATCGACATGAAGCTGGACAAGACCACCGGCGAGATCGTGCGTCCCTCGGTCAAGGCCGCGAACCACGTGGTGCGCCGCACGGTCGAGAAGGCGCCCGACATGACGGCGCTGGTCGACCACTACTCCAAGCTGGCCGCCCCGATCGCCAACCGTCCGGTCGGCTACATCGCCTCGGACATCAACGGCCGCGGCAGCAGCGACCTGGAGAAGCCGCTCGGTGACGTGATCGCCGACGCCCAGCTGGAGGGCCTCGCCCCCGCCGGCAAGGGCGGCGCGCAGATCGCCTTCATGAACCCCGGCGGCATCCGCTCCGACCTGGTCCACAAGGCCTCGGGCGGCGAGGGCGACGGCGTGGTGACCTACGGCGAGGCGTTCACCGTCCAGCCGTTCACCAACATGATGCAGGTCAAGACGCTGACCGGCGCCCAGCTGGTCCAGCTGCTCCAGCAGCAGGTGAGCGGCTCCAACGCCGCCGCGCCGAAGATCCTCCAGGTGTCCTCGAACCTGCACTACACCCTGGACATGCGCAAGACCGGCGCGGACCGGGTGGTCCTGGACTCGGTCCGGCTGAACGGCGCCCCGGTCGACCCGGCCGCCAGCTACCGGGTCGCGGCCAACGAGTTCCTGGCCGGCGGCGGCGACGGCTTCCCGGCCTTCGCGGCCGGCACCGACAAGCTGGTCGGCGCCTCCGACCTGGACGTCTTCACGGCCTACCTGGGCGCCCACAGCTCGGCGGGCGCGCCGCTGCAGGCCCCGGCGCAGGACCGGATCAAGATCATCGGCCCGGGCAGCGACATCGACTGACCGTGAGCCGGTCCAGGAGGGGGCGGGTGGGGCGCTGTCGGGGCGCCCCGCCCGCCCCCTCCGCCGTTCCGGCGCCCCGTGGACGCCGGGGCCCCGTCACTCCGGGGCGGGGCCGCCGGGCAGCCGGACGGTGGCCAGCGCGCCCGGGCCGCCGTCCGCGGCCGGGCCGAGGGTGACCTCGCCGCCCGCCTCCCGGGCGCTCTGCGCGACGATCGACAGCCCGAGGCCGGAGCCCGGCAGCTGCCGCGAGGAGGGCGAGCGCCAGAACCGGTCGAAGACGTACTGGAGCTCGTCCGGCGGGATGCCGGGGCCGTGGTCCCGGACGGTCAGCACGCCCTGGTGCAGCCGGACCTCGATGGTGCCGCCGGGCGGGCTGTACTTGACCGCGTTGTCCAGCAGGTTGATCACGGCCCGTTCCAGCCCGGCCGCGTCGCCGTGCACGTACCAGGGCTCGGTGTCGGTCTCGAAGACCAGCCCCGGGCCGCGCAGCTCGGCCCGCTCGACGGCCCGGGCGGCGATCTCGTGCAGGGCGGCCACGGTGGGCGCGGGGCCGCTCTTCGGGGTGTCCGGGCGGGAGAGCTGGAGCAGGTCGCCGATCAGGACGGTGAGCTCCCGCATCTGCGCCTTCATGTTGCCGAGCAGCTTGGTCCTGGTCGCGGCGGGCAGCGGGCGGCCGGTCTGGTCGCTGCGGATCAGCAGGTCGACGTTGGTGCGCAGGGAGGTCAGGGGGGTGCGGAGCTCGTGCCCGGCGTCGGCGATCAGCCGGGTCTGCCGCTCGCGGGAGTTGGCCAGGGCGGTGCTCATGGAGTTGAACGAGGTGGACAGCCGGGCGATCTCGTCGTGGCCGTGGACCGGGATGGTGGTGCCGACCTCCTCGGTCCGGGCGATGTGCTCGACGGCGTCGGTGAGCCGGTCGACCGGCTTGAGGGCGGAGTGGGAGACCAGGCGCCCGGCGACGGCGGCGAGCAGGACGCCGCCGGCGGCGACGGAGCCGAGCAGGACGGCGAGGCCCCGGAGCGACTCCTCGACGGGCTGGGTGGAGGTCGCGACCATGACGACGACCGGGACCCTGTACCGGGGGTCCTCGGTCAACCGGACCAACGCGGGTTCCCCGTTGGTGTACCGGCCCTCCCGGATGATCGACTGGCCGGGCGCGAGCCGGAAGGCGGCTGAGTCCTCCGGCACGGTCACGATCGCCTTGGTCGCGCCGGGGGGCAGGCAGACCCCCGTGCCGCGCGCGAGGAACTGGGTGTCCCGGGGGGCGGCCGCGCTGATCCCCTGCGGGCTGCCGCCGGGCTGGCGTTCCAGCGCGTGTTCCGGGGTGTCGTAGCAGGCGAGGTCCCCCCGGCCGACCGGGGCCGGCGGCGCCCCGGCGAGGTCCGCGCGGACCTGGCCGTACAGCTGCTTCTCCACGATGAACCAGCACGCCAGCGCCGACAGCGCGATCGCCACCGCCACCGCCGCCGCGCTCAGGAAGGTGAGGCGGCTGCGCAGCGAGCGGGAGCGGTACCAGCGGAGGAGGCGCCGCCGGCGGTCGGCGGCGCGCGACGGGACCAGCGGCGGGGCGAGCGGAGGGGGCGGGACGTCGTTCACGCGTTCGTGCCGGCGGCCGGGCGCAGGGCGTAGCCGACGCCGCGCACGGTCTGGATCAGCCGGGGCATGCCGCCCTGCTCGGTCTTGCGGCGCAGGTACATCACGTACACGTCCAGGGAGTTGGAGGAGGGCTCGAAGTCGAAGCCCCAGACCGCCTTGAGGATCTGTTCGCGGGTGAGGACCTGGCGGGGGTGGGCGAGGAACATCTCCAGCAGCATGAACTCGGTGCGGGTGAGCTCGATCGGCTTGCCGGCCCGGGTGACCTCGCGGGTGGCGGTGTTCATCCGCAGGTCGGCGAAGGCGAGCACCTCGCTCTCGTCCTCGACGGCCGCGCGGGCGGCGGCTTCGGCGGCGAGGGCGTTGCGGCGCAGCAGGGCGCGGACGCGGGCGAGCAGTTCGTCCAGCTCGAAGGGCTTGGCGAGGTAGTCGTCGGCGCCGACGTCGAGGCCGGTGACGCGGTCGCCGACGGCGTCGCGGGCGGTCAGCATCAGCACCGGGACGGTGTCGCCGCGCGAGCGCATCCGGCGGACGGCGGTGAGGCCGTCCATCCGGGGCATCATGATGTCCAGCAGGACGAGGTCGGGCCGGTCGCGTTCGACGGACTCCAGGGCCTCGTAGCCGTCGGTGGCGGTGGCGACCTCGTACCCCTCGAAGGCGAGGCTGCTCTCCAGGGCGTCCCGGAGGGCGGGTTCGTCGTCGACCACGAGGAGCCGGGCGGAGGGGTGGCCGGCCTCGGCGATGGTGCGGTCGTCGGCGGACGGGGTCATGGGCGGGTGCCCTTTCTCGTCGGGGGGAGGGCCTGCTGGGAGCAATTGTCCGTCTCAGGGCGTGCGGCTCACAGGCTCTGGCCGGCTTCGAGTTTCGGCAGCACCTGCTTGACGTCGTTGATCGGGATGGCGAAGCCGAGGCCGACGCTGCCGGCCGGGCCGCTGCCGGAGGAGCCGGAGCCGCCGGGCGCGTACATCGCCGAGTTGACGGCGATGACCTGGCCTTCGGCGTTGATCAGCGGGCCGCCGGAGTTGCCGGGGTTGAGCGCGGCGTCGGTCTGGAAGGCCTTGTAGGTGGTGCTGGTGCCGGACTGCGGGGCGGTGCCGCGCAGGCCGGGCAGGTAGGGGAGGCCGAAGCCGCCGTTGGCGCTGGTGCTGCCCTCGTCGAGCTGGACGGTGACGTCGCGGTTCTCCGCGCTGATGATGCCGGAGGTGACGGTGCCGGTGAGGCCGTCGGGGTTGCCGATGGCGACGACCGGGTCGCCGACGGCCACCGTGGAGGAGTCGCCGAGGACGGCGGGGACGAGGTCCTTCGCGCCGGTCGCGGTGATGACGGCGACGTCGAGGGCCTTGTCGGTGCCGGTGACGGTGGCCTGGGCGGTGGAGCCGTCCTTGAAGGTGACGGTGATCCGGCCGCCGGCGGCCGCCGTGTCGATCACGTGGTAGTTGGTGAGGATCCGTCCGTCGGTGTCCAGGACGACGCCGGTGCCGGTGGCGGTGCCGGTGCCGGTCCTGACGGTGATCTGGACGGTGCTGGGCGAGACGGCGGCGGCGACGGCGGCCACGTCGGCGCTGCCGTCGGAGCGGGCGGAGACCGGGCTGGCGACGGTGCCGACGCGGTTGTCGGGGTTCTGCCGGTCGGCGGCGACCAGTCCGCCGGTGACCCCGCCGAGGAGGGCGGCGACCGCGGCGACGGCGGTGACCAGGGCGAGCCGGCCGCGCAGCAGTCCGCGCCGGGCCCGGCTGCCGCGGTCGCCGGGGCCCTCGGGGGAGCCCGGTCCGAGGAGCGTGGGCGGCTCGGGCGGGATCGGCGGGGGCGGCGGCGGTCCGTCGAAGGCGCCGCCGGCGTGGTCCTCGCGGTAGCCGTACCCGTGCCCGTACCCGGGTCCGTACCCGTCCGGGCCGCCGACGGCCGGGCCGCCGCCGAGCACGGTGCCCTCGATCACCCGGGGCCGGCGGGCCGGGTCCGGATCGTGCTGCTGCCGGGTCTCGTACGGGTCGTGCGGCTCACTGGGGTGGCGCTGCTGTTCGGTCATGCCGACCAAGCTCGGCCCGCCGCATGAGGAGTGCATGAGAACCGGCTCAGAACGGGGAGAGAAGCCCGTTGGGTTCTCATAAAGCCTGGTCAGGCCGTCTGCCGAGCGGAGCCGGCCGCTCCGGTCCGTGCCGGCTACTCCGCCCCGGACCGGCCGGGGGCGTCGCCGGCGCAGCCGCAGGAGCGGCGGATGACCAGCCGGGACGGGAAGGTGCGGACCCGCTCGGTGTCCGAGCCGGGCACCATCAGCGAGTCGTCGAGCACCAGGTCCACGGCGGCCCGGGCCATCGCGTCGCGGTCGGAGGCGACGGTGGTCAGCGGCGGGTCGGCGAGCGCGGCCTCCGGCACGTCGTCGAAGCCGGCCACCGCGAGGTCCTCCGGGACCCGCAGGCCGACCTCGCGGGCGGCCCGCAGCACGCCGATCGCCTGGTCGTCGGTGGAGCAGAAGATCGCCCGCGGCCGGTCCGGCGAGCGCAGCACGTCCAGCGCGACGTCGTAGGCGCCGTAGCGGTGGAAGGGCGCGTCGATCAGGTGCGGCTCGGTGGGGACGCCGTGCGCGTCCATGGCGCGCTGCCAGCCCTCGACGTGGTCGATGACCGGGTCGCCGGGGGCGGGGGACTCGACCGGGCCGCCGAAGCAGGCCACGTACGGGTGCCCGTGGACCTCCAGCAGGTGGCGCACGACCGCCTCGGCGCCCGCCACGTCGTCGGTGACCACCGCGACGTCGTCGATCGCCTCGGGCCGGCGGTGCAGCAGCACCACCTTGGCGCCCTCCATCGCGGCGAACTCCTCGGCGGCGCGCTGCGAGGGGCCCTGGCTGACCAGGATCAGGCCGGAGACGCGCATCCCGAGGAAGGCGCGGACGTAGTGCACCTCGCGGTCGTCCACGTAGTCGGAGTTGCCGATCAGCACGAGCTTGCCGCGCTCGGAGGCGGCCCGTTCCACGGCGTGCGCCATCTCGGCGAAGAAGGGCTGGCGGGCGTCCGGGACGACCATGCCGATCAGGTTGGTGCGCCGGGAGGCCATCGCCTGGGCGACGCTGTTCGGCCGGTAGCCGAGCTGTTCGATCGCGGCGAGGACCTTCTCGCGGGTCGCGGGCGCGACCGGGCGCGGCCCGTTGTTGATGACGTAGCTGACGACCGCGGTCGAGGTACCAGCCAGTCGGGCTACATCGTCGCGCGTCACTTTGGCCACGGGGGGAGTCTACGCGTGTGGTCTCCGGGACGGCAGTGGGATCCGGGGCCCCGTTCGGCAGGCCGGCCGGCGGGGCCGGGAGGAACCGGACAAGCCGGGCGGGGCGGCCCGCCCGGCTCCGCGCCGGTGTCCGGACGGGCCCGGGCTCAGGCCTCCAGGGGGGCGGCGGGGCGCTGGGCGAGCTCCGGCCGTTCGCCCTTCTCGGGCTTCTCCGGGACGACGAAGCGGTAGCCGACGTTGCGTACGGTGCCGATCAGCTGTTCGTGCTCGACGCCGAGCTTGGCGCGCAGCCGCCGGACGTGCACGTCGACCGTCCGGGTGCCGCCGAAGTAGTCGTAGCCCCACACCTCCTGGAGCAGCTGCGCCCGGGTGAAGACCCGGCCGGGGTGCTGCGCGAGGTACTTGAGCAGCTCGAACTCCTTGAAGGTGAGGTCGAGCGCCCGGCCCTTGAGTTTGGCGGAGTAGGTGGCCTCGTCGACCGAGAGGTCGCCGTTGCGGATCTCCATCGGGCTGTCGTCGGAGGCGACCTGGAGGCGGCCGAGCGCGAGCCGCAGCCGGGCCTCGACCTCGGCCGGGCCGGCGGTGTCCAGCAGGACGTCGTCGATGCCCCACTCGGCGGTGACGGCGGCCAGGCCGCCCTCGGTGACCACCAGGATCAGCGGGCAGCCGATGCCGGTGGAGCGCAGCAGCTGGCAGAGGCTGCGGATCTGCGGCAGGTCGCGCCGGCCGTCCACCAGGATGACGTCCGCGCTGGGGGTGTCCACCAGGGCCGCGCCCTCGGCGGGAGCCACCCGGACGTTGTGCAGCAGAAGTCCGAGGGCCGGCAGCACCTCGGCTGAAGGCTGCAGCGCATTGGTGAGGAGGAGGAGAGAACTCATACCCGGTGGTCCCCTTTCCGGGTCGTCGCGGTCGCATGACGGCTGCCGCCACAGCCGGATGGCGCACGTGCTGAGGGGGAGGGGAGGACGACGGCGGCCCGCGGCGAACCGGGGGAGCGGGCGGCGTGCAGGGCGCGACGGCGGGTCGGCCGGGGGTCCCGCAACCCCTGGCGCACCGTTTCTGCCCTGTTCATCACCGTGAACCCTCCGGTCTGGTCCGGCGGTGGGTGGCGGCCCGGTGCCGGGTGGCGGCGCCCCGGCCGGCCGGGGCACCTCGTTGTGCCGCGTCAGGCGGGACGGTTCTGCTGCGCGCCGGGGGTGGGCCGACGAATCGCAAGAACGTCCGTACTGGCGTCCTGAAAGCACGAAAGGACCCGGGGGCGACTCTGCCCGGATCCCTCTTGGTGGTCGAGGATAGCCGACCGCCCCTTCCGCCGGGAGTGCGGGAATCCGGCGGTTCGCCCAATTCGGGCGTGCGCCGGGTGAGGCTGGACACAGCTTCGAGCGCCGGGCCGGCGCCACCCGGTGGCGGTCCGGTGGGAGGCCGGTGCGCGTTCCGGGTCCGTCCGGCCGGGGCGATTGCCGCTCGTGGCGGCGGACACGCCATCATGGGACGCACATCGGAGGCGCTGTTCGGGTCCATCGTTCGGGTGGTCGGGCGGCCGTCGCGGTGGCGAGCCGGACCGGGGTACCGGGGGCCGGGCGAGGACGACGAGAAGGGGTGGCCCGATGGGCGCGACCACCGAGCCCGCGAGCGGCGCCCGGGTGCGCGGGACGATCCGCTACTGGGCGGCGGCGAAGTCCGAGGCCGGCCTGGCCGAGGAGCCGTACGAGGCGGCGACCCTGGCGGAGGCGCTGGCCGCGGCCAGGGAGCGGCACGCCGACCGGCCGAAGTTCGTCCAGCTGCTCGGGCACTGCTCGTACCTGGTCGACGGGGCCCAGGTGGGCGGCCGCGACCACGCGACCGTCGCCCTGACCGAGGGCGGGGCGGTGGAGGTCCTTCCCCCGTTCGCGGGAGGCTGAGCGGCGTGACGGACATGAACAACCCGAACCATCCGGACCACGGCGGCTACGGCGAGTGGCCGCAGCCGCCCCACCAGCCGCAGCAGCCCCACCAGCAGCGGCAGCCGTACCCGCCCCAGGGGCAGCAGCCGCCGCAGCCGGGCCACCAGTCGCCGTACGGGTACCCGGTGGACGACGCGGCGGCGACCACGGTGATGCCGCCGGTTCCCGCGTTCGACGACGCGGCCGCGACCACCCTGCTGCCGCCGGTGCCGGCGGCGGACGACGCCGAGGCGACGGCGCTGCTGCCGCCGGTGGTGGTGTCCGGTTCCATGCCGGTCGCGCCGCCGCGGCACCAGCAGCCGCCGCACCAGCAGCCGCCGCACCCGCAGCAGCAGTTCCAGCAGTCGCAGCACCGACAGCCGCCGCAGCAGCAGCCGCAGTCCCAGCAGCAGCAGTACCGACAGCCGCCGCAGTCCCAGCACCCGCAGCAGCCGCCGCAGCCGGACCCCCGGCCGTCGCGGCGGCGGCAGCAGCAGGGGCAGCCGGAGCAGCCGGTGCAGCCCCAGCCGGACCCGACGATCCAGCTCCAGCAGCCGCCGAGGCCGCGGGCCCGGCACGCGGCCCCCGCCGCGGCGCCGCAGCCCGCCCCCGGGCAGCCGACGGCGGAGGCCTTCGACCCGCCGACCATGACGCTCAAGCGCCCGACCGCCCCCGGCCCGCTCGGCCCGGCCGGCGGCCCCGGCCCGCTGGGCGCCGCCGTCGCAACGCCGTACGCGGCCGTCCCGCCGCAGGCCGTGCCGCCCGCCGGCCCGCGCCGGACCGGCTCGCCGATCATCGATCCGGGCCTCCAGCCGGCCCTGATCACCGCCGGCGCGGCCGCGCTGCTGGCCGGCGGCGCCGCGCTCGGGCAGATCGCGCTGGCCCTGGTGGTCGCGCTGCTCCAGCTGCTGACGGCGGCCGGCTGGTTCCGGCTGAACGGCATGTGGCCGGCCCGGCAGGGCATCCTGCTCGCCGCGCTGGCCGGTCTCACGGCGGACGCGGCGGTGCTGCTGGCGGACTCCGGCGGCGGCGCGGCGGCCGTGGTGGGCACCCTGGGCGGGTTCTTCCTGCTCGTCCTGGTGCTGCAGACGTTCCGTCCGTCGGACCCGAAGGAGCGGTTCTACGCGCTGACCGTGCTCGGCTCGGCCACCGTGGTGACGGTGCTGTGCACCGCGCTGCTGGTGGCCGACTGGGTGCCGGCCGCGGTGGGCGCGGTGGCGCTGGCCACCCTGCTGGCCGCGGCGCCGCTGCCCGGGCCGAAGCAGCTGGGCCCGGTGCTGGGCCTGGCCGCGGCGGTGGCGCTGGGCCTGCTGGTCGGGGCGCCGCCGGCGCTCGGGGCGCTGGCCGGGCTGGGCGCGCTGGTCGGCCGCCGGGTCGCGGCGTACGACTTCCCGTCCCGCTTCGTGCACATGACGGCGGGCGTGGCGCTGCCGCTGGCGGTGGCCGCGCCGCTGGTCTGGATCGCCACGGACCTGCTGGCCTGACCCGCCGGCCGGCCCGCGGTCCGCTTCGGTCGGATTCCGGCTCCGGAACCATGTTCCGGGGCCGGACGTCGTACGGTCGGGCGAGGGCGGACGCGTGCCGCGTCCGCCACCGAACGGAGCACCACCCACCGGGAACGACCCTCCGGGAACGAACCACTGCGAACGAAATTCAGCGACGAACGACCACTGCGACGGCGACGACGGGGGACACGATGCGCGGATGGCTGAAGGCCACGATCGGCCTGGCGGTGCTCTCGGGCCTGCTGCTGGGCGCCGACCGGATCGCGGTCGGCGTGGCCGAGGACGAGGCCGCCGACCGGATCGTGAAGAGCGGCCGGATGAGCCAGCGCCCGGACGTCTCGATCGAGGGATTCCCGTTCCTCACCCAGGTGCTGTCGATGAAGCTGGACGACGTGCGGATCGCCTCCGACGGCCTGACCGTCGGCGACGGCGGCCACCAGGTGGCGCTGCACTCGTTCAAGGCGCAGCTCTCCGGCGTCAAGGTCAGCGACAGCATGAGCAGCGCCACGGTGGACAGCGGCACCGGCAGCGGGGTGATCTCCTACCCGGACCTCGCGCAGCTGCTGCCGCCCGCCTCCCAGCTGCTGCGCGGGGCCAAGCTGCCGGTGGGCGGCAACTCCCGACTGAGCCTGTCGTACGCCGGTCCGGGCAAGGTCAAGGCCTCGCTGGGGCCGCTCGCGATCGGTGAGGGCACCGTGCACAACAAGGGGAACACCGTCACGGTGGACGGCTTCCGGCTGACTTCGCTGGCGGGGATGGTGGCCGGCGCCACCGGCCAGCAGCTGGAGCCGATGAGCTTCACCCTGGACTCGCTGCCGGCCGGGCTGAAGCTGGCCGACAAGGAGGGCGGGAGCGGCGTGACGCCGCTGGCGGAGGGCCTCCAGCTGACCTTCGACGGCAAGGGCTTCAAGCTCCTGGGCTGATTCCCGGCCTCCGCGTGCCGGTCTCCGGCCCCGCCGAATCGTTCCGCTCCGCGAGACGCGCTGTCCAGCGCGGACCGCGGAGCGGTGTCGTTTCCGCCCCGCGCACGCCGTCCGGAGGCCTCCGGACGGCGCCCGGCGGGCCCGGTTCCGGTCAAATCCCGCCATCCGGTCGTTTTGATCCCACTATTCGATACGCTGATGACAGCGGGCCTCCGGTGTCCCTAGCATCGTCGGCATGAAGCGACAGACGGACCTCACGAAGCGGCGGGCGGTAGACCTGTGCCGCGTGTCCGCCTGTCTGTGTCGAATGCGCTGACTCGGCGCCCCGGCTGGGCAGTTGACGCCCGCCGCCGATCTTCCCGGTGACCGCGCCCGGCTCTGCGAGCGGGCGGTCGCCGATGTACTCCGCAGTCCCCCGCCCGGCCGCACCGCTCCGCGCCCCGTCCCGGTATTCGGACGGAATTTCGGACCGCACCCACCCGGGCACCCCTGCAGCACCCTCCTGAGCAGCACCTTCCGCACAACCGCCCTCGGATGGAGACACCACCATGAGCCGCAGCGACGTCCTGGTCGACGCCGACTGGGTCCAGGCCCACCTGGACGACCCGAAGGTCGTCATCGTCGAGGTCGACGAGGACACCTCCGCGTACGACAAGAACCACATCCGCAACGCCGTCCGGATCGACTGGAAGCAGGACCTCCAGGACCCGGTCCGCCGCGACTTCATCGACCAGGCCGGCTTCGAGGCGCTGCTCAGCGCCAAGGGCATCGCCAACGACGACACGGTCGTCCTGTACGGCGGCAACAACAACTGGTTCGCCTCGTACGCCTACTGGTACTTCAAGCTGTACGGCCACGGTGACGTCCGCCTGCTGGACGGCGGCCGCAAGAAGTGGGAGCTGGACTCCCGCGACCTGGTCGCCGAGGTGCCGGCCCGTCCCGCCACCGAGTACAAGGCGCAGGCCGCCGACTCCTCGATCCGGGCCTTCCGCGACGACGTGATCGCCGCCATCGGCACTCTGAACCTGGTCGACGTGCGCTCGCCCGACGAGTTCTCCGGCAAGCTGCTCGCCCCGGCCCACCTCCCGCAGGAGCAGTCGCAGCGCCCCGGCCACGTGCCGAGCGCCCGCAACATCCCGTGGGCCAAGAACGCCAACGACGACGGCACCTTCAAGAGCGACGACGAGCTCAAGGCGCTGTACGAGGCCGAGGGCATCGACCTGGCGAAGGACACCATCGCCTACTGCCGCATCGGCGAGCGCTCCGCGCTCACCTGGTTCGTGCTGCACGAGCTGCTCGGCCAGCAGAACGTCAAGAACTACGACGGTTCGTGGACCGAGTACGGCAGCCTGGTCGGTGTGCCGATCGAGCTCGGCAGCAACTGAGCCTCCGGCTCGACCCGTAAGTCAGAAGGGAACACAGACATGTGCGGTGCGAAGGCCGGCGGCCCGGACCTGGCAGGAGTTGACGTGGCGAACGAGACGATCATCCAGGGTTCGGTGACCCGCGACGGTGAGCCGGTCAACGGCTACGTCCGGCTGCTGGACGAGAACAACGAGTTCACGGCCGAGGTCCCCACCTCGGCGACCGGCCAGTTCCGGTTCTTCGCCCGCCCGGGCAAGTGGACCCTGCGGGCGCTGGTGCCGGGCCAGACCGTGGACCGTCAGGTGGTGGCCTCCCAGGGCGCCGCCGTCGAGGTCGCGATCGCGGTCTGACCGGAGCCGGAGCGAATCCGGATCACCCCGGGGGCCCCTGCCGTGCAGGGGCCCCCGGTCGTACCGTGGAGGGATGCGGGCAAGGCGGCGGCGTCGCTACTACTTCGCCATGATGGGCGTGTGCCTGGGCCTGTTCGTCATGGCCTGGGGCGTGGTGCGGTTCTTCTCGGTCGGCGCGGCGATCGGCATGTGCGTGGTCGCGATGGTCATCCCGCCCGCCGCCGCGGTGTTCGCCAACAAGCGGGACCCGGAGGACGACTGGTGGGACGACCCGCGCTGGGACGACCCGAAGTGGGACGACCCCGGCCACGACCGGGACCGCCCCGACCACGAACCGCGGAACAGGGACTAGCTAGGGCGTGTCTGACAATTCCCGCCGGGTGCGCGACGCCGGGGCACGCACCTCGCCGCGTTGTCGTCGGTCGCCAATGCTCCGCAGTGGCTCCCTCCTCCGCCTTGCGATGCACGCACCCCAACGCCGCGCCCTGATCCGACGCGAATTGTCAGACACGCCCTAGTACACGAGCGCCTGGACGCCGTCCGCCATGATCTCGCTGACGAAGACCTGGGCGCCCGCGATCCGGACACCCTCGACGGTGTCCTTCTGCTCGATCCCGCGCCGGGCCGCGCACTGGGTGCACAGGGTCACCGAGCCGGCCGCCAGGATCGACTCCAGCAGGTCCGGCAGCGGCGCCGCGTGCGGCAGTTCGAACTCCGCCGCCCGGCCCGGCAGGGCGAACCAGGAGGACTCCCCGGTCAGCCAGAGCGAGACCTCGATCCCGCTGGCGACGGCCACCGCCGCCACCGTGAACGCCTGCGAGCACCGCTCCGGCGCGTCCGCCCCTGCGGTGACCTTGATGACCAGTTTCTTCGACATGGCGCCACCTTAGAGCGCCCGTCGCCCCCGCCGTCCGGCATCGCCGGAAGCCTTGGGCAAAGCTTGGGCAGCCGGGGGGCGACGGCGCGAACCGCGACGTGGTGGGGCTCACCGCGACCGGCCGGAGCCCGGCGGATAGAGTGAGCGGAGCAAAATCCACCACACTGTCGCCGCCTGGGAGCCCCCCGTGTCCGGTCTGGAAATGTTCTTCGACGGTCTGCTGGCCCTCATGGCCGTGCTGATCACCTGGTTCGCCATCTTCTCGGTGATGAAGCTGTACCAGGGCCAGCGCTGAGTCTGCCGTACGGTTGAGGCAGTCCCACACCGACGAGAACAGCGACCAGGAACATGATCGAGATCCCCTCTGACCTCCACAAGGACGTCGTCCCGCTCGCCTTCCTCCTCGGCACCTGGGAGGGCGCGGGCGTATTCGACTTCCCGGGCGCGGAGAAGTGCAACTTCGGCCAGGAGATCGTGATCCGCCACGACGGCCGCCCCTTCCTGGAGTTCCGCTCCCGCACCTGGGTGCTGGACGGCGAGGGCGAGAAGGTCCGTCCGCTGGAGAACGAGCACGCGTTCTGGCGCATCACCAGCAACACCGACGGCACCAGCGGTGCCCGGGGCATCGAGATCTCCTCCGTCCGCGACGACGGCACGGTCGAGATCTGGTACGGCGAGCTGGCCGACGGCAAGCCGCAGGTCGACGTCTCCACCGACGCGGTGGCCCGGATCGAGGGCTCGCCGGAGTACTCGGGCGGCAAGCGGCTGTACGGCTTCGTCAACGGCGAGCTGCTCTGGGTCGGCGAGAAGGCCGCCCCGAACGTCCCGCTGCGCCCGTACATGTCCGCGCAGCTGAAGAAGGTGCTCAGCCCGGCCCAGCTGATCAAGGACATCAACGACCTGCCGGACGACGGCATCGCCTTCTTCAAGTAGGCCGGTCGCGCGACCGGCAGTTCGGTGCACGAGGTAGGGACCGGCCCGCGGCCGGTCCCTACACTTGCACCAGGACCCCCGACCATTGGCAGGGACAGTACCGTGGCGGACACCGGCACCACCGACTGGCAGCTCTCCGGCGACTGGAAGACCGACCTGCGCGAACGCGGGTACCGGCTCACCCCGCAGCGGCAGCTCGTGCTGGAGGCCGTCGACGAGCTCGACCACGCCACCCCGGACGACATCCTCTGCCACGTCCGCCGGACCGCCAGCGGCATCAACATCTCCACCGTCTACCGGACCCTGGAGCTGCTGGAGGAGCTGGGCCTGGTCTCGCACGCCCACCTCGGCCACGGCGCCCCGACCTACCACCTGGCCGGCCGCCACCACCACCTGCACCTGGTCTGCCGGGACTGCGAGAAGGTCACCGAGACCGGCACCGAGATCGCCCAGCCGCTGATCGACAGCCTGCGCGAGCGGCACGGCTTCGACACCGACCTCAAGCACTTCGCCATCTTCGGCCGCTGCGCCGACTGCGCCGCCGAGCCCGCCGGGGACCGGTCGTAAGCTGGCCGGTATGACCGGTGTGAAGAGCCCGCTGCTTTCCCTGCCCGGAGCCGTCCCCGCCGAGGGGGCCGACGACGGTGTCGCCGCCCACTACGGCGACATCTTCCGCGAGCAACGCAACCTGTCGCAGGGCGCCGGCTTCGTCGACCTCTCGCACCGCGGCGTGGTCACCGTGACCGGCCCGGACCGGCTCTCCTGGCTGCACCTGCTGCTCACCCAGCACGTCAGCGAGCTGCCGCCGCAGCAGGCCGCCGAGGCGCTGGTGCTCTCCCCGAACGGGCACGTCGAGCACGCGCTCTACCTGGTGGACGACGGCACCACCACCTGGGCGCACGTCGAGCCGGGCACCCAGCAGGCGCTGGTGGCCTACCTGGACGGCATGCGGTTCTTCTACCGGGTGGAGGTCGCCGACGCGACCGCCGAGTACGCCGTGGTCCACCTGCCGGCCGGCTCCACCGCGGCCGTCGAGGGTGCCGCCGCCGTCCGCGAACTCCCGTACGGGCGCGACCTGTTCGTGCCGCGCGGCGAGCTGGAGCGGCTCACCGCCGGGTACGGCCCGGCGGCCGGGGTCTGGGCCTACGAGGCGCTGCGGATCGAGGACCACCGGCCCCGGCTCGGCTTCGAGACCGACCACCGGACCATCCCGCACGAGGTGGACTGGCTGCGCACCGCCGTCCACCTCCAGAAGGGCTGCTACCGCGGCCAGGAGACCGTCGCCCGGGTGCACAACCTGGGCCGCCCGCCGCGCCGGCTGGTCTTCCTGCACCTGGACGGCACCGAGGAGACGCTGCCCCCGCACGGCGCCGAGGTGCGGCTGGCCACCGACCCGGACGGGCGGGCGCTGGGCTTCGTGACCTCCTCGGCCCGGCACCACGAGCTGGGGCCGATCGCGCTGGCGATCGTCAAGCGGAACGTCCCGGTGGACGCCGTGCTGCTGGCCGGGACGGTCCCGGGCACCCAGGACGTGATCGTCCCGCAGTAGACCCGCCCCGCGGCGGCGGGCCGCTCAGACCTCGACGAGGACGGTGAACGGGCCGTCGTTCACCAGCGCCACCCGCATGTCGGCGCCGAACCGGCCCGTCTCCACCTTGGCGCCCAGCGCGCGCAGTTGCGCCACCACCTCGTCCACCAGCGGCTCGGCGACCGGGCCGGGGGCGGCGGCGTTCCACGTGGGGCGGCGGCCCTTGCGGGCGTCGCCGTAGAGCGTGAACTGGCTGATCACCAGCAGCGGGGCGCCGAGGTCCGAGCAGCTCTGCTCGACCTCGCGGCTCCCCCGCTCGCCTCCGGCCGCTCCGGATCCGACGCCGACGGTCGTCGCTCCGGCACTCCCTCCTCCGTCGGTCGCTCGTCGCTCCTCGCTGTCGGCGTCGGCGCGGTCTTCGGCCCGGGGGGTCGGGGCCGGCAGCAGCCGCAGCGTCCAGAGCTTGCGGGCCAGTTGGGCGGCCTTGGCGGGGGTGTCGTCGTGGGTGACGCCGACCAGGACGCAGAGCCCGGGCCCCTCGATCGCGCCGACGGTCTCACCGGCCACGGTCACCCGGGCCTCGCTCACTCGCTGCACCACTGCTCGCATGCCGCCATTGTGCCGGAGCGCCGTACGGCCCCCGGAGGGCCCCGGAGCCCTCCGCGCGCACCCGGGCGTCCGGGCCCGCGCCGCCCGTCTTCCCGTACGTTCCCGTGCGCCCCAGCGGACTCCTCAGGGCGCACACCAGGGGCGCGCGCGAAGGCCTCGCACGCCATGGCGTGCGCGCCTGCGCCGAATCGGGCGCCATTCTTCCTGGGGAAAGGGCCGGTCATATCAGCCACCCCCGTTCGCCAGGGGGCCGTTCGGGTGCACGGGCGGTGCGCGCGCGCCGGGCGGGGTGGCACGCTGGGGGACCGTACGAAGGGTCCGGGGCGCCAGGAGGTCCGCCGCGCCGGGCCGGGGTTCGACCGGGCGGTCGAGCCGGTAGGTCGGGCGTCCGGCCGTGCCGTCCCGGTGGGGTGGTCGCGGCCGGGGACCGGCGCCTCCGGGGGCTCCCGGGCGTGCCGGTGGACGGGACGCGCGGCCCGTCGGGGGACGGGCCGGACCGGCGGCAGGGACGGGGTGCCGCGAGCGGGCGGGATCGGACGACGTCAGGTGGTTGGGTGATGGACGCGAGCAGCGCGGCGCGGGACCGGTCCGGGCCGGTGGTGCGGGCCCCAGGGGAGCCGTGCGGTCCGGTGGTGGGCGCGGAGGACGAGCCCGACCTGGAACGGCTGGGCCTGGAGCAGCTGCGGGTGCTGCGCCGGGAGACCCTGGCGCAGGAGGCCGACCTGTCCTACCTGCGGCGGCTGCTGCACGGGCGGATGGACATCCTGCGCGCCGAACTCGACCGGCGGCCCGGTGCGGGCCCGGTCCGCGAGGCCGGCCCGTCCGGCCCCTCCGGCCCCGACCTGGTCCCCGGTGACCTGCTGGACCGGCTGCCGGCCATCCTGACCGACACGCCCTCCACCGTGCGGCGATCGGCCCGGCACGTCACCCTCGGCCCGCCGCGCACCCTGGAGTCCCGGCTGGAGGCGGACGCGCTGATGGGCGACGTCCAGCTCGCCGACCTGGCGGCGCACCCGGCGGAGGCGCTGCTGGCCGCCCTGGAACGGCTGCGGGCGCACGAGCGCGAGGTGTCCGGACGGCGCCAGCGGCTGCTGCGCACGGCGGACGGTTGCAATGCCGAGATCACCCGCAGGTACCGTGATGGGGAAGCACGGGTCGACGACCTGCTCGCAGGAGGGCCGCTCTGACCGGGTGAGCCGCCGCGGGCGGTGGGCCCGGCTCGCTCCCGGCCCACCACCCTCGCCCCGGAAGGCTCATCCGTCATGTCCCTGCCCGCCACCGCGCCCGTTCTCGCCGAGGTCGTGCGCTCCGGTTTCGTCGAGGGCCGCCACCACGGTTCGCTGGTGCTGCTCGCGGCCGACGGCTCGGTCGAGTTCGCGCTCGGAGACCCGGACGCCCCGGTCTTCCCGCGGTCGACGGCCAAGCCGTTCCAGGCGGTGGCCACCCTGCGGGCCGGGCTGGCGATCGAGGGCGAGCTGCTGGCGCTGGCGGCCTCCAGCCACTCCGCAGAATCGTTTCACCTGGATGGCGTGCGGAGCATCCTCAGCTCCGCCGGGCTCGACGAGTCGGCCCTGCGCACCCCGGCCGACCTGCCGCTGGACGACACCGAGGCGGAGCTGCTGCTCGCCGCCGGCGGCGAGCGCGCCCCGATCCTGATGGACTGCTCCGGCAAGCACGCCGGCTGGCTGGCCGCCTGCACCGCCAACGGCTGGGACACCGCGAGCTACCTCGACCCGGACCACCCGATCCAGCTGCTGGCCCGCGAGGCCCTGGAGGAGGCCACCGGCGAGACCGCCGCGCACGCCGGGGTGGACGGCTGCGGTGCGCCGCTGCTGGCCGTGTCGCTGACCGGCCTGGCCCGCGGCTACCGCGGCCTGGTGCTGGCCGCCGAGGGCAGCGCGCCGCGCCGCGTCGCCGACGCGATGCGCGCCCACCCCGAGTACGTCGCCGGCACCCGGCGGGCCGACACCTGGCTGATGCGGGCGGTGCCGGGCGCGCTGTCCAAGATGGGCGCCGAGGCCGTCCAGGTGGTCGCGCTGCCGGACGGGCGGGCGCTGGCCTTCAAGATCGAGGACGGCGGCGAGCGGGCCCGCGGTCCGGTCCTGGCGGCCGCGCTGCGCCGGCTCGGGGTGGCCGGGGCGGACGGGACCGTCGAGCGGATCGGCGCGGCCCCGCTGCTCGGCGGCGGCGTGGCGGTCGGCGAGGTGCGGGCGGCCTTCGAGGCGTCCTGACCCGCGGGGTCCGTACGCCTGGGGCCTGTCGGCCCGCCGTGGAGCGCGGGTACGCGGGCCCGCCGGACGCCCGTCGGGGTGCGGGCGGACCCGGGCCGGTGCACGGTGGACCGGGGGCCGTCGCACAGCTGAGGAGTCCGCCATGACCGACCATGTGTACCGGGTGACCGAGATCGTCGGGTCCTCGACCGAGAGCGTCGACGCCGCGATCCGCAACGGGGTGGAGCGGGCCTCCCGGACGCTGCGCAACCTCGACTGGTTCGAGGTCTCGCAGGTCCGGGGCCACCTGGAGGACGGCCGGATCAAGCACTACCAGGTGTGCATGAAGGTCGGCTTCCGGCTGGAGGACTGACCGGCTGGAGAACTGACCGGCCCGGGGCGCGGACCTGCCCGGGGCGCCGCGGCCCCGGCACCCGTCGGCGCGGGACGGTGAACGGGCGCCCGGCGAGGGCGGTGGACCCGGTGGCCGCCGTCGCCGCGGCCGCCTCCGCCGCGTCCTCGACGGCGCCGTCGCCGTCCGGCGGCCGGCCGCCCCGGGGTGCGTTCCGCCCCCGGACACGACAGAGGCCGGGGCCCGCGGACGAATCCGCGAACCCCGGCCCCGGGCTGTCCCGACCTACCTCGAACGCCCTCGATCGAACGAGATCGGAACGACGGCTCAGTGACCGCCCTGCTCCGCCAGACGCTTGATCGAAGCGGTGACCTCGGCCTCGGCCTCGGCGCGGCCGACCCAGTTGGCGCCCTCGACGGACTTGCCGGGCTCCAGGTCCTTGTAGACCTCGAAGAAGTGCTGGATCTCCAGGCGGTCGAACTCCGACACGTGGTGGATGTCGCGCAGGTGCTCCCAGCGCGGGTCGGTCGCCGGGACGCAGAGCAGCTTGTCGTCGCCGCCGGCCTCGTCGGTCATGTGGAACATGCCGATGGCGCGGCACTTGATCAGGCAGCCCGGGAAGGTCGGCTCGTCCAGGATGACCAGGGCGTCCAGCGGGTCGCCGTCCTCGCCGAGCGTGCCCTCGACGTAGCCGTAGTCGGCCGGGTAGCGGGTCGAGGTGAAGAGCATCCGGTCGAGCCGCAGACGGCCGGTCTCGTGGTCGACCTCGTACTTGTTACGAGAGCCCTTCGGGATTTCGATAAGGACGTCGAACTCCAACGGTTCCTCCAAGGTAGGGACTGACAGAATCCAAGTGTCTCCTACGGGAGTGAGTGCTCGGGAAAGGGGCCGGTCGGTGGGAGCAGGGGGAGGGGCGGCTCGCCGCCGCGGGGGGACGGCCGCGGGGCTGTTCGGAGCGGCGCTGCTGGTCGTCGGTACGGTCCTGACCTCGGGCGGTGCGTATGCGCAGCCCTCCCCGCCGCCGGGCGGACACAGCGCCGCGCCGGGCGAGGACGAGGACCGCGACGGGCGGGGCGGCCACGACGGGCGGAAGGACGACCACGGCAAGGGCGGCGCCAAGCCCCGGCCGGGCGACGGCGACAGCCCGGGCGCCCCGCCCGGCCGTCCGGCCGCGCCGCCCGTCGCAGGGCCCGCCGCCGGGTCTGCCACGCCTTCCGCCCCCGCCGCCGGCGGTGACGCGCCCGGCGCACGCCCGGCTCCCGCGCCGGGCGCCGTCCTGGCCGCCGTCGACGGCGCTGCGGGCGCCGCCGTCCCCACCGCGCAGGGCCTCCAGCAGGCGCTCGCCGCCGCGCTCGCCGACCGCAGCCTCGGTGAGGTCACCTTCGCCGTCGCGGACGCCGGCACCGGCCAACTCCTGTACGGCTCCGGGGAGAACACCGCGGCCACTCCCGCCTCCACCACGAAGCTGGCCACCGCGGTCGCGGCGCTGTCCCTCATCCCGGGCGACACCCGGCTGCACACCCGGGTGGTCCGGGGCGCGGACCCGGGCACGATCGTCCTGGTCGGCGGCGGCGACCCGACGCTCACCGCGCTGCCCGCCGACCAGGTGCAGATCGGCGGCCAGCCGGTCGACGCCGACACCGCGCCCGCCTCGCTGGACCTCCTGGCCCAGCAGACCGCCGAGACCCTCAGGAGCCTCGGTGCCACCACGGTCCAGCTGGACTACGACCTGTCGCTGTACGCGGGCAACCCCCAGCACCGGAACCACGACGGGCAGAACATCGCCCTGGTGGTCCCGCTGATGGTGGACGAGGGCAGGGCGGACCCGAAGAGCCGGGAGGACGCGCCGGAACGGGTCGCCGACCCGGCGGCCGCGGCCGCGGAGGCCTTCGCCTCACTGCTCAGGTCCCGAGGCATCACCGTGACCGGCAAGGCCAGGCCCGCCGCCGCACCCGCCCCCACCCCGGCCGCCACCGGGCAGGCCCCCCTCGGCGACGTCTTCTCGCCGACCGTCGCCCGATTGGTCGAACGGCTGCTGACCACCTCCGACAACCAGCTCGCCGAGGCGATCGCCCGTCAGGTCGCCCTCGCCGCCCACCAGCCGGCGAGCTTCGAGGGCGCCGCGGCCGCCGTCACCCAGGAGCTCACCCGGCTCGGCGTGCCGATGGGCGGAGTGCTCGTCAACGACGGCAGCGGGCTGCACCCGGGCAACGCGATCCCGCCCGCCGTCCTGGTCCGACTCCTCGTGCTGGCCGCCTCCGAGCAGCACCCCGCCCTGCGCCCGGTGCTCACCGGCCTGCCGGTCGCCGGCTTCACCGGCACCCTCAACAAGCGCTACGGCTCCGGGTCCGGCGCCGCCGACGCGGCCGGGCTGATCCGCGCCAAGACCGGCACCCTCAGCGGCGTCAACAACCTTGCGGGCACCGTCGTCGACGCCGACGGCCGGCTGCTCGCCTTCGCCGTCATGACCCGCACCCCCGCCCCCGCCGACACCGCCCGCGCCGCCATGGACCGGGTCGCCGCCCGCCTCACCACCTGCGGCTGCCACTGACCCGGCCCCCCGTCCGCCCCGGAGCCCGCGAGCGGTCGGGCGCCGCACGGCTTCCCGGCCGACCGCGCCCGCCGACCGCACCCGCCGCCGGCGGCCCCGGGCGCCACCGACGGACGGGGAGGGCTGTTGGCGGCGGGTGGCTGCCGTTGGTGGTGGGGAGCACGTACGGTGAGGGCATGACGAGCGCGAGTGGCGGTGCAGACATGGTCGACTGGAACCTCGCGGTCGCAACCGCGACCAGGTTGGTGCGGCCGGGGCCGGAAGTGAGCCGGGAGGAAGCGGCGGCGGTGGTCGCCGAGTTGCGCCGACACGCCCTGGAGGCGGAGGAGCACGTGCGGGCGTTCACCGGCATGCGCTCGTCCAGCCTGTCCCAGGCCGCGGCGACGCCGGTGCTGGTGGTGGACCGTCCCGGGTGGATCCGGGCCAACGTGGCGGGCTTCCGCACGGTCGTCCAGCCGCTGGTGGAGAAGCTCCAGGCGCGTCGGGCGAACAGCGCGGCGGCCGGGATGTTCGGCGCGGTGGGCGAGAAGGCCACCGGGATCGAGGTCGGGGCGCTGCTGGCGTTCCTGGCCACCAAGGTGCTGGGCCAGTACGAGACCTTCGCCCCGGCCGAGCCCCCGCTGGAGGCCCCGGACAGCCCGGCCGCGCTGTTCGACAAGCCGCGGCTGGGGCCGGACGGCCCCGGGCCGGGCCGGCTGCTGCTGGTGGCGCCGAACATCGTGCACGTCGAGCGGGAGCTGGACGTCGACCCGTCCGACTTCCGGCTCTGGGTCTGCCTGCACGAGGAGACGCACCGGACGCAGTTCACCGCGGTGCCGTGGCTGCGCGACCACATCCAGTCCGAGGTGCAGTCCTTCCTCGCCGAGACGGACGTCGACCCCGGCGCCCTGCTGGAGCGGCTGCGGGACGCGGCGGGTTCGCTCGGCGGCCTGTCGGGCGGCGGCAACCGGGAGGGCGCGTCGTCCGGGAACCTGCTGGAGATCGTCCAGTCGCCCGCGCAGCGCGAGATCCTCGGCCGGCTGACGGCCGTGATGTCGCTGCTGGAGGGCCACGCGGACGTGGTGATGGACGGCGTCGGGCCGGCCGTGGTGCCGACCGTCGCGGAGATCCGGGAGAAGTTCCAGCAGCGCCGGGACCGCGGCGCCAACCGGCTCGACCTGCTGCTGCGCCGGCTGCTCGGCATGGACGCGAAGCTGCGCCAGTACCAGGACGGCGCGGTGTTCGTGCGCGGCGTGGTGGAGCAGGTCGGCATGGAGGGGTTCAACCGGGTGTGGACCTCCCCGAACACCCTGCCGACCAAGGACGAGATCCACGATCCGGCCGCCTGGGTGGCCCGGGTGGCGCGCTGAGGGACGAGAGGACGTCGGCGCGCCGCGAGCCGGGCGGCAAGGGGCGCGCGACGGTCAATCCCGCTCGTACGAGTGGTCCAATCGGCCAGACGACGAGTGAAGAAGCGTTTCTTCATTCACCCGAACGTGGGACGGTGGTCGTACCGGGGGCGCGGGTGGCGTAGTGGGTGGCCACTATCTGCCACCATCTGTGAGCGCCCGGTAACCGGGCGTTCATGCCGGTGCGCGGCCCCCGCCGCGTCCGCCGCGAGTCCTGTCCCCCCTCCGCCGAGGAGTCTTCCGCCGTGGGCCCTCACCCCGCCGTCGCCGCGATACGCCTGGCCGTTCGCCGTACCCTCGCCGACCTCGCCGCCGAGGCCGGTTCCACCTTCACCGCGCCCGTGCGCGAGCCCAGGGAGCGCCCGGCCGGGGCGCCGCTGGTGGGTGCCGCGGTCGGCACCACCCTGATCGGCAACGCCGCGCGCCACCCCTCCGGGCTGCCCCGCACCCCGGCCGCGCCCGGCTCGCCGCTGGTCCTGGTGGCCGTCAGCGGCGGCGCGGACTCGATGGCGCTGGCCATCGCCGCCGCCTTCGAGGCCCCCAAGATCGGCCTGCGGGTCGGCGCCGTCACCGTCGACCACGGCCTCCAGGCCGGCTCCGCCGAGCGCGCCGACCAGGTGGCCGACCGGCTGCGCACGCTCGGCCTCGACCCGGTGGAGGCGGTCCCGGTGCGGGTCGGCCGCGCCGGGGGCCCGGAGGCCGCCGCCCGGGACGCCCGCTACGCCGCGCTGGACGAGGCCGCCGAGCGCCACGGCGCGATCGCGGTGCTGCTCGGCCACACCCGGGACGACCAGGCCGAGACCGTGCTGCTGGGCCTGGCCCGCGGCTCCGGCGCCCGCTCGCTGGCCGGGATGCCCGCCCAGAAGGGCCGCTACCGCCGCCCGCTGCTGGAGCTGGACCGGGCCGCCACCCGGCAGGCCTGCGCCGCCCAGTCGATCCCGGTCTGGGACGACCCGCACAACTGTGATCCCGCCTACACCCGCTCCCGGGTCCGCCACGAGGTGCTGCCGGTCCTGGAGAAGCACCTGGGCGGCGGAGTGGTCGAGGCGCTGGCCCGCACGGCCCGGCTGTTCCGCGACGACGCCGACGCCCTCGACCAGTGGGCCTCGCTGGCCGAACGCGACCTCCGTACGGGCGACGGCGCCCTGGACGCCGTGAAACTGGCCGAACTGCCGCCCGCGGTGCGCCGCCGGGTGCTGCGCCGGGCCGCGCTGCGGGCGGGCTGTCCGGCCGGGGACCTGTTCGCCCGGCACCTGGAGACGATCGACCTGCTGGTCACCGGATGGCGCGGACAGGGGCCGCTGCACCTACCCGGGGGCGTCGAGGCCACCCGCAGGTGTGGCACGCTGGTCTTTCGGCGGCAGGGCGACTGACGGGCTGGGCATGCCCCGGGGGAAGCCGGCCGCCGGCCACACAGACCCCGAACGTTTGAGGACGTATCCCCGGTGGACCAGAACGACATGGGCGCTGACCTCGCGAAGGTGCTCATCAGCAAGGACGAGATCGACGCCAAGCTCCTGGAGCTGGCCGAGCGCATCGACCGGGACTACGCAGGCAAGGACCTGCTGATCGTCGGCGTCCTCAAGGGGGCCGTGATGGTCATGGCCGACCTCGCCCGGGCCCTGCACTCGCAGGTCACCATGGACTGGATGGCCGTCTCCTCGTACGGTATGGGCACCAAGTCCTCGGGCGTGGTGCGGATCCTGAAGGACCTGGACACCGACATCGCCGGCCGTGACGTCCTGATCGTCGAGGACATCATCGACTCCGGTCTGACGCTGTCCTGGCTGCTGGGCAACCTGGGCTCGCGCGGCCCGGCGTCGCTCGAGGTCTGCACCCTGCTCCGCAAGCCGGACGCGGCGAAGGTCGAGATCGACGTGAAGTACGTCGGGTTCGACATCCCCAACGAGTTCGTGGTCGGCTACGGCCTGGACTACGCCGAGAAGCTGCGCAACCTCCCCTTCATCGGCACCCTCGCCCCGCACGTCTACGGCGGCTGAGGGCCCGTTCGGGCTACGGGCGGGAACAGTAGGCCGTTCCCGCCCGTTGCACCCGGGAGACACAGAACCAAAGCCGTCTCGCCGTGCTCCCGCCATGGGCGGGTCCGACTGCGGTACGGTCCAATAAACCGCTCTTCACATGAGCACCAATCGGATGCGCCGCGGCCCAACAGCCTCCCGGCGCCGTTGAGTGGCAGGAGGGACGGGGCGGCAACGCCCCGCATGGATGGACGTCAAGCGATACTTCCGTGCGCCGATCATGTGGATCGTGCTGGCCGTCCTCGCCGTCATCGTTCTGATGCAGGTCGTTTCGGACTCGAACGGCTACAAGACGGTGGACACCGGTCAGGTCGTCGCGGCGATCGACGCGCACAACGTCAAGTCGGCGCAGATCACCACCGGTGACTCGAACACGATCAAGATCCAGCTGAGGGACGGCGCCACACTGCCCAGCGCCGGTACGGGCAAGACCCCGTCCGGCACCAAGTTCCAGGCCTCGTACATCGGCGACCAGGGTGTCGCCATCGCCGACAAGCTCCAGGCCCAGGTCAACGACAAGGACCAGAGCACGCTCGCCGAGGGCTACACCATCAGCCCGGAGAAGCAGAGCACCTTCGTCAGCCTGCTGCTGTCGATGCTCCCCATCGTGATCATCGTCCTGGTCTTCCTGTTCCTGATGAACCAGATGCAGGGCGGCGGCTCCCGGGTCATGCAGTTCGGCAAGTCCAAGGCCAAGCTGCTCACCAAGGACACCCCGAAGACCACCTTCGCCGACGTCGCCGGCGCGGACGAGGCGGTCGAGGAGCTCCACGAGATCAAGGAGTTCCTCCAGGAGCCGGCCAAGTTCCAGGCCGTCGGCGCCAAGATCCCCAAGGGCGTGCTGCTCTACGGCCCGCCCGGTACCGGCAAGACCCTGCTGGCGCGCGCCGTCGCGGGCGAGGCCGGGGTGCCCTTCTACTCCATCTCCGGCTCGGACTTCGTCGAGATGTTCGTCGGTGTCGGCGCCAGCCGCGTCCGCGACCTCTTCGAGCAGGCCAAGGCGAACGCCCCGGCGATCGTCTTCGTCGACGAGATCGACGCCGTCGGCCGGCACCGCGGCGCGGGCCTCGGCGGCGGCCACGACGAGCGCGAGCAGACCCTCAACCAGCTGCTGGTCGAGATGGACGGCTTCGACGTCAAGGGCGGCGTGATCCTGATCGCCGCGACCAACCGCCCCGACATCCTGGACCCGGCGCTGCTGCGCCCGGGCCGCTTCGACCGCCAGATCGCGGTGGAGCGCCCCGACCTCCAGGGCCGGCTGGACATCCTCAAGGTGCACCAGAAGGGCAAGCCGATCGCGCCCGACGTCGACCTGTCGGCCGTCGCCAAGCGCACCCCCGGCTTCACCGGTGCCGACCTGTCGAACGTCCTCAACGAGGCGGCGCTGCTGACCGCCCGCTCGGACAAGAAGCTGATCGACAACGGCATCCTGGACGAGGCGATCGACCGCGTCGTGGCGGGTCCGCAGAAGCGCACGCGGATCATGTCCGACAAGGAGAAGAAGATCACCGCGTACCACGAGGGCGGCCACGCCCTGGTCGCGGCGGCCTGCCAGTACAGCGACCCGGTGCACAAGATCACCATCCTGTCCCGCGGCCGGGCCCTCGGCTACACCATGGTGCTGCCGGACGAGGACAAGTACTCCACCACCCGCAACGAGATGCTCGACCAGCTCGCCTACATGATGGGCGGGCGCGCGGCGGAGGAGCTGGTCTTCCACGACCCGACCACCGGTGCCTCGAACGACATCGAGAAGGCCACCGCGACGGCCCGGGCCATGGTCACCCAGTACGGCATGACCGAGCGCCTCGGTGCGATCAAGTTCGGCAGCGACAACTCGGAGCCGTTCCTGGGCCGTGAGATGGGCCACCAGCGCGACTACTCGGAAGAGGTCGCCGGGCTGGTCGACGAAGAGGTCAAGAAGCTCATCGACACCGCGCACAACGAGGCCTGGGAGATCCTGGTCGAGAACCGCGACGTGCTCGACAACCTGGTCCTGGAGCTCCTGGAGAAGGAGACCCTGAACAAGGAGCAGATCGCCGAGGTCTTCGCGCCGATCGTCAAGCGCCCGGCCCGGCCGGCCTGGACGGGCTCCGCCCGCCGCACGCCGTCCACCCGGCCGCCGGTGCAGTCCCCCAAGGAGCTGGCGCTCACCAACGGCGCCGCCTCCGGCGAGGGCGCGGCGGTGGACGTCGTGAAGCTCCCGCCGATGCCGGCCGCCGAGCCGCGGACCGAGGGCTGACCCCCGCACTCCGCACCGGGAATGGATGCCGCGTCACCAGGGTTTGTACCCTGGAGGCGCGGCATTCGTGCTGTCCTGCCAGAGTCTTCCGATACATAAGCGAGGCCCGCATGATCGACCCGGTGACGTTCGACGGTCCGCCCGCCGTCGGTACCTTCGACCAGAAGCGGGCCGAGAACGCCATCCGCGAGCTGCTGCTCGCCGTGGGGGAGGACCCGGACCGCGAGGGCCTGCTGGAGACCCCGGCCCGGGTCGCGCGCGCCTACAAGGAGATATTCGCGGGCCTGTGGCAGGAGCCCGAGGATGTCCTCACCACCACCTTCGACCTCGGCCACGACGAGATGGTGCTGGTCAAGGACATCGAGCTGACCTCGGTCTGCGAGCACCACCTGGTGCCGTTCCGCGGCGTGGCCCACGTCGGGTACATCCCGTCCACCAGCGGCAAGATCACCGGGCTGTCCAAGCTCGCCCGGCTGGTCGACGTCTACGCCCGCCGGCCGCAGGTGCAGGAGCGGCTGACCAGCCAGGTGGCCGACGCGCTGATGCGGATCCTGGAGCCGCGCGGGGCCATCGTCGTGGTCGAGTGCGAGCACATGTGCATGTCGATGCGCGGCATCCGCAAGCCCGGCGCCAAGACGATCACCTCCTGCGTGCGCGGCCAGCTGCGCGACCCGGCCACCCGGGCCGAGGCGATGAGCCTCATCATCGGGCGGTAGGCCCGGCAGCCGGCGGCGGCCGGCCCGCGGGAGCGCTCAGAGCACCTCGCGCTCCGCGTGCGGCGGAGCCGGGGTGCCCAGGGCGTTGCGGCGCTCGGGCATCCGCAGCGAGACCATCCGGCGCCAGCCGTAGGCGCGGTCGTACAGGTAGAGCGCGTGCACCCCGAGGGTGACCAGGGCGAGCTGCCAGCGCGGCCAGCGCAGGATCCGGGCCATCCGGGCGGTGACGGCGAGGCCGACGTCCCGGTGGGTGCGGATCTCGCCGCGGGCGCTGGCCTCCAGGGCGTGCCGGACGTACGGTCCGTGGCCCTCGGCGACCAGCCGCAGCAGCTCCTCGTGGCAGTACGCGAGGTGGTTGTCCTCGTCGGCGGAGATCATCCGCATCGCGCGGCCGAGCGCGGGGTTGTCCCCGTACGCCTTGACCAGCTGGCGCATCTGCTCGGCGGCGCGCTGCTCGGTGACCCGGCTGTGCGCGAGGTAGGTGATGATCTCGCGGTCGGTCAGCGGGACGTCGCTGTTCAGCCGCTCGTGCGAGAGGCCGACGCCCTGGCGCTCCAGCAGCATGCAGTAGTCGGCCTCGTCGGGGACGGGCACCCTGGGCAGGCCGCGCCTGTTCAGCAGCTGGGCGAAGATCCGGCCGTGCTTGCGCTCGTCGGCACCGTGCCGGGCGACCTTCGGGGCGAGGACCGGATCGCGGGTGAGCGCGGTGATCCGCTCGTTCTCCCAGCCGCCCTGGTCCTCGCCGCCGGCCGCGATGCTGCAGAACAGCTGGTACGCCTGGTCGTTCCGGTAGATCTCGTCGAAGAGCGAGCGGGTGCTCAGCACGGTGCCTCCTGCGGGGTCCGGGGCGGTGCCCGCCGGGGGCGACGGGCGGTCGCGATACGTTCCCCCCGGGCGCCCGCCGGCCGGGCCGACCGGCGGGTAGTCACCCACCTGTCCTAAGGCGTGTCCGACGATTCGCGCGTCCCGCGGGAATCGTCGGACACGCCTTAGCCGAGGTGCGCGCCCAGCCATTCGAGCGTGGCCGGCATCTCCCTGGTCCAGCTGTCGAAGTTGTGCCCGCCGTCGTCCAGGTAGAGCGAGTCGACCGTGAACCGGGGGTTGGCCGCCGCGGCCCGGGTGGCCTGGTCGACGAACTGGACGGTCTGCGGGTAGTCCCCCTCCGTGCGGGTGGAGACCGCCAGCAGGTTGAGCTCCGGGACCGGCAGGTTCTGCAGCCGCCAGCCGAGGTCGTGCTGCTGGGCCAGCGCCTTGTCGCCGTTGAAGAGGTCGCCGCCGGTGTAGTTGTCCTGGCGCACGGTGAAGTCGCCGTGCAGGCTCGCCGCGTTGCCGTAGACGTCCGGGAAGCGCATCGCCAGGCGCAGCGCGCAGCTGCCGCCGGTGGAGTAGCCGAGGGTGCCCCAGGAACCGGCCGTGCGGCCGACCCGGTAGCTGCTGCGGATGGCCTCGGGGACGTCCTTGACGAACCAGGTCTCGGTGCGCGGCCCGCCGGGGACGTCGACGCACTCGGTGTCCCGGGACGGGTCGACCGCCGGGCGGGCCATCACCAGGACGGTCGGCGGCATCCTGCCGGAGCGCTGCAGTTCGATCGCGGTCTGGGCGAGGGGGATCTCGTGCAGCAGGTTCAGCGTGGTCCCCGGGTAGCCGGCGATGGCGAGCAGGACGGGGAAGCGGACCAGGGCGAGCTTCGGGTCGAAGTACGCGGCGGGCAGGTAGACGAACATCTGGTCGGAGAAGCCCGTCTCCTTGCCGCTGACCCGGACCGACTCGACCCTGCCGACCTCCTCGGGCGGGCCCTTCGGCAGGTTGGTGATGGTCTCCAGGCCGCCCTCGGTGGTGGGCTGGACCAGCGCGTCGGAGACCGGGGTGCCGCCCTTGTGGTTCTCGTTGCTGGTCAGCGCGAGCTTGGCGCCGCCCGGGCTGAGCAGGTCGTCCCAGGAGGTGTAGAACCCGAAGGAGTTGTTCACCGACAGCGCGAGCACGGCCAGGGCGGAGAGTTGAACGACCGTCAGCAGTCCGATCCGGCCGAGCACCGGCAGCGCGCGCTGCGGCGCCAGCCTCGGCCAGATCCACAGGGTCGTGACGACTGCCGCGACGCCGAGTGCGAGCAGCGAGTTCACCAGCGCGTCGCTGGTCAGTTCCATGCCGCCGGCCTTCCGGTGGGACGCTGTCGGTGCAGGCTTCATCGTCTGGCGGTCCGTCAGGCCGGGCCACCGCGGCTAGGCTGTCCGGACGCCCGGGCGGGCTGGAAGGGCGGGGAGAGCCGCAGGCAACCGGCGCCCTAGAATGCGGCGTCCACCGTACGTAACGCGTCCCGGAGGGTCCTGCCGCGCCACGCGGCGGCAGGCCCCCGGCTCCCACCGCCGGCTCAACCCGCAGCGCGACCACGGCCCCGGTTTACCTGCCGTTTCCGGGTCCTTGGTATGCGCATTGCCTGATGAAGGAATAGGCATGAAGGTCCATCACGCGTCCTCCCCCGGAGTGACCGGACACCGCACCGCAGCCTCTACGCTGAGCACCCATGAGCAGTCCCGTGTCCGTTGAGCCGAGCCCCGAGCAGCCGTCGCGCCGTCGCCGCGGCCTGCAGACGCTGCGCACCCAGGCGTCCGCCGTCCCGAGGGCCTGGCTCCCCGGGGCGGTCGGCTACGCCTGTCTGCTGATCGGGCTCGTGGACATCGCCAGCGCGGTGTTCCCCAAGCTCCGGCACACCAAGGTGCACACCTTCGCGGGGCAGCTGCCGGGCGGCACCACCAGCCTGGCGGCGGTCGGCGCGCTGATGGTCGGCATCCTGCTGGTGCCGCTGGCGCACGCGCTGCGCCGGCGCAAGCGGCGGGCCTGGCGGGCGGTCTGCGTGCTGCTGCCGGTCAGCGCCGGACTGCACATCGTGCGCTGGCACCAGATCGGCCCGGCCGTCGTCTCGCTGGTGCTCCTCGCCGTGATGCTGGTCCACCAGCGCGAGTTCTACGCCAAGGCCGACCCGCGCACCCGCTGGCGGGCGGTCGTCAACCTGGTCGTCATGGGCGTCCTCAGTGTGCTGCTCGGCCTGCTGATCGTGAGCACCCGGACCAAGTACGAGATCGGCCACCCGGGCCTGGCCTCGCGCCTGCAGCACGTCGGGTACGGACTGTTCGGCTTCGAGGGCCCGGTCCGGTACAACAACGTCCGGATGTCCGACCTGGTCGCCTACCTGCTCGGCGGGCTCGGCCTGCTGACCGCCTTCACCACCGCGTACCTGGCGCTGCGGCCGGGCAAGCCGAAGCCCGAGCTGACGGCGGAGGACGAGGAGAAGGTCCGCGAGCTGCTCAAGCGGCACGGCGAGCGCGACTCGCTCGGCTACTTCGCGCTGCGCCGCGACAAGAGCGTGCTGTTCTCGCCCACCGGCAAGGCGGCGATCTCCTACCGGGTGGTCTCCGGCGTGATGCTGGCCTCCGGCGACCCGGTCGGCGACGTCGAGGCCTGGCCGGGCGCGATCAAGGTGTTCATGGCCGAGGCCCGCGAGCACGCCTGGGTGCCGGCCGTGATGGGCTGCAGCGAGGTCGGCGGCGAGGTCTGGACCCGCGAGGCGGGCCTGGACGCGCTGGAGCTGGGCGACGAGGCGATCGTCGACACCGCCTCCTTCTCGCTCTCCGGGCGGGCCATGCGCAACGTGCGCCAGATGGTGAAGCGGATCGAGCGCAACGGCTACTCCTGCCAGGTGCGCCGGGTCGCCGAGCTCACCACGGAGGAGAAGCACCGGATCGCCGACGCCGCCGCCCGCTGGCGGGGCACGGACACCGAGCGCGGCTTCTCGATGGCCCTCGGCCGCTTCGGCGACCCGCTGGACGACGACTGCGTGGTGGTCACCGCCCACAAGGCCCCCGAGGAGGGCGAGGAGGGCGACGACCTGAAGGCCGTGCTGCACTTCGTGCCCTGGGGGCCGGACGGCATCTCGCTGGAGCTGATGCGCCGCGACCGCGCCGCCGACCCGGGCCTGAACGAGCTGCTGATCGTCGCCGCGCTCCAGGCGGTGCCCGCGATGGGCGTGCGCCGGGTGTCGCTCAACTTCGCGATGTTCCGCTCGGCGCTGGCCCGCGGCGAGCGGATCGGCGCCGGCCCGGTGCTGCGCGCCTGGCGCGGGCTGCTGGTGTTCCTGTCGCGCTGGTTCCAGATCGAGTCGCTGTACAAGTTCAACGCCAAGTTCCAGCCCGAGTGGGAGCCGCGCTTCCTGGTCTTCCCGAGCACCCGGGACCTGCCGCGGATCGGCTTCGCCGCGATGCAGGCGGAGGCCTTCATCACGCTCGGCATGCCCCGCTTCGGCCGCCGGCGCCAGCGCGAGGGGCTGATGCCGGTCCCGTCGACCCGCGAGGTCACCGAGGCCGCCTGAGGCCCGTCGACGCCCTCCGGGGCGCGCCGGTACGGAACGGGGCCCCCGCCGAGAATCCTCGGCGGGGGCCCCGTTCGATAATGGGAAGCATGAACGATTCGCCGTCCTTCTCCCTGCCGCCCGGCCTGCCGCGGCTGGAGCGTTGCGCCGTGATGGGCGTGGTCAACGTCACGCCCGACTCCTTCTCGGACGGCGGGATGTGGCACGACCCCGCGAAGGCGATCGCGCACGGCCTCGCGCTGCGGGCGCGCGGCGCGGACCTGGTGGACGTCGGCGGCGAGTCCACCCGGCCGGGCTCCCGGCGGGTGCCCGAGGCGGAGGAGCTGCGCCGGGTGATCCCGGTGGTGCGCGAGCTGGCTGACGCCGGGGTGACGGTCTCCGTGGACACCATGCGCGCCTCGGTCGCCGAGCGGGCCGTCGAGGCCGGCGCCGCGATCGTCAACGACGTCTCCGGCGGGCTCGCCGACCCGGCGATGGCCCGGGTGGTCGCCGAGACCGGCGCGCCCTTCGTGGTGATGCACTGGCGCGGGCAGTCCGCCGACATGGACCGGCTGGCCGTCTACGACGACGTGGTGCGGGACGTGGTCGCCGAGCTGGGCGACCGGGTGGCCGCGCTGCTGGCCGCCGGGGTCAAGGAGGACCAGCTGATCCTCGACCCGGGGCTCGGCTTCGCCAAGACCGCCGAGCACAACTGGGCGCTGCTCGGCCGGCTGGACGCGCTCACCGCGCTCGGCCGTCCCGTGCTCGTGGCGGCTTCGCGCAAGCGGTTCCTGGGTACGCTGCTCGCCGACCCGGCAACCGGGGAACTGCGCCCGGCCCGGGAGCGCGACGACGCGACGGCCGCGGTGTCGGTGCTGTCGGCCCGGGCCGGAGCCTGGGCGGTACGGGTGCACGACGTGGCCGGCACGGCGGACGCCGTCCGGGTGGTCGCGGCCTGGCAGCACGCGGCGCGGTTGGGGTGAGGGAGGGTCTGTGACAGGTGACGGCAGGTTGAGCGGCGGTACCGCCGGGCGGGCCCGCGAGGCGGACGTGGAGGCCGTGCTCGCGGCGAACCGGGGGCTCTACGAGGCGCTGGAACGGGGAGACCTGGAAGCGGTCGAGGACGCCTGGCTGGGCGCCGCGGACGCCGACGACAAGGGCGGCGTGGTGTGCGTGCACCCGGGCTGGCCGGTGCTCCGCGGCCGGGCGCAGGTGACCCGTTCGTACATGCTGATCATGATGAACACGGAGTACATCCAGTTCTTCCTGACCGATGTCGAGGCCGAGGTGCACGGTGATGTGGCCCTTGTCACGTGCACCGAGAACATCCTCTCCGGCGGTGAGTCGGAGGAGGAGGGGGAGCTCGGACCACTGGTCGGCGGAAAGGTCGTCTCGACGAATCTGTTCCGTCGTACCCCGGCCGGGTGGAAACTCTGGTCGCATCACGGTTCACCCGTTCTGACCAGCGGGGACGACGACGAGGAGAGCTGATTCCGGCGATCGCGGAAATACCGCGGCGGAGGGGTCGCCCGGAATTTCCGAGTGGTCACCGAACGTTCACGTCAATCGCCGTACTGGTGCGCGTGGCGTCGGTTCGTGCCGGGTAGGACGGTCAGGCGTTGTCCGTGCTCGCGGGTAGATTCGAAACGGAGTGGCGGGCGTGCTGCCCGCCTTCGCCCTGCCCGTCCATGCCTTTGCCCGGGTGGGGCCCGTCCGACTGGGAGCAGTGATTCGTTTGCTGGACCGCGTCACCCTGCGGGGGCTGCGAGCCCGGGGCCACCACGGCGTCTTCGAGCGCGAGCGCGCCGAGGGGCAGACCTTCGTGGTCGACCTCGTGCTGTACCTGGACACCCGCCCCGCCGCGGCCGGAGACGACCTCACCCGCACCGCGCACTACGGCCTGGTGGCGGAGGAGGTCACCGCGATCATCGCCGGCGAGCCGGTCAACCTGATCGAGACGCTGGCCCAGCGCATCGCCGACCAGTGCCTCAAGCACGAAGCGGTCGAGGAGGTCGAGGTCACCGTGCACAAGCCGGACGCCCCGATCACCGTGCCGTTCGACGACGTGACCGTGACCATCCACCGGGGCCGCGCATGACCCCCACCGCGCGCCGCTCGGTATCCGATGCAGAGGACGTTATTCGATGATCACCAGCGACCCGACGGCCACGCCGAACGCGTTCGACCTGGAGAGCCGGGTGGACTCGGCCGACACCACACTGCACAGCCAGCGCTGTGCGGTGATCGCGCTCGGCAGCAACCTGGGCAACCGGCTGGAGACCCTCCAGGGCGCCGTCGACGCGCTCGCCGACACCCCGGGGCTGCGGATCAAGGCCGTCTCCGCGGTGTACGAGACCGAGGCCGTCGGCGGCCCCGAGGAGCAGCCGAACTACTACAACGCGGTCGTGCTGCTGCGCACCTCGCTGCCCCCGCGGGACCTGCTGGAGCGCGGCAACGCCATCGAGGACGCCTTCGGGCGGGTGCGGACCGTCCACTGGGGCCCTCGCACCCTGGACGTCGACATCCTGGCCTACGAGGGCGTGCTGAGCGACGACCCGCAGCTGCTGCTGCCGCACCCGCGCTCGCACGAGCGGGCCTTCGTGCTCGCCCCCTGGCTGGACGCCGAGCCGGAGGCCGAGCTGCCCGGACACGGGCGGGTGGACGCGCTGCTGACCGCGCTGGGCGGCCCGGACGCGCAGGGCGTGAAGCGCCGCGAGGACATCCGGCTGACGCTGCCCGAGTAGCCCCCGGGGCGGGCCCCGGAGGACGGTGACCGGGGCCGTCGGCCGGGGAACTCGGCCGGGGGCCCGCCCGTACGAGTAGGTGTCCGCCGTTCGCGCGGGTGTCCGCCCGGCCGGGCCCGGTACGGTGGCCTGGCGTCGCCGCGCCGGGCCACCGGGCGGCCGGCCGGTTCTGGAACCCGGGAAGGACCTCCTCCGAGTGAAGCTGCTTCGCCTCCGTCTGTTGATCGGCATCACCGCCGCCACGACGGCGCTGTCCTGGGCCGGCTCCAAGCTGTGGGCCTCCGTGGACACGCTGCCGGCCGTTCCGGCCGCGGCGCCGGTGGTGCTGGCGGCGGTGGCGGTGATCCTGCTGGCGACCGCGCTGTCGCTGCGGGCCCGGCTGAAGGCGGTGCGCGAGCGGCAGCCCGGGGCGAAGGGCGTCGATCCGCTGCTGGCGGCCCGGGCCGTGGTGCTGGGGCAGGCCAGCGCGCTGGTCTCGTCGGTGGTCACCGGCGTCTACGCGGGGGCCGGGATCTACCTGCTGGGCGAGCTGGACGTGTCGGCCCGCAAGGACCAGGCCGTGACGGCCGGCCTCGCGGTGCTGGCGGGGGCCGCGGTGATCGCGGCGGCGCTCTGGATCCAGCACGTGTGCAAGCTGCCGGAGAACCACGACGACCCGGGCGGTCAGGCGGCCTCGCACCGCTGAGGCGCCGGTGCGCAGCCTCAGCGGCGCCGGTGGGCCGTCGCTGAGCAGGGGTGCCTTCGTGATCTTGCGTGAGGGCCCGGGCACGTGCGGTGGAAACCGCACCCTGTCAAGGGCTGAAGGGGACCCTGGGCTGACACGGCCCCAATTCGCACGCTAGTTTCTTGGACATGTCTCGCGGACGCCACCGTCATTCCTCCGTCCTCGGCCGGGTCTTCCCCCCCACCGCCGCCGGCGTACTGCTGGTCGCCGCACTGGCCGCGCTGCTCTTCAGTCAGGACACCGTCCTGGTGCGCTCGGTGGGCGCCGCGGCGGTGATCGCGACGCTCGGCTTCGCGCTGCTGCTGCGCCAGCGGGACAAGGCGGCCCGGGCGGCCGCCGAGATGTCCGCGGCGCAGCGGCTGCGCGCCGAGGAGCGGTTCGAGGAGCAGCTGGCCGAGGCCGAGTACGCGGCGGAGGTCGCCGAGGAGCGGGCCACCCGCTTCGGGCGGCGGCTGACGGCGGAGAAGTCGCGGCTGGCGAAGGCCGAGACCGAGATCGCCCGGCTGCTGCGCGAGCGGGCCGTGACGGTGGCCGAGCAGGCGCTCAAGGAGGCCGAGGCGGCCCAGCGGGCGCTCGCCGCGAGCCGTCCGAAGCACCCGGCCAGCCCGGCCGCGTACGTGCGGGCGGCGGCCGTTCTGCGGCAGCTGGAGCGCCGCGCGGCGGAGCAGGAGGAGCAGCGGGCGCGTACGGCGGGCGCGGAGGTCGCCCTGCGGGCGCGCACCGCGCCGGTGGCCGCCTCGGTGCCCGCTCCGGCACCGGCGCCGGTGGCCGTGCCGGCCCCGGTGGCGCCCTCGGTGCCCACCCCCGGGCAGGCTCCGGAGGCCCAGTCGCCGGTGCGGCCCGCGCCGGTGCGCCCGGCGCTGACCGCGACGGTCGGTCAGCTCGGCGGGACGCCGGCGGCGCCCGCCGCGGCGCCCGCGTCGGGGGAGCGGCAGCGGCCGCGTCCGGCGCAGTCCGGGCAGGCGCGCGGGCAGGGCTTCAGCTTCTTCGGCCGCGGCTCGGGTGCCGCGGTGCGCCCGGCGGCCCCGGCGCCGGCGGTGGGCAGCGTCGCCGAACTGGGGGAGCGCGCCGACCTGGCGGACGTGGTGGGCGACGAGGCGGTGGCCGCGAGGGCCGAGGCCGAGGCCCGGACGGCGGAGCCGGCCGAGCGGGTGGAGCAGGGCGCGCCGACCGTGGTGGACCTGACGCCGGAGGACGAGACCGAGCTGATCCAGCTGCCGGAGCTGCGCGCCTCGCGTTGAGCCCGCGGGCACGGGCCCGGAAACGAACGAACCGCGGCGCGGGAAGTCGGACGGACCGGCTTCCCGCGCCGCGGTGTTCTCCGCGGGTGCGTCAGATCTGGACGCCGAAGTCCTGGGCGATGCCGGCCAGGCCGGAGGCGTAGCCCTGGCCGACGGCGCGGAACTTCCACTCCGCGCCGTTGCGGTAGAGCTCGCCGAAGATCATCGCGGTCTCGGTGGCGGCGTCCTCGGAGAGGTCGTAGCGGGCGATCTCGGTGCCGCCGGCCGCGTTCACCACGCGGATGTAGGCGTTGCGGACCTGGCCGAAGTTCTGGCCGCGGGCGACGCCGTCGTAGATGGTGACGGGGAAGGTGATCTTGACGGCGTCGGCCGGCAGGCCCGCCAGGTTGACGTTGATCGCCTCGTCGTCGCCGGCGCCCTCGCCGGTGCGGTTGTCACCGGTGTGCACGACGGTGCTGTCGGGCGTGCTGGTGTTGTTGAAGAAGACGAAGTGGGCGTTGGACAGCACCTTGCCGTCCGCGTTCAGGACGATCGCGCTGGCGTCGAGGTCGAACTCGGCGCCGGTCGTGGTGCGGACGTCCCAACCCAGGCCGACGGTGACCGCGGACAGGCCGGGGGCCTCCTTGGTCAGCGAGACGTTGCCACCCTTGGAGAGGCTCACTGGCATGACGTTTGCAGTCCCTTCGTTCGTTTCATGCGCTTTTTCCCGGGACAACGCGATACTCCGGCGGCTTGGTTCCGCAGGGGCCGTGAATTTCTTCGTGGGTGCCGATCGGAGGGCAAAGCCCGGGCAAAGCAGGTGTCAGATCCGTCGGAACCGGCCCTGCAGCGTCCAGATGTTCGGATTGTCGGCCAGGTCGGGGTGCATGTCGAAGAGGTCGGCCAGCGTGTCCTGGAGGAAGTCCCGGGCCTCGCGCCGCAGTTCGCCGTGCCGCACCACCACCGGAGGCTCGTCCGGCAGCCAGGTCGCGGTGACCTCGACCCAGTTGAAGCGGCGGGCGAAGCGCATCAGCTCGGTGTTCTGGGTGAAGTCGAGGTCGGCGGTCTGCACCCGGGCGGCCCGGCCGCCGTCCGGGTCGCGGTCCAGGAGCTCGGCGATGTCGCACAGCGCCCAGGCGAAGTCGAGCACCGGCACCCAGCCCCAGGCGGTGGACAGCTCCGCGCCCTCGCCGTCCAGGTAGACGTCGCCGCAGAACAGGTCGTACCGCAGGGCGTGCACGGACGCGGTGCGGTAGTCCGTCTGCGGGGGGTCGGGGAAGCGGTTGGAGAGGGAGTAGCCGAGCTCGATCACGTACGCCATTGTCGGGGCTCGGGGCGCGTGAGGGGTAACCGGAGGGGACGGCGCCGGGAGCGGGCGATTAACCGCGTGACCGGGCGGGCCGGGCACGGGATGATGGACGCATGTCCGAGCCCATCCGCGTACGGGGGTCGGTGGTCGTCCCCGACGCCGAGCTCGTCTGGCGCTTCTCGCGTTCCTCCGGCCCCGGCGGCCAGCACGTCAACACCTCCGACTCCAAGGCCGAGCTGCGCTTCGACCTGGCCTCGACCAGGGCGCTGCCCGAGGTGTGGCGCGAGCGCGCGCTGGAGCGGCTGGCCGGTCGGCTGGTGGACGGCCGGGTGCTGGTGGTCCAGGCCTCGGAGTTCCGCTCGCAGTGGCGCAACCGGGAGGCGGCCGCGGCCCGGCTGTCGGCGATCCTGACCGAGGCGTGCGCACCGCCGCCGAAGTCCCGTCGGGCGACCAGGCCGAGCCGGGGGATGGTCGAGCGGCGGCTGTACAACAAGCGGCACCGCTCCGAGCTAAAGCAGGGCCGCCGGTCGCCGCGCGGCGGCGAGTAGTCGCCCCGGCCTAGCCGAGGGTGCGGTAGCCGCCGCGGAAGTAGAGCAGCGGGCGGCCGCCGGGGTCGGGCACCACGGCCTCCAGGACGCGGCCGAGCAGCAGGGTGTGGTCACCGGCGGGTATCCGCTGCTCGGTGCGGCACTCGACGGTGGCCAGCGCGCCGTCGATCAGCGGGGCGTCGGTGCGCGGGCCGCGGTGGTGCGGGGTGTCCGCGAACAGCAGCCGGTCGCTGAGCCGGCCCTTCATGGCGAACCGGGAGCCGAGCGTCTTCTGCCCCTCGGCCAGCACCGAGACCGCCCAGGTGTCCACCCGGGAGAGGACCTCCTCCATCCGGGAGTCCTCGCGGACCGAGATGAGCACCAGCGGCGGCTCCAGCGACACCGAGAGGAAGGACGTGGCCGTCATGCCGACGTCCTCGCCGTCCTCCGGGTCGTGGACGGTCACCAGGCTCACGCCGGCGGCGAGCTGGGAGAGGGCAGCCCGGAACTCGTCGGGCGTGGCGTGGGAGGCAGCTTCGGGCTGCGGCGACGGGTACACGTACCGCACGGTAGTCGTCACCCGGGGGAAACGGCATCGGGCCTTGGTCGTAGGACCGGCGGGGCGGCCGAAGGGTTGCGCCCGGTGGCCGAACTCACCCTCAGGAGTGAAGCGACCGGACTGGGGGGCCCAGTCGGCTTCAGCCCGGGGCCGATGCGGTCGACCACCAGGAATGTACCGATAGCTCTTTATGTCCCGCTATGGGGCAGATGAACTGATGAAGGGCGCATTGGTGTCGTGTGATTTAAGTCACAAGTGATGACCTATTGCTGACCGAGCGTGCCGAGCGCTGTGCTCCCTGTGATTCAGTTCTTCTGGCAATCGGACGATAACCAATCAAGAACTATCCGAAGCAGCCGGGGAGCCCCCGCATGGAAGCCGAGTCGGAGCCGTACGTCCGTCTCGCGACCCTCCGCACCTTGCACCGGGTCGTGGCGGACCTCAACGCTGCCCGCAGCCTCGCTGGCACGCTCCAGGCCGTTGTCGAAGGCGCGGTGCACGGGCTCGGCTTCGACGCCGCCGCGGTCAGCCTGGTCAGGCCGGACGGCGACCTCGTGGTGGCGGCCGTCTGGGAGCTGGAGGAGAGCCCGATGGGCGGCCCCTCCGTGCTGCTCGGCCAGGTCGGCTCCCGGGAGTCCTGGGACCGGCTGCTCGGCGTCAGCGACCACTGGGGCACCCTGCGCTTCCTGCCGTACGACCGCGGCTGGGCCGTCGCCAGCGACATCCCGCGCTGGATCGGGGACGGACCGCTGCCGGTGTACGCCAACGACTGGCACCCCGCCGACGGGCTGCTCGCCCCGATGTACAGCGCCGGCGGCGACCTCCTGGGCGTCCTCTCGGTGGACCGCCCGCGCAGCGGCAAGCGGCCCGGCGCCTGGACCCGCGAGGCGCTGGAGATGTTCTCGCTGCAGGCCTCCATCGCGATCGGCAACGCCCGGCTCCGGGCCGAGATGCAGCGCGCGCTGGCCCGGCTGGAGAAGGAGCAGCAGGCGCTGCGGGCCAGCGAGGAGAGCTTCCGCCAGGCCTTCGAGTACGCGCCCAGCGGGATGGCGATCACCGAGCTGCACGGCGTCGGGCGCGGCCAGCTGACCAGGGTCAACGACGCGCTCTGCCGGCTGCTCGGCCGGCCCCGGGCGGTGCTGCGCCAGCAGAGCTTCGCCGACCTCGTGCACCCGGAGGACCGGGCGCTGCTGGAGCGCACCAGCGCCGAGAGCGGCCGTGCGGAACTGCGGCTGTCCCGGCGGGACGGCGGCTACCAGTGGGTCTGCCTGCGCAACTCGATCGTCGCGGACGCGGCCGAGGGCCCGAGCTTCCTGCTCACCCACGTCGAGGACATCGAGGACCGCAAGCGGCACGAGTTCCAGCTCGCCCACCGGGCCAGCCACGACGCGCTCACCGGGCTGCCGAACGGCGCCGAGCTCAAGGCCCGGCTGGCCCGCCGGCTCTGCGCCCAGCCGCAGCCGGTCGGCGCCACCGCCGGCCAGGTCGAGCCGGCCCACCCGCAGCCGTACGGCTACCCGGCCGACTCCTACGGCGCCCACGCGGCGCCCGAGGGACTGGACGGCGCGGACCCGTACGCCGGGCCGGTGCACGGCTACGGCCTGCCCGAGGGCCTGCCGGGCGGGCTCGGCCCGGGCTACGGGGAGCACGTGCACGCGGTGGTCCCGGCCGAGTACGGGCCCGGCGGCGACGCCTGGTCGGCGCCGTTCCGCTCCGGCGGCGCGGCGGTGGACAAGGGGCTCGCGGTGCTCTTCTGCGACCTGGACGGCTTCAAGTCGATCAACGACCGGTTCGGCCACAACGCGGGCGACGCGGTGCTGGTCGAGGTCGCCCGGCGGCTGAGCCAGGCCGTCCGGGACGGCGACACGGTGGCCCGGCTCGGCGGTGACGAGTTCGTGGTGCTGGCCGACGGGATCGGCCGCGAGGAGGCCAAGGACCTCGCCCACCGGCTGCGCGGCGCGATCATCCCGCCGATGCGGATCGACGGACGGGCGATGCGGGTGGGGGTGAGCCTCGGCGTCGGCTGGGCCGGCTGCGGGATGAGCATCGAGGAGGTGCTGCAGACCGCGGACGAACGGATGTACGACGAGAAGCGCGCCCGGGGCGGGGCGGTGCGCGGGGCGCGCGGCGAGCGTTCGCACCGGCGCGCGGGCTGAGCGGCCCGGGGCGGACCGGCGCGGGCGGACGGCGGGGCGCCGGGGCGCGGGACGGCCCTGGTCGGCCCCGGTTACCCGCGAGTTGTCAAGGGTTCTTTTCCCGCTGTCAGGTACGGCAGGTAGGGTTCCCGGTACGACAGCGTCCATGATCCGCGCCGCCCGCAGCAGGTGGCGCACCGGATGGGGGAGCAGACCACCGTGACGACCGCCGGCAGCAACGGAGTGCCCGAGGGCCAGGGGGGCGGTGCCCCGCAGGACGACGACCCGTTCGGCTACCTCTACCGCCCGGCCGACGGCTCCACCGGGCAGCCGGCCGAGCCGCAGCAGGGGGTCCCCCGCACGCCGTACAGCCGCCCGATGGAGGTCGGGCGCGCCCAGTACGGCTATCCGCAGCGGGCACCGCAGCAGCCGTACGGCCAGCAGGGCATGCCGCCGCAGGGGTACCAGGGCGGCCAGCCGCAGGCCCCGTACGGCGGGCAGCCCGGCGTGCCGCCGCAGGCCGAGTACGGGGCCGCGCCCACCCAGCAGGCCCGCTACGCGGAGCGCTCCCGGCCGCAGCCGGGGGAGGAGCCCCGCAGCAGCGGCCGGAGCAAGGGCGCGGTGATCGGCGCGGTCGCCGTGGTCGCGGCGATAGCGATCGGCGCGGGCATAGCGCTCTCCACCGGGGACCCGGACGACAAGAACGCCAAGGGCGGCACCGCGACCACCGCCCCGCCGGCCCCCAACTCCCCGGTTCCGACGGCCTCGGCCGCGAGCACCGGCCCGTCGGCGACCGCCACCCCGATCTCCGGTCCGTCGACCGTGGACGCGGGCCAGCTCCAGGCGCAGAACGCGCCCTCCGGCAACAGCGTCAAGGGCGCCAAGTCGGCCGACGGCAGCTACCTGACGCTCCAGCCGGGCGGCTCGGTGACCTGGACCGGTGACGTCGCCGCCGCCGGGACGTACAAGCTGACCCTGCACTACAACTACTCGGGCGCCGAGTTCAAGGGCGCGGCCGTGGTGAACGGCAAGGACTGGCCGAGCGGGGTGACGTACAAGGTCTACGGGGCGCCGCCCAAGGACCAGACGGCCGCCTGGTTCTCGACCTGGATACTCCCGCAGTTCCAGGCCGGGTCGAACTCGGTGACCTTCACGGTGCCCTCCGGGCCGGTCCTGATCGACCAGGTCACCGTCGAGCCGAACAGCTGATCCGGCCCGCCCCCCGACGCACCACGGCCGCCCGTCCCCGCAGGGGGATGGCGGCCGTCGGCGTCGCTCAGGCGGACTTGACGGTGGGGAACCTCTCGCCGCCGAGGACCCAGCGGCCGCGGCGCATCACCGCGACCAGGTCGTAGCCGTCGGAGTCGACCACGACCAGGTCGGCGAGCTTGCCGGTCTCCAGCGAGCCGATCGAGTCGCTCAGGCCGAGCAGCCGGGCCGGGGTGGCGGACAGCGACTCGACGGTCTGGTTCAGGCTCAGCCCGTTGACGGTGACCGACCGCTTGAACGCCACGTCCAGGGTGAGGGTGGAGCCGGCGATCGCGCCGCCCTCGACCAGCCGGGCCACCCCGGACCTGACCTCGACCTGGAGCGGGCCGAGCGGGTAGAGGCCGTCGCCCATGCCGGCCGCGCCCATCGCGTCGGTGATCAGGGCGACCCGGTTCGCGCCGGCGGTGCCGTAGGCGAGGTCCAGCACCGAGGGGTGCAGGTGCACGCCGTCGTTGATCAGCTCGACGGTGACCCGCTCGTCCTCCAGCAGCGCCACGATCGGGCCGGGGGCGCGGTGGGCGATGCCGGGCATGGCGTTGAACAGGTGGGTGGCGACGGTGGCGCCGGCCTCGATCGCCTCCAGGGTGGTGGCGTAGTCGGAGTCGGTGTGGCCGACGGCGGCGATCACGCCGAGGTCGGCGAGCATCCGCACCGAGTCCAGGCCGCCGGGCAGCTCGGGGGCCAGGGTGACCATCCTGGCGTGGCCGCGGGCGGCGTCGACCAGCTTGCGCACCAGCGCCGGGTCGGGCTCGCGCAGCAGGTCGGGACGGTGGGCGCCGCAGCGGCCCGGCGAGATGAACGGGCCCTCGAAGTGGATGCCGGCCAGGACGCCGTCCTCGACGAGTTCGGAGAGGACGTGCGCCTGGCGGGCGACCTCGTCGATCTCGCCGGTGACGGTGGAGGCCACCGTGGTGGTGGTGCCGTGCTCCAGGTGGGTGCGGGCGGCCAGCAGCGCCTCCTCGGCGATGCCGGAGGCGTAGGAGGCGCCGCCGCCGCCGTGGACGTGCAGGTCGACGAAGCCGGGAACGACGGTGTACCCGGTCAGGTCGAGGTCGCCGGGCTCGGTGTCGCCGCCGAGACCGGCGATGCGCTCGCCCTCGACGGTCAGGCGGTCGCCCTCGACGACGCCGCCGGGCAGGACCAGTCGGGCACCGGCCAGGGCAGTACGGTCACGGTCCGCGGTGGTCACGCGGTCACCTCCATGGAGAGCAGATCCCAGGCGAGCAGGCCCGCGCCCAGGGACGCGGCGGTGTCTTTGAGCATGGCGGGTACGACCTTCGGGGGCATCTGGAAGGTCAGGCGCTCGGTGACCGCCGCGCGCAGCGGCGTGAAGAGCGTGTCGCCGGCCTCGGCCAGCCCGCCGCCGACGATCACCGTGGACGGGTCGAGCAGGCTCTGGGCCAGGACGATGCCGTCCGCCAGGGCGTCGACGGCCCGCTGCCAGACCGCGAGGGCGCGGTCGTCCCCGGCGTCCACCGCGGCGGCGCAGGATGCCGCGTCGGCGTCGGGGTCGCCACTGGCCTCGGCCCAGGCTCGGGAGACGGCGGAGGCGGAGGCCAGCGTCTCCAGGCAGCCGCGGGCGCCGCAGCCGCACCGTGGCCCGCCGGGGCGGACCACGACGTGGCCGATCTCCCCGCCGTAGCCGTGCGCGCCGGCCTCGATCCGGCCCTCGATGCCGATGGCGCCGGCGATGCCGGTGCCGAGGGCGACGAACAGGAAGCGGTCGACGCCGCGGCCGGCTCCGAGCCGGCCCTCGGCCAGGCCGCCGGAGCGCACGTCGTGGCCGAGGGCCACCGGCATCGCGCCGCCGTCCGGTGCGGCCAGGCGCTCGCCGAGGAGCTTGCGCAGCGGGAGGTCCCGCCAGCCGAGGTTGGCGGAGAAGACCGCGACGCCGTTCCTCTCGTCGATCGTTCCCGGGACGGCGACACCGGCCGCGAGCGGGGCGGCGCCGAAACGGCTGCGGCCCTCGCCCGCCAGGTCGGTGGCGAAGTCGAGGATGGCGGCGACGACGGCGTCCGTGCCGTGCTCCCGCCCGGTCGGTCGGCGTGCCTCGAACAGCACGGAGCCGTCCTGGGCGAGCAGCGCGGCCTTCATGCCGGTGCCGCCTACATCGAGTGCGATGACGTGCTTCACGGAGGACAGTTTCCCTTGGGCGGGTCGAAGAGGTCTAGTCCAGTTGTCGGATTGGTCTGGTCCATACTGGGTGAGCTTTGTCGCAGCTGCGCCGGTGTGCGGGCCTTTGCGCCGGGGTCCGTGAAGGGTGGGGACGGGGATTCTGTTGCGCATCGTGCAATGACTCCGGGCACTTCGATAACTCCTGGGGCGGCGCGGGCCGGTGGGTTGGACCGGTGGTCGGCGGGTTTGGCAGTGTTGCGCGTCCCCCTGCCGGAATCCCCCGTTCCGGTCGAAGTTCATCCCCCCGAAGGCGGTACCCGCGTTGAACAGGCGCGTCCACGTTCCCACCCGTGTGCTCGGCGGTGCGCTGGCCGGAGCACTGGTGCTCACCGCGGTCAGCGCCTGCGGCGGGCAGGACGGCGGACCGGTCACCCTCAGGCTGGTCGCGGCCGACTACGGGGAGAGCCCCGAGACCAACTCCAAGCGCTACTGGGACGCGCTCGCCAGGGACTTCGAGGCGGCCAACCCCGGGATCAAGGTCAGCGTCGAGGTGGACAGCTGGACCGAGATCGGCAAGAAGGTCGAGGACATGATCGCGGCCGGGAAGTCGCCGGACCTGCTCCAGACCGGCGGCTTCGCCGACCAGGTCGCGGCGGACCGGCTGTACCCGGCCTCCGACGTGCTCTCGGTGGACACCCAGGCCAGGTTCCTGGACACCTTCGCGCACGCCGGGCAGGTGCTCGGGACGCAGTACGGGATCCCGTTCGTGTCCTCGTCGCGGGTGCTCTTCTACAACAAGGCGGTGTTCCGGCAGGCCGGGATCGCCCAGCCGCCGGCCACCTGGAGCGAACTGCGGCAGGACGCGGAGAAGATCAAGGCCAAGGTGCCGGGGGTGACCCCGTACGGGCTGCCGCTGGGGCCGGAGGAGGCGCCGGCCGAGTCGATGCTCTGGACGCTGAGCGGCGGCGGCAGCATCTCCGACGACGTCGGCAACTACACCATCGACAGCCCCCAGAACCAGGCCACCTTCAACTGGCTGAAGAGCAACCTGGTGGGCACCGGGCTGACGTACCCGGAACCGGGCAAGATGAACCGCACCCCGGTGTTCCAGGACTTCGCCGCCGGGAAGGTCGCGATGCTGAACGGGCATCCGACGCTGCTGCGGATGGCGACCGCCGGGAAGATCGACTTCGGGACGGCGCCGATCCCGAAGAAGGACGGCGTCGGGCGGACCGGGAGCCTCGGGGTCGCCGACTGGATGATGGCGTTCAAGGCGAACGGGCACAAGAACGAGATCAAGAGGTTCCTGTCGTTCGTCTACGACAAGGACAACCAGCTGAAGTTCGACGAGCAGTACAACCTCCTGCCGGTCACCCAGGACGCGTTCGGGCAGATGTCGTCGGACCCCAAGCACGAGGACCTCAAGCAGTTCGCGGTCGGGCTGACCAACGCGAGCTTCTACCCGTTCGGGGACCCGGCCTGGGGCGAGGTCAGCAACCAGATCAAGGCCGGGATCGGGCAGGCGGTGACGGGGGACCCGAAGCAGGTGCTCGGCGGGCTGCAGGACGCGGCGGTGAAGGAGGCGGCGAAGGTCCGCAAGTAGGACCGGGGCCCGGACCGGGGCGGGGAGGGAGTCCGGTCCGGGCGGAGGGGTCAGGGGAGGGTGATGGCGTAGGCCTTGCGGAGGGTCTCGTGGACCGTCCAGGTGGTGCGGTCGCCCTCACGCAGGACCCCGCAGTCGCCGGGGCCGACCTCCAGGGTCGGGCCGCCCTCGATCGCGATGGTGGCCCGGCCGCTGAGCACCACGAACATCTCGTCGGCCTCGACGTCGGTGACCACGCCGGGGGTGATCTGCCACAGACCGCGCAGGTGGCGGCCGTCGGCCGACTCGGACAGCACCCTGCCGGAGACCTCGGGGGTGCCGGAGACGATCTGGGACGGGTCGAGCGGGTCGGGGTCGAGGTCGGCGGTGGGGATGTGCAGGGCGAAGCCGGGCGTGGTCATGGGGGTGACGGTAGCCCGGGACGGGGGACGGTGGGGCGAGCAGTGTGTGTCGGGGTCGCGCGGGAGAATGACACTCCGTAGTGGTGGACGGAGGGTTTCCGGTGGGCGAGCTGACCGAGCGGGACCGGGCGGTGCTGGCGCTGGAGGGGCGGCAGTGGCGGACGGCGGGGGCCAAGGAGCGGGCGATCCGGGAGGAGCTGGGGCTCTCCTCGACGCGGTACTACCAGGTGCTGAACGCTCTGCTGGACCGGGAGGAGGCGTTGGCGCAGGCGCCGGTGCTGGTGAATCGGTTGCGGCGGGTTCGGGAGGCGCGGCGGGAGGCGCGTTGAGTTCGGGTTGGGGTGCGGGCTTTCGGGAGGGTGGGGGGCCGGGGGCGGCTCCGGGGGTGGGTGCTGCGGGGGCTGGATGATTTTCAGACTGCCGGTTCTGCGGGTGGGGGGCTGGGGAGCGTTGGCAGTCTGAAAATCACCCGTCACGCCCCTCTCCGCACCCACCCCCTGCGCCGCCCCCTTCCGCAGCGCGTCCCTCTCGCTGGGGAGGGGGAGGGGTGCGTGGGTGGGGGAGGTGGGGGCTGTCCTGCTGGGGGTGCGGGGCGCGCGGGCTTTCGCCGTGCGCGCCCGCTGGGGGCTGGTGGGGTGGGGAAATGGGGGTGACGGGGTGGCGGCGGCGGGGTGAGGATCGTGGGATGAGTGATGGGGGCGTGTTCCTGGTGACCGGGCGGTTGGTGTTGCGGCGTTTCACGATGGGGGACGTGGAGCGGCTCGTGGAGTTGGACGGGGACCCGGAGGTGATGCGGTTCCTGACCGGGGGGAGGCCGAGTGCGCGGGAGTGGGTCGAGGGGGAGCTGTTGCCGCAGTACCTGGAGCACTACCGGCGGTACGGGGACCTGGGCTGGTGGGCGGCGGAGGAGCGGGTGGGCGGGGCGTTCCTGGGGTGGTTCGAGTTCCGGCCCACGCGGGAGGGGGAGCGTGGGGAGGTCGAGCTCGGGTACCGGTTGCGGCGGGCCGGGTGGGGGCGCGGGTACGCGACGGAGGGGGCGCGGGCGCTGGTGCGGCGGGGGTTCGTGGAGGCGGGGGTGGAGCGGGTGGTGGCGTACACGATGGCGGTGAACGCGGGCTCGCGGCGGGTGATGGAGAAGAGCGGGTTGTCGTACGTCCGGACGTTCCACGAGGACTACCCGGAGATGATCGCCGGGAGCGAGCACGGGGAGGTCGAGTACGCGGTGACGGCGGGGGAGTGGCGGGCCCGGTCCGGGATACTTGGGGCATGAGGCTGACGGAGTTCTGGCGACGGATGTACGCGCACTTCGGCGAGGCGTACGCGGAGTCGTTCGCGACCGACCACGTGATGAGCGAGCTGGGCGGGCGGACGGTGCGGCAGGCGCTGGAGTCGGGCTGGGAGGCCAAGGACGTCTGGCGCGTGGTCTGTGACACCCAGGGGATCTCCGGCGTGCTGCGCTGAGTGCCGGCTCGCGGGGGCATGGGACAGACTGTTCGGGTGACAAGTAGCGCAGAACAGAAGGATTCGGACGAGCGGGGTGCGGACGGTGCTCCGGCGGGCGGGGGGCTGTGGGGCGGCGGGATGCCGCGCTGGCTGCCGCGGGCGATGGTGCTGTTCCTGGTGCTGGTGGGGGCGTTCCAACTCGCCGACTGGGCGTTCCGGCAGCTGATCGACCTGTTCGTGATGCTGCTGGTGTCGTTCTTCCTGTCGTTGGCGCTGGAGCCGGCCGTGGACCGGATGGCGGCGCGGGGGGTGCGCCGGGGGGTCGGGACCTTCCTGGTGTTCGTGGCGGTCCTGGTCGCGCTGGTGGGCTTCCTCGCCGCGCTGGGCACGCTGCTGGTCGACCAGGTGGCGAAGATCGCCGGCGACCTGCCCCACCTGGTCGACAACCTGATCGGCTGGATCAACCGGACCTTCCACCAGGACCTGTCGCTGGGCGAGTTGCAGAATCGGTTGCTCAAGGATTCCGGCACCATCGAGAACTACGTCCAGCAGGCCGCCGACAACGTCTGGGGCGTCTCCTCCACCCTGATCGGCGGGCTCTTCCAGGCCTTCACGGTCGGGCTGTTCACCTTCTACTTCACCGCCGAGGGCCCACGGGTGCGCCGGACGGTCTGTTCGATGCTGCCGCCGGCCAAGCAGGGCGAGGTGCTGCGGGCCTGGGAGATCGCGATCGCCAAGACCGGCGGGTACCTCTACTCGCGGGCGCTGCTCGCGGTGGTGTCGTCCGTCGGGCACTGGGTGATGTTCCAGCTGCTGGGCCTGCCGTACGCGGCGGCGCTGGCGGTCTGGGTGGGCGTCATGTCGCAGTTCGTGCCGACCATCGGGACCTACCTGGCCGGGGCGCTGCCGGTGCTGGTGGCGCTGACGGTGCGGCCGGTGGACGCGCTCTGGGTGCTGGGCTTCGTGGTGGTGTACCAGCAGATCGAGAACTACCTGCTGCAGCCGCGGATCACCGCGCGGACCGTGGACGTGCACCCGGCGCTGGCCTTCGGCTCGGTGATCGCGGGCGCGGCGCTGCTCGGCGCGGTGGGCGCGGTGATCGCGATCCCGGCGGCGGCGACGCTCCAGGGCTTCGTGGGGACGTACGTGCGGCGGTACGAGGTGGCCACCGACCCGCGGATCGACCGGGGCGAGCAGCGGCGGGCCCGCCGGGAGCTGCGCCGGGAGGCGGCCCGGCGGCTGCGCCGGATGGTCGGCGGGGACGGGGGAAGGCGCGGGGAGTGACCCGGGGCGGCCGCCCCCGAGGGGAGTCCTCGGGGGCGGCACCGTGCGGACGTGCGACGCTTGAATCGAACAGATGTTCTTTGTACTCTCCGGCCAAGAGTTTTCCACAGGCTGAGCCCGGTCGGGCTCGTTTGTCAGTGGGACGCGCTAGCGTCGAGGACGATGAAGCGCACAGCACAGAACCCGAGGGAAAAAGCCATGGCAGGTACGGACCGCGAGAAGGCACTAGAGACCGCTCTCGCCCAGATCGAGCGGCAGTTCGGCAAGGGCTCGGTGATGCGCCTCGGCGAGAAGGCCAACGAGCCGGTCGAGGTGATCTCCACCGGGTCCACCGCCCTGGACGTCGCCCTCGGGGTCGGCGGCATCCCGCGCGGCCGGGTGATCGAGATCTACGGCCCCGAGTCCTCCGGCAAGACGACCCTGACCCTGCACCTGGCCGCCAACGCCCAGAAGGCCGGCGGCACGGTCGCGTTCGTCGACGCGGAGCACGCGCTCGACCCGGAGTACGCCAAGAAGCTCGGCGTGGACACCGACGCCCTGCTGGTCAGCCAGCCGGACACCGGTGAGCAGGCCCTGGAGATCACCGACATGCTGATCCGCTCCGGCGCGATCGACCTGGTGATCATCGACTCGGTCGCGGCGCTCGTCCCGCGCGCCGAGATCGAGGGCGAGATGGGCGACTCGCACGTCGGTCTGCAGGCCCGACTGATGAGCCAGGCGCTGCGCAAGATCGCCGGTGCGCTGAACCAGTCGAACACCACCGCGATCTTCATCAACCAGCTGCGCGAGAAGATCGGCGTGATGTTCGGTTCGCCGGAGACCACGACCGGTGGCCGGGCGCTGAAGTTCTACGCCTCGGTCCGGCTCGACATCCGCCGGATCGAGACCCTGAAGGACGGCACCGAGGCGGTCGGCAACCGCACCCGCGTCAAGGTGGTCAAGAACAAGGTCGCCGCGCCGTTCAAGCAGGCCGAGTTCGACATCCTCTACGGCGTGGGCATCAGCCGCGAGGGCGGCCTGATCGACATGGGCGTGGAGCACGGCTTCATCCGCAAGTCGGGCGCCTGGTACACCTACGAGGGCGACCAGCTGGGCCAGGGCAAGGAGAACGCCCGCAACTTCCTGCGGGACAACCCGCAGCTCGCCGACGAGATCGAGCGGAAGATCAAGGGCAAGCTGGGCATCGGCCCGAAGGTGGAGGAGCCGGCCGAGGGCGGCGCCGAGGCCGCGGTCGCCGCTACCGACGGTGCCGCCGCCAAGCCGATCACCGCGACCGCCACCAAGACGGCCGCGGCGAAGAAGACGGCGGCGGCCAAGGCCTGAGCCGTTGACGCAGCACGACACGGTGGGCGGCCCGGCGGGCCCGGAGGACGACGACTACGGGCCGCCGGACTGGTTCGCCGCGGTCGCGGAGGAGCCCGAACCGGAACCGGTGGCCGAGCGGTCCCGGGGAACGCGCTCCCGACGCGGCCGCCGGTCCACCACGCAATGGGCATCCGGCCCCGAGCCGGAGTTCGACCTGGCTCCGGCCCGGGCGGTGCGCGGCGCGGCGCCCGGGCCGGGGCCGGCGGAGGCCTCGATCGAGGAACTCGGTCTGGTCGCCGCCTCCGAACTGCCCACCGGCCGTCGCCGGCGCCGCTCGGCCGTGGCGGCCGAGGACTTCGAGGCCGCCGGGCCCGCTCCGGCAGCGACGGAGGCGGAGCGCGGCCGAGCCGGGGGCGGCGCGGCCGGTCACGGGAGTGGGGCCGCCTCGGAATCCCGTCGGGGCACGCGCCGGGGCCGTTCCGCCGGGCCGTCCGGGGAGGAGGGCTCCGCCCGTACCTCCCGGAGGCAGGCCGAGGAGTCGGTCGATCCGGAGACCCGCGCCCGGGACATCTGCCTGCGGCTGCTGACCGGTGCCGCCAAGTCCCGCAAGCAGCTCGCCGACGCCCTGCGCAAGCGGGAGATCCCGGACGAGGTCGCCGACGAGGTGCTCACCCGGCTCGAAGAGGTCGGGCTGATCGACGACGCGGCCTTCGCCGCGGCCTGGGTGGAGTCCCGGCACGCCGTCCGCGGCCTGTCCCGGCGGGCGCTGGCCCAGGAGCTGCGGACCAAGGGCATCGCCGCCGACCTGGTCGAGCAGGCCGTCGCCCGACTCGACCACGACGACGAGACGGACGCGGCCCGCGCACTGGTCGAGCGCAAGCTGCGGTCCACCCGGGGGCTGGACACCCAGGTGCGCACCCGGCGGCTGGTCGGGATGCTGGCCCGGCGCGGCTACTCCGAGGGGCTGGCGTTCCGGGTGGTGCGCAGCGCGCTGGAGGAGGAGCGGAGTGAACCGTCGGGTCGGGAGTAGTGGCCGTTCTGTAGGCGTCCTGGGCTGAGCCCCGCACCAGACCTTCTGGAACAAGCTTTAGGAGACGCCCTGGCTGGGGGTGTCCACCTGCTGGGGCGCGGGCTGCTCGGCCGGGTCGGGTGCCGGGGTGAGCGTGGCCGGGCCGCCGCGGGCGCGGTCGGCGAGGGCGAGCAGGTCCTCGGCGACGGCGCCCTGGGTGACGCCGACCAGGTGGCCGTCCGGGCGGATCAGCAGGACGGTGTGCGGCCCGGCGCCCGGGTAGTCCTCGGTGACCAGCACCTCGGCCGGGACGGGCAGTGCGGCGGCGACCTCGGCGAGGCGGGGCATCAGCCCGGCGCCGAGCCAGTGCTCGGAGGACCAGACGGCGGTGCCGGGGGCGACCAGCAGCAGCAGGAAGGCGGTGCCGAGCCGGGCGTGCAGGTGGTCGGGGGTGCCGTCGTCCGCGAGCACCGGGAGGTCCGGGACGAGCACGCCGGGGGCGGTGGCGGGCAGCAGTTCGCTGAGCGAGGTGGTGCCGCGCGCGCCGCGCTGCACCGGGACCCGGCCGGGCACGCCGGAGGGCGCCGCCGGGTAGGCGGGGGCGCCGCCGAACCGGCCGGTGCCGAGCTGGCCGTCGGCGAGCAGCGGGGCGTGCTTGCGGAAGCCGCCGACCAGCAGGGAGCGCCGGGTCTGCTGCCAGCCGCGCAGCGGGCGCAGCAGCGGCATGGACTGGTCGACCGCGCGCAGCCGGGCGCCGACCGCCCCGCGCCGCTCGGCCTCGTAGCCGTCCAGCAGCGAGCCGCCGGGCTGCGGTCCGCCGGAGTGGAGGTGCCAGGCGAGGGCCAGCCGCCAGGCGAGGTTGTCGGCGTCGCGCAGCCCGTCCGTGAGGTTCTGCATGCCGAGCGCGCCGTGTAGGTGGGCGGCGTCGCCGGCCAGGAAGCAGCGGCCGACCCGGAAGCGGGCGGCGAGCCGCTGCTGCGCAGTGTGGTCGGCGGCGGCCAGCAGTTCGAAGCGGGGCAGCTCGCCGCACCAGCCGGTGAGGGTGGCGGTGACCCGGGTGAGCAGGGTGTCGCCGGTGACGATGCCGGGCCAGGTGGCGTGCGGGTCGACGGTCTCGGTGGCGGCGGGCCGGCCGGGTGGCAGCCGCCAGTCGAGCCGCCAGACGCCGTCCGGCAGCGGACGGGCGGAGGCCTCGCGGTCGCCCCGCCACGGGGGCTCGCGGTGCAGCCGGGCGCCGTCGAAGGGCAGGTCGACCCGGACGGTGGCGATGGCGTTGCGGTCGACCGCCGGGCGGCCGGGGAAACGGATCTTCAGGAGCCTGCGGACCATGGATCTGGCGCCGTCGCAGCCGACCAGGTGGCTGCCGCGCCACCAGGTGGTGGAGCCGTCCTGGGTGCCGGTGGTGCGGACGCTGACGCCGTCCCGGTCCTGTTCGAGCTCGACGACCCGGCTGAGCGGGACGAGCCTGATCAGCGGGGTCCCGGTCAGGGCGTCCCGCAGCCCGCGCTGGAGGCGGTGCTGGGGCAGGTGGAAGGTGGGCGAGTCGGTGAGGTCGATCCGCAGCACCTCCTGGCGGCGGCGCCAGATGGCGAAGGAGTCCCACAGCGCGGAGTCCGAGACGGCCCGCGGGTAGCCGATCCGGGTCAGGAAGGCGGCGGTGTCGGCGCCGAGCACCAGACTGCGCGGGCCCTCGGGGCAGAGCCCGGAGCCCTCGTCCAGGACGATGGTGGGCACCTCGTGCCGGGCGAGGGTGAGGGCCAGGGCCAGACCGACCGGTCCGGCCCCGACCACGATCACCGGGTCCATGACGGAACCTCCGGACACGAACCGGCCGATCGGCCGGCGTCAGTTACCGCTGCCGCATATGCCGCGTGGATGCTCCCGGGAGGTGTCACGAAGAGCAATGCAACAGTTCGCCTGCGTGTCCGTCAAGCAGAAGCTGAAGTGCGCCGGTTCGCGCCGCGACGGCCGCGTGCTTCGATCCAGCGTGCGAGCGCGGTCAGCAGCAGGCACATCGCGATGTAGATCGGGCCGATCACCAGCACCACGGGGATGTAGGGGAAGCCCGCGGCGTTGAGCGGCTGGCTGGCGATCTTCTTTCCGACGAACAGCAGCTCGTGGTAGGTGATGATGAAGCCGAGCGAGGTGTCCTTGAGGGTGACGACCAGCTGGCCGATCATCGAGGGCAGCATCGAGCGGACGGCCTGCGGCACCAGGATCGACGTCATCACCTGGGTCTTGCGCATGCCGAGCCCGTAGGCCGCCTCGCCCTGGCCGCGCGGGACGGCGTTGACGCCGCTGCGGATGATCTCGGCCTGGACCGCCCCGTTGTAGAGGGTGAGGCCGAGCACCAGCGCCCACATCGGCTGCTGGGCGAAGAACGCGTAGTAGAGCCCGACGATCAGGATCAGCAGCGGCATCGCCCGGAAGAACTGGGTGAAGGCCGTGCAGGCCCAGCGGACCGGTCGGTGGTCGGAGAGCTGACCGGCCGCCAGAAGCGATCCCAGGGCGAGCGAGAACAGCGCGGCCAGGCCGAAGGCCTCCAGGGTGGAGACCAGGCCGTCCACGATCTGCTGCTGGACGAAGGTGTACTGGAAGGCGTCCCAGAGGCCGGCGTCGAACTGGCCGTTGTCGTTCAGCGCGCTGAAGACATACCAGAGGAGGCCGCCGATGGCGAGCACCGAGAGGACGCCGAACGCGCGGTACCGGGTGCGGGCCCGCGGGCCGGGGGTGTCGTAGAGGACGCTGGCCGACGCCTGGCGCTGGAAAATGCTCATCGGGCCACCGCCAGTCGGGATTCCAGGAAGCGGAAGAACGTGGCGACCGTCGCGCTGATCAGCAGGTAGGCGCAGGCCACCCAGAAGAAGATGGCGAAGATCGAGTAACCGCGCTCGGAGAAGGTCTGCTGGGCGCTGTACAGCTCGGAGACGCTGAACGCGCCGGCGATCGCGGAGTTCCTGGGCAGGGCGATGAACACGCTGCTCATCGGGCCCAGGACGGTCCGGGCGGCCTGCGGCAGGACGACCAGGGTGAGGGTCTGGCCGAACGTCATGCCGAGGCTGCGGGCGGCCTCCGCCTGGCCGAGCGGCACGGTGTTGATGCCGGAACGGATCACCTCGCAGACGAACGAGGCGGTGTACCCGCCGAGCGCCAGCACGGCGAACACCAGGTGGCTGAAGTGCACGCCCAGCGGCGGCAGGCCGAAGGTGACGGCGAAGAACAGCAGGGTCAGCGGGGTGTTGCGGAAGAGCGTCACCCAGGTGGTGCCGAAGGCGCGCAGGACCGGCACCGGGGAGACCCGGAAGGCCGCCAGCAGGGTGCCCAGCAGCAGGGCGAGCAGAGCGCTGAGCGCGCTCACTTCGATCGTCTGTAGGAAGCCGTCGCGGAACAACGCGAAGTTGTCCTCCTCGAACAGGAACCCCATCCGGCGGCCCTCCTCTCAGTTCATGGTCGGGAAACCGACGTACGGCGGGTGGATCAGTAGCGCTCGAGGGCCGGGACGTCCGGCGCGGGGGAGCCGGAGGCGCCCAGGGTCGCGTCGTAGGCCTTCTTCCAGTCGCCGTTGTCCTCGTGGGCCTTGAGGGCGTCGCTGATCGCGTCGCGCAGCGCCTTGTCGTCCTTGTTGAGGCCGACGCCGTAGTTCTCCTTGGTGAACGGCTTGCCGACCACCTTGAGCTTGGGGGCGTACTTGGAGGCGTAGCCCTTGAGGATGGCGTCGTCGGTGGTGACCGCGTCGACCTCGCCGGACATCAGCTTCTCGACGCAGGCCGAGTAGGTGTCGAACTGCGTGACCTTCGGGTTGTACTGCTGGATGTTCTTGATCGAGGTCGAGCCGGTGGCGGTGCAGACGTTCTTGCCGCTGGTGCTCTCCGCGCCGGTGATCGAGCTGTTGTCGGCCTTCACCAGCAGGTCCTGGCCGGCGATGTAGTACGGGCCGGCGAACGAGACGGACTTCTTGCGCTCGTCGTTGATGCTGTAGGTGCCGACGTAGAAGTCGATCTGGCCCTTGGCGATGGCCGGCTCGCGCTGCGAGGAGACCAGGGTCTGCCACTTGATCTGCTGCGGGGTGAAGCCGAGGTCGGCGGCGATCATCTTGGCGATCTCGATGTCGAAGCCGCTGCGGTCGCCGCTGGCGACGTCCTCCCAGCCCAGGTTCGGCTGGTCGGCCTTGGCGCCGATGATCAGCTGGCCGCGCTTCTTGGCCTCGGCGAGGACCGGGGAGTCGACCTTGACGTCGGTCTTGACCGTGTAGGTCGGCAGCGCGGGGGCGTTGGCGCCGCTGCTGGCGGCGGCGGAGCCGGGGGTGCCGTCCTTGCCGCAGGCGGCGGTGGCGGTGAGCGCGACGGCACAGAGCGCGACGGCGAGGGTGCGGGACGTCCTCATGAGGGTTCTCCTGGGGGTGGGCCGCGGTGTCAACCGGGCTCTGGAGTCTGGAAGGCGTGCACGGACGGGGCCGGCCGGCGCCGTTGCCGGCGGCGGCCCCGCTGGTCTCGAAGCGTCAGTGGTGGAGGATCTTCGAGAGGAAGTCCTTGGCGCGGTCGGAGCGCGGCGCGGTGAAGAAGGCGTCCGGGGTGTTCTGCTCGACGATCTTCCCGTCGGCCATGAACAGCACCCGGTTGGCGGCGGAGCGGGCGAAGCCCATCTCGTGGGTGACCACGACCATCGTCATGCCGTCCGCGGCCAGCTGGCGCATGACCTCCAGCACCTCGTTGACCATCTCCGGGTCCAGCGCCGAGGTGGGCTCGTCGAAGAGCATCACCTTGGGCTTCATCGCCAGCGCCCGGGCGATCGCCACGCGCTGCTGCTGGCCGCCGGAGAGCTGGGCCGGGAACTTGTCCGCCTGCGCGCCGACGCCGACCCGCTCCAGCAGCTCCCGGGCGGTCTTCTCGGCCTGCGGGCGGGGCACCTTGCGCACCTTCACCTGGCCGATGACCACGTTCTCCAGCACGGTCTTGTGCGCGAACAGGTTGAAGCTCTGGAACACCATGCCGACCTCGGCGCGCAGCCGGGCCAGCTCCTTGCCCTCGTCGGGCAGCGGCCGGCCGTCGATGGTGATCGTGCCGGAGTCGATCGCCTCCAGCCGGTTGATCGTCCGGCAGAGCGTCGACTTGCCCGACCCGGACGGGCCGATCAGCACGACCACCTCGCCCTGGGCGATCTGGAGGTCGATGTCCTGCAGCACGTGCAGCGCGCCGTAGTGCTTGTTGACGTTGCTCAGCACGACCAGTGGGGCGGCTGCGGGGGTGGAGTCCTCGACCGGGCTCTCGGTCATCGCGCCTGCTCCCTGCTGTCGTCGAATCAAGCCTGCCCGAGAAGTCTCAACTCCCTTGGGAGGCAATGGTGGTACGAATCCGGGAGCCGCGGCCGGCGGAGCCGCAGCCCCCGGTGGGCCGACCTTAGGAGCCGCGACCGCGCGCCGTCAGCCGATCTGAGCGGAACTTGAGGATCACGAAACGGCCACACGGTGCCTACGTGCTGTTCGCGAGGGCGCCGGCGGGGCATGTCACAGCGGGAATCCGCGCCGGTGCTCCCCGTCCCCCAGGAGCCCGGAGCGCGGTCGAGCCTGGCGCCGGGCCGTTCCCTGGCCCATACTGCGCAGGACCGGGACCTGACCGATCGGCCCGGTGATCACCGGTGATCAGGTGGGGGAAGGAGGAGAACAGGATGCGACTGCTACTCGTCGAGGACGACGAACGCGTGGCCGCCGCGCTGGTCGCGGTGCTGGGCCGGCACGGCTTCCAGGTCCGGCACGCCCGCAGCGGGCACGAGGCGCTGGACGCCCTGGTGCCGGACGGCAACGAGCCCTACCGCGTGGTGCTGCTCGACCTCGGGCTGCCCGACCGCGACGGCTTCGAGGTGTGCAGCCGGATCAGGGCCGGCAGCGGCGTTCCGGTGATCATGGTCACCGCCCGCGCCGACGTCCGCTCCCGGATCCACGGCCTCAACCTGGGCGCCGACGACTACGTCACCAAGCCGTACGACATGGGCGAACTGCTCGCCCGCATCCACGCCGTGGCCCGCCGCGGCGCCGCCCCCTCCGCGGTGGCGGTACCCGCGCCCGACACCGTCCCGCAGCAGCGCGGCCCGCTGGAGTCCCGCGGCATCCGGATCGACCGGGAGCGCCGCCGGGTCAGCGTGGACGGCCGCGACGTGCCGCTCACCCGCAAGGAGTTCGACCTGCTCGCGCTGCTCGCCCAGAGCCCGGGCGTGGTCTACCGGCGCGAGCAGATCTTCAGCGAGGTCTGGCGCAGCGGCTGGGAGGGCAACGGGCGCACCCTGGAGGTGCACATCGGCTCGCTGCGCAACAAGCTGGCGCTGCCCGGCCTGGTCGAGGCCGTGCGCGGGGTCGGCTACCGGCTGATCCCCGACCGTCCGGCCCCCGCCGCGACCGAACCGGCCCCGCCCGCCCCCGCGGAGCACTGACCGCACGTGCGCACCCGCCTGCTCGGCATCCTGATCGCCCTCATGCTCTGCGTCCTGGCCGCCCTGGGGCTGCCGCTCGCGGCGGCGGTCGCGGCGGCCGAGCAGACCAAGGTGGTCGTCGACCGGCTCGACGACGCCGCCCGCCTCGCCCAGGACCTGCCCACCTCCGGCGCCGCCGACTCGGCCCGCAAGGGCGACCCGGAACCCGCCCCGGGCGACCTCAGCCGGCAGCGCGCGATCAACGCCGAGGTCCGCCGCTACCACGACCTGTACGGCGTGCGCCTGGGCATCTTCCAGCGCGACGGCCAGGCGATCGCCGCCGCCCCGGCCGACTGGCGGGTGCCCTCCGGCGGCTGGGGCGCCCAGGCCTTCCAGGAGGCGCTGGACGGGCGGCGCAGCCACAACCCGCCGCAGGTCTGGCCGTGGACGCCGGACCGGACGATCACCGTCGCCGCCCCGGTGGTGCGCGACGGCGACGTGGTCGCGGTGGTGCTGAGCGAGTCCCCGACCGAGGCGCTGCGCGCCCGGATGCTGCGCAAGTGGCTGGTGATCGGCGCGGGCGAGGCCGCCGCGATGATCGTCGCCGTGCTGCTCGCCGTCCGGCTCACCGAGTGGGTGCTGCGCCCGGTGCGCACCCTGGACCGGGCCACCCACGACATCGCCACCGGCCGGATGGCCGCCCGGGTCGCCCCCGGCGGCGGGCCGCCCGAACTCCAGCGGCTGGCCCGCTCGTTCAACGAGATGGCGGACCACGTGGTGCTCGCCATGGACCAGCAGAAGGCGTTCGTCGCGGACGCCTCGCACCAGCTGCGCAACCCGCTGTCGGCGCTGCTGCTGCGGGTCGAGGTGCTCGGCCTGGAACTGCCCGAGGGCCACGAGGAGGAGCTCAGCGGCGTCCGGGAGGAGGGCGTCCGGCTGGCCCGGGTGCTGGACGACCTGCTCGGGCTGGCCACCGCCGAGCACGCCCGCCCCGAACCCGAGCGCACCGACCTCGCCGAGCTCACCCTGGCCCGGGTGGACGCCTGGCGGCCGGTGGCCGAGCAGCGCGGCATCGCGCTGCGCTGGGAGGGCCCGGCCCTGGCGATCGGGATGGCCGACCCGATCGGCTTCGGCTCGGCCCTGGACGCCGTGCTGGACAACGCCCTCAAGTTCGGCCCGTCCGGCAGCGAGGTGCGGCTGAGGGTCGCGGTGCGCCGGGACGAGGTCGCGGTGACCGTCACCGACGCCGGGCCCGGCCTCACCGAGGACGAGCTGACCCGGGCCGGGGACCGGTTCTGGCGCAGCCCTCGGCACCAGAACGTGGACGGGTCCGGGCTGGGGCTGTCCATCGCCCGCACCCTGTTGGCGGCCGGCGGCGGCTCGCTCGGCTTCGCGCCGGTCAAGCCGACCGGGCTCGCGGTGACGCTGGCGGTGCCGCGGCCGGAGAAGTAGCCGCCGGGGGCCGTACACCGGCGTCCGCCCGCGGACGCGCGGGCCGGCGCCGACCCGCGGTCGCGGGTCCGAGGACCGGCCGCTACGGCTTCACGGAGCGGTAGTAGCGCGCCGCGCCGGTGTGCAGCGGCAGCGGGTCGGTGTAGACGGCGGTGCGCAGGTCGACCAGCTGAGCGGCGTGCACCTGGGCGCCGATCTGGTCCCGGCTGTCGATCACCGCGCGGGTCATCCCCTCGACCAGGCGCGGGTCCGCGTCGTCCCGGGTGATCAGCAGGTTGGGCACGGCCACCGTGGCGACGGCGTCCTTCGGCTCGGCGTTGGGATAGGTGCCCTTGGGCATGGTGGCCGCGCGGTAGGCGTCGGTGCCGCCGCCCTCGGCCAGGTGCAGGGCCTCGGAGAGGTCGCTCAGCGGCACGATCCGGATCCGGACGTGCTCGGAGAGGTCGGTGAGCGCGCTGGTGGGCAGGCCGCCGGACCAGAAGAACGCGTCCAGCCTGCCCGCGCGCAGGTCGTCGGCGGCCTCGCCGATCCCCTTCGGCACCGGGACGATGTCGTGGTCGGGGTCCAGCCCGGCGGCGGACAGCAGCCGCTTGGTCACCAGGTTCACCCCGGACTGCGGCAGCCCGACGCCGACCTTCAGGCCCTTGAGGTCGGCGGTGCGGCGCACCGGAGAGGCGGCCGGGACGACCAGCTGCAGGTAGTCGTCGTACAGCCGGGCGATCGCCCGCAGCTTCTCCTTGCCGGCGCCGTGGTATTCGGCCACCGCGTCGGCGGTCGCTATCGCGAAGGTGTCCCGGCCGTCGATCACCCGGGCGAGGTTGTCGATCGAGCCCTCGGAGTTGTCCAGGGCCAGCCGCACGCCCGGCATCGCCCGGGAGACGTGGCCCTGGAGCAGCTGCCCGTACCGGTCGTAGACGCCGCGCTGCACCCCGGTGGCGAAGCGGACCTCGCCGCGCGGGTACCCGGGCGAGCGGCCCGCCGACAGCCACCAGCCGCCGAAACCGGCCACCAGCAGCACCACCACCAGCACCGTCCGCCACAACGGGCTGCGGGCCGCGGTGCGGACGGCGGCGCCGAGACGGGACGGGGTGGTGGGGGCCATGGCAGGGATACTGCCAGGCGCTCCGGCGGAACGGGAGTGGAACGGGGGGTGGAAGCTCCGGGAAAAGCGCTTCGCCACTGCCCGTACCCTGGTCTGGTGAGCGGTGAGAGCGGATTGAAGAGCTACAAGGTCGTCACGCACGGCTGCCAGATGAACGTCCACGACTCCGAGCGGCTGTCCGGCCTGCTGGAGGACGCGGGGTACGTCAAGGCCGGGCCCGAGGGCGACCCGGACCTGGTGGTGTTCAACACCTGCGCGGTGCGCGAGAACGCCGACAACAAGCTGTACGGCAACCTCGGCCAGCTCGCGCCGGTCAAGACCCGCCACAAGGGCATGCAGATCGCCGTCGGCGGCTGCCTGGCCCAGAAGGACCGGGAGACCATCGTCAAGCGCGCCCCCTGGGTCGACGTGGTCTTCGGCACCCACAACATCGGCCACCTGCCGGCGCTGCTGGAGCGGGCCGCGGTCGAGCGCGAGGCCCAGGTCGAGATCCTGGAGTCGCTGGAGACCTTCCCCTCCACCCTGCCGACCCGCCGCGAGTCCGCCTACGCCGCCTGGGTCGCCATCTCGGTCGGCTGCAACAACACCTGCACCTTCTGCATCGTCCCCGCGCTGCGCGGCAAGGAGGAGGACCGCCGCCCCGGCGACGTCCTCGCCGAGATCGAGGCGCTGGTGGACGAGGGCGTCATCGAGGTGACCCTGCTCGGCCAGAACGTCAACGCCTACGGCTCCGACCTGGGCGACCGCGAGGCCTTCTCCAAGCTGCTGCGCGCGGCCGGCCAGGTCGAGGGCCTGGAGCGGATCCGCTTCACCTCCCCGCATCCGCGCGACTTCACCGACGACGTGATCGCCGCGATGGCCGAGACCCCGAGCGTGATGCACCAGCTGCACATGCCGCTGCAGTCCGGCTCGGACCGGGTGCTCAAGGCGATGCGCCGCTCCTACCGGCAGGAGCGTTTCCTCGGGATCATCCGCAAGGTCCGCGAGGCGATGCCGGACGCGGCCATCTCCACCGACATCATCGTCGGCTTCCCCGGCGAGACCGAGGAGGACTTCGAGGAGACGATGCACGTCGTCCGCGAGGCCCGCTTCACCAACGCCTTCACCTTCCAGTACTCCAAGCGCCCCGGCACCCCCGCCGCGGAGATGGCCGACCAGGTGCCGAAGGCGGTCGTGCAGGCCCGCTACGACCGGCTGATCGCCCTCCAGGAGGAGATCTCCTGGGAGGAGAACAAGAAGCAGGTCGGCCGGACCCTGGAGGTCCTGGTCGCCGAGGGCGAGGGCAAGAAGGACGACCGGACCCAGCGCCTCTCGGGCCGGGCGCCCGACAACCGGCTGGTGCACTTCGGCAAGCCCGAGGAGCCGGTGCGGCCGGGCGACATGGTGACCGTCGAGATCACCTACGCCGCCCCGCACCACCTGCTCGCCGAGGGGCCGGCGCTCGCGGTGCGCCGCACCCGGGCCGGCGACGCCTGGGAGAAGCGCCAGGCCGCGGCCGCCGCCAAGCCGGCCGGCGTGATGCTCGGCCTGCCGAAGATCGGCGCCCCGGCGGAGCTGCCGCAGGCCGTGCCGGCGGGCGGGGCCTGCTGCGGCGACTGACCCACCGCCCGTGACGGCGGCCCGGGCGGTCCGGGCCGTGCTGCTTCGGTTCGGGGGCGAGCGGGCGACCAGCGGGCCGGGCCGCCGTCGTTGGCTAGAGTGATCCACATGCTGGTAGCCGCCGCCGTGTGCCCCTGTCCGCCGCTGCTCGTCCCCGAGGTCGCCGCCGGGGCCGCGCCCGAGCTGGACGACCTGCGCGCGGCCTGCGACGACGCCCTGGCGGCGCTGGTCGCGGCCGGACCGCAGCTGGTCGTGGTGGTCGGCACCGGGCCGGCGGCCGAGGTGTGGACCGAGGGCGGGGCCGGCTCCTTCCACCGCTACGGGGTGCCGCTGGTCGCCAAGCTGCCCGGTGGCCGGGTCGAGGGGCCGGAGCTGGCCCCCTCGCTGACCGTCGGCGCCTGGCTGCTGGAGCGCGCCGGGGTGACCCTGCCCACGCACGCCTGTGCGGTGCCCGCCGACGCCCCCGCCGACCGGATGCTCGGCCTCGGCCAGGGCCTGGCCGGTCTGGCCGACCGGGTCGCGCTGCTGGTGCTCGGCGACGGCAGCGCCTGCCGCACGGTGAAGTCGCCCGGCTACCTGGACGAGCGGGCCGAGGGCTACGACACCGCCCTGGCCGCCGCCCTGGGCACGGCCGACCTGTCCGCCCTGGCCGCGCTGGACCCGGGCCTGGCCGCCGAGCTCAAGGCCGACGGCCGGGCGCCCTGGCAGGTGCTGGCCGGCGCCGCGGAGGGCGCCGGCCTCACCGGACGGCTGGGCTACCAGGACGCCCCGTACGGGGTCGGGTACTTCGTGGCGTCCTGGTCCTAGGGACTCAGGAACGCGGGGGCGGCTGACCCTCGTCGCCCGGCTTCGGCTTGTGGGCGAAGTCGTCGACCGCGTCCTTGGCCTTGCCGGTGCCGTGCTCGATCTTGTCGCTGTACTTGCCCTTGGTCGCCTTGTCGATCGCGCCGCCGGCCTTGTCCACGACCTTGTCGATCTGGTCGCTGTGCTTGCCGGCGAACTCGCTGGCCTTGTCCTTGAGCTCCTCGGCCTTGCCCTTGAGGTTGTCCATCAGACCCATGGCGATCTCCTTCATCCGCTGTCCCCCGGACAACGACCGTGCCCGGCGAAGCGTTCGCAAACCGGACCCGATCGGAGAAATGTCCGGAGAACATCCAGGAAACAGTCATATCGTCGCGCAGTGGCGGGCCGGTGGCAGCCCGGTCCGCACCGGCCCGGGCGTTCCCGGACCGGGCCGGTGCGAGACTGGAGCGGTGAGCAGCTCCAGTACCCCGCGTGTCGCCCCGCCCCGTGTGATCTGCGTCGTCGGCGCGACCGCCGCGGGCAAGTCCGACCTGGCCGTCGCCATCGCCCGCAGCCTCGACGGCGAGGTGATCAACACCGACTCGATGCAGCTGTACCGGGGCATGGACATCGGCACCGCCAAGCTCACCATGGCCGAGCGCGGGGGAGTGCCGCACCACCTGCTGGACATCTGGGACGTCACCGAGGCCGCCAGCGTCGCCGAGTACCAGCGGCTGGCCAGGGCCGAGATCGACCGGCTGCTCGCCGCCGGCCGCCCGCCCGTCCTGGTCGGCGGCTCCGGGCTGTACGTCCGGGCGGCGATCGACGAGATGGAGTTCCCGGGCACCGACCCGGCGGTGCGGGCCCGGCTGGAGGCCGAGCTGGAGCAGGCCGGCCCCTACGCGCTGCACCGGCGGCTGGCCGAGCTGGACCCGGCCGCCGCCGAGGCGATCCTCACCACCAACGGCCGGCGGATCGTCCGCGCCCTGGAGGTCATCGAGATCACCGGGCAGCCGTTCACCGCCAACCTGCCGGGCAACACCGCCGTCTACGAGGCGGTGCAGATCGGCGTCGCCGTGCCGCGCCCCGAACTGGACGAGCGGATCGCGCTGCGGGTCGACCGGATGTGGGAGGCCGGACTGCCGGACGAGGTGCGGGAACTGGAACGGGCCGGGCTGCGGGAGGGACGGACCGCCTCCCGGGCGCTCGGCTACCAGCAACTGCTCGACCACTTCGCCGGCGGGTGCACCGAGGAGGAGGCGCGGGCCGAGACCGTCCGGGCCACCAAGCGCTTCGCCCGCCGTCAGGAGTCCTGGTTCCGCCGCGACGACCGGATCAACTGGCTCTCCCGACCTGCCGGAACCGACCCCGTCGAGCTGCTGGAACGGTCCCTCGAACTGATCGGCCGTCAGGGAGTTCCGGCCGCGTAGGAAGGGTTTCCGGCCAATCCGGCGGTGCACCTGCGCGCGCAGGCGACCGTGCAGGACGAACCGACGGTCACGGCCCGATCACGTGATGGCCACGGATCACCCGTCGACCCCGGTCAGGCCCGGAACGCCTCCCTGGACATGCCATCATCGATGCCGTAGGGGTCGGCCGGACGGGCCGACCGTGCCCGGCCGCGAGTCCGCTCGTGTCGAACTGTCAGGGGAGGCCGTGTGTCGACGGGTACCGGCCCCGAATCCGGCCAGAGCGGAAGCGTCACCGCCCCGGCCGAGGAGTTCGACGAGTCGACGATGGGCGACCTCCCCGTGCTGACCGGCCTGGAGGCGCCGACCTCCTACGCGGTCGCGGTGCCCGCCCTGGACACCCGCACCCCGCCCGACGCCGCGGTGCACGAGCGGGAGATCCGCCCGCTGCGCCGGCTGCGCTGGTGGCAGACGCTGCCGATCGCCCTGCTGGGCACCCTCGGCTCGCTGATGTTCGCCTTCCCGCTCGCCTTCGGCTCGGCCGGGGCGCGCGCCACCATGGTCGGGATGCTCGGGCTGCTGTTCACCGCCGCCTCGGTCGGCTGGGGCGCGATGGCCGCCCGGCACGCCGGCTACAAGTGGCCGGGGCTGCCGCGCCGGGGCTCGGGGAAGCGGGCCGGCTGGAAGGCGATCGTGGTCTACACCCTGATCGCGGTGGCCGCCTGTGCGCTCGCGGTCTGGCGGGTCGCCTACCTGCGCTGAGCGGGCGCTGAGCGCCTCCCCGGCCGGAGGCTTTTCTGCGCTGAGCGCCTCCCCGGCCGGAGGCTTCCCGGCGGTGAGCGCCTCCCTGCGCTGAGCGGGCGGATCGCCGCTCAGTACCATCGGAGGGGTGAGCGCATCCTCTCCCCGGCAGGGCGGCATCGCCTTCTTCAAGGGGCACGGCACCCAGAACGACTTCGTCATCGTCCCCGACCCGGACGGCGAGCTGGAGATCGGTCCCGAGACCGTCGCCGCGCTGTGCGACCGGCGGGCCGGCGTCGGCGGGGACGGGCTGCTGCGCGTGGTGCGCGCCGCCGCCGACCCGGCCGCCGCGGGGATGGCCGACCGGGCCGAGTGGTTCATGGACTACCGCAACTCGGACGGCAGCGTCGCCGAGATGTGCGGCAACGGCCTGCGGGTCTTCGCCCGCTTCCTGGTCGACGCCGGTCTGGCCGAGCCCGGCGAACTGGCCGTCGCCACCCGCTCCGGGGTGCTCACGGCGAAGGTCGCCGAGGCCGCCGCGGACGGCACGCCCGGCGACGTCACCATCGACATGGGCCGGGCCCGGCTGCCCGGGCCGGACGGCATCGAGGTCGCGGTCGGCGAGCGGCGCTGGCCGGCCCTGAACGTCAACATGGGCAACCCGCACGCGGTGGCCTTCGTGGAGAGCCTGGACCACGCCGGCGACCTGTACGCCGCGCCGCTCACCAGCCCCGCGAGCGCCTACCCGGAGGGCGTCAACGTCGAGTTCGTGGTGGACCGCGGGCCGCGGCACGTCGCGATGCGGGTGCACGAGCGCGGCTCGGGCGAGACCCGCTCCTGCGGCACCGGCGCCTGCGCGGTGGCGGTGGCGGCCATCCGCCGGGACGGCGCCGACCCGGCGGTCACCGGCGAGGCGGCCTCGTACACCGTGGACGTGCTGGGCGGCCGACTGGTCATCACCGAGCACCCGGACGGCCGGGTGGAGATGACCGGTCCGGCGGTGATCGTCGCCGAGGGACGGCTGGACGGGCGCTGGTGGGAGTCGGTGCGCTGAGGCCCGACGGGGACGGGCGGCCCGGTTTGCCCAATTCGTGCGGTGACGAATCCCCCCGATCGGGTGATACCGGTCGCGGACGGGAATCAGGGCGTCGCGGAACGTGCTCTGCTCGGTAGCATGGACCACCGGGTCGATCACCCCTGGGGAGGGGTAGCAAGATCACCCCCTCAGGAGGGGCGGCGCCCGGTGACCGTTGCCGGAGGTGCCGATGACCATCGAAGCCGGGCAGTCCCTCACGGGGCAGCCGACGACCGTACGGCAGGCCGGGGCCAGGAGGCCCCTCGGGGAGCTCGGCCGGGCCGCCCTCGGCCGGGCCGGGCGGGCCGCGCTGCTGGCCACCGGCCGGCCGCCGGTGCCGGACGCCCTGGAACCGCTCGTCCGGGTCCACCGGCAGCACCATCCGCAGGCCGACCTCGGCCTGCTCGCCCGGGCGTACCGGCTCGCCGAGGCCAGCCACCGCGGCCAGAAGCGCAAGAGCGGCGAGCCGTACATCACCCACCCGCTGGCCGTCACCATGATCCTGGCCCAACTCGGCGCCGGGACGACCACCCTGGTCGCCTCGCTGCTCCACGACACGGTCGAGGACACCGAGTTGACGCTGGACCAGGTGGGCGCCGGGTTCGGTCCCGAAGTCGCCTACCTGGTCGACGGGGTGACGAAACTGGAGAAGGTCGACTTCGGCGCCGCCGCCGAGGCCGAGACCTTCCGCAAGATGCTGGTCGCCACCGGGGACGACGTCCGGGTGATGGTGATCAAGCTGGCCGACCGGCTGCACAACATGCGCACCATCCGGCACATGAAGCCGGCCAGCCAGGTGCGGATCGCCAAGGTCACCCGGGACGTGCTGATCCCGCTGGCCGAACGGCTCGGCATCCAGGTGCTCAAGGCGGAGCTGGAGGACATCGTCTTCGCCACCCTGCACCCCGAGGAGCACGCCCGCACCCGCGCCCTGATGGCCGGTCACGAGGACCGGCCGGACGCCCTGCTGGAGCCCTTCGCCCGGCAGCTGGCCCGCCAGCTGGCCGAGGCCGGGGTGGCCGCCGAGGTGACCGTCCGGCCGCGGCACTGCGTCTCGCTGCACCGGGTGCTGCTCCGGCGGGCCGCCGTGCCCGGGCCGGACGGCCGGCCGCAGGGGCCGCGGCCGGCCGACTTCGGGCGGCTGCTGGTGGTGGTCGAGGAGAACGCCGACTGCTACGCCGTGCTCGGCGAGCTGCACACCTGCTGGACGCCGCTGCCCGGGGAGTTCAAGGACTTCGTGGCCGCGCCCAAGTTCAACCTCTACCAGTCGCTGCACACCGCCGTGGCGCTCAGCGGCGGCGCGGTGGTCGAGGTGCTGGTCCGCACCCGGCGGATGCACGAGGTGGCCGAGACCGGGGTGGTCGCGCTCGGCGACCCGTCCCCGGCCGGCGCCGTGCAGGACGCCGACGAGCTGGACCGCACCGACCCGGCCCGCCCGGGCTGGCTCAGCCGGCTGCTGGAGTGGCAGCAGGAGACGCCCGACCCGGACGCCTTCTGGTCCGCGCTCACCGCCGACCTGGCCGGCGACCGCGAGATCACCGTGGTGACGGAGGGCGGCGAAACGCTTCAGCTGAGGGCCGGCGCCACCTGCGTGGACGCGGCCTACCTGCTCGGCGAGGAGACCGGCCACCGCTGCATCGGCGCGCGGGTCAACGGGCGGCTCACCGCGCTGTCCACGGTGCTGGAGGACGGCGACCAGATCGCCGTGCTCACCGAGACCCTCCCGGTCGGCGGCGGGCAGCCCTCCGGCCCCGCCCCCGAGTGGCTGGCGCACGCCCGCACCCCGGCCGCCCGGCTGGCCATCGAGCGCTGGCTGGCCGACCACCCCGCCCGGCAGCCGGTGGTCCGCACCGGCCCGGCCGGCGGCCAGCCCGCCCCGCCCGGGCGCCCGGCCGCCGAGCGGCGGGTGGCCCCGGTCGCGGTGGCCGGTCGACCCGGGGCGCCGGTCCGGCTGGCGCGCTGCTGCACCCCGGTGCCGCCGGACGAGGTGACCGGCTACCCCATCCGCGGCGGCGCGGTCGCGGTGCACCGCACCGGCTGTCCGGCGGGGGAGCGGATGCGCGCGGACGGGCGGGCCGAGCTGGAGGTCCGCTGGCAGGCGGAGGGCGCGCCGGCGGCCGGGCACCGGGCCACCCTGCGGGCCGAGGCGTTGAACCGGCCCCGGCTGCTCGCCGACCTCACCGCGGCGATCTCCGGCGCGGGCGTCGGCATCGTCTCGGCCGAGGTCGAGCCGCCGCAGGAGTCCAGGGTCCGGCACACCTACACCGTGGAACTGCCCGAGCCGGCCGCGCTGCCGGGGCTGATGCGGGCGATGCTCAAGGTCTCCGGGGTGTACGACGTGAGCCGCCCGCACGCCCCGGAGGCGGGCCGGGAGCCGGGGGAGCGGCCGCTCGGCCCGGCGGCGCGGGGGAAATGGGGATGACCGGCCCGCACACGGCGTGCGACCATCATGGGGAATTCACGGCCGGTCCACGGCGTTCTCCGGGCACAGGAGCCCGGGGTGGAACCCGGGGGCCTGAGGGGTAGCTCACCCCGCCCGGACGGTAGCCGGGGCGGCAGCTGGGCAGACTCCGTACGGGACCGCCCCGCGGTCCCCGAAGCCAATCCGTACCAGCGAGCCAAAGGACAGAATGACCTCCACGTTCGACACCCGCGACCACGCCGACGCTCCGCGCCGCCTCGACGGTCTGCGGGCGGAAGCCCTCATGGACGAGGACCTCGCGGCCATCGACGAGGACCTCGGCCACCACTACGACGGCGACCAGTACGACCGCAGCGAGCGAGCCGCCCTGCGCCGGGTCGCCGGCCTCTCCACCGAACTCGAAGACGTCACCGAGGTCGAGTACCGCCAGCTCCGCCTGGAGCGCGTGGTCCTCGTCGGCGTCTGGACCGACGGCACGCTGGAGGAGGCGGAGAACTCGATGGCCGAGCTCGCCGCGCTCGCCGAGACGGCCGGTTCCCAGGTGCTGGACGGCGTCATCCAGCGCCGTGACAAGCCCGACGCGGCCACCTACATCGGCTCCGGCAAGGCCAAGGAGCTGCGCGACATCGTCTCCGCCACCGGCGCCGACACCGTGGTCTGCGACGGTGAGCTCACCCCCGGCCAGCTGATCCACCTGGAGGACGTGGTCAAGGTCAAGGTCGTCGACCGGACGGCCCTGATCCTGGACATCTTCGCCCAGCACGCCAAGTCCCGGGAGGGCAAGGCGCAGGTCTCGCTGGCGCAGATGCAGTACATGCTGCCGCGCCTGCGCGGCTGGGGTCAGTCGCTGTCCCGGCAGATGGGTGGCGGTGGCTCCGGCTCCTCGGGCGGCGGCATGGCCACCCGTGGTCCCGGTGAGACCAAGATCGAGACGGACCGGCGCCGGATCCGCGAGAAGATGGCGAAGCTCCGCAAGGAGATCGCCGACATGAAGAAGGGCCGCGACACCAAGCGCCAGGAGCGCAAGCGCCACCAGGTGCCGTCCGTGGCCATCGCCGGGTACACCAACGCCGGCAAGTCCTCCCTGCTCAACCGGCTCACCGGCGCGGGCGTGCTGGTGGAGAACGCCCTGTTCGCCACCCTGGACCCGACGGTCCGCCGGGCCGAGACCCCGAGCGGGCGGCTCTACACCCTGGCCGACACCGTCGGCTTCGTCCGGCACCTGCCGCACCACCTGGTCGAGGCCTTCCGCTCGACCATGGAGGAGGTCGCCGACGCCGACCTCATCCTGCACGTGGTGGACGGCTCGCACCCCGAGCCGGAGACGCAGCTGGCCGCCGTCCGAGAGGTCATCGTCTCGGTCGACGCGCAGAACGTGCCGGAGATCGTGGTGATCAACAAGGCGGACGCCGCCGATCCGCACGTCCTCCAGCGCCTGCTGCGCCGCGAGCCGCACGCCATCGTGGTGTCGGCCCGCAGCGGCGCGGGCATCGAGGAGCTGCTGCAGCTCATCGACGACGAACTGCCGCGTCCGGCGGTCGAGGTGCGGGCCCTGGTGCCCTACACCCAGGGCGCGCTGGTCTCCCGGGTGCACGCCGAGGGCGAGCTGCTCTCCACCGAGCACACCGGCGAGGGCACCCTGCTGCACGCCAAGGTGCCGGCCGAACTGGCCGCCGAGCTGGAGTACTTCGCGGTGGCCCTGCAGAGCTGAGCCGTGGCGCGCCGAAGGGCCCCGGGACGAAACGTCGTCCCGGGGCCCTTCGCCGTCCTCCCGGTGGCGGCTACCTGACGTTCTTGGCGAAGTAGTCGAAGGCCTGCTTCGCCTGGTCCTGCAGGGCGGGGCCGGCCTGGTAGCCGGCCGGGTTGCGGTCGCCGAGGGCTCCGACGCTGATCAGGTTGGGCTTGCCGTCCCTGGTGACGAACCAGCCGCCGCCGCTGGAGCCGGCCGTCATGGTGCAGCCGATCACGTACAGCGGCGGGCGGTTCCGGTCGAAGGAGAGCCGCCCGGGCGCGACCGGGGAGTCGCAGTGGGCGAGCCGCAGGCCGTCGAACGGCCGCTCGGCCGGGTAGCCGTAGGCGGCGACCGCGGTGATCAGGTCGCGCGGGGCGTTGAACCAGATCGGCACCGAGCCGCCGACCGTCTCCTCCAGGGACTTCCCGGAGCCGTCCTCCCCGCGCACCCGCAGGATGCCGTAGTCGTACTGGTGGTGGGCGCCGACGCCGCTCTCCTGGAGCCAGGTCGGCGAGACCAGCGCGCGCACCACCGTCCACCGGCCGTACGGGGCGGCGCGCTGGTCGGGGTTCGGCTTGCCGTGGACCATCCGGCCGTCCCGGTTGAAGCCGGGAACGAAGACCAGGTTCCTCAACCAGCCGCCGCCCTTGCCCTCGTGCAGGCAGTGGGCGGCGGTGAGGACGAGGTCGCTGCGGCCCGGGTTGACCGGGTCGGAGACCACGGTGGCGGAGCAGGCGGCGTCGCCCTGCGGCGTGGCCGCGAAGAGCCGGCCGACCACCGAGCCGACCGGGCCGTACGGGTGCGGCTGCGGCTCGGCCGGTACGGCGGCGGGCGGGGCGTCCCGTTCGACGCCGTCCGCCGCGGGGGCGGTCAGGGAGTACTCCGGGGTGGGCCGGCCCCGGGCGGCGTCCATCCGGGCCGCCGGCCAGGAGCCGGGCGGCGCGTCGTTGGCGAAGGCGCTGCCGGCGACGTGGCGCGCCCAGTCCTCGACCTTCCAGCCGGTCAGGTCGCCCGGGCTGGTGGGCGCGGACCGGGGCAGGGCGAGGGGCGTGGTGGCGGGCCGGGCGGGGCCGTCCGGCCCGCACCCGGCCGCCCCCAGCGCGAGCGCGGCGAGCAGCGCGGCGCCGGCCGTCGCGGCCCGGCGCCCCCGGCTGGTGGTTGTCGGCATGCGGGCTCGTCCCCCCGTGCTGTGCTGGTGGTTCCGTACCGCCCCCCGGTGGCGGCTGCTTCCTCGGAGCGGCTGCCGGCCGCGGAGGTCCGGCTACTTCTTGGAGATCCAGTCCAGCGCCTGCCGGGCGACCGCCTCCAGGTACGGGCCGCTCAGCGAGGTGTGCTCCGGGGTGCCGATCGAGGTGTTGCTGACCAGGGCCGTCCTGCCGTCGGGCATCTTGGCGAACCAGCCGCCGCCGCTGGCGCCCTGGGTCATGTCGCAGCCGATGGTCAGCATCGTCGGACGCTTGGCGTCGAAGGAGAGCCGGGTCGGCTTGCCGCCGTCGCACCGGTACAGCTCCTGGCCGTCGAACGGCTTGACCAGCGGGTAGCCGACGGCCGACACGTCGAGCCGGTCGCGCGGCGCGTCGAACCAGACCGGGACGGCCGAACCGACCGTCTCCTCCAGGGACTTGCCGGTGTCGTTCTGGTTGTGCACGCGCATGACCGCGAAGTCGTACTGGTTGGCGGCGTCGCCGCTGCCGCCGCCCTCGACCATCCACTGCGGCGAGGTGGTGACCTGGTCGGCCCACCAGGTGCCGAGCGGGGCCAGCTCGGACAGCGGGGCCCGCTTGCCGCCGCTGGAGGCGCCCGAGTTGTTGTAGGCGGGCACGAAGACCAGGTCCTTGAAGAAGCCGCCGCCCTTGCCCTCGTGCACGCAGTGGCCGGCCGTCCAGACCAGGTTGCTGCGGCCCGGGTGCCGCGGGTCGCCGATCACCGTCGCCGAGCAGTTGCCGCGGCCGCCCTTGGCGGAGAAGAACACCTTGCCGGAGGGCTGCCCGGTGTACGGGCGGGGCATCGCCGTGGCCTTGACCACCGGGGGATCGGCATCGGTCACGCCGGCGTCGGTGGACGATCCGGGGGTGGACGGCCCGGGAGTGGACGGCCCGGGGGTGGCGGGGGCGGGCTTGGCGGCGGGCGGCGCCGGGTCGGCGGGCTTGGAGTCGCCCATTTTGTCCGGGTCCCAGAAGTCCTTCACCACCGGGTTGTCGAAGACGTGCTTGGACGCCCACTTGTCCCAGTCCTCGAACTTCCACTTCTTCAGGTCGTCCCAGCTCCTGGGCAGCCCCTCCAGCAGGCTGGTCGGCAGCCCGGACGGGAGGGTGATCCCGCCGATCGCGCCGCCCGAGCCCGCGGCCGCCGCGGAGGAGGGCGGCGGCGCGGGGCTGGTCCCGCCGCCCGTCGGGCCGTCCGGCCCGCAGGCGCTCACGGCGAGCAGGGCGCCCGCGGCCAGGGCGGCCAGGGCTGACCGGTGGATCGATGGCATCTGTGCGCTTCCCCCTGTGCTCGGTCGGTCGATGCTGGGCGGTGCTGGGCGGTGCTCGGCGGTGCCGGCCCGCCGGGCGGCGCCGGGGCCGGTGGCCCTGCGCCCGGGCGGCGCGTGCCCGGCCGGTGCGCGGCGCGGCGCTCCCCCGCCCTGGAGTCTTCCATCGCGGACGACGACGGCGGTGCCCGCCCCCCCGGTTGCGGTGCGGGCCGGAGGTCACCGATCCGTGATCCCGGCCCGCCCGGTCCACCGGCTCAGCAGGGCAATCGGTCCCAGATGTGGACAATCGCCGATTCTCACCCGGACGAGTGAGCCGTCCTTGTGATCACCCGTCATGGATAGGTAACCCTTACCTGACGCGACGGTGCGAGCGCCCGCCGATCCCCTCCACCACAGAGCGCGTCCGCACCCCCACGCGCCCCAAGGAGCAGCCTTGAGCACCGCCGCCCTCACCGGAGCCCCGCCCGTACCGCCGCCCACCGCGGAACCGGCCCACGGCCACGACCTGCTGCTGCACCCCGACCCGGCCGTCGCCGCCGAACAGGCCGGGCTGGAGGCCCTGTTGCGCTGCTGGACGCGGGAGACCGGAGCCCGGCCCGGCCCGGACGGCCGGCTGCGGATCGCCGTCCTGGGCGGGGCCGCCCGGCTCACCGCCCCGGTCCGCTACTGGTCGCCCGGCGGCTGGCACCGCTTCGGGCCCGCCACCCTCGCGGCGGGCGAAGGCGCCGCCGAGGCCCCGGTGGACGCCGTCACCGCCGCCGCGCTGCTCGCCGCCGCGGCCGCCGAACGGCCCGACCCCGGACAGGTCGCCGACCTGGCCGGCCGGGTCGCCGACTCGGTCGTGCGCACCGCCGAGATCCTCGCCCACCGCCGCACCGCGGCCGTCCCCGGCGGGCCGGAGCGCTCGCACTTCCTCGCCGCTGAGCAGTCCCTGCTGCTCGGCCACCCGCTGCACCCCACGCCGAAGAGCCGCGACGGCCTCGGCCCGGCCCAGAGCGCCGCCTACTCGCCCGAACTGCACGGCTCCTTCCAACTGCACTGGTACGCCGTGGACCGCGAATTGCTCGCGGCCGGGTCCGCCGTCGCCGAGAGCGCCGAGCAGCTCACCGCCGGCCTGCTCGACGGCGGCACGACGCTGCCGCCCGGCACCGCCGCCCTCCCGCTGCACCCCTGGCAGGCCCGCGAACTCGCCCACCGCCCGGCCGTCGCCGCCCTGCTCGCCGACGGGCTGCTGCACGACCTCGGCCCGGCCGGCGAGCCCTGGTACCCCACCTCCTCGGTGCGCACCGTCTACCGGCCCGGCACCCCGTGGATGCTCAAGCTCTCGCTCGGCCTGCGGATCACCAACTCCCGCCGGGAGAACCTGCGCAAGGAACTGCACCGGGGCCTGGAGATGCACCGGCTGCTGGAGAGCGGGCTGGCCGCCGAGTGGCGGGCCGCCCACCCCGGCTTCGACATCGTCCGCGACCCGGCCTGGATCGGCGTCGACCACCCCGGCCTCGGCGACCCGGGCGGCCTGGACACCGTGCTGCGCGCCCAGCCCTTCGCGCCCACCGACCGCGCCCTGTGCGTCGCCGGGCTGGTCGCCGAACAGCCGCTGGGCACCGGCGACACCGTGCCCTCCCGGCTCGGCGACATCCTGCGGACGCTCGCCGCGCGCTGCGCCCGCCCGCTGCCGACCGTGGCCGCCGAATGGTTCCTGCGCTACCTGGACGCGGTCGTGCTGCCCATCCTCTGGCTGGACGGCCGGGGCGGCATCGCCCTGGAGGCGCACCAGCAGAACAGCCTCGTGCTGCTGGACGCCGAGGGCTGGCCGTGCGGCGGCCGCTACCGCGACAACCAGGGCTACTACTACCGGGAGAGCGCCACCGCGAGGCTCGCCGCCCGGCTGCCCGGGCTCGGCGCCGACAGCGACACCTTCCTGCCGGACGAGGTGATCGACCACCACTTCGCCTACTACCTCGGCATCAACCACGTGCTCGGCCTGATCGGCGCCTTCGGCTCCCAGCGGCTCGCCGACGAGACGGTGCTGCTCGCCGCGCTGCGCCGGTTCCTGGCCGGCCCGCGGGCCGCCGCCACCCGCTCGGCGCTGCCCGCGCTGCTGCTGGACGCGCCCACGCTGCCCTGCAAGGCCAACCTGCTCACCCGGATCAACGGCATGGACGAGCTGGTCGGTCCGGTCGCCAGCCAGTCCGTGTACGTGGACATCCCCAACCCGCTGGCCGGGTGCCCGGGCGAGCGGTGGGGGTTCCCCCGGCCGGAGGCTGGGGGAGCGTGAACCGGAAGGACGCGCGCCCGGGCGAACGCGGTGACGTGGCGCCGCCCGACCTGCCCGGGTGGGGCGCCGTCCCCACCCCGGCCGGCGGGTTCCGGCTCGCCCCGGTCCGGCTGCCCGCCGACCTCGCCCTGCTCGCCGGCTGGATGAACGACCCCGAGGTCGACGCCTTCTGGGAGCTGGCCGGGCCGCCGGAGGCCACCGAGCGGCACGTCCGGGCCCAACTGGACGGCGACGGCCGCAGCATCCCGTGCCTCGGCCTGCTCGACGGCGAGCCGATGAGCTACTGGGAGGTCTACCGCGCCGACCTCGACCCGCTCGCCGCGCACTACCCGGCCCGGCCGTACGACACCGGCGTGCACCTGCTGCTCGGGCCCGCCGCCAGCCGCGGCCGCGGGCTCGGCGCCGTCCTCCTGGCCGCTCTCGCAGAATTGATTCTCCGCCGGAACCCGCGCTGCGAACGGGTGGTGGCCGAACCGGACATCCGCAACCGGCGGTCCGTCCGGGCCTTCGAGCGGGCCGGATTCCGGGCCGCCGCCGAACTCGACCTGCCCGGCAAACGCGCCGCCCTGATGGTCCGCGACCGGGCCGACGGGCCCGCCGCGCAGACCCGACTCCCCGCCTAGGACACCCCCCTGTGGACACCTCGACACCCCCCGCGTACGACCTGCTCGGCGTCGGCATCGGCCCGTTCAACCTCTCGCTCGCCGCGCTCGCCGAGCCCGTCCCCGGCCTGCGCACGCTCTTCTGCGACCAGCGCCCGGAGTTCCGCTGGCACCACGGCATGCTGGTGGACGGGGCCCGGATGCAGGTGCCGTTCCTCGCCGACCTGGTCTCCCTGGTCGACCCGACCAGCCAGTGGTCCTTCCTCAACTACCTGCGCGAGCAGGACCGGCTGTTCCCGTTCTACTTCGCCGAGCGCTTCCAGCTGCCGCGCCGCGAGTACGACCACTACTGCCGCTGGGCCGCCGAACGGCTGGCCAACTGCCGCTTCGGCACCGAGGTCACCGCCCTGCGCTGGGACGCGCCCTGGTACCGCGTCGAGCTGACCGACACCGCGACCGGCCGGCGCTCCGAGGCCCGGGCCCGCAACCTCGCCCTCGGCGTCGGCACCCGGCCGGTGCTGCCGGAGGCCTTCGCCCCGCTGGCCGGCCACCCGCGGGCCTTCCACTCCGCCGAGTACCTGGACCGCCGCGCCGACCTGGCCGGCGCCCGGGACATCACCGTGGTCGGCAGCGGACAGTCCGGCGCCGAGGTCTTCCTCGACCTGCTCCGGCGCCACGAGGGCGACGGCGTCCGGCTGCGCTGGCTCACCCGGACCAGGGCGCTCGCCCCCATGGAGTACTCCAAGCTCGGCCTGGAGCACTTCACCCCCGACTACACCCGCTACTTCCACGGCCTGCCCGCCCCCGTCCGGGACGCGCTGGTCGCCGCCCAGTGGCAGCTGCACAAGGCCGCCAGCGCCGAGACCCTCGCCGAGATCCACGACCACCTCTACGAGCGCACCATCGGACGCCCGATCGACACCGCCCCGGTCGAGATCACCCCCGGCACCGCCGTCGACGCCGCCCGCCCCGGCCCCTGCGGCGGCCTCGAACTGCACTGCCGGCACACCGACTCCGGCACCGAGCACCTGCTGCGCACCGACGCCGTGGTGCTCGCCACCGGCTACCGGGCGGCCCGCCCGGCCGCGCTCGAACCGCTCGCCGGACTGATCGACTGGGACGGGGCCGGGCGCTACCGGGTCGACCTGGACCACCGGGTCGCCACCCGGCCCGAGCTCACCGGCGGGCTGTACGTCCAGAACGCCGAACTGCACACCCACGGCGTCGGCACCCCCGACCTCGGGCTCGGCGCCCACCGGGCCGCCGTGATCCTCAACGCCGTCACCGGGCGCACCGTCCACCGGCTGCCCGACCGCACCGCCTGGACCGGCTTCGCGCCGCCCGCCGCCTCCGCGTCCGCCCCGCCACCCGCCGGCTCCGCACCCGCCCGGGCCGCCGCCGCTCCCGCCCCCGCTCCCGCGACCCCCGACCGGACCCCCGTCGTCCCCCGCCCCCAGGAGTTGACCCGTGCCGCAACCGTCGGCCGCTGAACCGCCGCTCCACCTGCCCCCGCACCTCACCGCCGGGCACTGGCAGCGGGCCGGCCGCGCCCTGCTGGCCAAGATGCTGGGCGAGTTCGCCTACGAGGAGCTGCTCCGGCCCGTCCCCGGCGACGCGCCCGGCGAATACCGGCTGGAGCTGCCCGAGGCCGAGTACCGCTTCACCGCCCGGCGCGGCGCCTACGACAGCTGGCAGGTCGACCCGGACTCCGTCCGCTGCGACCGCCCCGACGGCCTGGACCCGCTGCGCTTCCTCCCGTACGCCCGGCAGACCCTCGGCATGCGCGGCGAGACCACCGGCCACCTGATCCGCGAGCTCTGCGCCACCCTGACCGCCGACGCCCGCCAGCTCGCCACCGCGCTGACCGCCGCCGAACTCGCCGACCTCGACCACACCGCCCTGGAGGGCCGGCAGACCGGCCACCCCTGGATCGTCCCCAACAAGGGCCGGATCGGCTTCTCCGCCGCCGACGCCGCCCGCTGGGCCCCGGAGGCCCGCAGCGCCCGCCCGCTGCCCTGGATCGCGGTGCACCGCCGGCTCGCCGAGTACCGCGGGGTGCCCGGCCTGGAACGGCCCGAGCAGCTCTACGCCCGCGAGCTGGACGACGTGGACGCGCTGCGCGCCGCGCTCGGCCCGGACGCCGAGGACTACCTGCTGCTGCCCGTCCACCCCTGGCAGTGGGAGGAGACGGTCCTGCCGCTGTTCGCCCCCTGGATCGCCTCCGGCGAGATCGTCCCGCTGCCCTCGGACGGGGACCCACGGCTGCCCCAGCAGTCGATCCGCTCCTTCTTCAACACCGCCCACCCCGAGCGCTGCACCGTCAAGCTGCCGCTGTCCATCCTCAACACCCTGGTCTGGCGCGGCCTGCCGGTCGAGCGCACGCTGGCCGCGCCCACCGTCACCGCCTGGCTGCTCGGGCTGCGCGACGCCGACCCGTACCTGCGCGACGAGTGCCGGGTCGTCCTGCTCGGCGAGATCGCCTCCGTCACCGTCGACCACCCGCTCTACCGCGAGCTGCCCGAGGCCCCCTACCAGTACAAGGAGCTGCTCGGCGCGATCTGGCGCCAGCCGCTCGGGCCCTTCCTGGACGGCGGCGAGCGGGCCCGCACGCTGGCCGCGCTGCTGCAGACCGGCTCCGACGGGCGGGCGCTCGCCGCCGAGCTGATCGACCGCTCCGGCCTGCGCCCCGGAGACTGGACCGCCCGGCTGTTCGCCGCGATGATGCCGCCGCTGCTGCACTTCCTCTACCGCTACGGCCTCGTCTTCTCCCCGCACGGCGAGAACGCCATCGTCGTCTTCGACCCGTCCGACGCTCCGGTCCGGCTCGCGGTCAAGGACTTCGTGGACGACGTCAACCTCAGCGCGCAGGGCCTGCCCGAACTGCACGGCCTGCCCCCCGAGGTGGCCGAGGTGCTGCTGCGGGAGAGCCCGCAGGGGCTCTGCCAGTTCATCCACTCCGGGCTGTTCATCGGCGTCTTCCGCTACCTCGCCCCGCTGCTGGAGGCGCAGACCGGGCTGCCCGAGACCGAGTTCTGGGCCCTGCTGCGCGCCGAGGTGCTCCGCTACCAGGACCGCTTCCCCGAGCTGCGCGAGCGCTTCGAGCTGTTCGACCTGTTCCGCCCCCGGATCGACCGGCTCTGCCTCAACCGCAACCGGCTGCTGCTGGACGGCTACCAGGACCGCCCGCACCGCCCGCACGCCGCCCGGTACGGCACCGTGCCGAACGCGCTGGTCGCCGTGGACGTGCGACAGCCCGGAGAACGGGACCGGATTGTCACCCCCGCCCCGTAGGCTGGGAGCGTCATGACGAACGACTCCGAATCCCACGACTCCGAATCCCAGCGGGCGGCGGACCTCGGCGACGAGGCCGAGGAAGCCGTCGCCGTCCCGCGCTCGCGGATCCCCGAGCTGCTGCACGCCGCGGTGGCGGCCGTCGGCGGCGTGGAGCGCCCCGGCCAGGCCCGGATGGCCGAGGCCGTCGCCGACGCCGTCGACCACGGTGAGCACCTGCTCGTCCAGGCCGGCACCGGCACCGGCAAGTCCCTGGCCTACCTGGTGCCCTCGCTGGCCCACGGCGACCGCGTGGTGGTCGCCACCGCCACCCTGGCCCTGCAACGCCAGCTGGTGGAGCGGGACTTGCCGCGCACCGTCGAGGCGCTGCACCCGGTGCTGCGCCGCCGCCCGCTGTTCGCGATGCTCAAGGGCCGCTCCAACTACCTGTGCCTGCACCGGGCCAACGAGGGAACCCCGAGCGACGAGGGCGAGGGCCTGTTCGACGCGGTGGACGCGCTCGGCGGGCCCACCGGGAAGCTCGGTAAGGACGTGCTGCGGCTGCGCGAGTGGGCCGACGAGACCGACACCGGGGACCGCGACGACCTCAGCCCCGGCGTCTCCGACAAGGCCTGGGCCCAGCTCTCGGTCACCTCCAAGGAGTGCCTGGGCGCCACCCGCTGCCCGTACGGCCAGGAGTGCTTCGCGGAGAAGGCCCGGGAGCGGGCCAAGCTGGCGGACGTCGTGGTCACCAACCACGCGATGCTCGCGATCGACGCGATCGAGGGCGCGCCGGTGCTGCCCGAGCACGGGCTGCTGATCGTCGACGAGGCGCACGAGCTGGTCAACCGGGTCACCGGAGCGGCCACCGCGGAGCTGACCGTCGGGGCGGTCAACCGGGCCGTGAAGCGGGCCGCGCGGCTGGCCAACGAGAAGGCGGTGGACGCGCTCCAGGCCGCCGCCGAGAACTACCACGGCCTGATGGAGACGGCCCAGCCCGGCCGGGTCGAGGAACTGCCCGAGTACCTGGCGTACGCGGTCACCGCGATCCGGGACGCCTCCCGCCAGGTGATCACCTCGCTGGGCGAGACCAGGGACAAGGGGCTCAGCGACGAGGACGCCGTCCGCAAGCAGGCGATGGCCTCGGCCGAGGCGCTGCACGAGACGGCCGACCGGCTGCTGGAGGACTCCGAGTACGACGTGGTCTGGATCGAGCGCAGCGACCGCTACGGGCTGGGCACCGCCTCGCTGCGGGTCGCCCCGCTGAGCGTCTCCGGGCTGCTGCGCGAGGGGCTGTACAAGGAGCGCTCGGTCGTCCTCACCTCGGCCACGCTCAAGCTCGGCGGGGACTTCAACGGCGTCGCCGCCTCGGTCGGCCTGCCCTCCGAGGCACGGCTGCCGGACGTCCGCACCGCCGGGGACAACCCCGAACCGGGGTTCGGGGAGGACGCCGTCCCGCACTGGCGCGGGATCGACGTCGGCTCGCCGTTCAAGTACCCCAAGCAGGGCATCCTGTACGTCGCCAAGCACCTGGCCGACCCCGGGCGGGACCCGGAACGGCCGGACATGCTGGACGAGTTGGCCGAGCTGATCGGCGCGGCCGGCGGGCGGACGCTGGGCCTGTTCTCCTCGATGCGCGGCGCCCAGACGGCCGCCGAGGCGATGCGCGAGCGGCTGGACCACCGCGTCCTGCTCCAGGGCGAGGACACCCTGGGCGAGCTGATCCGGGAGTTCGCCTCGGACGCGACCACCTGCCTGTTCGGCACGCTCTCGCTCTGGCAGGGCGTGGACGTGCCCGGCTCGGCCTGCCAGCTGGTCGTGATGGACCGGATCCCGTTCCCCCGGCCGGACGACCCGCTGATGAGCGCCCGCCAGAAGGACGTCGAACAGCGCGGCGGGAACGGCTTCATGGCCGTCGCGGCGACGCACGCGGCGCTGCTGATGGCCCAGGGCGCGGGCCGGCTGGTGCGCGCGGCCGACGACCGGGGCGTGGTCGCGGTGCTGGACCCGCGGGTGGAGACCAAGCGGTACGGGGGCTTCTTCCGGTCCTCGATGCCGGAGTTCTGGTACACCACGGACCGCAACCAGGTGCGCCGCTCGCTGGCGGCGATCGATGCCTCGGCGGCGCCGGTGCGACCGGTGGTGAAGCGGGGCTGAGCGGCCCCCGGAAACGCCGGAGGGGCTCCTCGCGGATCGCGATGAGCCCCTCCCCGGTGTGTGCGGCGGCCGGCCGCCGGGGCGCTCAGAGCCGGCGCAGGACCGCGACGACCTTGCCCAGGATGGTCGCGTTGTCGCCGTTGATCGGCTCGTACGCCGGGTTGTGCGGCAGCAGCCAGATCCGGCCGTCCTCGCGCTTGAGCCGCTTGACGGTGGCCTCGCCGTCGATCATCGCGGCCACGATGTCGCCGTTCTCGGCGACCGGCTGGCGGCGCACGGTGACCCAGTCGCCGTCGCAGATGGCCGCCTCGATCATCGAGTCGCCGCGCACGGTGAGCGCGAACAGCTCGCCCTCGCCGACCAGCTGGCGGGGCAGCGGGAAGACGTCCTCGACCGTCTGCTCGGCCAGGATCGGCCCGCCGGCGGCGATCCGGCCGACCAGCGGGACGTAGGAGGTGGACGGGCGGCCGGCCGTCTCGGCGGTGTTCGGACGGGCCACCTCGACGCCGCGGACCTCGTAGGCGCGCGGGCGGTGCGGGTCCCGGCGCAGGAAGCCCTTGCGCTCCAGGGCCATCAGCTGGTGGGCGACCGAGGAGGTGCTGGACAGGCCGACGGCCTGGCCGATCTCGCGCATGGACGGCGGGTAGCCGCGCCGCTGGACGGAATCCCGGATGACCTCGATCACCCGGCGCTGGCGCTCGGTGAGACCCGCCTCGTCGGTGCGGATGCCGGGGGGGCGGCCGGGCATGGCGCGGGCGGGGGAGGGGTGGGCGTCGTCCACGGCGGCGGAGTGTTCGATCGGCTGGTCGGGAACGCGGGGCGCCCCGGAAAGGGCCGCGCCGGGGAGACGGTGGTCTTCGCTACGGTCCATGCTGATGTCCAGACCCTGCTGATTCGTGGTGCGCTGCCCCACCTTGAACTGGGAGTGTTCCTGCACCGGGATGGTGTTGCTTTCGATCGTGTTCACGGCGGCCCCTCTCGACGGCTGTCCTCTCCCCTTTTCCAGCCCAACGCGCCTCCTATCGAAAGGTTGCGCCAAACACACGTTCGAGTGAATTATTCGGGAGTTGACTGACTCGATCAAGGCTTTGTTGTACATCGAGTAAATGTTCGAGCGGAACTCGACCACGGCAGTCTAATCGGCACCGACACGCCAAGGCGCTCACCTCCCCCCGAGGCCTACATGTAGTGGCTACAGTCCTCTCCGTGCCCAGTACTAGTGGTCGCCCCGCATGATCAGCTTGCCGAGGCCGGGGGCGCATCGCATAGACTCAACCGGTCCGAACGTTCTGCCAGGGAGGGATCCCGAGGTGCACTGCCCCTTCTGCCGGCACTCCGACAGCCGCGTTGTCGACAGCCGGACCACCGAGGACGGCAGCTGCATCCGCCGTCGTCGGCAGTGCCCGGACTGCGGCCGCCGCTTCACCACGGTGGAGACGGCCGCGCTGATGGTCATCAAGCGCAGCGGCGTCACCGAGCCGTTCTCCCGGCAGAAGGTCATCACCGGCGTCCGCAAGGCCTGCCAGGGCCGCCCGGTCACCGAGGACGCGCTGGCCCAGCTCGGCCAGCGGGTCGAGGAGTGCGTGCGCGCCAGCGGCAACGCCGAGCTGACCACCCACGACGTGGGGCTGGCCATACTCGGTCCGCTCAAGGAGCTCGACGTGGTCGCGTACCTGCGCTTCGCCTCCGTGTACCAGGCGTACGACGGACTGGAAGACTTCGAGGCCGCCATCGCGGAGCTCCGCGCCGAGCGGCCCCACACCCCCGAGGCGGACGACACCCGCGTGTCCGTCTCCACCGCCGCGCCCTAGGAGGCGCCGGCGCCGGGCCCCGACGGGCCCCTCCGCACCACCACGGCCCCACGGGGCCCACGCGTGCCCGAAAAATGGGCACAGAACACTACAAACCGTGCGTAGGCAGGCGAGGTCTCCGCCTGCCCGCACACCGGAAGAACGAACCAGCAGTGCCCGGACTTTTCGGGGCACTTCGGGCGTTTGCCCAGGAGGAGGAGCGAGAAGTGACAGACACCACGAGCGGTTCCGCACGCGGGTCGAAGTCCGAGAAGGCCGCGGCCAAGGGCGCCAAGGCCCCGAAGGGCGGTCTCCGGATGGAGCGCATCTACACCACTCCTGGCGTGCACCCGTACGACGAGGTCCGCTGGGAGCGGCGTGACGTCGTGATGACCAACTGGCGCGACGGCTCGATCAACTTCGAGCAGCGCGGCGTGGAGTTCCCCGACTTCTGGTCGGTCAACGCCGTCAACATCGTCACGTCCAAGTACTTCCGCGGCGCCGTCGGCACCCCGCAGCGCGAGTGGAGCCTCAAGCAGATCATCGACCGCGTGGTGCTCACCTACCGCGCGGCCGGCGAGAAGCACGGCTACTTCGCCACCAAGGACGACGCCGAGATCTTCGAGCACGAGCTGACCCACGCCCTCCTCCACCAGGTGTTCAGCTTCAACTCGCCGGTCTGGTTCAACGTCGGCACCAAGCAGCCCCAGCAGGTCAGCGCCTGCTTCATCCTGTCCGTCGACGACTCCATGGAGTCGATCCTCGACTGGTACAAGGAAGAGGGCATGATCTTCAAGGGCGGCTCCGGCGCCGGCCTCAACCTCTCCCGGATCCGCTCCTCCAAGGAACTGCTCTCCTCCGGCGGCAACGCCTCCGGCCCGGTCTCCTTCATGCGCGGCGCCGACGCCTCGGCCGGCACCATCAAGTCCGGTGGCGCCACCCGCCGCGCGGCCAAGATGGTCGTGCTCGACGTGGACCACCCGGACGTCGAGGCCTTCATCGAGACCAAGGTGAAGGAGGAGGAGAAGATCCGCGCCCTGCGCGACGCGGGCTTCGACATGGACCTCGGCGGCGACGACATCGCCTCCGTCCAGTACCAGAACGCCAACAACTCGGTCCGCGTCAACGACGAATTCATGACCGCCGTCGAGAACGGCACCGAATTCGGCCTGCGCGCCCGGATGACCGGCGAGGTCATCGAGACCGTCGACGCGAAGAAGCTGTTCCGCAAGATGGCCGAGGCCGCCTGGGCCTGCGCCGACCCGGGTATCCAGTACGACACCACGATCAACCACTGGCACACCTGCCCGGAGTCAGGCCGCATCAACGCGTCCAACCCCTGCTCCGAGTACATGCACCTGGACAACTCCAGCTGCAACCTCGCCTCGCTGAACCTGATGAAGTTCCTGCGCGACGACGACTCGTTCGACGCCGCCACCTTCGCCAAGGTCGTCGAGCTGGTCATCACCGCGATGGACATCTCCATCTGCTTCGCGGACTTCCCCACCGAGAAGATCGGCGAGACCACCCGCGCCTACCGCCAGCTCGGCATCGGCTACGCCAACCTCGGCGCCCTGCTGATGGCCACCGGCCACGCCTACGACAGCGAGGGCGGCCGCGCCCTGGCCGGCGCCATCACCTCGCTGATGACCGGCACCGCCTACCGCCGCGGCGCCGAACTCGCCGGCGTGGTCGGCCCGTACGACGGCTACGCCCGCAACGCGACCGCCCACCGGCAGGTCATGAAGCAGCACGCGGACGCCTCGCTGGACGCCGTCTCGGTCGACGACCTGGACTCCCCGGTCTGGCTGGCCGCCAACAGGACCTGGCAGGACGTGCTGCGCATCGGCGCGGAGAACGGGTTCCGCAACGCCCAGGCCTCGGTGCTCGCCCCGACCGGCACCATCGGCCTGATGATGGACTGCGACACCACCGGTGTCGAGCCCGACCTGGCCCTGGTCAAGTTCAAGAAGCTGGTCGGCGGCGGCTCGATGCAGATCGTCAACGGCACCGTCCCGCGCGCCCTCAAGCGCCTGGGCTACCAGGACGAGCAGATCGAGGCGGTCGTCGCCCACATCGCCGAGCACGGCAACGTGGTGGACGCCCCGGGCCTGAAGTCCGAGCACTACGAGGTGTTCGACTGCGCGATGGGCGAGCGCGTCATCTCGGCCATGGGCCACGTCCGGATGATGGCCGCGATCCAGCCCTGGATCTCCGGCGCCATCTCCAAGACCGTGAACATGCCCGAGTCCGCCACTGTGGAGGAGATCGAGGAGATCTACTTCGAGGCGTGGAAGATGGGCGTCAAGGCGCTCGCCATCTACCGCGACAACTGCAAGGTGGGCCAGCCGCTCTCGGCCAAGAAGAAGGACTCCGAGACCGCCGGGGCCAAGGCCGAGGAGGCCCCGGCCGCCGTGGTCGAGAAGGTCGTCGAGTACCGCCCGGTCCGCAAGCGCCTGCCCAAGGGCCGCCCGGGCATCACCACCTCCTTCACGGTCGGTGGCGCCGAGGGCTACATGACCGCCAACTCCTACCCGGACGACGGTCTGGGCGAGGTCTTCCTGAAGATGTCCAAGCAGGGCTCGACCCTCGCGGGCATGATGGACGCCTTCTCCATCGCCGTCTCCGTCGGCCTCCAGTACGGCGTGCCGCTGGAGACGTACGTCTCGAAGTTCACCAACATGCGCTTCGAGCCGGCCGGTCTGACCGACGACCCGGACGTGCGGATGGCGCAGTCGATCGTCGACTACATCTTCCGCCGCCTGGCGCTCGACTTCCTGCCGTTCGAGACCCGCTCGGCGCTCGGCATCCACTCCGTCGAGGAGCGCCAGCGCCACCTGGAGACGGGCTCGTACGAGCCGTTGGAGGCCGAGGAGGAGCTGGACACCGAGTCGCTCGCCCAGTCCGCCCCCGTCGCGGCCAAGCCCGTCCAGCCGGCCCCGGCCGTGGAGGCGCCCAAGCCGGCCGCGAAGCAGGCCCACAACTCCACGGAGCTGATGGAGATCCAGCTCGGCCTCAACGCCGACGCCCCGCTCTGCTTCTCCTGCGGCACCAAGATGCGCCGCGCCGGCAGCTGCTACCTCTGCGAGGGCTGCGGCTCCACCAGCGGCTGCAGCTGACCGCGCCCGACCCCGGTGGTCGCCTTCTGAGGTGACCCCCTGAAGCGGGGCGAGGACCTTCACGGTCCTCGCCCCGCTTCTTCGTGTTCCCGGGGGTGCCGATGTCACGTCCGGGGGCGGTGTCCGGTCCGTAGGGGGTGACGGGTTCTGCCGAGAAGGAGTGGTGCGTGATGGGGACGGTGCTGGTGACCGGGGCGACGGGGACGCTCGGGCGGGAGGTGGTGCGGCTGCTGGCGGCGCGCGGGGTGGCGGTGCGGGGGCTGAGCCGGCGGGCGCGGGACGCGGGCGACGGGGTCGAGTGGGTGGTCGGGGACCTGGTGAGCGGGGCCGGGATCGCGGAGGCGGTGGCCGGGGTCGACGTGGTGCTGGACTGCGCGACCACGCAGCGGAAGGCGGACCTGGCGGGGGTGCGGACGCTGGTGGCGCGGGCGCGGGAGGCGGGGGTCCGGCACCTGGTGTACGTGTCGATCGTCGGGATCGACCGGGTGCCGCTCGCGTACTACCGGACGAAGCTCGCCTGCGAGCGGGTGGTGCGGGAGTCGGGGCTCGGCTGGACGGTGCTGCGGGCGACGCAGTTCCACGACCTGGTGCTGAAGGTCTTCGACGCCTCGGTGAAGCTGCCGGTCTTCCCGGTGTTCGGCGGGGTGCGGTTCCAGCCGGTGGACGTCCGGGAGGTGGCGGCGGCGGTCGCGGACCTGGTGGGGGAGGAGCCGGCCGGGTTCGCGCCGGAGGTGGGCGGCCCGCGGGTGTGGACGTACCGGGAGCTGGCCGAGGCGTACTTGCGGGCGGCGGGCAGGCGGCGGGTGCTGCTGCCGCTGCGGCTGCCGGGGGCGGTCGGCCGGGGGCTTCGCGCGGGCGGGAACCTGACGCCGGAGCGGGCGGTGGGCACCGGGACCTTCGAGGAGGCGCTGGAGCGGCGGGTCGGCTGAGCCCCGCGACTGTCAACCAGGGTTGACATTCGCCCGGGTGTCAACGAAAGTTGACGGCATGAGCGAGAGCGGAGAACTCGCGGCCGCCGCGAGCAGTCGTGACCCCGCCGTGGGGCTCCGGGCGGTCCGCGCCCTGCGCGATCTGGCCGATCGCCTGGAGTCCCTGCAGGTGGGCAACGCCCGGTCGCAGGGCTGGTCCTGGCAGGACATCGCGGTCTGCCTCGGGGTGACCAGGCAGGCGGTCCACAAGAAGTACGCGAAGCGCGGTACCCGCGGCGACCAGGACGGAGGCTGAGGATGTTCGAGCGTTTCACCCACGCGGCACGGCAGGTGGTGGTCGCGGCGCAGCAGGAGGCGAGGGAGCTGCGGCACGGCCACGTCGGGACGGAGCACCTGCTGCTCGCGGTCCTGGCCCGGACGGACGACCCGGCCGCCGCCGTGCTGACCGGGGCCGGGCTCGACCGGGAGACGGCGCGGCAGGCGGTGCGCCGCCTGTCCGGGGAGGGGGACCGGACCCAGGCACTGGCCTCGATCGGGGTCGACCTGGACGCGGTGCGGGAGGCGGTCGAGTCGGTCTTCGGCGAGGGCGCGCTGGACGCCCCGCCGGAGGAGGAGTCGAAGCGCCGGGGCTGGTTCCGCTCCGGCGGCGGCAAGGGCGGGCGCGTCCCGTTCACGGCCCGGGCGAAGAAGGTGCTGGAGCTGTCCCTGCGCGAGTCGCTGCGGCTGAAGTCCGGGGAGATCGCGGTGGGCCACCTGCTGCTCGGGGTGCTCCGCGAGGGGGAGGGCCTCGGGGCCCGGGTGATCGCCGACCACGGGCTGGACTTCCGGGCCGTACGGCGGGCGGTGGAGGTGGAACTGGCCTGAGTCCCGGCGCCCGTCGGGCCCGCGGTGGGGCGTCGTCGTCGGCGCCGAGCGGTGCGGATGGAGCGAAAGCAGGAGATTGGCCGTCAACTGGCCGCTTGAGGCCTATGTCTGAATCGATATGATCGGCCGAAAGCGTGAACCGATCAGACGCCCGGAGACGTTTCGTCACGTCTCCGGGCGGTCTGGTATGCGCCCGACCAGCTGTCGGCGGCCGCTACCGTCGCCGACCCGCCGCCCGCGCCGCCGCCCGCCGACGTTGCCGAGGACCGCACCGATGAGAGAAGCCACCAGCCCCGACGGCCGATCGCGCCGACGGCCCGCGCCGCGCACCGTCGCCCTGACCGCGGCCGCCGTGCTGCTGGCGCTGGTCGCCGCGCCGGTCGGCATCGTCCGGGCGTTCGGCGCGCACCAGCCGCTCACCGCCCTCGCGGTGGGCGCCGTCACGGTGCTCTGGCTGATCGCCGTCGGCCTCGCGGCGACCGGCGTCGAGCGCACCCGCGCACTGACCGAGGACCTGGCCGCGCAGCACGAGGAGACCCGGGCCGCGCTGGTCGCCGCGGGCACGGCCCGGCAGGCCGAGACGGCCGCCGCCGACCGCACCGGTGCCGCGCTCGCCGAGCGGGACGCCGCCCGGGCCGAGCGGGCCCGCGCCGAGGCGGACGTCACCGCCGCGCACGCCGAACTGGCCCGGCTGCGGGCCGAACTCGACGCCGAGCGGGCCGGGGCGGAGAGCGAGCGGACCCGGGCCGAGGCCGAGCGCGCCGAGCTGGCCGGGATCGCCGAGGGCGTGCTGCCCGCGGTGGTGGCGAAGCTGCGGGCCGGCGCGGCCGTGGACAGCGCGCTGGCCGCCCACCGCAAGCACCCCCAGTACGCGCTGCTGCGGGCCGTCGGCGAGGAGATCGGCCGCGGCGAGCGGCTGCGGGCCGCCGCGCTCGCGGTCTGCGCGACCGCCGCCGGCCGGGTCCAGGCGCTGGCCACGAGCATGCACGCCGAACTGCGCGAGATGCAGCACCGGCACGACGAGGAGGTCCTCGGCGACCTGCTGAGCCTGGACCACTCGACCGCCCAGGCGGGCCGGATGGCCGACAGCATCGCGGTGCTCACCGGCGCCCGCTCGGGCCGCCGCTGGGCCAAGCCGATCGCGGTGGAGTCGGTGCTGCGCGGCGCGCTCGGCCGGATCGGCGCCTACCAGCGGGTGCGGCTGCACAACGCCAGCACCGCCGCGGTCGCCGGGTACGCGGCCGAGGGCGTGATGCACGCGCTGGCCGAACTGCTGGACAACGCCACCAACTTCTCCGCTCCGCCGGCCGAGGTGCACGTCTACGTCGAGGAGGTGCCGGCCGGCCTGGCGGTCACCGTCGAGGACAGCGGGCTGGGCCTGAGCGAGAGCTGGCTGCGCCGGGCCGAGCGGGCCGTCTCCGCCGAGCCGCTGGACCTCACCACGCTCTCCGCCGGTACCCGGCTGGGGCTGGCGGTGGTCGGCGTGCTGGCGCGCAAGCACGGGCTGCAGATCTCCTTCCGGCCGTCGGCGCGCGGTGGCACCGGGGTGGTGATGCTGATCCCGCAGCAGCTGGTCACCCACGCACCGGCCGCCACCTCGGCGCCCGTCCAGGCGTCCGTCCCGGCGCAGGCGCCGCCGCCGGAGGCCGCGCGCCCCGCGCTCACCTCGGCGCGTCCCGCGCCCGCCTCGCTGCCTCCGGCGCTCGCCGCGCCGCGGACCCCCGTCGGGCAGCGGACCTCCGAGGATCAGCGGACCGCCGCGGGGACGCAGACCGTCACCGGGACGCCGTCCGCGCCCGCGCCCGCCCGGATGACCGACAGCGGCCTGCCGCAGCGCCGCCGGGGGCAGACGCTGACCGCCAACGCGCCCGCGGCGGACCGGACCGCGAAGCCCGTCCGTGGCGACGCGGCGAGCGCGGCCGCCCGCTTCGGCGCGTTCCGCCGGGCCGCCGCCCTGCCCGCGGCGGCCGCGCAGCCCCCCGCCGGGGCACCGACCACGGACCCCGCCGGGGCGCCGGCCGCGGATCCCGACACCATGCCCGACGCTTCCCCCGTCACCGAGAAGGACACCTGATGAGCAGTGCCACCGACCGTGACCTCGACTGGCTGTTGGAGAACCTGCTGGCGGCGACCCCCGGCACCCGGCACGCCCTGGTCCTCTCCGCCGACGGCCTCAAGCTCTGCCACACCGCCGGACTGAGCACCGACCAGGCCGACCAGCTGGCCGCCATCGCCTCCGGCCTCCAGAGCCTGGCGCACGGCGCCTCGATCGAGTTCGGCGACGGCAGCGGCGGCGTGCGGCAGTCGATGACCGAGTTCCACGGCGGCATCCTGTGCATCGTGGCGGCCGGCGAGGGCGCGCACCTGGCGGTCGTCACGGACGACGAGGCGGACGTCGGCGTGGTCGGCCACAACATGCACGGCCTGATCGAGCAGATCGGGGTCCACCTCAGCGCGCCCGCCCGGGACGCGGAAGGCGAGGCCGCTCAAGAGAGCGCGACCACATGAGCGGGACGCCGCCGCTGCCGGGCCGTGACGACGACCCGGACCGCCTCTACACCATCACCCGGGGCCGCAGCCGTGCTCCGGAGAACGCCTTCGACCTGGTCACCCTGATCGTCGCCGAGCGGGAGCCGGCGCCCGGGATGCAGTCGGAGCACGCCCGGATCCTGCGGATGTGCGAGGCCCCGACTGCCGTCGTGGAGGTGGCGGCGGAGCTGGCACTGCCCGTCTCGGTGGTGAAGATCCTGCTCGGCGACCTGCTGGAGTCCGGGGCGGTCACCGCCCGCCACCCCCGGTTCGCGCCGAACAAGGCCAGGCTGCCCGACCTCGACACGCTGAAGCAGGTGCTGCATGGCCTCCAACAGCTCTGACCTCCGGCCCGCCGGCGCGCGCACCCCGCTGCGGGCGACCGCCGACAACGCGCTGAAGATCGTCGTGGTCGGCGGCTTCGGCGTGGGCAAGACCACCCTGGTCGGCTCGGTCAGCGAGATCCGCCCGCTGAACACCGAAGAGGTGATGACCAGGGCGGGCGAGGGCATCGACCCGGCCGGCACCTGGGGCAAGCGCTCCACCACGGTCGCCTTCGACTTCGGCCGGATCACCCTCTCCGCGCGCCAGGTGCTGTACCTGTTCGGCGCGCCCGGGCAGGAGCGCTTCTGGTTCCTCTGGGACCGGCTGTTCAGCGGCGCCCTGGGCGCGGTCGTCCTGGTCGACACCCGGCGGCTGGAGGAGTCCTGGTACGCGATCGACCGGCTGGAGCACCACGGCACGCCGTTCATCGTGGCCCGCAACAACTTCGGCGAGCCCAACCACACCCTGGAGCAGGTCCGCGAGGCGCTGGACCTGCCGGCCGAGGTGCCGCTGGTGGACTGCGACGCGCGTGACCGGGAGTCCGGCAAGCGGGTGCTGATCGCCCTGGTCCACCACCTGGCCGCCCTGGCCGGGGCCGACGAGGCCGCCCTGAGCGACGGGCTCGTTCCGACCGACGGGCTCGTCCCGACCGACGGCGGTGTCCTGGCCGGAGCGGCCGCCCCGGCCGAGGAGCCCGCCCCGGCCCGCACCGCGACCTACGAGGAGAGCACTCCGTGACCGAGCCCGCCGCCACCCCGCCCCCGGGCTGCCCGGCGCACGCCGGCGCCACGCCGCTGTACGGGCCGCGCTTCCAGACCGACCCGTCCCAGCTCTACCGGGAGCTGCGCGCCGCGCACGGCCCGGTCGCCCCGGTCGAGCTGGCCGGCGGCGTGCCCGCCTGGCTGGTCATCGGCTACCGCGAGCTCCAGCAGGTGACCGGCCAGCCGCAGCTGTTCGGCCGCGACTCCAGCCGCTGGCACGCCTGGGCGACGCTGCCCGCGGACTGGCCGCTGAAGCCGATGATGGCGCCCGTCCCCTCGATCCTCTACGCCGAGGGCGAGGAGCACGTCCGGCGCTCGCGCGCGGTCACCGACGCGCTGGCCGGGATCGACCCGTACGAGCTGCGCAAGCACGCCGAGGAGATCGCCGACCGGCTGATCGACGGGTTCGCCGGGCGCGGCGAGGCCGACCTGGTCGCCGAGTACGCGCACCGGATGCCGCTGCTGGTGCTGTGCCGGGTGCTCGGCCTGGACGAGGAACAGGCGCCGCAGCTGATCGCGGCGCTGCTGGCGATGCTGGACGGTGGTCCGGACGCGCCGGCCGGTGCCCAGCGGCTGCTGGAGCTGATGCTCGCGCTGGTCGAGGAGAAGGCCGAGTACCCGGGCGCCGACGTCGCCTCGCGGATGCTGGCGCACCCGGCCGGGCTGACCCACGACGAGGTGATGCGCGACCTGCGGGTGCTGCTGATCGCCGGTCACCAGCCGAGCTCGTACTGGATCTCCAACGCGCTGCGGCTGATGCTCACCGACGAGCGGTTCGCCGCTTCGCTGGCCGGCGGTCGGCGCAGCATCAGCCAGGCGCTGAACGAGGCGCTCTGGGAGGACACCCCGACCCAGATCTTCGCCGGCCGCTGGGCGGTCCGCGACACCCAGCTGGGCGGCCAGCGGATCGGCGAGGGCGACCTGGTGCTGCTCGGCTTCGCCGGGGCCAACGCCGACCCAGCGGTCCGGCAGGCGGACGGCCGGCCGGCGGAGGGGAACCGGGCGCACATGAGCTACTCGTACGGCGAGCACGGCTGCCCGTTCCCGGCCCAGGAGGCGGCCGAGGTGATCGCCACCACCGCGATCGAGGTGCTGCTCGACCGGCTGCCGGACCTGCGGCTGGCGGTGGCCGAGCACGCGCTGGTGTGGCGGCCGTCGGCCTGGGTGCGCGGGCTGGTGGCGCTGCCGGTCTCGTTCACCCCGGGCCACCCGGCCTGATCCGCCGACGCCCGGCCCGACCCACCAACGCCCGTCGTTCGAAAGAGAGTTGTCGATGACCGCTGCCCCGGCCCGAATCGTCCTCGACCCGCTGGCCCGCGACAACGCGGCCGAGGGCGCGCTGCTGCGGGCCGCCGGTCCGGTGGTGCCGGTCGAGCTGCCCGGCGGGGTCGCCGCCTGGGCGGTGACCCGGCATGCCGCCGCACGCGACCTGTTGACGGACGCCCGGCTGGTGAAGGACGCCGCGCACTGGGCGGCCTACCAGCGCGGCGAGGTGTCGAGGACCTGGCCGCTGATCGGCCTGGCGGTGCCCGGCCCGAGCATGGTGACCACCGACGGCGCCGAGCACCGCCGGCTGCGGGCGCTGGTCGCGCAGGCCTTCACCCCGCGCCGGGTGGAGCTGATGCGTCCGCGCGTCGAGGAGATCACCCACGCGCTGCTGGACGGCCTGGCGGCGGGCGAGCCGGTGGTCGACCTCAAGACCGCCTTCGCCTTCCCGCTGCCGATGACGGTGATCTGCTCGCTGCTGGGCGTGCCGGAGTCGGACCACGGCCTGCTGCGCGACCTGTACGAGCGGTTCTTCGGGACCAAGCCGAACCCGGAGGGCATCCAGGCGACCGTCGCCGGACTGAACGCCTTCGTCAACGGCCTGGTCGCGCAGCGCCGTTCGGCGCCCGGCGAGGACCTGGCGAGCGTGCTGCTGGCGGCCGAGGCCGAGGGCGGGGCGCTGACCGACGCGGAGGCGGCGGCCACCCTGCGGGTGATCATCGCGGCCGGCCACGAGACCACGGTGAACCTGATCGGCAACGCGGTGCGGGCCCTGCTTGCCCACCCGGACCAGCTGGAGCTGGTGCGCTCGGGCCAGGTGTCCTGGGACGCGGTGGTGGAGGAGTCGCTCCGCTGGACGCCGCCGACCAGCAACTTCCTGTTCCGCTTCACCGCCGAGCCGGTCCCGGTCGGCGAGGTGGTGGTCCCGGCCGGCGAGGCGGTGCTGGTGTCGTACAACGCGATCGGCCGCGACCCGCTCCAGCACGGGGTGACGGCCGAGGTCTTCGACATCACCCGGGACCCGACCCGCCACCTGTCCTTCGGCCACGGCCCGCACGTCTGCCCGGGCTCCCCGCTGGCCCGGCTGGAGGCGGGGATCGCGCTGCCCGCGCTGTTCGAGCGCTTCCCGGGGCTGTCGCTCGCGGTGCCGGACGGCGAGCTGCGGCCGAGCCCCTCGCTGGTGGTTAACAGTCTGCTGGAGCTGCCGATCCGGCTGTACTGACGACCCGTCATACCACTGGGCCCCGGCCGGGTTTCCGGTCGGGGCCTTCGACTTCTGGCGATGGCGTTCCGGGAAGTGCCTGGTCGCGGGTCACGGTCAGGACACCGGCTTGTGAAGGTCGAACATGGACCTTGGCGAGGGGCGGCGGCTGCGTTAACGTCTTCGATCAGTCCGGCCGCCGTTCGTTCGTGATCCCGTCCGCGATCCCCCTGCAGGCCCATCTCCGGTACAGCGCAATGTCGTTCAGCCCAACGTCGGCAGCACGCCTTGGCGAGGAGAACCGCATTGACCCTCAACCCGACCGCGCCGCACCAGAGGTCCCGCCGCCGTCTGGCCGCCGTGCCCGCCCTGCTGGCGGCGCTGGCCCTGACCGCGGCCTGCTCCAACAGCTCCGGCGGATCGGGCGGCGGAGGCGGATCGGCCGCGTCGCTGTCCGGTGAATGCGCCGGGTTCCAGCCGTACGCCGGGCATTCCGGTACCACCGTGACGATGTTCGCCTCGATCCTGAACCCGGAGTCGGACAACCTGGAGAAGTCCTGGGCCGAGTTCAGCAAGTGCACCGGGATCAGGATCAGCTACGAGGGGTCGAACGACTTCGAGTCGCAGCTGCCGGTCCGGGTCTCCGGCGGCAACGCCCCGGACTTCGCGATCATCCCGCAGCCGGGCCTGCTGGCGCAGATGGTGAAGAGCGGCAAGGTGGTGAAACCGCCCGCCCAGACCGTCGCCAACCAGGACCGGTGGAGCCCGATCTGGAAGACCTACGGGTCGGTCAACGGCACCTTCTACGCGGCCCCGATGAGCGCCAACATGAAGTCCCTGGTGTGGTACTCGCCGAAGGCCTTCAAGGCGGCCGGCTACGAGGTGCCCAAGACCTGGGCGGACCTGATGGCGCTCAGCGACAGGATCGCCAAGGCGGGCGGCGCCAAGCCGTGGTGCGGCGGAATCGCCTCCGGGACGGCCACCGGCTGGCCGGCCACCGACTGGCTGGAGGAGGTGGTGCTGGGATCGTACGGCGGCGAGGTGTACGACCAGTGGGTCGGCCACCAGGTGAAGTTCTCCGACCAGAGGATCACCACCGCGATGAAGACGGTCGCCGACTGGATGCAGAACCCGGCCTGGGTCAACGCGGGCTTCGGCGACGTGAAGTCCATCGCCACCACCACCTTCCAGGAGGCGGGCACGCCGATCCTGAGCGGCAAGTGCCAGTTGCTCCAGCAGGCCTCGTTCTACGAGGCGCAGTGGCCCAAGGGCACCAAGGTCGGCCCGGACGGGGACGTCTTCGCCTTCCGCCTGCCCGCCGTCAACCCGTCGATCGCCAACCCGGTCGAGGGCGGCGGCGAGTTCCTGGCGGCCTTCTCCAGCCGGCCCGAGGTGCAGGCGGTGCAGAACTACCTGTCCAGCTCGGACTGGGCGAGCAGCCGGGTGAGGACCGCGAGCGGCTGGGTCTCGGCCAACCAGGGCGTGGACAAGAGCCTCTACACCGACCCGATCGACAAGCTGTCGGCCGAGGCCCTGACCGACCCGGCGGCGACCTTCCGCTTCGACGGCTCCGACCTGATGCCCGCCGCCGTGGGCGCCGGGCAGGAGTGGAAGTCGCTGACCGCCTGGTTCGCGGAGGGGCAGTCGATCCAGAAGACCGCCGCCGACATCGACGCCGCCTGGCCGCAGTAGCCGACGCGCCGGGCGCGGACCGGTCGAGGCGCCGGGCCGCTTCCGAGGCGTCGGGCCGAACCGGTCGAGACCCCGGGCCGGACCAGCCGAGGCGTCGGGCCGTCTCGGACCCGCCGGGCCGCTTCCGGTGCGTCACAGGACCACCTGTCGAGGGCGGTGCGGGGCCACCCACCCGCACCGCCCACCCCCTTCCCACCACGACCGAAGGGACGCGCAGCCGTGCCCGTACCCGGATTCCCTTCACCCGCCCTCCCCCCGCTCACCCTGCCCTCGCCCGCCCTTCCCGCCCCCGTCGTCGAGTCGGCCGCCGACGGGCTGGCCACCGAGCGGCTCGCGGCCGGCGCCTGGACCGACGCGGCGGTCAAGTTCGGCAACACCTTCGGGGCCGTCGCGGGCTTCCTGGGCATCCTGCTGGTGGTCCTCCTGGTCGCCGGCCGGGCCCGGGGCCGGCTGGCCCGCCCGCTGGCGGTCGCGGTCTTCCTCGGCCCGGCGGTGCTGCTGCTGGCCGTCGGCCTGGTCGTACCGCTGATCCGCACGGTCTACCTCAGCCTCCAGAACGACGACGGCACCCGGTTCGTCGGCGGGGAGAACTTCGGCTGGGCCTTCACCTCCGACTCGGTCCAGAAGGTCCTGGTCAACACGCTGCTCTGGCTGGTGGTCGCGCCGCTGGTGGCGACCGGGCTGGGGCTGGTGCTGGCGCTGCTGGTGGACCGGATGCGCGGCCAGTCGGTGTTCAAGTCGCTGATCTTCATGCCGATGGCGATCTCGCTGGTCGGCGCGTCGATCATCTTCAAGTTCGTCTACGAGTCGCGCGGGCCCGGCCAGCCGCAGATCGGCCTGCTCAGCCAGCTCGCCGTCGCGGTGGGCTGGGACGATCCGCCGAACTGGCTGCTCTCGCAGCCGCTGAACACCTTCCTGCTGATGGCGGTGATGGTCTGGGTGCAGACCGGCTTCGCGATGGTGGTGCTGTCGGCGGCGATCAAGGCGATCCCGGACGAGGTCGTGGAGGCGGCCCGGCTGGACGGCGCGAGCGGGGTGCGGCTGTTCTGGTACGTCACCGTGCCGATGATCCGCTCCACGGTGATGGTCGTGCTGACCACCGTCATGATCATCACCCTGAAGGCCTTCGACATCGTCCGCACCATGACCGGCGGCAACTTCGGCACCCAGGTGCTGGCCAACGAGATGTACTCGCAGTCCTTCGTGCAGTTCAACTCCGGCCGGGGCAGCGCCCTCGCGGTGCTGCTCTTCCTCGCGGTGCTGCCGCTGGTGGCCTACAACATCGTCCAGCTGCGGAAGGAGCGTGAGGTCCGGTGACCGGGACGGGGGGCCGGGAGCGGCCGGTGGAGCCGACGGGGCCGGCGGGGCCGGCGCGGGTGCGGCGCGTGCGGTCGGCTCGGCAGGTGCAGTCGGTGCGGCAGCCGGTGCGGAAGGCCTTCAGCAGCCCGCTGGCCTCGGTGTTCGTGGTCGCGATGACGGTGCTCTGGACGATCCCGACGCTGGGCCTGTTGGTGACCTCGCTGCGGCCCAAGCGGGACGTGAGCGCCAGCGGCTGGTGGACCGCGTTCCTCCACCCGGACCTCGGCCTCGGCAACTACCACTCGGTGCTGTTCGAGGGCGGGTCCGGCGTCTCCACCGGCCTGATGCCCTTCCTGGTCAACTCGCTGGCGATCAGCGTCCCGGCGACGGTCTTCCCGCTGGCACTGGCGGCGATGGCGGCGTACGCGCTGGCCTGGGTGCGGTTCCGGGGCAGCGACGCGGTCTTCTTCACGGTGTTCGCGCTCCAGGTGGTGCCGCTCCAGATGGCGCTGATCCCGCTGCTGCGGCTGTTCGCCGGCGGCGCGCACCTGGGCCCGCTGACGCTGATCCCGGCGGTGGACCTGAAGGGCAGCTACGCGCCGGTCTGGCTGGCGCACACCATGTTCGCGCTGCCGCTGGCGGTGTTCCTGCTGCACAACTTCATCGCCCAGCTGCCGCGCGACCTGATGGAGGCCGCGGTGGTGGACGGCGCCTCGCACTTCAAGATCTTCCGGTCGATCGTGCTGCCGCTGTGCACGCCCGCCCTGGCCTCGTTCGCGATCTTCCAGTTCCTGTGGGTCTGGAACGACCTGTTGGTGGCGCTGACCTTCGCGGGCGGCACACCGGAAGTGGCGCCGATGACGGTACGGCTGGCGCAGCTGTCCGGCTCGCTGGGCGGGCGCTGGGAACTGCTCACGGCCGGGGCGTTCCTGTCCACGATCGTGCCGTTGGTCGTCTTCTTCAGCCTCCAGCGGTACTTCGTCCGGGGGCTGCTGGCCGGGTCGGTGAAGGGGTAGCCGGGAGCCCAGGGTGGTGAGGGTGTTCTGAACGCGTTCAGAGTCAACTTTTGAACCTGTTCAGAATGGTCTACAGTCGGCAGCGGCCGCGGCGCCGAGCGCGCCCGCCGGCGGATCGCCCGATGGGTGGCTTCCGCATGCCTGCCGACCACTGAGGGGGACTCATGTCAGGCCCGTCCATGCCTGCCTCGTCCGATTCGCCGGATGCGAACGCGTCGCCGGAGTCGAAGGAGTCGAAGGGGTCGCCGGAGTCGACCGTGGCGAAGGTGTCGAACCCGTTGCCGGAGTCGCACGAGTCGCCGGAGCCGACCGTGCCGAACGAGTCGCCGAAGTCGAACGAGTCGGCCGAGGGGACCGGAGCGCCCGGCCCGGCCGCGCCGCGCGATCCGTATGACGCGTACGACCCGTACGACCCCTACCGCCGTCCCGCGGGCCCCGGCCCGCAGGGCGCCGGTCGGGGCCCGGGCCGGGCGCCCGGCGCCCCTGGCACGGCCGTGCCCCCAACCGCCGCGTGGCTGCGCCGCAGCGACCCCGGGCGCCGGGCGGCGGCCACGCCCCGGGTCCTCCTGGCGGCCCTGCTCACCGGCGCGCTGACGGCCTGGCTGCTCTACGACGGCCTGGGGCCCAACCTGCTGCTGCTCGGTGGCGCCACCGCCGTCGGGGCCGGAATCGCCGCCCGGGCGGCCGACCGCCGGATCCGCCCGTGGACGGCGGTGTGGAGCCTGCTCGCCCTGGCGCTCCTGGTGGTCCCGGCCTGGTGGGACGCCGACTGGCCCGCGGCGCTGGCCGCCGTCGGCGCGCTCGCACTGGCCTCGCTGGCCCTGCACGGCGGCCGCCGGTGGCCGGGCGTGCTGTTCCCGCTGCCCGGCATCCTCTGGCAGCTGGTGCCCTCGACGGTCTGGGCCTGGGAGAGCACGGACGGCCGGCGGCTGCCCGGCCGCGGCCGGATCGTCCCGGTGCTCAAGGCGCTCGTGGTCGCCGCCGTCCTGCTGACCGTCTTCGGCCTGCTGTTCGCCAGCGCCGACGCCGCCATGGCGGACCTGCTGGGCAACCTCAGCCCGGACCTCGACCTCGACCAGCTCCCGGGGCGCGGTGCGCTGTTCGCGCTCGGGACGGTGGTCGCGCTGGGCTTCGCGCACATGGCCGCCGGACCGCGCCGCTGGGACCGCACGGTGATCCGGCCGGGCCGGGAGCGGCGCCGGCTGGAGTGGGCGCTGCCGCTGGTCGCGCTCAACCTGATGTTCGGCGCCTTCGCGGTGGTCCAGGCCGTGGTGGTGCTCGGCGGCGCGGACGCCGTGCTGCGCAACACCGGGATGAGCCGCTCCGAGTACGCCCGGCAGGGCTTCTGGCAGCTGAGCGTGATCACCGTGCTGACCCTCGTCGTGGTGACCTTCGCCAAGCGCTGGGCCCCGCGCACCACCCCCGCCGACCACCGGGTGGCGCGGATCCTGCTCGGCCTGCTCTGCGTGCTGGCACTGGCCGTGGTCGCCTCGGCGCTCGGCCGGATGTGGTTCTACGTGGACGCCTCCGGGCTCACCCGGCTGCGGCTCTGGGTGCTGGTGGTCGAGGTCTGGCTGGGCGCCGTCTTCCTGCTGCTGATCGCCGCCGGACTGACCCGCCGCACCGGCTGGCTGCCGCGCGTCGTCGTCCTCAGCGGGGTGCTCACCCTCGGGGTCTACGGCCTGATGGGCCCGGACGCGATCGTCGCCGAACAGAACGTCAGCCGGTACGAGCGGGCCCTGCGGACCGACCCGCCCACCGCGGACATCGACCTGCGCAACGTCCGCCGGCTCTCGGCGGACGCGGTGCCCGCCCTGGACCGGCTCCCCGAGCCGCAGCGGAGCTGCGCGCTGCAGCTGATCGGGCGGGGCCTGGCCGAGGAGTCGAAGCCCTGGTACGCGACCAACCGCGCGGCCGCCCGGGCCCGGGAGATCCTGGCGGAACGGCCGCTGGTGGACTCGAAGGGGTCCGACCGCACGGCCTGCGACTGGGCCCGACTGCCGTACGACGCCCGGTAGGCCGCCCGTCCTCGGGCTCGCGGAACCACCGGGCCCGGAACCACCGGGCCTGAGGATCGACGGGCTTGTGGACGGACGGGCCTGAGGATGGACGGGCCTGCGGACAGCGGTAGGGCCGGTCGGGAGCGTGCTGCTCCCCACCGGCCCTGCCGCTGTCGGTTCGCCGTGGCGGCGTCAGTGCATCGCGACGGCGGAGGCGTCACTCGGCAGGTCGCTGGCCTTGGCCTTGATCGCGAAGACCGCGACCAGCAGGGCGACCGCCGCGAGCGCCGCGCCCACGATGAATCCGTGCGAAATGCCCTGGGTGAGCACGGTGTTGGCGGCGTCCGTGCCCTGCGGGAACTCGTGGTGCTGCTGGAGGTAGGCCAGCTGCTCCGGAGTCGCGCTGGCCATGAACTTCGGCAGCTGGACGGCCGACTCGGCCGTGGCGTAGTGCGCGAAGACCGTGGTCAGGATCGACAGGCCGAGCGAACCGCCGATCTGCTGCATCGAGTTGAGCAGGCCGGAGGCGGCGCCGGTCTCCTCGCCCGGGACGCCCGCGACGGAGATCAGCATCACCGGGACGAAGATCAGACCCATTCCGAAGCCGAACACCACCGTGGGGCCGAGCACCCCGTCCAGGTAGCCGCTGTCCTTGCTCATCTGGGTCAGCCAGGTGAGGCCGACCGTGACCAGCAGCGCGCCGCCCGCCATGAAGGGCTTCGGGCCGTACTTGGCCTGGAGGGTGGACGCGATCTGCGCGGCGATGATGATCGCGACGCTGATCGGGAGGAAGGAGACGCCGGCCTTCAACGGGCTGTAGCCGAGCGGGCCCTGCACGAACAGCACGACGTAGAAGAAGATGCCGAACATGGCCGCGGCCAGGCAGAGCATCATCACCAGGCCGCCGGTGCGGTTGCGGTCGGCGAACAGGTGCATCGGGGTGATCGGCTGGTCGGTGCGGCTCTCCACCACGAGGAAGGCGGCGAGCAGGATCGCGCCGGCCGCGAAGGAACCGAGCGTGATGCTGTCCGACCAGCCGTCCGAGGCGGCCCGGATGAACCCGTAGACCAGGCCGACCAGGCCGAGCGTCGAGGTGAGCGCGCCGGGCAGGTCGAAACGGCCCGGGTGGCGCTGGGACTCGGCGATGTAGCGCGGCGCGGCGATCGCGATCAGGATCGCGATCGGCACGTTGACGAAGAACACCCACCGCCAGTTGAGGTACTCGGTGAGCAGACCGCCGGCCAGCAGGCCGATCGCGGCGCCCGAACCGGCCACCGCCGAGAACACGCCGAACGCCCGGTTGCGTTCCGGTCCCTCGTCGAAGTTGGTGGCGATCAGTGCGAAGGCGGTCGGGGAGCAGATCGCGCCACCTATGCCCTGCAGCGCGCGGGCGGCCAGCAGCAGGGTGCTGTCCTGCGCGAAACCGCCGAGCAGGGAGGCCAGGCCGAACAGCAGGGTGCCGAAGATGAACACCCGCCGGCGGCCGAGGATGTCACCCGCGCGACCGCCGAGCAGCAGCAGCCCGCCGAAGGTCAGGGTGTAGGCGTTGATGACCCACGACAGGTCGGTGGTGGAGAAGCTCAGGGCGTCCTTGATGTGCGGCAGCGCGATGTTCACGATGGTCGCGTCGAGGACCACCATGAGCTGGGTGGCCGCGATGACGGTCAGGGTGATGCCCTTGCCCCGCCCCTGGCTCGTGCGCGGTGGTGAGGTCTTGCTGAGCGTGTCGGAGATAGCCACGAATGTGCCCCCTGCTGGCTATGTGCTCGGTGGTGCGGGGTCCGGCGGAGTCGCCGGTCCGGGCATGGCGCTGCGCCCTTGCGCAGGCCGGGAAGGAACGGGATCGTTCACTAATCGGGACGATATCCTGGCCGTGATTGTGAACGCAAGCGTTCCTTAAGGATGGTGGCGATGGAGCGGTTGGTGCGGCGCCTGGTGGCGGACCGGTCCGGGGCCGAGCGGCCTGGGGCTGTCCAGTCCGGGGCTGTCCGGTCCGGGGCTGTCCGGTTCGTGGAGCCGGGTGCCGGGACGGTGGCCGCGGGGTCGGGCGCCGGCGCCGGCGCGGAGCCGGATGCCGGGGCAGGCGCGGAGCGGGGCGCCGAACAGGGCTTCTGTCCGGTGCGGGCCGCCCACCAGGCCCTGAGGCGGCCGGTGCGACGCCGGGGGAAGGAATTGGAGAACGCGATCTTCGAGGCCGCGCTCGACCAGCTCACCTCCGGCGGATACGCGCGGCTGACCATGGAAGGGGTCGCCAGTGCGGCGCGGACCGGGAAGGCCGCGCTCTACCGGCGCTGGACGTCCAAGGACGAACTCGTCATCGACGCCCTGGACGCCACTCTCCCACGGCCTTACGACACCCCCGACCTCGGGTCCGCCTGTGATGAACTCCGCCAGCTCATCGAGGGTTTCACGCAGGCGATGACCTCCCGGGTGGGCTCCGCGCTCAACGCGCTGATGGGCGAGATCGACCACGAGCGGGCCGAGGTCTTCAAGGCGTTCATCACCGACCGGGTCATCGAACCGACCGCGCGGACCATCCTGGAGATCCTGCGCCGCGGCGCTGAGCGCGGCGACGTCCGGCCCGGCGCGGCCACTCCGCTGGTGGCGGACGTCATCCCGGCGGTGCTGCTGTACCACGTCAAGATCCGCGGACTGGAGAGCATGGGGCAGGGCTTCGCCGACCGGCTGGTGGACGAGGTGCTGGAGCCGATGATCCGGGCTTGAGTCGGCCGTCGCCGGGGCGGGAGTGTCGGGCCCGGGGAGCGCCGGGTCGGGGGTGTGCCTGGCCTGGGTTCGTCGCAGCGGGCCCGGGCACGCGCCTCCGCGCCGTCCCCGGACTGCCGGAGGCCCCCTCCCTTCCGGGAGGCGGATCCGGCAGTCGTGGGGCGGGCTTAGGCTGGAGGCTGCCCCCGCTGAACGGAAGCCGCCATGCCCATCGTCCCCCCGACGCACTCCGTCGAACGCTCGCTCCGCCGGGCCGGCGCCAAGATCGTCGTCGGTCTCGACGAGGTCGGGCGCGGCGCCTGGGCCGGGCCGGTCACCGTGGGCGCGGCCGTCACCGGTCTGCGCAAGGCGCCGGAGGGGCTGACCGACTCCAAGCTGCTCACCGAACTGCGCCGCCGCGCGCTCGCCCCCGTCCTCGCCGACTGGGTCACCGCGTACGCGCTCGGGCAGGCCTCCCCACAGGAGTGCGACGAGCTCGGCATGACGGCGGCGCTGCGACTGGCCGCCGTCCGCGCGTTGGAGGCGCTGCCGGTGGAACCCGACGCGGTGATCCTGGACGGCAAGCACGACTACCTCGGCGGCCCCTGGCGGGTACGCACGGTGATCAAGGGTGACCAGTCCTGCGTCTGTGTCTCCGCCGCCTCGGTGCTCGCCAAGGTCCACCGCGACGGCCTGATGGCCGAACTGGGCGAGGGGCTCCCGGAGTACGGATTCGCCGACAATGCCGGATACCCGTCCCCGGTGCACCGTGCCGCGCTGGAGGAGCTCGGCCCCACCGAGCACCACCGGCTCTCCTGGGCGTACTTGGACGCACTGCCGAGGTGGCGTCATCTCAAGCGGGTCCGGGAGGTCGCGGGGATCGGCCAGGGGGCCGCCGACGAACAGCTGACGCTCGGTTTCTGACGGTCCGTCTGGAATTGTCCCGAGAGGGGGAGGCGGGAGGCCTGTGCCCAATGGGTGGGGCGCCCGTGCGCGTCCGACCGGCATTTGATAGATATCCGGGTATGCCTGTCTTCCCCGAGGAGCCGGAGATTCACGAGAGCATCCCGGGCCCCGGCGTTCCCTTCCCCCGCGAGTCGGACGCACAAGCCCCCGCCACCGCACCCACCACCGTCGCCGCCCCGGCGCCGGGGCCCGGCCCCCGCCCGGCGCCCCCGCGCCCGGCCCCGCCGCGCGCCGCCCGTCCGGGCCCGCCGCGACTGATCCCCAAGCCGGGGCCGGCACCGCGCCGCCCGGCCCCCGCCGCACCGCAGGTGGAGGTCCAGCGGATCGCCGCCACCCCGGCGCAGGCGGTGGAGCGCGCCGACGACGCGGTCGACCGGCTGCTGGAGTCCGGCCGCAACCCGGGCGACATCCTGGTGCTGACGGTCGGCGAGGCGCACCCCTGGCAGCAGCACGAACTCTCCTTCGGCGAGGAGCGCTACTGGGCGCAGCTCGCCGAGGGCGGGGACGTGTTCTACGCGGACGCCGCGCTGACCCGTCCGGTCCGCCGGGAGGCGGTCGTCCTGGTGGTCAACGGCGGACCGTCCGCCAAGGCCGCCGAGGCGTACACCAAGGCGCTCGACCACGCGACCGCGCTGCTGGTGGTCTGCGGCGACGCCGGTGCCGCCGGCGCGGGCGCGGCCGGCACCGCGCCGGGCCGCCCGGTCAAGGCCTGACCGCAGCCGTCCACTTCGGGCCCGGTGCCGCCGTACGGTGCCGGGCCCGAGGTCCGTCCCGACGTTCGGCCCCGAGACCTGGCCCAGAGGCCTGTCCCAGAGGCCTGTCCCAGAGGCCTGGCCCGAGGTCGGTTCGCCCGCGGTCCGGCCCGAGGGCCGTCGCACGGTCCTCGACGAGCGGCGCCCGACGGCCGGCGGCCCGGTGGGCCGATGGCCGCCGCCGGGTCAGCGTGTGCCGGTGCGGCGGTTCGGCTCGGCCGCCGTGACCCGGGCCTGGGCCCACGGAGGCTCGGACTGCCCGGAGCGTGCCGCGCCCTCGCCGTGCGTGGTCTGGTCGGCCGTCAGTTGGCGGGTGCGCTGGCCGCGCGGGGCGTCCAGCGCCGAGCGCGGCGGCAGCTCCGTCACGGTGTGCACCGGTCCGTCGGCCCACGAGCCCGCGTGCGGATTGCGTCCGCTGCGCCCGTCCCCGAGGACCTGCCAGCCAGCCGGGGTGAGCCCGATGTACGAGCCGCAGCGCAGTCCGTGGAGCGCGGACGCGTCCTTCAGCGCCCACATCCAGGCGCCGTCCTGTTCCGTCCAGCCGGGCGCGCCGTCGCGGCAGCGCAGCAGCACGGCCGTCCGGACCGGCTCGGGCAGGCGCAGGTCGTGCGGGATGATCCGGCGCAGGTGCGTCAGCAGCGCGTTGCGGTGCTGCCAGCCGTCGGTGTCGTGCGGCCAGGGGGTGAACGAGGCCGAGGCGACGAGGCGGTGGAGCGCGTCCAGGACGGCGACCACGACGGTGCCCGGCTGGGGCAGGTGGCGCTGGTGCAGTTCCAGGACGAACTCGCGGGGGTCGCGCAGCAACGGGATCCCCGAGGCGGTCCAGGTCTCCAGGTCCAGCACCCGTCTGGGTTCCGGACTCCCGGAGAAGAGATTCTGACCTCGGTCGATACCGTTGATCACGATCCTCCTTCCTGACCCGTGGGCAGGCGGGTGCCTGGGTGCGCCGAAGGACGGGTCCAGCGGACCGGGTTCCGGGTACCTCCCAATTCTCGGGGCATCGGGGGCGGAGCGGCAATGATGGAATGATGAACGCCATCCGATAGCCCATGGTCTGCCGGATATGTTCCACCGTGGACCGAGCGCCGCGGACGCGCCTCCAGGCCTTGATCCACAAAGCCCGCAGGGCAGGGTGAACCGCCATCGACACGGTGACCACTCCTTTCCCGGGTCGCTCGACCGGTGTGATCGAAATCGCCTCGCCTGATCCTTTCTGTTAGGCCGTTCGGGTGAGCTGGAGGATGTGTCCGGCGGCTGTCCGCCGTCCTGTCACCCCTGCACGGCCAGCACCAGCGGCAGCACCGCGCCCGCCCCCGCCCGACGCAGCAGCCGGGCGGCCACGGTGACCGTCCACCCCGAGTCGACGAGGTCGTCCACCAGCAGCACCGGCCCGCCGGCGGCCGCCACCGCCTGCTCCACCTCCGGCGGCAGGACGAGCGCGCCGGCCAGCGAGTGCAGCCGTTGGGCACTGTTGCTGCGCGCGCCGCGCGGGGCCAGACCGCCGGCGTACTCGATCCGGCCGAGCAGCGGCATCCGCCCGATCTCGGCGATCCGCGCGCCCAGGCTGCCGACCAGTTGGGGCCTGGTCGAGGAGGCCATCGTCACCACGCCGACCGGCCGCTCCAGCCGGGTGCCCTCCGCCGTCGCGGGCCCGGCCCAGCCGCCCGGACCGCGGGCCCAGTCGGCGAGCACCGCCACCAGGGCGTCTACCGCCTCACCGGGCACCGGCACGTCCGGCGCCTGCTCGGCGAGCAGGGCGCGCAGCCGGTTGCCCCAGCCGATGTCGGACAGCCGGCCCAGCGCCCGGCCGGTCTCCGCCTGCTCGCCCGCCGGGATCCGGCCCTTGAGCGGCACGCCGAGCGCGTCCATCCCGGTCGGCCAGAGCCGGCGCGGCTCGAAGGTCACGCCCGGGCGGCCGAGCGCGGCCCGGGCGGCCGCCAGCGTCTCGGCGGAGACGTCCGGGGTGTGCAGCGGCCCGGCGCAGTTGTCGCACCGCCCGCACGGGGCGGCCTGCTCGTCGTCCAGCTGGCGGCGCAGGAACTCCATCCGGCAGCCGGTGCCCGCCGCATAGTCGCGCATCGCCCGCTGCTCCGCCTCCCGGGAGGCGGCGACCTTGGCGTAGCGGGCGGTGTCGTACGCCCAGCTCTGGCCGGTGGCCGTCCAGCCGCCCTTGACCCGGCGGACGGCGCCGTCCACGTCGAGCACCTTGAGCATGGTCTCCAGCCGGGCCCGGCGCAGGTCCACCCGGGGCTCCAGGGCGGCGGTGGAGAGCGGCCGGCCGGCCTCGGCCAGTGCGTCGATGGTGCGGCGCACCTGTTCCTCCGGCGGGAAGGCCAGCGAGGCGAAGTAGCGCCAGATCGCCTCGTCCTCGCGCCCGGGCAGCAGCAGCACCTCGGCCCGGTCCACCCCGCGCCCGGCCCGGCCGACCTGCTGGTAGTAGGCGATCGGGGAGCTGGGCGAGCCGAGGTGCACCACGAAGCCGAGGTCGGGCTTGTCGAAGCCCATGCCGAGCGCGGAGGTGGCGACCAGCGCCTTGACCCGGTTGGCCAGCAGGTCGGCCTCGGCGGTGCGGCGCTCGGCGTCCTCGGTGCGGCCGGAGTAGGAGGCCACCGGGAAGCCGCGCTCGCGCAGGAAGGCCGTCACCTCTTCGGCGGCGGCCACCGTCAGGGTGTAGACGATGCCCGAGCCGGGGAGCCGGTCGAGGTGGTCGGCCAGCCAGGCGAGGCGGTGCGCCGGGTCGGGCAGGGAGAGCACGCCCAGGGTGAGGCTCTCCCGGTCGAGCGGCCCGCGCAGCACCAGGGCGTGCTCGTCGGTGGCGCCGGTGCCGAGCTGCTCGGCGACGTCCGCGGTGACCCGGGCGTTGGCCGTCGCTGTGGTGGCCAGCACCGGGACGCCGGGCGGCAGGTCCGCGAGCATGGTGCGCAGCCGGCGGTAGTCGGGGCGGAAGTCGTGCCCCCAGTCCGAGATGCAGTGGGCCTCGTCGACCACCAGCAGGCCGGTGGAGGCCGCGAGTTCGGGCAGCACCTGGTCCCGGAAGTCCGGGTTGTTCAGCCGCTCGGGGCTGACCAGCAGGATGTCGACCTTCCCGGCGGCGACCTCCTCCTGGATCGCGGCCCACTCGTCGGTGTTGGCCGAGTTGATGGTGCGGGCGTGGATGCCGGCCCGGCCGGCCGACTCGACCTGGTTGCGCATCAGGGCGAGCAGCGGCGAGACGATCACCGTCGGCCCGGCGCCGCGGGCCCGGAGCAGGGCGGTGGCGATGAAGTAGACCGCGGACTTCCCCCAGCCGGTGCGCTGGACGACCAGGGCGCGGCGGCGGTCGACCACGAGGGCCTCGATGGCCGTCCACTGGTCCTCGCGCAGGGTGGCCGCGGGGCCTGCGAGCTCGCGCAGGACGGCCTCGGCCCGCGCCCGGACCTCGGCGCGGTCGGCGGCGGTGGCGGTGGTGTGGGTGTCGGGCTGCTGCATGGCGTCCATGTAACCCCGTACCGCCGACAAGCGACGAATGCGGGGGAGGGGAAGCGGGGGAAGGCGGGGTGTATTTCATCCGTTGGTCCGCTGAACGGCGGTGGAAATCCACTCGCCGGAGGGAGTGTCGCCTGCTCCGAATGAGCGAAGGGAAATTCGTGGGCGGAGTTATCCACAGGAAAGAAGTCGGTTCCGGCATCATCCGCGGATTGCGTCCACTCTTGCGGCCATGAACGCGATGAACAACGAACACGTCATTCTGTCCCTCGGCCCGGCCTCCGAGCTCCGGCCGGTCGTCATGCGCGGCCCGGCCGACATGGCCGAGCTGCTTCCGTACTTCCTGGGCTTCTACCCCGACGACAGCATCGTCGCGGTCGGGCTCCACGGCCCCGGGCTGCACCAGGGCGGGGTGATCCGGGCGGACCTGCCGCGGTCGCCCGCGCAGTGGCCGGCCGCCGCGGAGGAGACGGCCGCCCTGCTGGTCGCCCTCTCCGAGCGGCACGGCGCCCGGCCGCTCCAGGTGCTCCTCTACCTCTGCCAGGATCCCGGCGCGGCCCACGCCCCGCCGGTGGTCGACGGGCTGCGGCCGCTGGCGGAGGCCCTCCGGGCGGCCTTCGGGCGCCGGAGCGTGGCCGTCAAGGAGTCGCTGTGCGTCTCGGACGGCCGCTGGTGGTCCTTCCTCTGCCGCGGTGACGGGTGCTGCGACGCGGCGGGCAATCCGGTGCGGCGCAGCCCCGGCCCCGGCCCGGCGGCCGCCGCCGCGACGGTCGCCGGCCTGGCGCCGCGCGGCAGCCGGAAGGCGATCATCGGCGGACTGGATCCGGTCGGCCCGCCGGAGGCCGCCGTCCAGCGCGAGGCGCTCGCCCGGGCCGAAGCCGTGGACGCGCTCGCCCGGGAGCAGCGGATCGCCCTGCTCGACCAGGCCGTCGCCGAGTTCCAGGCCGGCGCCAGGGAACTCGACGCGGACCGGACGGCGCAGCTGCTGCTCGCCCTGCGGGACCGCCTGGTGCGGGACCGCGGCGTCGAGTACGCCCGGGCGGCCGAGCTGGCCCCGGCCGAGCGGCTCTGGCGCTTCCTCGCCCGGCGGGCCGTGCCGCCGTACGAGGGCTGTGCGGTGGCCCCGCTGACGTTGCTGGCCTGGACGTCCTGGGTCGCGGGAGACACGGCGACGGCCCGGGTCGTGCTCGGCCACGTGCTGCGGCTCGCCCCGGGCTACCTGCTGGCCGAGCTGCTCTACGAGTCGCTCAACGACGGCATGACGCCCCAGGGTCTGCTGGCCGCCGTCGAGGCCCAGCGGCGGCGGCGCGAGGGGCCGGAGGCCGAGGTGGCCCCGGCCGGTGGACCGCGGCCCCCGGCGGGCCGAGCGCCGAACGCCGAGGCGCCTGCCGACGGCGCACCGCCCCGTGGCGACGCGGGCCCCGGCCCCGCCGTACCGGGTGCGGGCGGGGCCACCGGCGACCGCCCCGGGCGGCCGGGCAGCGCCCGGCGGCACCGGCGGGGCGGCCGCCGGAAGGGCGCGTCCCCGGCCCCGGCACCGGCCGATCCGGCTCCGGGAGCCGTGGACGGCTGCGAAGGCCGCCCGGAGCCGGACGGCGGCGGTGCCGGGGCGGTCGCCCTGCTGGCGGCGCCCGGACGGGCCGCGACACCGGGGCACACCCGGGCGCCCGGGGAGCGGTCCGTCCGGGGCCTGCGGTTCGGCCGGGCCGCGGCGTGCACGTCTGCCGCGGCCCGCACCGGCCTCCACCGCTGCCGGGGCGTGCGGCGGGCGACGAGAGGAGGTCACCGTGCGCGCTGAGCCGGTCCGCGCGGACGGGCCGGCCCGCGGGCCGCTACGCCTCGCCGTGGGCCATCTTGATCAGGCGGTCCAGCACCTTGCCGCCGCTCAGCCGGAGGCCGTCGTGCTCCCACTCGTCGGTGACCCAGGTCCGCAGGCCGCGCACCGCGCGGGCGGTCTCGAGCGAGTCGGCGGTGTCCACGTACATGTCGTCGTGGTACACCGCCGCCACGACCGGCACGGTGTTGGCGGCCAGCCGCGCCCGGTCGTACAGGTCGGGCCAGTCGGTCCGCGCGGCGAGCAGGTCCGCGGTCTCCTTCAGCGGGCGCAGCGCCGGATCGGTGTCGAACATCCAGGGGTAGATCATCTCCCCGGTGAACAGCACCGGGGCGTCGGACTCCAGCGCGGCCCGGGCGTCGAACTGCGGGAACTCCTTGCGGACCCGCTCGGCCGCCCAGGCGGTGCCACCCTGGTCCACGGACCGCTGGCCGTAGATCGACTCGTGCAGCACCGCGTACAGCGGGCCGCCCGCGAAGGAGAGCTGGGCCTGGGCACCGGCCAGGAAGGTGTCGGAGAGCTCGGGCCCGGCCGGGCCCTCCACCCAGGCCTCCTCCAGCAGGTAGTGGAGCGTGCCGGAGCCGTTGCCGCCGCCGAGCAGCAGGCCGAGCATCTGGAACGCCTCGACGGTGAGCCGCCCGCCGTCCGGCAGGGTCGCGGGGGAGTCGGCGAGGTGGGCCGCGATCCGGCGCACCGCCTGGACGTCCTGGGGGAACCGGGCGTAGTGGTCCTCGTTCTTGCGGACCACCCGCGGGTAGGCGGCGCGGTAGACGTCGTCCGCCGAGCTGCCGAGGCCGGCGAGGCCACCGGTGATGAAGGCCTCGGTCAGGCCCTCGGGGGCGATGGAGAGGTAGGTGAGGGTGCAGAAGCCGCCGAAGCTCTGGCCGAGCACGCTCCAGCGCCGGTCGGCGCCGAGCAGCCGCGCACGGATCAGCTCGGCGTCCCGGACGATCGAGTCCGCGCGGAAGTGGGCCAGGTAGTCCGCCTGCTCCTGCGGTCCGCCGCGCCGGGCGAGGGTCTGCCGGGTCGCGGGGGTGGACCGCCCGGTGCCGCGCTGGTCGAGCAGCAGCACCCGGTAGTCGTCCAGGGCGCGCTCCAGCCAGGAGTCCCGGCCGAGCGGGCGGGCGGCCTTGCCGCCGGGCCCGCCCTGGAGGAAGAGCAGCCAGGGCAGGTCGTCCCGCTCGCGGCGTGCGGCCACCACCTCGCGGGCGTACACCTCGATCTGCTCGCCCTGCGGGGCGGCGTGGTCGAGCGGCAGCTGGAACACGTGGTCGGTCGTGACAATCCCGGGCAGCCGGCTGATGGTGGACATGCAACTCCTCGGTCTCTGCTGGTCACAGCGGTGGCGTCGCGGTTCACGGGGTCACCGGGTGCGGGGGCCGCGACCCCCGCACCGTATCCTGGCGGCGGTCGAGCACCGGTTCGACCGCCCCCGTCCGCCCGACCGGACGGCCGACCCCGGCCGACGCCCGGTCCGAGCGGGTCCGACGGCGGCCCGAGAAGCGGAGCGCCGCCCCAGGACCGCGGACGGCGTGGCGTCGGCGGCGAGGCCCCGATGACGTTCCGGTGGGCGCGGTGCGACCACCGAGCGGGGCCGCCCGACCAGCGGCGCAGCGGCGGTGCGTGACCTGGCGGCGGTGCGCGGCGTTCACTCCGGGGGCCTGCGCCCGATTCGGACGGGCCGATCGCCGCGCGGTGCGGACCCGGCCGCCCGGGTGCCGGCAGCGGTCGCGGCCGCGTGCGGCACCACGACCGGCCGCCACCGCGGGGCCGCACGGCCGGGCGGGCGCGGGCCGCGGGGGAAGGGCGTCACCGACGGGCCGGGGCGCCGGACCTGACGCCGTGCCGGGCGCGGTGAAGGGCCCCGGAACGAAGGCGCGGAGCGCCGGTACCGGCCCGGTACCGAGCACCGCATGGCACGACCCGCCACCGGGTACGGCCAGACACGGCACACCGCCGGCGGGACGGCCCCGCCGGCCCGGCACCATCAGCACGCGATCGAGCATGCTCGCGGCCCACCGGCCTGACCGGCCACCGGACCGCCGAGGGGAGGAGAGTCCGGTGACCGCCATGAGGCCACCACAGGCCATGCCGGCCGAGAGCGTGGTCGGCGCGCCGCCCAGGCCGGTGGGCCGCCCCGACCAGGCCCCCGGGGCCGGGCCCGCGGGCGCACCACTCGGCCCGGGCCGCCCCGCGGCCCCACCGCGACCGCAACCGCCCGCCGTCCACCAGGCGGTGATCTGTGTCAACGCCCCGGCGATGGCCGCCTCCGGCCCCGACGGCCAGCTGCGCGGCCACGGCCTGCACGGCTTCTACCGCAACGGCGTCCGGGTGCTCGCCCGGATGGAGCTGCGGCTCGGCGGGATGGAGCCGCTGCCGCTCCAGGGCAACCTGACCAGCATCGCCCAGGCCCGCTTCCTCGGTGCCGTCCGCCTCCCCGGCGACCTCGACCCGGACCCGGCGCTCACCGTCGAGCGGCTGCGCCACGCGGACGGCGTGGAGACCGTGGTCGTGCGCAACACCGGTCCGCGGCCCGCCCGGCTGCCGCTGGAGATAGCCCTCGGCACCGACCTCGGCCCGGTCGCCGAGATCGCCGCCGGGCACCGCCAGCCCGACCTGCCGGGCCAGGTGCAGTCCGCCGGGCTGCGCTGGACGGGCCCGGTGCACAACGCCGTGGTCAGCGCCCAGCCCTCCCCGCACGCCGTCCTGGCCGGCGCCGGCGTGCTCCGCTGGGACCTGGAGGTCCAGCCCGGCGCCCGCTGGTCCGTCGAGCTGCACACCGAGCTGGAGAGCGCCGCCGGCGGCCCGCGCCCGCCGGGCGGCCGCGGCACCGGTGTCCCGCTGCCCTGGTCCGAGCCGGAGGTCCGCAGCGACGACACCCGGGCCGCCCCGCTGGTCTCCCGCTCGCTGGACGCCCTCGGCGGGCTGCTGTTCGCCGACCCGGACCGCCCGACCGACCTCTACCCGGCCTCCGGAGCGCCCTGGCGGTTCGGCCTCGCGCCGGCCGACGCGCTCTGGGCCGCCCGGCTGACCCTGCCGCTCGGCACCCGGCTGGCGGCCGGCACCCTCCGGGCGCTGGCCCGCCGTCAGCAGCTCGTCCCCGCCCCGGGCCGCACCGAGGGCCTGCTGCCCGGCGCCCTGCGCCACGGCGGTCCCGAGCTGCCGCCCACCTGCACCGCCACCGAGGCCACCCTGCTGTTCGTCACCGTGCTGGCGGAGGCCTGGCGCTGGGGCCTGCCCCCGGCGGAGGTCGCCGAGCTGCTCCCGGCCGCCGAGCGGGCCCTGGCCGCCCTGCGCGAGGGCCTGTCCGACGGCTTCGTCACCGATCTGAGCCGCCCCGCCGAGGAGCGCTCCGCCCACCCGGTCGCCGCCCGCGCCGAGGTCCAGGCACAGGCCCACCGCGCCGCCCTGCACGGGGCCGAGCTGCTGGAGGCCTTCGGCCGACCGGGCGCCGAGGACTGGCGCGGCTGGGCCGCCGCGCTGCGCGGGCGCTTCCGCGAGCGGTTCTGGATCGACGACCTGTCCGGCGGTCGCCCTGCGGCCGGGCTGGCCCCGGGCGGCCAGCCGCTGCCCGCCGTCACCTCCTCCCTGGTGCACCTGCTGGACACCGGGCTCGCCGTCGACGGCGGTCGGCACGAGAGCCTGCTGGACCGCGAGCAGACCCGGCTGCTCGCCCAGCGCCTGGTTGCGCCCGAGCTGGACAGCGGCTGGGGGCTGCGCACCCTGAGCGCCAAGTCCCCCCGCTTCAACCCGCTGGGCCACCGGGGCGGTGCGGTGCGGGTCCACGAGACGGCGCTGGCGATCGCCGGACTGGCCGAGGCCGGTCACGAGAACGAGGCGGGCACCCTGCTGGAGGGCCTGCTCGCCGCGAGCGCCCACTTCGAGGGGCGGCTCCCGGAGATGTACGCGGGGGAGCAGCGCACCCCCGGCTGCCCACCGGTGCCGCACCCGGCGGCCTGCCGCCCGGCGGCGGTCTCCGCGGCCGGCGCCGCGCACGCGGTGTTCGCCCTCGCCGGGGTCCGGCCCGACGTCCCGGGCGGCCGGGTGCTGGTCCGCCCGGCCAGCACCGCACCGCTCGGCGAGCTGGAGCTGACCGGCCTGCGGGTGGCGGGCGAGCCCTTCTCCGTCCGGGTGAGCCGGATCGGCGTGGCGATGGTGGAGGAGGCGTCCACGGACCTGCAACTCGTCGCCCACTGAGCCCGGTGCCGCGCGTCGGTGCTGCGGTGTCCGTGAGCGGGCGTGCACGCTCCGGCGTCCGTCCGTCCGGTACCGGTGACCCGGTGCCGGTGACTCCCGGTCACCGACACCGAGCTTGCCCGCTCCGGCCTCGGCGGGCCGTGCGTGGGGTGAGCCGGGCCGGGGCGGGCGGTAAGGGCCCCTGAGCGTTCCACGCACGGCCTGTGCTTATCGTCAGAGAGACGACTATGATCGTGCCCATGTCGCGTTACGATCCGTCGGCCTTCCCCCCGTTCGCTGTCACGGTTGACCTGGTGGTGCTGACGGTGCGCGACCACTCGCTCTGCGCCCTGCTGGTCAGACGAGGCGAGCCGCCCTTCCAGGGGTACTGGGCGCTGCCCGGCGGCTTCGTCCGCCCGGACGAGGGCCTGGCCGAGGCCGCCTCCCGCGAGCTGGCCGAGGAGACCGGCCTGCGCGCCCACACCGCCCCCGGCCACGACGCGGTCGGCCCCGGCGCGGCCGGCGCCCACCTGGAGCAGCTCGCCACCTACGGCCACCCGCAGCGCGACCCCCGGATGCGCGTGGTCAGCGTCGCCTACCTGGTGCTCGCCCCCGACCTGCCCACGCCCCGGGCCGGCGGCGACGCCAGCAGCGCCCGCTGGGCCCCGGTCGGCGAACTCCTCGGCGGTAACCCGGCCGATGGCGTCCCGCTCGCCTTCGACCACGGTCTGATCCTCGCCGACGGCGTGGAACGCGCCCGCTCCAAGATCGAGTACTCCTCCCTCGCCACCGCCTTCTGCCCGACCGAGTTCACCGTCGGCGAGCTGCGCCGGGTCTACGAGGCGGTCTGGGGCGTGGTGCTGGACCCGCGGAACTTCCACCGCAAGGTCACCGGCACCCCCGGCTTCCTGCTGCCCTCGGGCGGCACCACGACCCGTCAGGGCGGCCGCCCCGCCCAGCTGTTCACCGCCGGCGGCGCGACCGTCCTCAACCCGCCCATGCTCCGTCCGGAGTCCTGAGCCCCCCGCGCCCATTGCCCGGCCCGCCCGGACGGGGTGCCGTCCCGCCACGGCGCGGCCCTGAACGACCGAATGGCCTGGCCTGGCTGCGGTTCCGGCGATGGCGGCGCAGAGTGTCGATGGACGCTCCGGCCGCCGGGCCGGAGGCCTTCCGGCACAGGGAGCCCAGCGATGGCCACCAAGGACTGCGCCAACCGGCGAGCCCTCATCGAGCGGCTGGCGGCGGACTACCGGAGCCTGGACGCGACCACCACCGCCACGGAGCGGGAGCTGGCCGCGCTGGAGGCCGAGCACGCGGGGCCCGAGTCGATCGCCGCCGTGCAGGAACGGCTGGCCGCGGAGCGGGAGCGGCTTGGCGAGATCACGGTCGAGGGTCGGGCGGCGGTCGACGGGTTCCACGCGGTGTGCGCCGGGGAGCAGCTCCCGCCGCCGCCCTGGCCGTCCCGGTAGCGACCGAACCCTGCGCGGGGCACCACGCTCCGCCCGGCCTAAGCCCCCGCCGCAGAGCCCCCGAGCCCCGGATCCCGCCGATCCCGCCGATCCCGCCGAGCCCGCAGAAGTGGCCGCAGCCGCCGACGACACCGATGCCACCGAAGCCGTCGACGCCCCGGAACGGACCGGCCGCCCGTGAATCGCAGGATCGGATTGTCCCCTGATCGGGTGAGGTGGGCAGTCGGCTGGCCCGCGCCGTTCCCGTAATGCCCGGAATGGCCGTCGCCGCCCCCTAATGTGCTGGCGCGGAGCCGCGCGGGTGCATGCCCGCCCGTCAGGGGTGCTCCGCGTCGAGCAGGTCGGCCGAGGGCATGGGAGCAGCCAGCGATGATCCAGATCACCGGACTGACCAAGGTCTATCGCAGGGGCGCTCCACCCGCGGTGCTCGATCTGACCTTCGACGCCAAGCCCGGCACGGTGACCGCGCTGCTCGGTGCCGAGGGTGCCGGCAAGTCCACCGCGCTGCGGCTGATGCTCGAACTCGAACGCGGCCAGGGCGTCACGCTCTTCGGGGGCCGTTCCTACCGCCGGTTGCGCCACCCCGAGCGTGAGGTCGGGGTGCTGCTGCCCGGCACCGGGGAGGCCGCGGCGGCCGGGCACCCGGGCCGCAGGGCGCGCGGTCATCTGCGGATGCTCGCCGCGGCCGTCGGCGTTCCAGCCCGGCGGGCCGACGAGCTGCTGGAGCAGACCCGGCTGGCCGCTGTCGCCGGTCAGCGGCTGCGCACCTTCTCGCCCGGCATGCACCGTCGGCTGGCCCTGGCCGCCGCCCTGCTCGGCGACCCCGGCGCGCTGCTGCTGGACGGGCCCGCCGACGGCCTGTCGCCGCGCAACGTCGAGTGGTTCCACTCCTTCCTGCGCTCCTTCGGCGCCGCCGGTGGAACGGTCCTGGTGACCACCCGCAGCCCGCAGGAGGCCTCGCAGCTCGCGGACCGGGTGGTCACCCTGGACCGCGGCCAGTTGGTGGTCGACCAGCCGGTCGCGGAGTTCCGGCGGACCAGGCTCACCCCCGAAGTGGCCGTCCGAGGGCCGCAGATGGCACGGCTGGCGGACCTGCTGACCAGTCAGGGCGCGGACGTGCGGCGGGAGAGCAGTGTGAGCCTCGCGGTGGCCGGCATCGACCGCACCGAGATCGGTGAACTCGCTTACCGCCACGGGATCCTGCTGCACGAGCTGGCCGACCGGGTGGTCGAGCAACCGGCGCCCGGGATCGTCCTGCCGGTCGGCTCGGGCCGCTCCGGCCACCTCCGCCTCCAGCCGGAAGCCGGGAGCGCCCCGCGCCCGGAGCCGGCCCGGGAGTCGAGTCCGGCGCCGACCCTCCATCAGGTCCCCGAGCCGGCCGCTGAACCGGCCGTGGAACCGGCCGCCGAGCCCGCCCCGGTCGGAGCCGTGGCACCCCCGGCCGAGCCCGCGACAGCCCCGGCCCTGCCCGAACCGGCCCTGCCCGAACCGGCCCTGTCCGAACCGGCCCTGTCCGAACCGGCCATCGCCACCACCTCCGGCTCCGCCTGCGTCACTGAAGGCGGCTCCGTCGCCGAAGCCGCCACCGAGGCCGCCGCCGCCCCCAAGCGCAGCCTCCTCCGCCGCCCCCGGCAGGACGGCTCCCTGCCCGCCCGCGCCCTGCCCGCCGTGTCCGTGGCCGCCGCCCTCCCCGCCGCCGCGCTCCCCGTCCTCGGCTCGGCCGGCCGCCGCCCCGAGCCGACCGCGGAGACCGGGAGCGACACCACCCACTCGTACGGCACTCCCGACGCCACCGCCGAACCCGCCCCGAACGTCGTCGTCGAGCAGCTCTTCCGTGCCAACCCGGCCCCGGTGCCCGCCCCCGCGCCTGCCCCGACCCCGACCCCGGCCTCGACCCCGGCCCCGAGCCCGAGCGCGACCTCGGCATCGGCCCTGACACCCGCCTGGTTCCGGCGCATCGGCCGTCGGATGGGCGCCGACGACCTGCTCACCGACGACACCGTCCGCCTCCGCCTCCCCGCCTCGGGCGCGACCGCCGTCCGGGCCGCCGCCGCTCGGAGGCCCGCGCCCAGCGCCCCCAACACCACCACCCCTGCCACCCCCACCACCCCTGCCACCCCCACCACCCCCGCCAACCCCACCAACCCCGCAGTCCCCACCACCCCCGCCACCCCCGACGACCCCCGGAGCGAGTGAACCGTGCGTGTCCTGGCCTACGAGCTGCGCCGCCTGCGCGGCCTGCGTTCCACCTGGCTGCTGCTCGCCGCCGTGCTGCTCGGCGACGCCGCCGTGGCCGCCGTCCTGGCGAGCCAGACCACGGACGCCCCGCTGGTGGCCCCCGTCGGGGCGCGGCTGCTGACCGCCGCCGTCCCGCTGATCCCGCTGCCCTTCGCGGCGCTCGGTGCCGCGGTGCTGGGTGCGCTGTCGTACGGGCACGAGGTGCGCTACCCGGGGCTGCCGGCCTCGCAGGTGTCGTACCCGCGCCGGGTGCGGCTGCTGCTGGCCAAGCTGCTGGTGATCGGCCCGGTGGCGGCCGCGCTGGCGCTGGCGACCCTGTTGCTCGACGCGGTGGCCGTGCACCTCGCGCTGCCGGACGGCGTCACCGTCGAGGCCTGGACGGATCCGGACGCGCTGTCGGACGGGGTGTCCGGGGTGCTGGCCGGCGTCGGGGTGTCCGGGCTGTCCGACCTGCCGGGCGCGTTCGCCCCGCTGGGGCCGGCGGCCGGCCACGGGGTGCCCGCCGCGCTGCTGGCCTTCGTCCTGCTCACCGTGGCGGCGGGCTGGGCCGGGGTGCTGACCGCCTCGCTGACCCGCGGCGCCGCCGCCGGGGTGCTGCTGCTGTGCGCGCTGCCGCCGCTGCTGGAGTCCGGCGCCGCCCTGCTGCTGCGCCACACCGGCAGGCCGTGGCCGACCCGGCTGACCGACCTGCTGCCGTTCCAGTCCGGGATCGAGTGGGCCTACGGCCAGGTGTACGGCGGTGGTGCGTACGAGGAGACGGTCGACGGCGCGGCACTGAGCGATCCGGCCCTGTTCGCCGCGGTCGCCGCTCCCGCGGCGCTCCTGCTGCTCGTCGCTCTGCTGGTCCAGGCCCGCCGCCGCGCCCTGTAGGCCGCCCCGCGCCGGAACTGCCCGCAGGACCTGGCCGCGCGGAAGCCGCGCTCCGGCCGGACCGCGTCCCCCGCCCCCAGTACTGCCCCTCGGGTGCGGTCCTGTCCGGGAATTCCAAGATCGACCAGCAGTGACCGTATTGCGCGTTTCTTCCTGATAAGAAGTCAATTATCCAGTCACGGCCGATCACCCTTTCGTGTGCTTTTCACGAGAATTCTCAAGCCACGCCTGCGGATCGCCGACAAAGGAGGCGTGAGTACCCTTGCGCACCCCACCATGACCCCCGCCCGTTCCGCCGATGGGCCCATCCACGGTCCCGGCGACCTGGACCGCTTCTCGTACGCCGACCGGCCGACCCCGCCGGCGCCCCGCTGGGAGGGCGCCGAGTCCGACATCGCCAGGGTCGGCCGCAAGACCACCAGCAGCCGCGGCCGCGGCCTGCACGGTCAGCTGGTCCAGCAGCTCGGCCAGATGATCGTCTCCGGCGACCTCGGTGCCGACCGCCCGCTGGTGCCCGAGGAGATCGGCCAGCGGTTCGAGGTCTCCCGCACCGTCGTCCGCGAGTCGCTGCGCGTCCTGGAGGCCAAGGGCCTGGTCAGTGCCCGGCCGAACGTCGGCACCCGGGTCCGCCCGGTGAGCGACTGGAACCTGCTGGACCCGGACATCATCGAGTGGCGCGCCTTCGGCCCGCAGCGCGACGAGCAGCGCCGGGAGCTGTTCGAGCTCCGCTGGGCGATCGAGCCGCTGGCCGCCCGGCTCGCCGCCGGCCACGGCCGGGAGGACGTCCAGCAGCGCCTGGTCGAGCTGGTCGAGATCATGGGCCACGCCGCCTCCCAGGCCGACCTGTCCACCTACACCCGGGCCGACGCCGAGCTGCACGGCCTGATCCTGCAGATGGCCGGCAACCGGATGCTGGAGCACCTGTCCGGGATCGTCGCCTGCTCGCTGCAGGTGTCGGGCGGCCCGGCGATCTCCTGTGAGCGGCCCTCCGAGTCCTCGGTCAGCCTGCACGCCCGGCTGGTGGACGCGCTGGGCGCCGGCGACGGCACCGCGGGCGAGGCCGCGATGCGGGCGCTGCTCACCGTCCACCCCGAGATCGAGCCGTCCGTTCCCGCGCCCAGGGAGCACTGAACGGGCCCAGGAAGCGCTGAACGGGCTGTCCACGAGCGGAGGCGCCGGACGGCGGCGGTCCGCTCCGCCAGGCCCTCCGGCCGCACCGCGCGGCGCAGCCGGAGGGCCTCCGCATGCCGTCGGCACGGGCCCGACCCCGGGAAGGTCGCGAGCTGCGGGCGGCCGGGCCGTGGGGAGACCGCGAGCCGGGGAGACCGAAGGCCGGGAGGGCCGCGGGCCGGGGAGGCGAACCGGTGAGACGTCGGCCCGGAAAACGGGCCGCGGAAAGCCGGGCCCATTCGAGGGCTTGTCCATGACAATGGTTTGCCGCGCGAGTGCGCGATGATGGAAGCGGCCCCGGTTGCGGACGCCGGGTGGTGTGACCCGCGACACGAAGGCCATGCGTAACACTTGACGAGTAGCAGCGATGTGTCCTGAGCGGAAGCAGCTCCGGAATACTCCAACATGTCAGAATGCTGTGTTGGTCCGCGGCGCTGCTGCCGTCCTGCAAACCCAGTCCTCAAGCCCGAGTCGGTCGGAATCGACACCGCGCGCCCGGCGCGCGATCTCCTTCCCCGCCCGCTCGGGCGGCCGGTACGGGTTCGAGTCCACTCATCGTCCGAGAGGTTGTTCGTGTCGGCCAGCACATCCCGTTCGCTTCCCCCCGAGATCGCGGAGTCCGCAGCTCTGCTGGCGCTCATCGAGCGGGGCAAGGCCCAGGGGCAGATCGCCGGTGACGACGTGCGCCAGGCGTTCGAGGCGGACCAGATCCCGGTCACCAAGTGGAAGAACGTCATGCGCAGCCTCAACCAGGTGCTGATTGAGGAGGGGGTGGACCTCATGGTCAGCGCGGCCGAACCGGCCGGCGCCAAGCGCAAGAGCGTTGCTGCCAAGAGCCCCACCAAGCGCACCGCCACGAAGGCTGTCACCACCCGGACCCCGGCCGCCCCGTCGGCCCCGACCAAGCCGCCCGTGCGGATCGCCCCCGGCGCTCCCGTCGCGGCTCCGGCCGTCGCCGCCGCCGCGGCCCCGGCTCCCACCGTCTCCGCCGACATCACCGTCGAGGAGACGACCGGCCTCGTCACCGAGGTGAAGGCGGCCCCCGCGAAGAAGGCCGCCCCGGCCAAGAAGGCCGCGGCCAAGAAGACCGCCGCGCCGGCCAAGAAGACCGCCGCCAAGAAGACCGCCGCCGGCAAGGCCGCCAAGGGCGACGAGGAGCTGCTCGGCGAGGAGGAGCTGCTCGAGGACGTCGCGCTGCCCGGTGACAAGGCCGAGGCCGAGGGCACCGGTCCGGAGGAGGAGTCGGAGGGCTTCGTCCTCTCCGACGACGACGAGGACGACGCGCCGGCCCAGCAGGTCGCCGTCGCCGGCGCCACCGCCGACCCGGTCAAGGACTACCTGAAGCAGATCGGCAAGGTCCCGCTGCTCAACGCCGAGCAGGAGGTCGAGCTCGCCAAGCGCATCGAGGCCGGTCTGTTCGCCGAGGACAAGCTCTCGGCCGCCGACAAGCTCGCCCCGAAGCTCAAGCGCGAGCTGGAGATCATCGCCGAGGACGGCCGCCGCGCCAAGAACCACCTGCTGGAGGCCAACCTCCGCCTGGTGGTCTCGCTGGCCAAGCGCTACACCGGTCGCGGCATGCTCTTCCTGGACCTGATCCAGGAGGGCAACCTCGGTCTGATCCGTGCGGTCGAGAAGTTCGACTACACCAAGGGCTACAAGTTCTCGACCTACGCCACCTGGTGGATCCGCCAGGCGATCACCCGCGCCATGGCCGACCAGGCCCGCACCATCCGCATCCCGGTGCACATGGTCGAGGTCATCAACAAGCTGGCCCGCGTCCAGCGCCAGATGCTCCAGGACCTGGGCCGCGAGCCCACCCCGGAGGAGCTGGCCAAGGAACTCGACATGACCCCCGAGAAGGTCATCGAGGTCCAGAAGTACGGCCGTGAGCCGATCTCGCTGCACACCCCGCTGGGCGAGGACGGCGACAGCGAGTTCGGTGACCTGATCGAGGACTCCGAGGCGGTCGTCCCGGCCGACGCGGTCTCCTTCACCCTGCTCCAGGAGCAGCTGCACTCGGTGCTGGACACCCTGTCCGAGCGCGAGGCGGGCGTGGTCTCGATGCGCTTCGGCCTGACCGACGGCCAGCCGAAGACGCTGGACGAGATCGGCAAGGTCTACGGGGTCACCCGTGAGCGCATCCGCCAGATCGAGTCGAAGACCATGTCGAAGCTGCGCCACCCGTCGCGCTCCCAGGTGCTGCGCGACTACCTGGACTGATCGACGGCAGTCGTTCCACGCGAAGGCCCGGAGCCGCACGGCTCCGGGCCTTCGCGGCTGTCCGGGCGCGGCCCGTCGGTCTCCCGGCCTGTCCCGGTTCCGGACGTGCCGGTGTGCGGCCCGTCAGCGTCCGGGTGGTGGTTGTCCCTCGTCCGGGTGGCGGCGCGGCGGGAAGCGGTCGCACCGTGTAGCCGGTCACCTACGCTGTGTCGGTTGCCTGCTACCGAGCCCCTGGAGTCACGGTGCCGACCGAGCCGGACCGCACTGACCTGCCGACGACCACCCCGTTCCCGGCGGGCCCCGCCGACCCGACCGATCCGGCCGAGGTCCGGGCGGGCCGTCGCCGCAGGGCCGCCGTGCTGGCGCTGCTCGCCGCCGTGCCCGTCCCGCTGGTCGCCCTCGGCACTGCGGCACCGGCCGAGGCGCAGCGCCGGGTGGTCGGCGGCACCGCGGCGAGCACCGCGGACCACCCGTGGATCGTGGCGCTGTCCAGCCGCCAGCAGTTCGGCAGCGGCCGGTCCGGCCAGTTCTGCGGGGGTGCGCTGGTCACCCCGACCAAGGTGGTCACGGCCGCGCACTGCTTCTACGACGAGTCCAAGGGCCGGGTGGATCGGCCGGGACTCAAGGTGATCGTCGGCCGGGACGACATGCGCGGGACGGTCGGTCGGGAGGTGGCGGTGCGGTCGGTCTGGATCCACCCCGACTACTCCTTCGCCGCCAACATGAACGACGTCGCGGTGCTCACCCTCGCGGAGTCCCAGGGCGCCCGCCCGGTGGTCGAGGTGGTCGGCCAGGGCGAGACCGCGCCGTACGCGGCCGGGACGACGGCGCAGGTGTACGGCTGGGGGGACACCACCGGGCGGGGCGACTACTCGCCCACCCTGCGCGGGGTGGCCGTGCCGATCGTGCCGGACCACGCCTGCGCGCAGGCCTATCCGGGCGGGCAGGACGGGAAGTTCGACGCCCGGGGCATGGTCTGCGCGGGCGAGGAGCGGGGCGGCAAGGACGCCTGCCAGGGCGACAGCGGCGGCCCAATGGTCGTCGACGGCCGGCTGGTCGGCCTGGTGTCCTGGGGGACGGGCTGCGCCGAGGCGGGCCACCCGGGCGTCTACACCAGGGTGTCGTCGGTCGCGGACGCGGTGCGCTCGGTCCTGTGAACGCCCGCCCACGCGCTGTGCCCGGGATCGCCCGGATCGCGGTGGGTGAGCGGCTGGTCACGTGCTGCGGCCGGGTCCTGACGGAGCGTCGGCCGTGAGGGCCCGGGCCCTCACGGGGGCGGGGAGCACGTGCCGGGTACAGCAGAGCCGGGCGGCCGGCCCCCGAGGGGGTCAGCCGCCCGGCCCACCGGTCGCGCGCGGTGCGCGACCGGACACAGCTCGACGCCGGCTGCTGGTTTTGGCGCCCGGTATCAGCGCTCTTCGTCCGCGGCCGTGGCCGCGTCCGTCGTGGTGAGACGGCCGCTCTCGTCCTGTATCTCCACGGCGATCTTCTTGAGCTCGGGCTCGAACTTCCGGCCGTGGTGGGCGCAGAAGAGCAGCTCTCCGCCGCTGGCGAGTACGACGCGCAGGTAGGCCTGGGCGCCGCAGCGGTCGCAGCGGTCAGCCGCGGTGAGCGGGCTCGCAGGGGTCAGAACAGTAGTCACGTCGCCTCTTCTCTAGCTCGACGAGCTGTCGTACCAGGGTCAACATCCAACCAGGCCGAAAACGTTCCCGCTCGTGGCTTTTCTTCTCTGAGGATTCTGCTGTGTTGATGAGGACGTGCCCCGGGCGCCGGTGGTTCATGCGTGCCGAATCCCGGGATCCGCCCCTCGCTCGAACGCCCGATCGGGATCGGGTACGAGGTCCGCGTAGCATAATCCTCTGCCGGGTTGGAGCATAAGCCCCGTCCCGGGCCCCGGTAGCCTGCATAACGGCAGTTCCGGAGCCTGCGCCGGCCCCACGATCCGCCAGGACCGGTGGTACCGGGAGGAGATGGCGCCCCCGGGGTCCGCACCCGGGTGCGGTGCTTGTTCGCGCAGCGCGTACAAGCTGCGCGGGGCCGACCCGTCGTGCTGCGCACCCGGAGCAGGGGGTCGGGCACGCAGGGCGACGGATGTCGGTGCCGCGTGCTGCACTGGCGTTTGGTCCGGATGCGTCCGGATGTGACCGATGAGACAGAACTTCACCGAGGAGAGTGCCGCGTGAGTGCCGAAACGACCGTGCCGTCCGCGCTGCTGGCCGGCGACGACGGTTCCAACTACACCGCGCGGCACCTGCTCGTCCTGGAGGGGCTGGAGGCGGTCCGCAAGCGCCCCGGCATGTACATCGGCTCGACCGACAGCCGCGGTCTGATGCACTGCCTCTGGGAGATCATCGACAACTCCGTCGACGAGGCGCTGGGCGGCTACTGCGACCGCATCGACGTCGTGCTGCACCCCGACTCCTCGGTCGAGGTCCGGGACAACGGGCGCGGCATCCCGGTCGACGTCGAGCCCAAGACCGGGCTGTCCGGCGTCGAGGTCGTGATGACCAAGCTGCACGCCGGCGGCAAGTTCGGCGGCGGCTCCTACGCGGCCTCCGGCGGTCTGCACGGCGTCGGCGCCTCGGTGGTCAACGCGCTCTCCGCCCGCCTCGACGTCGAGGTCGACCGCGGCGGGCACACCCACGCGATCAGCTTCCGCCGCGGCACCCCCGGCATCTTCACCGAGACCAGCCCGGACGCGCCCTTCGAGCCCGGCAACGGCCTGACCAAGGCCCGCAAGGTGCCGAAGACCCGCACCGGCACCCGGATCCGCTACTGGGCCGACCGGCAGATCTTCCTCAAGGACGCCCGGCTCTCCCTGGAGACGCTGCACAGCCGCGCCCGGCAGACCGCCTTCCTGGTCCCCGGCCTGACCATCGTGGTGCGTGACGAGCGGCTCACCGAGAGCGAGCAGATCGAGGAGTCGGTCTTCCGCTACGACGGCGGCATCGCCGAGTTCTGCGAGTTCCTGGCCCCCGACAAGCCGGTCTGCGACGTGCTGCGGCTGCGCGGCGAGGGCACCTTCAAGGAGACCGTGCCGGTCCTGGACGACCTCGGCCACATGACCCCCACCGAGGTCACCCGCCACCTCGGGGTGGACATCGCGCTGCGCTGGGGCGCCGGCTACGACACCACGCTGCGCTCCTTCGTCAACATCATCGCCACCCCCAAGGGCGGCACCCACGTCACCGGCTTCGAGCGCTCGCTGGCCAAGACGGTCAACGAGGCGCTGCGCGCGGCCAAGCTGCTGCGCGTCGCCGAGGACGACATCACCAAGGACGACGCCACCGAGGGGCTCACCGCCGTGGTCACCGTCCGGCTCGCCGAGCCGCAGTTCGAGGGCCAGACCAAGGAGGTGCTCGGCACCTCGGCGGCCAACCGGATCGTCGCCGCCGTCGTCGCCAAGGAGCTCAAGGCCTTCCTCACCTCGGCCAAGAAGGACGAGAAGCTCCAGGCCCGGGCCGTGCTGGAGAAGGTCGTCGCGGCGGCCCGCACCCGGGTCGCCGCCCGGCAGCACAAGGAGGCCCAGCGCCGGAAGACGGCGCTGGAGACCAGCTCGCTGCCGGCCAAGCTGGCCGACTGCCGCAGCGACGACGTCGACCGCAGCGAACTGTTCATCGTCGAGGGGGACTCCGCGCTCGGCACCGCCAAGCTCGCCCGCAACTCCGAGTTCCAGGCGCTGCTGCCGATCCGCGGCAAGATCCTGAACGTGCAGAAGGCCTCGGTGAGCGACATGCTCAAGAACGCCGAGTGCGCCGCGATCATCCAGGTGATAGGGGCCGGCTCCGGCCGCACCTTCGACATCGACCAGGCCCGCTACGGCCGGGTCATCTTCATGGCCGACGCCGACGTCGACGGCTCGCACATCCGCACCCTGCTGCTGACCCTCTTCCACCGCTACATGCGGCCGATGGTCGAGCAGGGCCGGGTCTTCGCCGCCGTGCCGCCGCTGCACCGGATCGAGCTCACCAACCCCAAGCGCGGCCAGGAGAAGTACCACTACACCTACTCCGACGCCGAACTGCGCTCCACGCTGCTGGAGTTCCAGCGCAAGAACCTGCGCTGGAAGGAGCCGGTGCAGCGCTACAAGGGGCTGGGCGAGATGGACGCCGACCAGCTGGCCGAGACCACCATGGACCCGCGCCACCGCACGCTGCGCCGGATCAACCTGGGCGACCTGGAGCAGGCCGAGAAGATCTTCGACCTGCTGATGGGCAACGACGTCGCCCCGCGCAAGGAGTTCATCGTGGACTCCGCGGCCACCCTGGACCGCTCCCGCATCGACGCCTGACGCGCACTCCGTCCGCGCGGGGCCTCCACCCACGGGTGGAGGCCCCGCGCGTCCGCGTTCCACCCGGGGTCCACCCCGGCTCCGATCAGCGGGAACCGGCGCGTCCGTAGCGTCGGAGAGGTCAGTGACCAGCCCTCTCCCCGGACGGAGAAGTCCGATGACCGCCCTCGCCAACCTGCTCGTGATCGCCGTCGTGGCGGTCCTGGTGGTCCGGCGCCAGATGCGCGCCCAGCGCCTGGACACCGACCGCCGCTTCTGGGTGCTGCCGCTCGTCCTGGGCGCGCTCGCGCTGCGGGACCCGCAGATCGTCGACCACCGGCACGCCGCGCTGTCGGCGGTCCTGCTGGCCGCCGGGCTGGTCGCGGTGCTCGGGACGGGAACGGCCTGGGGCTGGACGGTCCGGCTCTGGAGGGCCGAGGACGGCTCGGTCATGGCCAAGGGCACCAGGGCCACGGTGGCCGCCTGGATCGGGATGATCGTGGTCCGGACCGGCCTGTACGGGATCGGCGCCGCGTCGCACGTCCACCAGTCCGGCAGCTCCCTGATGCTCGGCATGGCGGTCCTGCTGCTGGTCCGCTCGTTCGTGGTCAACTGGAGGGCCCGGGCGCTGGAGCCCGCACCGCCCGTCGCCGCCGTGCACTGAACCGCGTGGATCCGCGGCCGTACGGATCCCGATCCGAGCCCCCGACCCGAGCCCCTGGCCCGAACCGCTGGCCCGCGGCCCCGGTCCGCACCCCTCGACCGCTGACCCGACCCACCGCCGTGAACACCGAGGAGGCACCCGTGGCCGGGTGGTACTGGACCCGCTGGCCCTCCCGCGAGGGGATGGACCGCGAGGCCGAGAGCCGGCCGCGGCGGGTGCTCACCGTGCTCGGCCGGGGCGTGCTGCTGGTCACCGTCGTCTGGGGGACCTTCGCCGACGGCGGGTTCGCCGGCTGGGCGGCGGTGGCCGCGGCGGCTGGACTGGCCACCGCCGTCGGGCTCTGCGCGGCCTTCCTGCGGGCCACCCGGGAGCAGCGCCCGCTGCCCGCGTACCTGCTGGCCGGCGCGGTGCTCGGCGCCGCCTGGCTGGCCGACAGCGGCCGGGCGACCCTGCTCGCCGACGTGCTCTGGTACGGCCTGGCGGTGATGTCCCTGGTCCGGATGCCGCCCGTGCCGGGCCTGGTCACGTCGGCGGCCTCGCTGGCCTCGTACGCGGCGGTCACCACGGCGAGCTGGCTCAGCGTCGCGGCCACCGTCGGCGGGATCATCCTGCTCGGCTACCTGCTGCGGCTGGACGTCGAGGCCCGGGGCACCTCCCGCCGGCTGCTCGCCCAGGAGCGGGCCGCCCGGGCCGCCGAGGCGGAGAGCGCGGCGCTCGCCGAACGGGCCAGGATCGCCCGGGAGATCCACGACGTGCTCGCCCACAGCCTCTCCGCGCAGCTCGTCCACCTGGAGGCGGCCCGGCTGATGCTGGACGCCGGGACGGACCGCGAACAGATCCGCGAACGGGTCGTCGCCGCCCGGCGGATGGCGCAGGACGGGCTGGTCGAGACCCGGCAGGCGCTGTCCGCGCTGCGCGGGGAACTCACCCCGGTCGGGGAGTTCCTGGTCGAGCTGACCGGCCGGGAACGGGCCGCCCTCGTCGTGACCGGCACGCCCCGGCCGCTCGCCGCCGAGGCCTCCCTCGCGGTGCGGCGCACCGCGCAGGAGGCGGTGACCAACGTCCGCAAGCACGCGGCCGGCGCCCGCTGCTCCGTCGAACTGCGCTACCTGGACGGCGCGGTGGAGCTGGAGGTGCGCAACACCCGGCCGCCGCGCGGCTGGTCCGAGGGCGAGGGTGCGCCGGCGGAGCTGGCCGCCAGCGGCAGCGGGTACGGTCTGCTGGGAATGCGCGAACGCGCGGAACTGCTCGGCGGCTCGCTGGTGGCCGGCCCGGAGGACGGAGGGTGGCGCGTGCTGCTGCGGGTGCCGGAGTGAGTGGGAGCGGCGAGGCCGTCGTCGGAGGGCGCGCGTTCCGCGGAGCGACCGCCGGGCGCGGCGAGGTGGGCGCGTGAGCGATCCGGAGGTGACCAGGGTGCTGGTCGCGGACGACCAGACGGTGGTGCGCGAGGGAATCGTGATGCTGCTGGGGCTGCTGCCCGGCATCGAGGTGGTCGGGGCCGCGGGGGACGGGGAGGAGGCCGTCGCCCTGGTGGAGCGTCATCACCCGGACGTGGTGCTGATGGATCTGCGGATGCCGCGCTGCGACGGCGTCGAGGCGACCCGGCGGATCCGCGCGGCGCACCCGGGGACCGAGGTCGTGGTGCTGACCACCTACGCGGACGACGACTCGCTGTTCCCGGCGCTCCAGGCCGGGGCGCGCGGCTACCTCACCAAGGACGCTGGCGCCGAGGAGATCGCCCGGGCCGTCGCGGACGTCCGCTCGGGCGCGGCGGGGCTCTCCCCGCAGGTCCAACTCCGGTTGCTGGAGCGGCTTTCGGAGCAGCGCGGCGGCGCCGGACCGGGCGCCGAGCGGCCCGGGACCCGGCCGGAGGAGCTGCCCGACGGGCTGACCGCCCGGGAGGCCGAGGTGCTGGCGCTGATCGCCGAGGGGCTGTCCAACGCCGAGATCGCCCAACGGCTGTTCGTCAGCCAGGCCACCGTGAAGACCCACATCAACAATCTGTTCGCCAAGACCGCGGTACGGGACCGGGCGCAGGCGGTCGCGTACGCGTTCCGACACGGAATCACCAGGAAGCAGCAGTAGTCGGATGAGCGTCTGTCGGATGATCGATCACCTCATCGAGTGAACGTATCTGCGATGGTCAGGGGCGCTCTCCAAGGGCCGCCATCATGGTTCGGGTCAGAACATCCGGCCGTCCAGGAGCAGCAGTGCCACAGCAGCAGACGAGCAGTCCCGGCCCGGGACAGCAATTCGACTGGTGGGCCGCTCCGGCCGCCGGCATCCCCGTTGAGTCCGCCGAGCCATCGGCTGCGCACCTCCGAACGGCGGTACCGGCGCAGTCCGGCCCCGCCCGTACGGACCACGCCCGCACGGCCCAGTCGGCAGAGGCCGTCGCCGGGTCAGCGGCCGTGGGCGCGCCCGTCCACGGGGCCGCCGTCGAGCCGTTCGCCCAGACCACTCCCGCCGATCCCGAGGACCAGGCCCGCCCGGGCGAGCCGCTCGCCGAGGAGCCGGTCGCCGACCGCACCGAGGTGTACCGGGCGGTCCAGGCCAGCACCGCCTTCCGGGAGATCCGCCGCAGCTACCGGACGTTCGTCTTCCCGATCACCGGTGCCTTCCTCGCCTGGTACCTGCTGTTCGTCGCCGCCCAGGCCGGCGCCCCCGACCTGATGCGCAGGACGGTGGCCGGCCCGCTCAACGTGGCCTGGCTGCTGGGGCTGCTGCAGTTCGCCACGACCTTCCTGCTCACCTGGCTCTACGCCCGCAACTCCCGGACCAAGCGCGACCGCGCCGCCCTGGGCCTGCGCTGGGACACCCAGGACCAACTGCGATGACGACCGGAATGCTCACCGTGCCCACCGACGCGGCCAAGGCCGCCGTACAGACCGCGGTCCAGACCGTGTCGACCGCCACCCCGCCGCCCGTCGCCCCCACCGGCGACCACCACTCGCTCGCCATCGCGCTGTTCGCCGTGGTCGTCCTGGTCACCCTGGGCGTCACCCTCTGGGTCGGCCGCCAGGGCAACGCCGCCGAGGACTTCTTCGCCGGCGGCCGCGACTTCACGCCGCTGCAGAACGGCTTCGCGCTCTCCGGGGACTACCTCTCCGCCGCCTCCTTCCTGGGCGTCGCCGGGCTGATCGCGCTGTACGGCTACGACGGCGTGCTCTACAGCGTCGGCTTCCTGGTCGCCTGGCTGGTCGTGCTGATGCTGGTCGCCGAACTCGTCCGCAACGCCGGCCGGTACACCCTCGCCGACGTGCTCGCGCTGCGGCTGCGCCGCCGCAAGGTGCGCGCCGCGGCCGGCGGCGCCAGCGTCGTCGTCACCCTGCTCTACCTGGTGGCCCAGATGGTCGGCGCCGGCTCGCTGGTCGCCCTGCTGCTCGGCACCGGCAGCCCGCACGCCCGCACCTGGACCATCATCGCGGTCGGCGCCCTGATGATCGTCTACGTCACCATCGGCGGGATGCGGGCCACCACCTGGATCCAGATCATCAAGGCCTTCCTGCTGACCGGCGGTTCGGTGCTGCTCACCGTGCTGCTGGTGGTCCGCTTCCACGGGGACCTCGGCGAGCTGATGAGCCAGGCCGCCCAGCACAGCGGCGCCGGGCACCACTACCTGGAGCCCGGGCTCAAGTACGGCGGCAGCATCACCAACCGGCTGGACTTCGTCAGCCTCGGCCTGGGCCTGGTGCTCGGCACCGCCGGCCTCCCGCACATCCTGTCCCGCTTCTACACCGTGCCCACCGCGCGGGCCGCCCGCCGCTCCACGATGTGGGCGATCGGCCTGGTCGGCAGCTTCTACCTGATGGCCATCGTGCTCGGCCTCGGCGCCACCGCGCTGATCGGCTCGGCCGAGGTGCGGCACGCCAACTCGGCCGGCAACACCGCCGTCCCGCTGCTCGCCCTGTCGCTCGGTGGCGGCAACGGGAGCACCGGCGGGGTGGTGCTGTTCGCCCTGATCTCGGCGATCGCCTTCGCCACCATCCTCGCCGTGGTCGCCGGGCTGACCCTGGCCTCCTCGGCGGCCTTCGCCCACGACATCTGGGCCGGCGCCTGGCGCGCCCGGCCGGCGCGCGAGCAGGTGAAGGGCAGCCGCGGTCGGCGCCGTCGGGGCGAGACCGTCCCGGCCTCCCGGTCGGGGAAGGAGTCGACCTCCCAGGTCAGCGAGCAGCAGGAGGTGGTGGTCGCCCGGATCGCCGCCGCCGGGATCGGGGCGACGGCGATCGTGATCAGCCTGTTCGCCCAGCACCTGAACGTCGCCTTCCTGGTCGGCCTGGCCTTCGCCGTCGCCGCCTCCTCCAACCTGCCGGTGCTGCTGTTCAGCCTGTTCTGGTCGCGGTTCACCGCCCGGGGCGCGGTCTGGGCGGTGTACGGCGGGCTGGTCCCGGCGATCGTGCTGGTGTGCTTCTCGCCGGTGGTGTCCGGCTCCGCCGAGGCGCTCTTCCCCGGCCTCGACTTCCACTGGTTCCCGCTGGAGAACCCGGGCATCGTCTCCATCCCGCTCGGCTTCCTGGCCGGCTGGATCGGGACGGTCACCTCGTCCGAGCCCGCCGACCCGGACCGGTTCGCCGAGCTGGAGGTCCGTGCCCTCACCGGTGCGGGCGCGGCCTGAGCCGTCGCGCCCGGGGAACCCCGGCGGGCCTGGGGCCGCCGGGGTTCCCCCCTGTCCGGCCCCGGGCCGGCGGCGCGGCCGGGGCGGGGGGCGTCAGGCCCGGGCCGCCAGCCCGTAGCGGTGCTCAGGGCGGCCGGTGTCGCCGTACCGCAGGGTCAGCCGCAGCCGGCTGTCCCGCTCCAGCTGCTTGAGGTAGCGCTGCGCGGTGGAGCGGCTCAGCCCGGTGGCGTCGGCGACCTCCTGGGCGGACAGCGGCCGGCCGGCCCGGCGCAGTACGCCCATCACCAGGTCGGTGGTGGGCGCCGAGTGGCCCTTGGGGAGCGTCCCGGCCGGGGCGGCGGCGCTGCGCAGGGTCGCGAACAGCCGGTCCACCTCGTCCTGGCCGGCCTCCCGGGCCGGGGCGGCGAGCGCGTGCCGCAGCTGCGCGTACGCCACCAGCTTCTCCCGCAGTCCGGCGAAGGTGAACGGCTTGACCAGGTACTGGAGCGCGCCGTGCTGCATCGCGGCGTGCACCGTCGACACGTCCCGGGCAGCCGTCACCATCATCACGTCGCAGGACACCTGGCGTTCCCGCAGCCGGCGCACCAGGGCCAGGCCGGTCTCGTCGGGCAGGTGGTGGTCGAGCAGCAGCAGGTCCACCGGGCGGCGTTCCAGGGCGGCCAGCGCCTCCCCGGCCGAGTGGGCGGTGCCGGTGACCCGGAAGCCCGGGACCTTGGCCACGTAGGCGGCGTGCACGTCCGCGACCCGGAAGTCGTCGTCCACCACGAGTACGTCGATCATCACGCCTCCGCGAGCTGAGTGGTGAGCAGGGCCTCGGGCAGCTCGACGGTGAACCGGGCGCCGCCGAGCGGCCCGGTGTCGAGCACGATCCGGCCGCCGGTCCGCTCGACCAGCCGCCGCACCATCGCCAGCCCCAGCCCGCGCGGACGGTGCGCGGGCGCGTCCTTGCTGGTCCACCCCTCCTCGAAGACCTGCTCGCGCAGCGCCTCCGGCACCCCCGGGCCGCTGTCCGCGACCTGCAGCAGCAGGGTCGGGCCGGCCGCGGCCAGGCTCACCTCCACCCGGCCCCCGCCGCCCGCGGCCAGCGCGTCCACCGCGTTGTCGACCAGGTTGCCGAGCACTGTCACCAGCGCCCGGGCGTCCACCACGGTGTCCGGCAGGTGCGCCGCCGGGGCCAGCGTCAGCCGCACCCCGCGCTCGGCCGCCACCGAGGTCTTGCCCGCCAGCAGCGCCGCCACGTGCGGGTCCCGCACCTGCTCGGCGATCCGCGCGGCGACCACGGCGTGCGAGCCGGACTGCTCCGAGATGAACGCCACCGCCTGCTCGTGACGGCCCAGCTCCAGCAGGCCCAGCAGGGTGTGCATCCGGTTGGCGTGCTCGTGGTCCTGGGCGCGCAGCGCCTCGGTCAGGCTGCGGGTGGTGTCCAGCTCGCGGACCAGCGACTCCAGCTCGGTGCGGTCGCGCAGGGTCACCACCGCGCCGCCCTCGGGCGTGGCCGTCCGGTTCACCACCAGCACCCGGTCGTCCCGTACGGCCGGCAGGTCGGCGCCGGCGATCCGCCCGGCGAGGACGTCCGCCAGCCGGCCCGGTGGCAGCACCGCGCCGATCGGGCGGCCGGTGCAGTCCTCCGGCAGGCCGAGCAGCCGGACGGCCTCGTCGTTGGCCAGCCGGACCCGGCCGCGCTCGTCCAGTGCCACCATGCCCTCGCGGATGCCGTGCAGCATCGCCTCCCGCTCCACCAGCAGGGCGGAGATGTCGGCCAGCGCGATGTTGTGGGTGCGGCGCTTGAGGCGGCGGGCCAGCAGGAGGGTGGCGAGCGTCCCGGCGGCCAGGCCGGCGCCCGCGCACAGCAGGATGCCGGTGAGCATCTTCAGCAGCCGGCGGCGGATCGAGTCGTCGCTGATGCCGACCGAGACCTCGCCGACGATCCGGCCGTCCGCCGTCCGCAGCGGCACCTTGCCGCGGGCGGTGCGGCCCAGGGTGCCCTGCTGGATGGCGGTGACGCTGCGGCCGCTGAGGGCGGGCTCCGGGTCGGTGCTGACCCGCTGGCCGATCCGGCCCGGGTCGGTGTGCGAGAGCCGGATGCCGTCCAGGTCGGTGACCACCACGAAGCTGGCGCCGGTGGCCAACCGGATCTGCTCGGCGTTGCGCTGCGCGGCCACCACGTCGCGGCCGGCGGCGGCCCGGGCGATGCTCTCGTCGGTGGCGGTGGCCTGGGCGATCGACAGCGCCCGCTGCATCGCGTCGTGGTCCAGCTCGCTGCTGACCGGGGCCAGGAACAGTCCGGCGGTCACGGCGGTGACACCGACGGTCACGACGGTCTGGCTCAGCAGCAGCTGGGCGAAGACCCGACGGGGTCCGCGGGGGAGCTTCATCCGGGCCTCCTCTCGGCGGCTTCGGGCGGTTCTGCGCAGATGGGCGGGCTGGGACGGGGCGGGACTCAGCGGGACGGGGCCGGTCGGGGAGGGCCGACGGGGGACGGGCCGGTGGGTGGGGGACCGGCGGGACGGGGTCGGGACACCCTACGTTTCGGGCGTGTTTCTGTCAGCCGCGTCCCCGCAGTTGTAGCGCAAGCAAAACGAGCAGAACACCCCTCTATGCGGAGAAGTCGCACTACGCGGAGAAGGCTCCCGCCGGGGCCGGGCCCGCTCCTACCTTTCCGGGGCAAGCACAGACCCGGGAGGATCGAATGAGCACAACCCCGGCGATCGAGCTGACCGGCGCGACCAAACGGTTCCGCACCCCCTCCGGGGCGCTGCACACCGCCGTCCGCGACCTCGATCTGACCGTCGCCCAGGGCGAGTTCGTCGCCGTCGTCGGCCCCACCGGCTGCGGCAAGTCCACCACGCTGACCCTGGTCAGCGGCCTGGAGGAGCCCACCGAGGGCGAGGTCCTGGTGTACGGCGAGCCCGTGCGCGGGATCGACCCCAAGGTCGGGTTCGTCTTCCAGCAGGACGCCGTCTTCCCCTGGCGCACCGTCCTGTCCAACGTGATGGCCGGCCCGCGCTTCCGCGGCGTGCCCGCCGCCGAGGCCCGGGAGCGGGCCCGGGACTGGCTCGGCCGGGTCGGCCTGGCCGCCTTCGAGGACCGCTACCCGCACCAGCTGTCCGGCGGCATGCGCAAGCGCGTCGCGCTCGCCCAGACCTTCGTCAACGACCCGGCGATCCTGCTGATGGACGAACCGTTCTCGGCGCTGGACGTGCAGACCAGGGCGCTGATGTCGGACCAGCTGCTGGAGCTGTGGGCCGGTACGGGCTCCTCGGTCGTCTTCGTCACCCACGACCTGGACGAGGCCATCGCGCTCGCCGACCGGGTCGTCGTCATGACGGCCGGACCGGCCACCGTCAAGGAGGTCTTCACCGTCGACCTGCCGCGCCCGCGCACCGTGGAGGCCGTCCGCCTGGAGCCGAGGTTCGTCGAGCTGTACCGCGAGATCTGGGCCTCGCTCGGCGAAGAGGTGCGCATCACCCGGGAGAGAGGAGCGGGTCGTGCCGCTTGAGACCGCGTCCGAGTCCGTACCCGAGTCCGCGCCCGCGTCCGGGCCGGCCGCCGGCGGGAAGCCCCCGGCCGCCACGACGAGGACCGAGGCCCGCGAACGGGCCGCCCGCAACCGGAGGCTGGGCGTCTACGCGGCCCGGGTCGCGGTGCTGCTGGCCTTCCTCGGGCTGTGGGAGGTGTGCGCCCGCACCGACGTCATAGACCCGTTCAACTTCTCCCAGCCGTCGAGGATCTGGGACCAGATCTGGCAGTGGACCACCCACGGAACCGCGCAGGGATCGCTCGGCGAGCAGATCGGCTACACCCTCTACGAGGCCCTCACCGGCTGGGTGATCGGCGTCATCGGCGGCGTGCTGCTGGGCATCGCGCTCGGCCGGATCCGCTTCCTGGCCGACGTGTTCGGGCCGTACATCAAGGTGCTCAACGCCATCCCGAGGATCGTGCTCGCGCCGATCTTCCTGATCTGGTTCGGCCTGGGCCCGGCCTCCAAGGTCGCCTCCGCGGTGGTGCTGGTGTTCTTCCCGGTGTTCTTCAACGCCTTCCAGGGCGCCCGCGAGGTGGACCGCAACCTCGTCGCCAACGCCCGCATCCTGGGCGCCGACAACCGCCGGGTCACCCTCCAGGTGGTCATCCCCGCGGCCACCACCTGGATCTTCACCAGCCTGCACGTCAGCTTCGGCTTCGCGCTGATCGGCGCCATCGTCGGCGAGTACATCGGCGCCACCAAGGGCCTCGGCCTGCTCGTCGCGGCCGCCCAGGGCACCTTCAACGCGGCCGGCGTGTACGCGGCCATGACCATCCTCGCCGTCGTCGCGCTGCTCACCGAGGGGCTGCTGACCTTCGCCGAGAAGAAGCTGTTCCGCTGGAAGCCCGCCGACGCGGGCGACGGGCGCTGAACTCCCGCCGACGCGGGCGACGGGCGCCGAACCTCCGCCGCCACGGGCGACGGCCGCCGAACCCCCGCCGCGGCCGGAGCCGCTGACTCCCCTGCCAGTACCCCGAGAGAGGCCCCCACCCATGCGCCCCGTTCCGACCGGCAGAGCGGCTGCTGCCGCCCTCGCCGCCGCCCTGCTCCTCCCGCTCTCCGCCTGCGCCAACGACGCCGCGACCGCCGGCCACGGCGCGGTCGCCGCCCCCGCCGGCCAGCAGGTCGACGGGCCCAAGGTCAAGATCATGGTCGGCGGCCTGGACAAGGTCATCTACCTGCCCGCGATGCTCACCCAGCGGCTCGGCCACTTCGCCGAGGCCGGCGTCAACGTCGAGCTGATGACCGAGCCGGCCGGCGTCAACGCCACCACCGCGCTGCTCGCCGGGGACGTCCAGGGCGCCGTCGGCTTCTACGACCACACCATCGACCTCCAGGCCAAGGGCAAGAAGGTCGAGTCCGTGGTGCAGTTCGCCCAGGCGCCCGGCGAGGTCGAGGTGGTCTCCACCCGGCAGGCCGACGCCATCAGGTCCGGCGCCGACTTCAAGGGGAGGAAGCTGGGCGTCACCAGCATCGGCTCCTCCACCGACTTCCTCACCAAGTACCTCGCGGTCAAGAACGGCACCGCCGTCAGCGAGTTCAGCCCGATCGCGGTCGGCGCCGGCCAGACCTTCATCGCCGCGCTCCAGCAGGGCAGCATCGACGCCGGAATGACCACCGACCCGACCGTCGCCAACATCCTGGACAAGGGCCTCGGCAAGGTGCTGTACGACATGCGCACCCCCGAGGGCTCGCGCGAGGCGCTCGGCGGGCTGTACCCGTCCTCGTCGCTGTACATGAACACCGACTGGGTGGAGAAGAACAAGGACACCACCCAGAAGCTCGCCAACGCCTTCGTGAAGACCCTCAAGTGGATGTCCACCCACAGCCCCGAGGAGATCGCCGCGAAGATGCCCGCCGACTACGCGCAGGGCGGCGCCGAGCAGTACGCGGCGGCGATCAAGGCGACGCTGCCGATGTTCACCACGGACGGCGTGATGCCGGCCGACGGCCCGAAGACGGTGCTCTCGGTGCTCGCCGCGTTCCACCCGGACGTCAAGGGCAAGGAGGGGTCGATCGACCTGGCGAAGACGTACACCACGGAGTTCGTCGCCAGGGCCGGCGGCTGAGCCCGGACGGCAGCGGCCCCACAGGTGGCGGTCCCGCGCTCACCCCCACGGGCGCGGGGCCGCTCTCACGCGCCCCGGACCGACAGCACGTCCATCCGCGAAGGCGTCCCCGCCGCCTTGCCGCAGCTCTCCGGACGCGCCGGCTCGCTGACCGCCTCGACCACGTCCACCTCCCAGGACCGGCCGTCCCGGTGCAGCACCGTCACCAGCCAGCGGCCCTCGCCGTCCGGCCGCTGGGTGAGCGTCAGCACGTCTGCCCGGGTCTCGCCGGTGGCCAGCCGCACCGCGTGCTCGGCCGCCTGGCCCGGACGCTCCCAGCCCGAGCAGCCGCGCGACCACTCCGGCACCACGTGCCCGGCCGCCGTCGCCGCCAGCACCTCCTTGGCGCCCTCCGGCGTCAGCCGCCCGTACGCGTAGCCGAACGGCAGCACCAGCATCGTGGGGGAGAAGCGGTGCCCGCCCAGATGGGTGACCTCCCACACCTCGCTGTGCCCGGCCGCCGCCAGCTCCGCCGCGAGCGGACGGCCCAGCAGCGCGCAGCAGCGGTCCCGCCGCCCGTTGGTGCACACCAGCGCCACCGGGCCGCCGACGTGGTCCGCCCCGAAACCGGTGTGGTCGCCGGCGCCCAGCGCCGCGAAGTCCAGCCCCAGCAGCTCCGCCGGATCCGCCACCTGCGCCCGGCGCACCCAGCCGCGGCCCGGCACCGTGTGCGCGACGAACACCTCGTGGCGTGCGGTCGGCAGGCAGTCGGCGTGCCGACCCGGCCGCCGGATCAGTGCCACCCGTACGCCCGTCCCGGCCGCGGCCGCCTCCAGCGCCCGCCCGACCGCCGCGTCCAGATGGCTCTCGCCCAGCGCCTTCGCGCCCCACGGCCCGGCCTGCTCCACCAGCAGCCAGGTGGTCGCCACCGCCGCGGTCGCGGCCAGCGGCTCCGAAAGTTCACGCGACACGGTCGCACAGGTGCTCACGTCGGCAAGGCTACCCTCACCTGATCATCCTCACGCGGTCACCCGAACGCGGCCTTCACCCGCTCCGCCACGTCCTCGTCCACCGTGTCGTACAGCGGTTCGGAGAGGGTGGGCAGGTCGGCGAACTCCAGGTGGATGCTGCGGACGACGTCCGCGAACAGCTCCGAGTAGAGCTCCCAGTCCTCGGCGCACGGGGTGCTCAGCTCCAGCATGAGCAGCTGGGACTCGTTCGGCAGCGGCAGGTGCACCTGGACCACCGAAGTGGTCAACACCCCGTCGACCAGCGGGACCGCCACGGCGTCCAGCGGTGTCGCCCCGTCGTCGACCCTGGTCGCCACGGCATCGATCACCGCCGCCGCGCGCCCGGCCGGCAGCTCTATCGCCGTCACCTCCGCCTCCGGACGGGCCCGGGCGAGGCGGGTGAGCAGGAAGTCCACGGCGTTCGGGTAGTCGGTGCCGACCAGGGGGCACACCGAGGCCGTGATGGTGGCCGTGCTCGGACGGCCGTCCACGTCCACCAGGCACATCCCGGCGTGGATCACCCCGGCCTCGGCCATCGACGGGATCAGCTCGGCCAGCGCCACGGCCCAGCGCACCCGCAGCTCGTCGGGATGGGAGGCCAGCACCTCGCAGACCAGCTCCCAGAGCTCCTCGGCCACCTGGTCGTCGGTGCCCAACACCGGGATCTCGTGGAAGGCGGGCGGGACGACGAAGCGGATCTGGAGCCGGGTGGCTGTGTGGTCCATCGGGGTTCCGGGCATCGGGCCTTCCACGGAGGTCATGAGGGCTTGCGGATCCGGTTGCGGACGTCCAGCCAGGCCGGTGGGACGGGGACCGGGACGCCGTACGCGCGGGCCTCGACGAGCAGGTCGAGGTAGGCGTTGCTGTGGTCGCGCAGCCCGGAGCGGCGCCACGTCCAGAGTTCCTTCAGGGCGGGGACAGCGGTGATCACGCCGATGGCGATCAGCCCCATGCCGAGGGACGTGAGCTGTCGGCGGTGCTCGGCACCGGCGGGGTCCATGCCCAGGGGGGCGATGATCATGCCGGCGACCACCGTGAGGATGAAGATCCTTCCCCATGTGCTGATCCACCGGCGGGATCGCTTCACAGCGGTGAGCAGTCCCCGGACGGCCTGTTCGTCCAGGAAGTCGAGGCCGTGCGGAGCGCCGATCTCCCGGGCCCGGCCGGCCAGCGCCGGGTGCTGCGCGAGCGCGGCGACCGGCAGCACCGGGAACTTCGGGTCGATCACGGCCTCAGCCGGCCACCAGGAGCCGGGCTGTGCGGCGACAGCGGGCAGGGCAGCGGCGGAGGGGTTGGCAGCCGGGGACGCCTGCGGCTGGGGCAGTGGATCGGCCGCAGGGCCTTCCTCCCACGAGGCCCGATCGGCATCGGCTCCCCACTCGGAGGGAAGCTGGAACGTCATTCCCGCGCGCCTGGCCCGGTTCAGCAGACCGATGTACGCGGTGAAGTGCACCGAGGCGGTGTCCTTCTCCGACGCGCGGTGCGCGCCCCACGCCCAGAGCGCGATTCCCGCCGGAACTCCCAGGATCACTGCTGCCCAGTTGCCAGTGACCGAGGTGGCGACGATCGCCATGATGATGAGCAGCCACGCCGGCTCGGCGTAGGAGCCCACCCGGTTCCGCAGCCTCAGGTGCTTGGTGACCACCGCGCGTGCCTCATGGTCATCCAACAGGTTGATCCCGTAGAGGGTTTCGGCCCGACGCGCGGCCTCGACCACCTCGGGTACTGCGGCGATCCGCCCGCCTTCGACGGGGAGCGTCGCATGGAGGTACTCGGCCATGGGTCTCTCCTCTCAGCCGACGGCGTTCAGGAACGGTGCGGACGGCAGGCGATAGGCGGGCTTGGGTGCTCCGGGGGCGACGACGTGTGACTCCCTCTCCTTCCGTTCCCGGTCCTTCTCGTAGTTCTGGTAGAGGCTGTGGGAGAGCCCGGTCGCCTTGTTCGAGATCGTGATCGTGCGGGGATCCGCCTCGACGCCCGCCTTCTTGAGCCCGCCGACGATGGCCTTGGTCGACAGCGGGTTGCGGGTCATCTCGTACAGGGATGCGCCGGCGCCACGGGTCCGCGCGGCGACGCCGGATCCCTTCGCGAGCTGCATCGACTCCCTGAGGCCGCCGATCTGGGCCTTGACCTTGTTGACGACGCCCGGGACCTTGGCCGCCCTGGCCGCCTTCCCGGCGGTGGCGAAGCCCTTGACGGCGCCGAAGCCGGGGATCACCCCGAGCCCGTCCAGCCCGATCTTCAGCCAGGAGACGTCCTGGCCGCGGGACTTGGCGATGCCGTGCCCGGACATCGCGGCCGCGCTGGTCAGCACGGCCGCGGCACCCAGGATCGGGCCCGCGACGGGGATCGCCAGCGCCGCGATCGCCAGCCCGGCGGAGATCTGGGAAAGGAGGTCCGCGTGGTCGGCCAGGAAGTCCAGCGACTTCTGCCAGGCGTGCTCCACCTTGTCCAGCATCCGCTTGAGCAGGTTCGGGTCCGGCGGATGGTGCCGGGACGCCTCCATGATCGCCCTGGCGGCCGCCTCGGCCTTGAGCTTGTGGTCCTTCAACTGCGTCTCGGCGCTCGCGATCAGCTCGTCGAGCTGGTGCACGAGCTGCTGCTGGGCCTGGAGCTTGGCCTCGAAGTCGGCCTTGGCCTTCGCCTGGGCCGCCGCGTCGGTGGTCTGCGCGGAGGCGTCCAGGGCCTTCCCCGCGGCACTGCACTGGACGTTCATGTCACCCAGCCGGGAGCGCAGTTCGACGGCCTGGCCCTCCAGGGTCTTCCCGGAGGCGAGCAGGGCGGTGAGCTGGGTGTGCCAGGTCTTGAGGGCCCGCGAGCAGGCGGCCATCGATTCGTGGCCCTGGGTGAGGTACTTGGGCAGTTCGCCGAGCCTGCCGGCGAAGTTGCGGGCCGCCTCGCCCTGCCAGGCGCTGCCGTCGGAGCCGAGGTCCGCGAGCGCGTGCCGCAGTTCCTCCAGTTCGCGGGCTACCGCGTCGACGTCCGTGTACATCTTGGCGATGGCCGGTAAGTCCCCCGGGGCCGGGCAGAATCCGAGGCCGGGCCAGTTCTTGTCACTCATGGTGGAAAGTCAGTCCCCTGCTGGCTGGTCGGCTCAGGTCGCGCCGAGGCCCTTGGCGGTGCCCTGCTCGTTGTCCCCGTAGTTCTTGAGCGAGGCGTCCAGGCCCTCGCGCAGGCCCTGGGCGAGCTTGGCCATCCGGCCGATGCCGCCGTGCCAGTGGTCCTCGAATCCCCTGCACGCCGAGTCGAGCCGCTCGGTGCCCAACTGCTTGCCCTTACCGAGGTTCTCCAGGCTCTTGGCGACCGTCCCCATGCGGGTGCCGCATTCGCCGAGTTGTTTGGACACCGTTCTCATCCTGCCCATGTCGATCTTGAATTCCTCGGCCAACTCCCCGTCCCCCCAGGCTTTGTGGCGCTCAATGGAGCACCTGTTCGGTGAACCTAACCCATGGATGGGCAAAGATCCGGCCAGGGAAGGGAATTGGGGACCGCCGTTCCGGATTTCAGGTCGGACGGGCACGAAAAAGCGGAAGGGCACCGGACGGTTCCGGTGCCCTTCCGCTCGTGCGAGGCCGTTACGCCGGCCCGGCGACCACCGCGACCGGGGTGGTGACCGGGGTGCCGGAGCCGTCGCGGCGCGGGTCGCGCTCCGGCAGGTCGACCGGGGCGCCCTTGGCGGTGGCGGCGCGGGCCGGGGCGGCACCGGCCCAGGCGAAGGCCAGGGCGTCCTCGCCGCGCAGGAAGCGCTGGCAGCGCACGCCGCCGGTGGCGCGGCCCTTGCGCGGGTACTGCTCGAACGGGGTGACCTTCCAGCTCGTCTGCTCGCCGCCGGACAGCGTGCCCGTGGCCGTGGCCACCGAGACCACCACCGCGTCCGCCGCCGGGTCCACCGCCGTGAAGGACAGCACCCGCGCGCCGTCCGACAGCTTGATGCCCGCCATGCCGCCCGCCGGGCGGCCCTGCGGACGCACCTGGCCCGCCGGGTAGCGCAGCAGCTGGGCGTCCGAGGCGATGAAGACCAGGTCCTCCTCGCCGGTGCGCAGTTCGACCGCGCCCACCAGCTCGTCACCCTCCTTGAGGGCGATCACCTCGAACTCGTCCTTGTTCGCCGGCCACTCCGGCACCACCCGCTTCACCACGCCCTGCGCCGTGCCCAGCGCCAGGCCCGGCGAGGACTCGTCCAGCGTGGTCAGCGCCAGCACCCGCTCCCCGGCCTCCAGCCGCAGGAACTCGCCCACCGCGGCCCCGCCCGCCAGCGTCGGCGAGGGCGTCGGCGGCAGCGCCGGCAGGTCGATCACCGGCAGCCGCAGTACCCGGCCCGCGGACGTCACCACGCCCACGTCCGCCCGCGCCGTCGCGTGCACCGCGGACACGATCACGTCGTGCTTCGCCCGCTTCTCCGACACCTCGAACGGCTCGCCGTCCGCCGTCCGCGCCAGCAGGCCCGTCGACGACAGCAGCACCCGGCACGGGTCGTCCGCGACCTCCAGCGGCACCGCCAGCGCCGCCGACGGCACCGCCCCCGCCTCCAGCAGCACGGTGCGCCGCTCGGTGCCGAACTGCTTCGCCACCGCGCCCAGTTCGGACGACACCACGCTGCGCAGCTTTGTGTCCGACTCCAGGATCTCGGTCAGGTCCGCGATCTCCGAGGTCAGCTTCGCCTTCTCCTGCTCCAGCTCCACCCGGTCGAAGCGGGTCAGCCGCCGCAGCGGGGTGTCCAGGATGTACGCCGTCTGCGTCTCCGACAGCGAGAAGCGCTCCATCAGGCGCTCCTTGGCCTGCTGGGCGTTGTCGCTCGACCGGATGATCGCGATGACCTCGTCGATGTCGAGCAGCGCCACCAGGAGGCCCTCGACCAGGTGCAGCCGCTCCTCGCGCTTGCGGCGGCGGAAGTCGCTGCGCCGGCGCACCACGGTGAAGCGGTGGTCGACGTAGACCTCCAGCAGCTCCTTCAGGCCCAGCGTCAGCGGCTGCCCGTCCACCAGCGCCACGTTGTTGATGCCGAAGGTCTCCTCCATCGGCGTCAGCTTGTACAGCTGCTCCAGCAGCGCCTCCGGCACGAAGCCGTTCTTCACCTCGATGACCAGCCGCAGCCCGTGCTCGCGGTCGGTCAGGTCCTTGACGTCCGCGATGCCCTGGAGCTTCTTCGCGTTGACCAGGTCCTTGATCTTCGAGATGACCTTCTCCGGGCCGACGTTGTACGGCAGCTCGGTGACCACGATGCCCTTGCGGCGGGCCGTCACCGCCTCCACCGTCGCCGTCGCCCGGATCTTGAACGTGCCGCGGCCCGACTCGTACGCGTCCCGGATGCCCGACAGGCCGACGATCCGCCCGCCGGTCGGCAGGTCCGGACCGGGCACGAACCGCATCAGCGTGTCCAGGTCCGCGTTCGGGTGCTTGATCAGGTGCCGGGCCGCGGCCACCACCTCGGACAGGTTGTGCGGCGGCATGTTCGTCGCCATGCCGACCGCGATGCCCGTCGCGCCGTTCACCAGCAGGTTCGGGAACGCGGCCGGCAGCGCCAGCGGCTCCTGCTCGCTGCCGTCGTAGTTCGGGCCGAAGTCGACGGTGTCCTCGTGGATCGACTCCACCATCGCCATCGAGGCGGCCGTCAGCCGCGACTCGGTGTAGCGCATCGCCGCCGGCGGGTCGTCGTTGCCCAGCGAACCGAAGTTGCCGTGCCCGTCGATGAGCGGCAGCCGCATCGAGAACGGCTGCGCCATGCGGACCACGGAGTCGTAGATCGACGCGTCGCCGTGCGGGTGCAGCCGGCCCATCACCTCGCCCACCACGCGGGCGCACTTCACGTGCGCGCGCTCCGGGCGCAGGCCCATCTCGTTGGCCTGGTACAGGATCCGGCGGTGCACCGGCTTCAGACCGTCCCGCGCGTCGGGCAGCGCACGCGAGTAGATCACCGAGTAGGCGTACTCCAGGAAGGAGCCCTGCATCTCGTCCACGACGTCGACGTCGAGGATCCGCTCCTCGAAGTCTCCGGGCGGCGGGGTCTGCGAACTGCGGCGGGCCATCGCGGCGGGGCTCCCTTACGTGTCGCTGGCTGTGTCTCGGTGGTTCGTCGGTCGGCCGCCGAACGCCGGGGGCGGTCGTCGGCCGTCTCCGGCACCGTCCTGCCGTCGGACCCGTCAACCGGGCGCCGTCGACAGGGCGCGGCGCCCCCATTGTGGACCCTCCCGCCGACACTCCCGGTCAGCGGCCCTCTTCCGCCCCTGGCGAACGCCCCCGTCCGCGCGGACACGAACGCGGCTCCCGCGCGTTGCACCACAATGGGGGACGCCACACGAACCCCGACATCGACGACGGGAAGGACCCGAGCGCATGGCCAACCCGGCCCCCGCCTCCAGCCGAGGCATCGCCATCACCGAGCACCGCCTGGCCAACGGCCTGCGCGTCGTCCTCTCCGAGGACCACCTCACCCCGGTCGCCGCCGTCTGCCTCTGGTACGACGTGGGCTCCCGCCACGAGGTCGAGGGCCGGACCGGCCTCGCCCACCTCTTCGAGCACCTGATGTTCCAGGGCTCGGCCAACGTCTCCAACAACGGGCACTTCGAGCTCGTCCAGGGAGCCGGCGGCTCGCTCAACGGCACCACCAGCTTCGAGCGCACCAACTACTTCGAGACCATGCCCGCCCACCAGCTGGAGCTCGCCCTCTGGCTGGAGGCCGACCGGATGGGCTCGCTGCTCGCCGCGCTCGACGAGACGTCCATGGAGAACCAGCGCGACGTCGTGAAGAACGAGCGCCGCCAGCGCTACGACAACGTCCCGTACGGCACCGCCTTCGAGAAGCTCACCGCGCTCTCCTTCCCCGACGGCCACCCGTACCACCACACCCCGATCGGCTCCATGGCCGACCTCGACGCGGCCACCCTGGAGGACGCCCGCACGTTCTTCCGGACGTACTACGCGCCCAACAACGCCGTCCTGTCCATCGTCGGCGACATCGACCCCGAGCAGACCGTCGCCTGGGTCGAGAAGTACTTCGGCTCCATCCCGGCGCACGACGGCAAGCAGCCCCCGCGCTCCGGCGAACTCCCCGAGACCATCGGCCGGGAGATCCGCGAGGAGATCCACGAGGACGTCCCCTCCCGCGCGCTGATGGCCGCCTACCGCCTCCCGCACGACGGCACCCGCGAGGCCGACGCCGCCGACCTCGCCCTCACCATCCTCGGCAGCGGCGAGTCCAGCCGCCTCTACAACCGGCTGGTCCGCCGCGACCGCACCGCCGTCGCCGCCGGCTTCGGCCTGCTGCGGCTGGCCGGCGCCCCCAGCCTCGGCTGGCTCGACGTCAAGACCTCCGGCGACGCCACCATCGAGCAGATCGGCACCGCCGTCGACGAGGAGCTCGCCCGCTTCGCCGCCGAGGGCCCCACCGCCGAGGAACTGGAGCGCGCCCAGGCCCAGATCGAGCGCGAGTGGCTCGACCGGCTCACCACCGTCGCCGGCCGCGCCGACGAACTGTGCCGCTACGCCGTCCTGTTCGGCGACCCCAAGCTGCTCAACGACGCCCTCCCCAAGGTCCTCGACGTCACCGCCGAGGAGGTCCAGGCCGTCGCCAAGGCCCGGCTCCACCCCGACAACCGGGCCGTCCTCGCCTACGAGCCGACCGCCGCCGAGACCGACGCCGACTCCGACGCCGCTTCCGAAGAGGAGGGTGCCGCCGTATGAGCACCGACTACGTCCCCGCCATGACCTTCCACCCGCAGCCCCAGCCGGGCACGCCCAGCCCCTGGGACTTCCCCGCCCCCGAGCGGGCCGCCCTCGGCAACGGCATCACCGTGCTGCACTGCCACCGGCCCGGCCAGCAGCTGGTCGCCGTCGAGGTCCTGCTCGACGCCCCGCTCGCCGCCGAGCCCGAGGGCCTCGACGGCATCGCCGGCATCCTCGCCCGCGCCTTCAGCGAGGGCACCGACACCCTCAGCGCCGAGGAGTTCGCCGCCGAGCTGGAGCGCGCCGGCGCCACCCTCGACGCGCACGCCGACCACCCGTGCATCCGGATCTCCCTGGAGGTCCCCGCCTCCCGGCTCCAGCGCGGCCTGTCCCTGCTCGCCGACGCGCTGCGCGCCCCCGCGCTGCCCGAGGAGGAGATCGAGCGGCTGGTCGCCAACCGGCTGGACGAGATCGTCCACGAGCAGGCCAACCCGGCCCGGCGCGCCGCCAAGGCCCTGTACGCCGAGCTGTTCGACGGCGCCGACCGGCTCTCCCGGCCGCGCGCCGGCACCGCCGACACCGTCAAGTCGATCGACCGCGCGGCCGTCAAGGCCTTCTACGACGCCCACGTGCGCCCCGCGACCAGCACCGTCGTGGTGGTCGGCGACCTCACCGGCGTCGAGCTGCCCGCGCTGCTGGAGAACACCCTCGGCACCTGGACCGGCACGCCCGCCGAGCCGTCCACCCACGCCCCGGTCACCGGCGACGACCGCGGCCGCGTCGTCATCGTGGACCGCCCGGGTTCCGTCCAGACCCAGCTGCTCATCGGCCGGATCGGGCCCGACCGCCACGACCCGGTCTGGGCCGCCCAGACCCTCGGCACCTACTGCCTCGGCGGCACCCTCACCTCCCGCCTCGACCGCGTCCTGCGCGAGGAGAAGGGCTACACCTACGGCGTGCGGGCCTTCGCCCAGCCGCTGCGCTCGGCCGCCGACGGCAGCGGACGCGCGATGCTCGCCATCAGCGGCTCGGTGGACACCGCCTCCACCGCCCCCGCGCTGGCCGACACCTGGACGATCCTGCGCACCCTCGCCGCCGAGGGCCTCACCGACGCCGAGCGCGACGAGGCCGTGCAGTTCCTGGTCGGCGTCGCCCCGCTGAAGTACGAGACCGCGGGCTCGGTCGCCGGCACCCTGGCCGACCAGGTCGAGCAGTACCTGCCGGACGACTACCAGGCCGAGGTCTACCGGCAGCTCGTCGAACTGCCCACCGCCGCCGCCACCGAGGCGGTCGTCGCGGCCTTCCCGCCGGACCGCCTGGTGACCGTCCTGGTCGGCGACGCCTCGGTGATCGCCGACGACGTGCGGGCGCTCGGCATCGGCGAGGTCACCGTCATCAGCTGACCCGATCGTCGGATCACCGTCCGGCCCGGTGGAGCACCCGCTCCGCCGGGCCGGACGCGTTTGTAAATCCGTTGCGGGCCGGGTCCGTTCCGTGGATAGATGTTCCCCGACGCACAGCACGTGCGAACGGCGACGAGGGAAGGGAGGCGGCACCATGCGGGTCGAGCACGCGATACGACGACGCTCCCCGAGGCCGTATTCCCCCTGTTCCGTCGCCCCGGGCGTCTGAGCCCCCTGAACTTCCCCGAGCCGCGCCGGGATCGCTGTCGCGCGGCAATCCTCTTCCCGAACCACCCGACCCCTGGAGGTCGTTCACCCATGTCGTACACCGAAGTCCCCGGCGTCCGGGTCCCGATCCGGATGTGGACCGACCCGGCCACCGTCGAGGGCCAGGCGATGCAGCAGCTGCGCAACATCAGCTCCCTGCCGTGGCTGCACGGCCTCGCCGTGATGCCCGACGTCCACCTGGGCAAGGGCGCCACCGTCGGCTCCGTCATCGCCATGGACGGCGCGGTCTGCCCGGCGGCGGTCGGTGTGGACATCGGCTGCGGGATGAGCGCGGTGAAGACCTCGCTCACCGCGAAGGACCTCCCGGACGACCTCTCCGGCCTGCGCCGCGAGATCGAGCGGGCCATCCCGGTCGGCCGCGGCCTGCACTCCGAGCCGGTCGACCCGGCCAAGCTGCACGGCTTCCGCACGGCGGGCTGGGACGACTTCTGGCAGCGCTTCGACGGTATCGCGGAGGACGTGAAGTGGCGCCGTGAGCGGGCGATGCAGCAGATGGCCACGCTCGGCGGTGGAAATCACTTCATAGAACTGTGCATTGATACGACCGATGCGGTCTGGCTGATGCTGCATTCCGGTTCCCGCAACATCGGCAAGGAGCTGGCCGAGCACCACATGGGTGTCGCCCGTTCCCTGCCGCACAACCAGGGCCTGATAGACCGGGACCTCGCGGTCTTCCTCGCGAAGACCCCGGAGATGGCCGCCTACCGCCAGGACCTGTTCTGGGCACAGGAGTACGCCAAGAACAACCGGGCGGTGATGATGGCGCTCTTCCAGGACGTCGTCCGGCGCGAGTTCGCCAAGGCGAACGTCGCCTTCGACGAGGTGATCAGCTGCCACCACAACTACGTGGCGGAGGAGCGGTACGACGACGTCGACCTGCTGGTGACGCGCAAGGGCGCGATCCGGGCCGGCTCCGGGGACCTCGGGATCATCCCCGGTTCGATGGGGACGGGCTCCTACATCGTCCGCGGTCTGGGCAACGCGGCGTCGTTCAACTCCGCCTCGCACGGCGCCGGCCGCAAGATGAGCCGCAGCGCCGCGAAGAAGCGGTTCACCGCCCAGGACCTGGTCGAGCAGACCGAGGGCGTGGAGTGCCGCAAGGACGGCGGCGTGGTGGACGAGATCCCCGGCGCCTACAAGAACATCGAGAAGGTCATAGCCCAGCAGAAGGACCTGGTCGAGGTGGTCGCGCACCTCAAGCAGGTCGTCTGCGTCAAGGGCTGACCAGGCCGGCCGCGGAAGCGGCCGGAAAGGCCGATGGGGGTGCCGCCGGAATCCGGCGGCACCCCCATCGGGCGGCTGCGGGGCCTCAGACTGCGGCGGGGAGCTCGTCGAGGCCCTCGGAGACGAGCTTGGCGAGGCGGTCGAGCGCGTCGTCGGCGTTCTCGGCGTCGGAGGCGAGGATGACCTCGTCGCCGCCCTGGGCGCCCAGGCCGAGGAGGCCGAGCATGGAGGCGGCGTTGACCGGGTTGCCGCCCGGCTTGGCGATGGTGATCGGCACGCCGGTGGCCGTGACGGCCCGGACGAAGACGGAGGCGGGACGGGCGTGCAGGCCCTCGGCCCAACCGATGGTGACGCGGCGCTCAGCCATGAGACGTGCCTTTCCGGTGAAGCTGGTCACGGCCGTGCTCAGGGGGAGCGGGGGAAGCGGCCATGTTGTCTAGACCAGTGTTGCACGCAGGCGACCCCTGGGAACCGCCGCGTTCAGGACTTGTGATTGTTTCTTTTCGGGGCATAAACCCCGGTCGATGGTCCCGGTCCACCCTGCCGCGAGCACGCGACCGGCGCCATTCGGCTCGCCGCCGGATAACCTGACGAACGTGGAAGACCCCGCGGTGGCGAACCCCGAGCAACCCGACTATCCGCAGCACTGGGAAGCGGACATCCTGCTGCGCGACGGAGGCACGGCCCGGATCCGGCCGATCACGCCCGAAGACGCCGGACGGCTCGTGGAGTTCTACGAGCAGGTGTCGGACCAGTCGAAGTACTTCCGGTTCTTCGCCCCCTACCCGCGGCTCTCCGACAAGGACGTCCGCCGTTTCACCCACCACGACTTCGTGAACCGGGTCGGCCTCGCGGTGGTGGTCCGGGACCACTTCATCGCCACCGTCCGGTACGACCGGATCGACGCCGAGGGCCGCCCCTCCGAGACCGGCACCGACGCCGAGGTCGCCTTCCTGGTGCAGGACGCCCACCAGGGCCGCGGCGTGGCCTCCGCCCTGCTGGAGCACATCGCGGCGGTCGCGCAGGAGCGCGGCATCCGCCGCTTCCAGGCCGAGGTGCTGCCGGAGAACCGCAAGATGGTGAAGGTCTTCACCGACGCCGGCTACACCCAGCACCGCAGCTTCGCCGACGGCGTGGTGCACCTGGAGTTCGACCTCGAACAGACCGAGCGCTCGCTCGCCGTGATGCGCGCCCGCGAGCACCGCGCCGAGGCGCGCTCGGTGCAGCGGCTGCTCACCCCGCGCTCGGTGGCGGTGATCGGGGTCTCCCGCACCCCGCAGACCGTCGGCCGCGCCATCCTGCGCGACCTGCTGGGGGACGACGCCCCGGCCGACCGCCCGGTGTACGCGGTGAACCGCAACGCCGCGCCCGGCACCGAGTTGGACGGCGTCCCGCTCCACCGTTCGGTTCTGGACATTCCCGGACCGGTGGACCTCGCGGTGATCGCCGTCCCCGAGGGCGCCGTCCCGACCGCCGTCGCCGAGTGCGGCGCCCACGGGGTGCAGGGCCTGGTGGTGGTCACCGCCGGCTACGCGGAGACCGGTCCGGAGGGCCGGGACCGCCAGCGCGCGCTGGTCCGCCAGGCCCGCGCGGCCGGCATGCGGGTGATCGGCCCGAACGCCTTCGGCCTGATCAACACCGACCCGCAGCACCCGCTGAACGCCTCGCTCGCCCCGCGCCTGCCCGGCCGCGGCGGCTTCGGGATCTTCTGCCAGTCCGGCGCGATCGGCGTGGCCCTGCTGGAGGCCGCCCACAAGCGCGGCCTCGGCGTCTCCTCCTTCGCCTCGGTCGGCAACCGGTCCGACGTCTCCGGCAACGACTTCCTCCAGTACTGGGCCGAGGACGAGGCCACCCGGGTGGTGCTGCTCTACCTGGAGTCCTTCGGCAACCCGCGCAAGTTCACCCGGATCGCCCGCCGGCTCGCCGCCGTCAAGCCGGTCGTGGTGGTCAAGGGCGCCCGGCACACCGGCAGCCTGCCGCCCGGCCACGCCGTCCCCGCCACCGCCACCGGACTGCGCGACGCCACCGTGGACGCGCTGTTCGAACAGGCGGGCGTCACCCGGGTGTCGACCATCACCGAGCTGTACGACACCGGCGAGCTGCTGGCCCAGCAGCCGCTGCCGCCGGGGGACCGGGTCGCGGTGGTCGGCAACTCCGACTCGCTCGGCCTGCTCACCTACGACGCCCTGCTGGGCGTCGGCCTGCGCCCCTGCACACCCGTCGACCTCACCACCGCCGCGACCGGCGAGAACTTCCGGATCGCCCTGGACGTCGCGCTCGCCGACCCGGCCGTGGACGCGGTGATCGCCGTCGCCATCCCGCCGATCGGCACCTCCGCCCACGCCTTCATGGGCGGTCGGCTGACCGGCGAGGACGACCCCGCGATGGGCTCGGACGACCCGGAGATCGCCGCCGCCCTGCTGGAGGCCGGGAGCCGCGCCCGGGAGCTGGGCAAGCCGCTGCTGCTCACCCACCTGGCGCTGACCGACCTCCCGGTCCGGCTGCGCCCCGGCGGCATCCCCGCCTACGCGGCGCCCGAGCGGGCCGTGCACGCCCTCGCCCACGCCGTGCACTACGCGCAGTGGCGCCGCCGCACGGCCCAGGCGGAGGAGACGGCGCGCGTCCCCGAGCTGGACCGGATCGACGAGCCCGGCGCCCGCCGGCTGGTGGAGGCGGTGCTGAGCACCCGGGCCGCGATCGCCGCCCGCACCCAGCCCGGCGGCGCCCGGATCACCCTGCCGGAGGCGCAGGCCCAGGAACTGCTGGCCCGCTACGGGATCGACGTCTCGCCGGTGCGGCCGGCCCCGGACGAGGAGAGCGCGGCGGCGGCCGCCGGGGCACTCGGCTACCCGGTGGCCCTCAAGGCGACGGCCCCGCACCTGCGCCACCGCCCCGACCTGGGCAGCGTCCGGCTGGATCTGACCGACGAGGCGGTCCTGCGCCGCGCCCACCGCGAGCTGGACGCGCTGCTCGGCGGCGCCGCGCAGGCCGAGCTGGTCGTCCAGCGGATGGCACCGCGCGGCGTGGACACCGTGATCGCCGCCACGGTGGACCCGGCGGTCGGCGCGATCCTGTCCTTCGGCTTGGCCGGCGCACCGGCCGAACTGCTGGGCGACACGGCGCACCGGCTGGTTCCGGCCACCGACCAGGACGTCGCTGGGCTGATCCGGGAGGTCCGGGCGGCGCCGCTGCTGTTCGGCTGGCGCGGTGCCGAGGCGGTGGACACCGACGCCCTGGAGGAACTGCTGCTCCGGGTGTCGCAGCTGGTGGACGACGTGCCGGAGATCGCCTCGGTGGACCTCGAACCGGTGGTCGTCGCCCCGCACGGACTGGCGATCCTGGGGGCGCGGGTGCGGGTCGCACCCCTGCCGGTCCGCAGCGATCTGGGCCCGCGCGCGATGAGCACGCTGTAACCTTCCTTGGTTGCGCCCTGCCCGGGCGCTGTTGTCCGAAGCTCGGCGCCGTGCCGCCCGCTTCGTCGGCGGACCATGCCAGGATGGAGATATGGCGAAGACCGGTACCACCACCACTCAGGACCTGCGCTCGGCTATCGAGCGCAGCGGCTACTACCCGGCCCTGGTGTCCGAGGCGGTCGAGTCCGCGGTGGGCCCGGAGCCGATCAGCTCCTACCTGGTGCACCAGGAGACGACCTTCGACGCCAACGAGGTGCGCCGGCACGTGACGGTGCTGGTGCTCACCCCGACCCGGTTCGTGGTGAGCCACACGGACGAGCAGTCGGGGGCCGAGGGCAGCCCGGCGGTGCCGTTCGCGACCACGTCGACGGAGAGCGTCCGGCTCGACCGGATCGGCTCGGTGGTGGTGAGCCGGATGGTGGCGAACCCGGAGACGTACACCCCGGGCACCCTGCCGCGCGAGGTCGTGCTGACGATCGGCTGGGGCGCGGTGCAGCGCCTGGACCTGGAGCCGGCCGGCTGCTCCGACCCGAACTGCGAGGCGGACCACGGATACACCGGCTCGGCCACGGCCGACGACCTCTCCCTGCGGGTGAGCGAGGCCGGTGACGGCCCGGAGACGGTGGCCCAGGCGCTGGTGTTCGCGCGGGCGCTGTCCGACGCGACGATCAGCAACGGCCCGCGGGTCTGAGTCCCACCGCTTCCGACCGCCCGCACCGCTACGAATCCGGTTCCATGTCCTTCGTTCCTGCCGACGGCTACGACGCCTTCGAGATCCTTGACCCGGCCACGGCCCCCGCGCCCCCGTACGGCAGCGGTTCGCTGTGCGACCTGCTGCCCTCGGTGGCGGCGGGGCTCGGCGTCCCCGGGTTCACCGCGACGCTCCCGATCGCCCCGGCGGACCGGGTGGTGGTCTTCCTGGTGGACGGCCTGGGCTGGGAGCTGCTGCTGCGCCACCCCGAGTACGCGCCGTTCCTGTCCTCGCTCGCCGGCAGCTCGCTGGGCGGCAGCGGCCGTCCGCTGACCGCGGGCTTCCCGTCGACCACGGCGACCTCGCTGGCCTCGGTCGGCACCGGCACGCCGCCGGGCCTGCACGGCCTGGCCGGGTACACGGTGGCGGTGCCGGGCGCCGGCTACCTGATGAACCAGCTGCGCTGGCAGCCGCCGACCGAGCCGCACGCCTGGCAGCCGTACCCGACGGTCTTCGAGCGCACCCACGAGGCCGGGGTGGCGACCGCGCAGGTCTCGTCCCCGCTGTTCGCCCAGACCCCGCTGACCAGGGTGGCGCTGTCCGGCGGCACCTTCCTTGGCCGCACCACGGGCGAGGAGCGGATGGACCAGGCGGCGGCCTGGCTGGCCGAGCACGACCGGGCGCTGGTGTACACCTACGTCAGCGAGCTGGACGGCGCGGGCCACCGCTTCGGGGTCGACTCGGACGAGTGGCGGATGACGCTGGACGCGGTGGACCGGCTGGCCCGCCGGCTGGCCGAGCAGCTGCCGCCGCGCTCGGCGATGTACGTGACGGCCGACCACGGCATGATCGACATCGCGCCGGAGGACCGGATCGACTTCGACGAGGACTGGGAGCTGGGCGCCGGCGTCGCCCTGCTCGGCGGCGAGGGCCGGGCCCGGCACGTGTACGCGGTGCCGGGCGCCGCCGCCGACGTGCACACGGTCTGGAGCGAGGTGCTGGGCGACCGGATGTGGGTGGCCACCCGGGACCAGGCGATCGCGGCGGGCTGGTTCGGCCCGGCCGTGGACGAGCGGGTGTACGCCCGGATCGGCGACGTGGTCGCCGCGGCGCGCGACGACATCGCGATCGTCGCCTCCCGCAACGAGCCCGGCGAGTCGACGATGATCGGTCTGCACGGTTCGATGACCCCGGTCGAGCAGTTCGTGCCGCTGCTCGAGGTCCGCGGCTGACCGGGCCGCACCGCCCAATTGACTTATCTGTGCCCGAACTCCCTTGATTTGAAAGGCCTTTGCTCCACCCATGGCTGAACTGGTGTTCTTCTCGGGCACGATGGACTGCGGCAAGTCGACGCTGGCGCTGCAGATGGACCACAACCACACCGCGCGCGGCCGGCAGGGCGTGATCCTCACCCGCAACGACCGGGCGGGCGAGGCGACGATCTCCAGCCGGCTGGGCCTGCGCGCCGACGCGGTCGAGGTGACGGACGACTTCGACTTCCACGCGCACGTGGTGCACCGGCTCTCGGCCGGCGGCCGGGTGGACTACCTGATCTGCGACGAGGCCCAGTTCTTCGCCGCCGAGCAGGTCGACCAGCTGGCCCGGGTGGTGGACGAGCTGGACATCGACGTCTACACCTTCGGCATCACCACCGACTTCCGCACCCGGCTGTTCCCGGGCTCGCAGCGGCTGATCGAGCTGGCCGACCGGGTGGAGGTGCTCCAGGTCGAGGCGCTGTGCTGGTGCGGCGCGCGGGCCACCCACAACGCCCGTACGGTCGGCGGGGTGATGGTGGTCGAGGGCGCCCAGGTGGTGGTCGGCGACATCTCGGTGGACCAGGACGAGGTCGGCTACGAGGTGCTGTGCCGCCGCCACCACCGCCGCCGGCTGACCGCCGCGACGGCGCGCGCCTCGGTGCTCTCGCCGGACGTGCTCCCGTTCGAGGAGCAGCAGGTCTGACGGCGGGCCCCGCGTCCTAGGCCGTGTCTCGTAATTGATCTTGTGCCGGGTCATTGTTCCTCGGCTCGTAGCCACAGGATCAGCGAGGCGAGGACGACGCCGGCTCGGTAGCGGTTCGCCAGCTTGTCGAACCTGGTTGCCACTGCCCGGAATTGCTTCAGCTTGGCGAAGCACCGCTCGACGACGTTCCGCCGCTTGTAGGCGGTCTTGTCAAAGGCCGGCGGTCGCCCGCCGCGGCTTGCGCGGCGGGCGCGGCCGGCAATCTGGTCCCGGCGTTCGGGGATGGTCGCCTTGATCCGTCGGCGCCGCAGCAGGTGGCGGATCTTCCGGGAGGAGTAGGCCTTGTCGGCCACGACCCGGTCGGGTCTGGTCCTTGGCCGCCCGCT